>JASLDW010000013.1 GCA_030151365.1 Lysobacter sp. | reverse complement strand
ATCGATATTGCTACCATCTGCACATCTAACGAGGGCGGCGGAGAACGGCATGCGTCACGAAGTGGTGGTGGTGATGGATCCGATCGCCGCGATCAAGCCGGCCAAGGATTCCACCCTCGCCATGCTGCTGGAGGCGCAAAGACGCGGCTACCTGATCCGTTACGTGAAGCCCGGGGGACTGTCGATCAGCGATGGCGTCGCCGGCGCCGAGGCCGCCCCGCTGCAGGTGCGCGACGACAAGAACGACTGGTTCGAGCTCGGCGAATTCGGCCCGTTGCAGTTTGACGCGCGTCACATCGTCCTGATGCGCAAGGATCCGCCGGTCGACCCCGATTTCGTCCACGACACCCAGATCCTGACACTGGCCCAGCGCCAGGGCGCGCTGGTGGTGAACGATCCCCAGGGCCTGCGCGACATGAACGAGAAGCTGGCGGCACTGTGGTTCCCGGACTGCTGCGTGCCGACTCTGGTGAGCCGCGACGCCAGGGCGCTCAAGGCCTTCGTGCACGAACAGGGCGAAGCCGTGCTGAAGCCGCTGGACGGCATGGGCGGGCGTTCGATCTTCCGGGCCAGCCGCGGCGACCCCAACCTGAATGTGATGCTGGAAACGCTGACCGAAGGCGGCCAGCACCTCGCCATCGCCCAGCGCTACGTCCCCGAGATCGTCGACGGCGACAAGCGCGTGCTGCTGGTCGATGGCGTGCCGGTCGACTACTGCCTGGCCCGCATCCCGCAGGGCGACGAATTCCGCGGCAACCTCGCCGCCGGCGGGCGCGGCGAAGGTCGCCCGCTGAGCGAGCGCGACCGCTGGATCGCCGCCCGCGTCGCCCCGGAGCTGAAGCGCCGCGGCATGATCTTCGTCGGACTGGACGTGATCGGCGACTACCTGACCGAAGTGAACGTGACCAGCCCGACCTGCATCCGCGAGCTCGATGCGCAGTTCGGGATCAACATCGCAGGGATGCTGTTCGACGCCATCGAAGCGCGATTGGCCGCGTGAGCACCACGAGCCCGACAAGTGCGGTGGGCGATACCCTGCCCATGGTCGACCCGCCGCGCATCAGCGAGGGCCAGCGCCTCAGCGCGACCTTCCTGCTGTCGCTGGCCGTTCATGCCGTGCTGCTGCTCGGCGTCGGTTTCGCCATCGGCAAGGCCGCACCGGTCGTGCCGACGCTCGACGTGATCCTGACCCAGGTGCAGACGCCGCTGACGCCGAAGCAGGCCGACTTCCTCGCCCAAGCCGCCAACCAGGGCGGCGGCGAGCACGACAAAACGACCCGTCCCACCGATCCCCAGGTCGGCGATACTCCGTCGCCGCAGGAAGGCGTGGCCGCGCGCGAACTGCAGGCGCAGGCACCGACCGTGCAGCCGCCGCCGGAAACCCGCGTCGTCACCACCCACGACAGCCCGCAGTCCACGGCGACCGCCAGCGACACCTCGCCGCGCGGCGATCGTCCGCTGCCACCGGGCGAGCGTCGCGTCGACGTCGACATGAGCGAAGCGCGCCTCGCCGCGGAAATCGACGAACAGACACGGCAATACGCCAAGCGTCCCAAGACCAAGTACGTGTCGGCGAGCACCCGCGAATACGCCTACGCCGGCTACCTGCGGCAATGGGTCGATCGCGTGCAGCGCGTCGGCAACCTCAACTATCCCGAGGAAGCGCGCCGCCGCCGGCTGCAGGGCTCGGTGATGATCGGCATCGGCATCCGTCGCGACGGCAGCATCGAATCGCTGCAACTGGTCCGTTCCAGCGGCAACCGCATCCTCGACGACGCGGCATTGCGCATCGCGCGTCTCGCCGAACCCTACCCGCCGCTGCCCAGGACCAGCGACAACCTCGACGTGCTGAACGTGGTGCGGACGTGGGAGTTCCTGCCGGGCGGCGAGATCGTCGACCGCTGAAGCGCTGCCTTTTAAAGGGATTTCCACACGAAGGCTTCGCCGCTGCGCCAGAACACCGCGGTCGCGCGTCCGTAGACCTTGTCCTCCGGCACCAGCCCGAAGAATCGCCCGTCGAGGCTGTTGCCGCGATGGTCGCCCATCATCAGCAACTGCCCTTGCGGGATCCGCATCGGCGCGACATCCGGACCGCCGCCATCCTCGAGATCGAGCATCGCCGCCTGCGTGCCGAAGCGTTCCTCGGTGCCCTTTCCATCCGACAGCCACCGGCCATTGATGCGCAGATGGCCGTCGCGCACTTCCACGGTGTCGCCGCCGATCGCGACCACGCGCTTGATCAGGCGAGTGCCATCGGCGGGTGAATCGAAGATCACCACTTCGCCGCGCCGGACCGGCTGGCCACGGGTGAGATGCAGCGTGGTCATCGGGATGCGCCAGCCGTGCGCGCGCATGTCCACCAGCACGCGATCGCCGGGTTCGAGCGTCGGCTCCATCGATCCGCTCGGCACCACGTAGTGGTTCGCGAACGATGCGCGGAACACGCCGAGCAGCACCAGCACGGCGGCGGTGCGCGCCCACTCGCCCCGCCAGTGCCACCACGGGCGCTTCGGTGCCTTCGTGTCCTGCGTGCGTTCCATGTGCGACTCCTTGCCAGACTTTCCGGAGACAGGCTCGCGCCGATGCAATGCACCGGCATGTGCCGGAAGTCAGAACCGCCGCCGCAGGGAAAGAAAGGGTTCAGTGAATGCGGACCGCACCGGGATGGGCATCGACCACCTTCCACGGCAGGATCGCCCAATCGGGATCGTCGCAGCTGCGGGCCACGCGGGCGAAATAGGCCGAGATGTGGATGCCCTTCGGCGTCGCGTACCACTGCGGGAACTGCCAGACCTCGGGGTCGTCGTAATTGCATTCGTCATCGCCCGGCCTGAATTCCTCCGGATAAAGCGACTTGAATTGCGCCACCACCCACGGCGCGAAGCGCTTGCTGCGATAGTCCGACCACGCCTGGTTCCATTTGTTGCCCTTGGCCGCGTGCAGTGCCTTGCCCGGCGCCAGCCACAGCACGTCATCGAGGTCGAGCTCGCGGCCGTCGCGCGGATCGATGTTGAGCGGTGCATCGCCGAAGTCGGGATGGGCGCCGCCGCAGTAGTAACTGCTGAAGAGGCTGACGCTGAGGATCTTCGGGTCGATGTGGCGCAGCGTGGTGGTGGTCTCGTACTCGCCCTGTCCGTCACGTGCGCCCGACATGCAGCCGTAATAGTTGCCGACCCGGTTCCACAGATTCATGCGTAGTGCCCGGTTGATGCGCTCGCGCTGCGCCTCGGGATAACCGGAAACCACTTCGAACAGGTCGATGCCGCTTTCGGGCTGGTGGAACCATTGCAGGGTGTAGCCATCGACCTGCTGCAACTTCTTTTTCCGCAGGGTGAGATCGGCCATGCGCAGCCATTCGTAGCCGTCGATGTCGCCACGCAATGCCTGGAGGCCCGCTTCGCGCGCAGCTACGGTCGCGCTCGATGCAACGCCGCGCAGATGGATCTCCAGGCGCTCGCCCTTCGGCCCGATCCATTCGCCGTCCCAGCGATCCTGCGCCGGCGCCTGCATTTTCCAGGAGGGATGCGGATCATCGTCACGCAGGCCTTCCTGCAGGGTGATGCGTCCATCGGCAGATGCCTTGCCCTGCAACTGGATGTCCATGCGGTGGCGGCGATAGAAATAACGGCCGTCGAGATCGGCGCTGCCCTTGGCCGGTGCATTGATCCTGACCACGACTTCGTTCGGGCCGAGCGTGCCCCGCCAGACCTTGCCGGGTTCATCGGCCTGCGCGACGCCGCAAACGACCGTTGCAAGTCCAAAGCACAGCAGCTTCCAGCGCGCATTCATCGCGAAGAATCCTTGCGAGCGCGCGCGGCCTGCTGTTCGACGAGGGTGAGCGCGACGTTGTTGCGCAGATAGGCGGGCTCGACCAGATCCGGCGATACCGCGACACCGCGGACGAATGCCGCAGCCGCCAATCGCGCGAGGTCGGCGGCATGCGGCAATGCCGCGGCATCGACCGTCGCCAGCTGCGAAGCCAGCCGCGTCGCCAGTTCCGATTCGCCGGCGGAAAAACCGGTGCCGATGCCGTGCCAACCCACGCCTTCGATTACCACCTGCGATGGCGGAACAACACGTTCCGGAGAACCTTCCTCCGGCACGCCATCGTGCATCGAATAACTCGCCAAATAGACCTCGTGCATGCGCGCGTCGATGGCGGCGAGCACGCGATCGCCTTCTTGCGCATTCGCACCTGCCGCCAGCACTTGCAACGTGGAGAGCGGCACCAGCGGGCGATCCAGCCCGAGCGCGATGCCCTGCGCAATGGCGATGGCGAGACGCACCCCGGTGAACGCACCGGGACCGCGACCGACCGCGATCGCGTCGAGTTGGCTACGCGACACGCCCGCTTCGGCGAGCAGGGCATCGCACCACGGCAAGGTCAGTTCGGCGTGGCGACGCGGCGCGATCTCGAAGCGCTCGCGCACTTCGCCGTCGATCCACAACGCGACCGAGCAGGCTTCCGTGGCGGTTTCGATGGCCAGAAGTTTCATCGATCAATTATCCGAAAAGAAGGCGCGCACGTCTTCAACATCGCGACTGCGCGGGATCGGCGGCAGCGAATCGAGGAAGATCTTGCCGTAGCTCTTATTGGTCAGGCGCGGATCGCACAGCACCAGCACGCCGCGATCGCTCTCGCTGCGGATCAGGCGACCGACGCCCTGCTTGAGGGCGATCACCGCCTGCGGCAATTGCTCGTCGCGGAACGGTACGCCGCCGGCACGACGGATCGCATCCAGCCGCGCCTCGAACACCGGATCGTCCGGCGCGGCGAACGGCAGCTTGTCCATCACCACCACGCTCAGCGCATCGCCGACCACGTCGACGCCTTCGCGGAAACTGGCGGTACCGAGCAGGACACCATTGCCCGATGCACGGAAGCGTTCCAGCAACTGTCCGCGCGGCGCCTGGCCCTGCACGAACAACGGCCACGGCGCATCGCGCAGCAATTCGGCGGCTTCGCGCAGTGCGCGATGCGAGGCGAACAACAGGAAGGCGCGGCCTTTCGATGCCTCGAGCACCGGTCGCACGGCATCGACCACCGCGGCGGTGAAACCGCGATCGGAAGGTTCCGGCAATCCCTTCGGCAAATACAGCAATGAGTTGGATTGCCAATCGAACGGGCTGGGTTCCAGCACCGTGTCCGGCTCCCACAGGCCAAGGCGCTTGCCGGCGTGGAGGAATTCGCCGCCGACCGCGAGGGTTGCCGAGGTGAAGATCCACGCCGCCTTCGATTGCTCGCGATGCTGGCGCAATGGTCCGGACACATCGAGTGGTGTGCGCTGGATGCGGAACCCGCGCGGCGTCAGTTCGTACCAGCAGACGTCATCGCTGTCGTCGACGGCGACATCGAGCCAGCGCTCGAGTTTGGTCACGGCATCGCCGGCACGGGTATGGCAGGCATCGAGTCCGGGCGAGGAGTCGCGCACGCCTTCCAGCGCCTTGCGTAACGATTGCAGCGCGTCCAGCAGATCGACGAATCCGTCTTCGACCGCGGCGATCGCCAATGCGCGCTGGCGGGTCCCGCGCGGTGGCGCGTTTTCGAACGCTGCGCGGAGATCACGGGCCAGGCGTTCGACCTGCTGCGCCGGCGGCTCGACCACCGGGATCGCCGCGGCGACGTCTTTCGCTTCGGTGATGCAATCGCGCGCGAGTTCGACGATCTGGCGCGCACCGAGTCCTTCGCCGAAGAACAGCGCGGCCAGTTCCGACAACTGGTGCGCTTCGTCGACCACGAAGGCCTCGGCGCCGGGCAGGATCTCGCCGAAGCCTTCCTGCTTGAGGGCGAGATCGGCGAGCAGCAAGTGATGGTTCACCACCACGATGTCGGCGGACTGCGCGCGCTGGCGCGCCTGCACTACGAAGCATTCCGACCAGAACGGGCATTCGTTTCCGAGGCAATTGTCGGCGGTGCTGGTCACCATCGGCAGCAGCGGACTGTCGTCGGCGAGACCGTCGAGTTCGGCGATGTCGCCCATCTTGGTGCGCCCGCCCCAGGTGACGATGCGCTGGAACAGCGCGACCTGTTCGCTCGAAGTGAAGCGCGGTTCGCCCTTGGCCTGTTCCAGCCGATAACGGCACAGATAGTTGGCGCGCCCTTTCAGCAATGCGGTCTTGACGCCGATGCCGAGCGCATCGCGCACGCGCGGCAGGTCGCGATGGTAGAGCTGGTCCTGCAGCGCACGCGTGCCGGTCGAGACGATGGCCTTGCGCTTCGACATCAGCAGCGGCACCAGGTAGGCATAGGTCTTGCCCGTGCCGGTGCCGGCTTCGGCCAGCAATTCGCTGCGGTGCTCGATCGCGTGGGCGATCGCCACCGCCAGCCGCTGTTGTGCCGGTCGCGTCGCAAACGCCGGCAATGCCGTCGCCAGCGCGCCGCCCTCGCCGAGCGCCGCATCGACCGCCCGCGCGAGCGCGCTCATGTCCATCCCGTGTTGCCCATCCATGATCAATTGTGCTGCGGCGTATCCGGCGATTGCGTGTTCTGGTCGGGCGGCATGGTTCCGTTGGCGTCGGGCGCACCCGGATCGACCGGCTGGCCGTCGATCGACTCGTCGGGATTCGGCAGGGCCGCACTGCACGGCTGGTACGCCGGCGCATAGCCCTGCACGAATGGCAGGCGCTGCGCACCCGGGCAGCTGGCATCGGTGCTGTTCGATCCCGAGACCCACTGCCAGTCGAGGCCCTTGTTCTTCACCGTCAATGCCGACGTCGGCAGCTTGCGGAAAATGCCCGACCACACGCGCATCGCGCCGGTCGCGCCATAGAGTCCGGTCGGCTGGTTCTGGTCGTTGCCGACCCAGATCACGGCGAGATGGTCGCCGGTCCAGCCGGCGAACCAGCTGTCGCGACTGTCGTTGCTGGTGCCGGTCTTGCCCGCCGGGGTAAGGCGTCCGAAGCCATCGGTCATCAACTGGTGGCCGGTGCCGGAACTCACCGCGCGCTGCAGCGCGACCGTGATCAGGTGCGCCGCCACGGAATCGCCGGACTGCGCCGGTGCCGGAGCCTTGTCGTAGCGGTTCACCGCCTTGCCCTTGGGATCAAGCACGCCGCGCACCGCACGCAATGGCTGGATCTCGCCGTCGCTGGCGAGGAACTGGTAGGCCTGCGCCATGCCGTAGGGGCTCTGCTCGGTGGCGCCGAGCAGCAACGACGGTTGCGTCGTGGTCTGCAATCCGGCCAGCACCTTGAGCAATTCGCTGACGCGCTCCGGCTGGACCTGCATGCCGATGCGCACGGTGGCCTGGTTGTAGGAATGCGCCAATGCGTCAATCACGCGCACCGTGCCGTGGCTGACGCCATCGTCATTGTCCGGGTTCCAGACCTTGCCGTTGCCGAGCACCACCGGCGCCGGGACATCTTCGACCCAGGAAGCGAGCGACCACTTCGACGGCTGGGCCAGCGCCAGCATGTAGGTGAATGGCTTGATGATCGAACCGATCGGACGCTGCGCGTCGAGCGCGCGGTTGAAGCCCTGCTCGCGGAAATCGCGGCTGCCGACCACGGCGACGACTTCGCCGGTATGGACGTCGGTGACGACGAGGCCGGCCTGCAGCGGCGGGCGTCCGCGCGAACCGATCTTGGCCAATGTCGCGGTGACCGAACCTTCGGCATAGGCCTGCGCCGACGGCGACATCGCCGTCATCACCGA
>JASLDW010000090.1 GCA_030151365.1 Lysobacter sp. | reverse complement strand
CGGGGCTGCTGTGTCCGCCGCCGGACGCGCCGCAAGAACTGTACGTCAACACGCGCAATTTCTCTCGCCCGGCCTGATGCCATTTCCCATGCCGTACACGCCGATCCTCGCCACGCTCGGGTACATCCTGTCGCCGGACGGCCGCCGTGTGCTGCTGGTCCACCGCAACAAGCGGCCGGGCGACGCTCACCTCGGCAAGTACAACGGCCTCGGCGGCAAGCTCGAAGCCGACGAGGACGTGGTCGCCGGAATGCGCCGCGAGATCGAGGAGGAAGCGGGACTCGCCTGCGACGAACTGCAGCTGCGCGGCACCATCAGCTGGCCGGGCTTCGGCAAGAACGGCGAAGACTGGCTCGGCTTCGTCTTCCTGATCACCAAATTCACCGGCAGCGCGCCCGCGCGCAACGAGGAAGGCACGCTGGAATGGGTGGATGTCGAGCGGATCTACGACCTGCCGATGTGGGAAGGCGACCGCCACTTCCTGCCACTGGTGTTCGACGACGACCCGCGCGCGTTCCACGGGGTGATGCCGTACAAGGACGGCCGACCGACCCGCTGGAACTACAGCAGGATTTGACCGATCAGCCCGCGCGTGCCTGCGCTTCCGGCTGGTCGAGCACTTCCAGCACGCGCAGGCGGGTGTTCTTGCCGCCCGGCAGGTGCCAGTCGATCGATTGGCCCACCTTGAGCCCGAGCAATGCGCTGCCGACCGGAGCCAGGATCGATACCGTGCCCGGCTGGCCTGCGCCTTCCGGATAGACCAGCGTCAACGTGTAATTGGCGCCCGCCTCGTCGGCGAAGCGCGCCGTGGTGTTCATCGTCACGATGTCGGGCGGCACCTCGCCCGATTCCACCACCGCTGCCCGGTCGATTTCCGCGCGCAGAGCATCGGCGCCCGGAAGATTGCGCGCCGCGGGCGACTCCAGCAAGGCATCGAGACGCTCCCAGTCGGGGCGGGACATGACAATGGACGGAACCTCGGGCATCACGGAACTCCTCTTGACCAACTTGGTATGTCAACGCAGCTGCGAATCCTTGCTGCCACGACGGTTGTAGCCACTGAACTGCGCGTCTTCGTCATCACGCGCCTGCTGGCAGGGCACGCACAGGCGTACGCCCGGCAGCGCCTTGCGCCGCGCCTCCGGGATCGGCGCATCGCATTCCTCGCAATGCTCGAGGCTCGGGCCCTGCGGCAACTGGCTGCGGGCGCGCTTGATCGCGTCCTTCACCGTGGCGTCGATCTGGTCCTGCACCGCGCCATCGCCGGCCCAACCGGTGGCCATGTCAGTGGCCGCCGCCGTGATCGTGGAAGCTCTCGACGTCGCCGGGACGGCGCAGCATCTTGTTGACCTCGTCGAGGTGCATTTCCTCGGCGACGATCATGTCGCGCGCGTATTCCTCCAGCAACACCGACTTGCCCTCGCTCAGGCGCAGCAGCTCGTAATAGATCTCGAGCGAGGCTTTCTCGTGCGCCAGGCTCTCGCGCAGGATGTCGCCGATGTCGTGCTTGTGGGTTTCCAGCAACGGCCCGATCCGCAACGACGGATGGCCGCCGAGCAGCGTCACCAGTTCGCCGGCCTTGCTGGCGTGTGCCAGCGACTCGTCGGCATTCGATTTCATCCACGAGACGATCGGAATGCGGCCATAGCCGTAGACCATCAAACCGTAATGCGTGTAGCGCACTACGCCGGCCAGCTCCATCTCCATGATCCGGTTCAGGGTGTCGATGGCCTGTTTCTTGAGATCGTCCTGCATGGCGGCTTCCGTTGCTGGTGCTGGAAATGATGTGGCGTCGATTTGCCGGCATTCAAGCCGGCTCCGCGCGCCATACGGTCAGGCCGACGTTTCCGCATCGACGATGCCGACATTGGTGTCGGCGGCATCGTAGACCTTCTGGTCGAGCAATCCGGTTTCCTTGGCCACCAGCACCGGCACCAGCATCTGGCCGGTGACGTTGGTCATCGTGCGCATCATGTCGAGGATGCGGTCGATGGCGTACAGATAGCCGATCACCTGCAGCGGCAATTGCGCAGCAGACAGCACCACCGTCGCCATGATCACCGCGGTCCCCGGCACGCCGGCGGTGCCGAAGCTGCCCAGCACGGAGGCGATCGCGATCGTCACAATTTGGGTGGTGGTGAGATGGATGCCGGTGTACTGGGCGATGAAGACCGCCGCCAGCGCCGGGTAGATCGCGCCGCAGCCGTCCATCTTGATGGTCGCGCCCAGCGGCACCGCGAAGCTGGCGTAATCCTTGTTGACGCCGAGGTTGTGCTGCACCGAACGCAACGCCACCGGCATCGCCGCGAAACTGGACGAGGCGACGAACCCGACCTGCATGCCCGGGAAGGCGCCGCGGAAGAACTTCCACGGATTGAGGCGGTGGACGACCAGCAACAGGGTGTAGACCACGACGATGTGGAAGGCGCAGGCGGCGTACAGCGCAACCACGAACTGGAACAGCGGCTTGAGCTGGGCGAAGCCGTAACCGCCGACCAGCGCGGCGATCAGGCCGAAGGTGCCGATCGGAGTGAACTCGAGGACGAAGCGCGTCACCTGGATCATGGTGTCGCTGGCCTCGCGCACCAGTTCGCGCAGGCGCAGGGTGCGCTCGCCGAGCTTGACCAGTGCGAAGCCGATCAGTCCGGCGAAGAAGATCACCTGCAGCACGGTGCCGTTGCGCGGGACCATCACGCTCATGCCGTCGTCGGTCTTGCCGGTGGCGGCGCCGGCCAGCGCCGCGAATGGATTGGACGGCACGATGTTGAGCAGCATGTCGAGCACGGTGGGGACCTGCTTCTCCTTGTAATCGGAAGCGATCTGCAACACTCCGACGCCGACACCTGGCTTGAATACATAGCCCGCCGCAAGACCGACGCCCACCGCAAGCACCGCGGTGATGGCGAACCACAGGAAGGTGCGCCCGGCGAGCGCGGCGATCGATTTCTGCCCGGCCAGCGACGCCACCGCGTTGATCACGGCGAAGAACACCAGCGGCACCGCGATCATCTTGATCAGGGTGACGTAGAGATCGCCGAGCGGGCCGAACCAGGTCTCGGCGTCCTTCCCGAACACCCAACCGGCCAGGGCGCCCAGCACGAAGCCGAGCACGACGCGCTTCCAGAATTTGATGCGGAACCACCAGGCCATGAACACGTTCCAGGGGATCGAAACGCACACGATACCGCAGCCGGGCACCCTGCCCTCATTGCAATCTGGCTGCCATTCATTCCAAACATAATCGTCGGTCCAATCCCGTCCGCAAACCGCCAGCGACCACCATGCGCCACGCCATTCCTGCTCTGCTCCTGACCTTGACCAGTGGCCTTGCCTGCGCCGCCACGCCCGCCAAGACCGCGACCGCCGCCAAGGTCGAGGTGCCGCGCATCCAGCATCCCGACGGCGAGACGCCGGCATGGTGGTTCCGCAACGGCGCCGCCGAAGCCGCCAGCCGCGGCGCCATGCAGGGCAAAGCGAAGAACGTGATCGTCTTCCTCGGCGACGGCATGAGCATCACCACGGTCGCGGCCGCACGCATCCTCGAGGGCCAGCGCAAGGGCCAGTCGGGCGAGGAGAACCATTTGTCGTTCGAGGACTTCCCCGGCACCGCCTTCAGCCGCACCTACAACACCGACTCGCAGACGCCGGATTCGGCCGGCACCATGTCGGCGATCGCCACCGGCGTGAAGACGCGCATCGGCGTCTTGAGCATCGGCCAGGACGCCAGGCGCGGCGACTGCGCCGGCGCGCTGAAATCGCCGACGCTGACCCTGTGGGAACTGGCGGCTTCCAGCGGCATGGCGACCGGGGTCGTCACCACCACCCGCGTCACCCATGCGACGCCGGGCGCGACCTTCTCGCATTCGGCCGACCGCAACTGGGAAGGCGATACCGAGATGCCGGAAGCGGCGAAGCAGGCCGGTTGCATCGACATCGCGCGGCAGATGGTGGAATCGCGCTACGGCACCGGTCCCGACGTGCTGATGGGCGGCGGCCGCGAATACTTCATGCCGGCCTCGCAACGCGATCCCGAATACGACGACAAGGTCGGCCAGCGCCTCGACGACCGCGACCTGATCGCCGAATGGAAATCGCGCCATCCCGGCGGCAGCTATGTGTGGAACGCGAAGCAACTCGCCGACGCATCGCCGAACGGCGCATTGCTCGCGCTGTTCGAGCCCGACCACATGCAGTACGAACACGACCGCCCCAAGGACGCCGCCGGCGAACCGTCGCTGGCCGAGATGACGCGCGCGGCGATCCAGCGCCTGCAGAAGAACCGCAACGGTTTCGTGCTACTGGTCGAAGGCGGCCGTATCGATCACGCCCACCACGCCGGCAATGCCTATCGCGCGCTCACCGACACCATCGCTTTCTCCGACGCGGTGCGCGCGGCCTCCGAAATGACCTCGACCGACGACACCCTGATCGTCGTCACCGCGGACCACGCCCACACGATGACCTTCGCCGGATACCCGACCCGCGGCAATCCGATCCTGGGCAAGGTCAAGGGCGGCAGCGGCGAAGGCGGCGATCCCAAGGAATACGCGCGCGACGCCTCCGGCCTGCCCTACACCACCCTCGGCTACGCCAACGGCCCCGGCAACGTCGGCGCCACCGACCAGCAACCGGAAGGCCCGAAGCACTATCCGCATGTCGGCGGCAGCTTCCAGAACATCGAGAACGGTCGCCCCAACCTGACCGACGTCAATACCGAAGACCCCGACTACATGCAGGAAGCCCTGATCCCGATGTCGGCGGAAACCCACGGCGGCGAAGACGTCGGCGTGTGGGCGCGCGGCCCGGGCGCGGCCGCCTTCCGCGGCGCGCTGGAAGAGAACTCGCTGTTCCACGTCATGCTGCAGGCCACCCCGCGCCTGCGCGCCGCGCTATGCGCCCGCAAGGACTGCGACGCCCAGGGCATCCCGGTCGAACTGCCGGATCCCGCCGCGTTCGCGCCCCCTGCCGACAGGCGCTGACAGGTTGCCGAAAGTTTCGATTCACGTTGTGCTAGCGTCCGACTTTGCATTCTTTGCGGCATCGCACAAAACGGAGCACACATGAAAGCGACACTGGATGGAAAGGTCTGCGTCGTCACCGGCGCCGCCAGCGGCATCGGCAAGCGCATCGCCGAGGTCTATGCCCAGGCGGGTGGCCGCGTCGCCATCGCCGACCTCAACCTCGACGCCGCGGAGGCGACCGCCAAGGAATTGCGCGACGCCGGCGGCCAGGCGATGGCGGTGGCGATGGACGTCACCAACGAACAGCAGGTGGTCGACGGCATCGCCAAGGTGATCGCGCAGTTCGGCCAGGTCGACGTGCTGGTCTCCAACGCCGGCATCCAGATCATCAACAAGATCACCGATTTCAAGCTCGACGACTGGAAGAAGATGCTCGCCATCCATTGCGACGGCGCCTTCCTCACGACGCGCGAGTGCATGCGCGACATGGAAAAGCGCAAGGCACCGGGCGCGATCATCTACATGGGCTCGGTGCACTCGCACGAAGCCTCCAAGCTGAAGTCGGCCTACGTCACCGCCAAGCACGGGCTGCTCGGCCTAGCGCGCACGGTGGCGAAGGAAGGTGCAGAGTTCGGCATCCGCGCCAACGTGATCTGCCCGGGTTTCGTGCGCACGCCGCTGGTGGAGAAGCAGATCCCCGAGCAGGCCAAGGAGCTCGGCATCAGCGAGGAGGACGTCATCAAGAAGGTGATGCTCAAGGACACCGTGGACGGCGAATTCACCACCGTCGATGACGTCGCCAACGTCGCGCTGTTCCTCGCCGCGTTCGAGACCAACGCCCTGACCGGCCAGTCGATCGTGGTCAGCCACGGCTGGACGATGTTGTAAGGATTCGCCCATGAACGTCGAGGACGTCCGCAAGAACGCCTTCGCGATGCCGCTCACCAGTCCCGCGTATCCGCGCGGGCCGTACCGGTTCGTCAATCGCGAATTCATGATCATCACCTATCGCACCGATCCCGATGCGTTGCGTGCCGTGGTGCCCGAGCCTCTGGAAATCGGCGAACCGCTGGTGAAGTACGAGTTCATCCGCATGCCGGACTCGACCGGATTCGGCGACTACACCGAATCCGGACAGGTGATCCCGGTGAGCTTCCAGGGCCAGCAAGGCGGTTACGTCCACGCCATGTACCTGGACGATCACCCGCCGATCGCCGGCGGGCGCGAACTGTGGGGATTCCCCAAGGAACTCGCCAGCCCGAAACTGAAGACGCATAGCGACACCCTGGTCGGCACGCTCGACTACGGCCCGGTGCGGGTGGCGACCGGCACGATGGGCTACAAGCATCGTCCGGTGGACGAAGCCACGGTGCTGAAGGCGCTCGCCGCGCCCAACTTCCTGCTCAAGATCATTCCGCACGTCGATGGCACGCCGCGCATTCTGGAACTGGTGCGCTACTTCACGACGAACGTGACGCTGAAGGGCGCATGGACCGGCCCCGCATCGCTGGAGCTGCACCCGCATGCACTGGCGCCGGTCGCCGACCTGCCCGTGCTGAAGGTCGAATCGGCGCTGCATTTCGTCGCCGACCTGACCCTCGATCTCGGCACGGTCGTCCACGACTACCTGGCGCAGGACTGAGGCGAGCGATACGCATGTCACGCAGCAACACGCTTCCGGAACGCATCGCGCGCTATCCGACGGTCGCACTGGTACTGCAGGGCGGCGGCGCGCTCGGCGCCTACCAGTGCGGCGTCTACCAGGCCCTGCATGAAGCGGGCATCGAACCCAACTGGATCGCCGGCATTTCGATCGGCGCGATCAATGCCGCGCTGATCGCCGGCAATCCGCCCGAGCATCGCCTCGATGCATTGCGGGGATTCTGGAACGACATCTGCCAGCCCGCGGGCAATGCGGCGCTGCCCGCACTGTGGGTGCGCGCGATGCTCGAAGGAATTCCGACGACGCCGGGGCTGGAAGCATGGGCGGCTTCGGCCAGCGCATACGCGGCGCTATGGCAGGGCCAGCAGGGCTTCTTCACCCCGCGCATCGTCCCGCCATTCGCGCTTTCGGACGGCAGCCCGCAGGCGACCAGTTTCTACGACACCTCGGCGTTGCGCTCATCGCTGGAACGCCGCGTCGATTTCGATCGCATCAACGCGAAGGACGGCATGCGCCTGACGGTCGGAGCGACTGATGTCGAATCCGGAAATTTCCGCTACTTCGACAGCCTGCGCGAACGCATCGGCGCGGAACACATCATGGCTTCCGGCGCGTTGCCCCCGGCCTTTCCGGCGGTGCGGATCGACGGTCGCGACTACTGGGATGGCGGACTGGTGTCGAACACGCCGCTGGAACACGTGCTCGACGAATGGCCGCGCCAGGACACCCTCGCCATCCAGGTCGATCTGTGGAGCGCGCGCGGCGAACGTCCGAAGACCTTGATGGACGTGCTGGAACGCGCCAAGGACATTCAGTATTCCAGCCGCACCCGCCACGGCACCGACATGGTGGCGCGCACGCAGGAATTGCGCACCGCGCTGACCAAGTTGATCGGCCATCTTCCCGAAGGCAAGGTTCCGGACGAATTGAAGGACGTCTTGGCGCCGTGGCTGGACGATCGCGTGTTCAACATCGTCCACCTGATCTACCAGGCGAATCCCTGCGAGGAGCAGTTCAAGGATTACGCCTTCGGCACGCGGATGATGCGCGAACACTGGGACGCCGGACTCGCCGACACCTCGCGCACGTTGCGGCATCCGGAGTTCTTCGACCTGCCCGATCGCCGCAAGGGATTCGCCCTGCACGACGTCCATCGCCGGGTGCAGAAGAAAGAACCAGCGGATTTCTGAGGCTTAGAACGGCCGCGCCAGCACCAGCCAGACGATTGCTATCAGCGCCAGTACCGGCAATTCGTTGAAGATCCGCAGCGTTTTCGCCGAGGGCAACGCGCGCCCTTTCTCGGCGCCCTTCAGCCAGCGCCCGCAGACGATGAAATAGACCAGCACCAACGCGACCAACGTCAGCTTGGCGTCGATCCAGTGCATGCCCGCGACCACGTTCGGCAGGCGCGACGGCAGCACCCGCCAGCCCTGCCACAACGTCAATCCGAAAATGAAGGCCATGCCGAACATGTTGTGGCCGAACTTGTAGAGACGGCGTCCCATCAGCATCAGCCGCGCGCGCACGGCCGCGTCGTCACCGGCTTCGGCGATGTTGACGAGGATGCGCGGCAGGTAGAACACGCAGGCCATCCACGCGACCACGAAAACGATGTGGAAGGTCTTGATCCACAGATAGAACGCGGGACCCATCGTGTTCTCCTCGGCGACGAACCGTTAGCATGACACGAAGACCTCCATTCCTGTACGACACCCGCGAGCCCAGCGCATGAGCAAGCCTGTTCCCGACAAGCAATACGACCGCAACTATTTCGATCGCTGGTATCGCGACGGCAGCATCGGCGGCGCGCAGCGCCTGAAGCGCAAGGTCGCGCTGGCAGTGGCGATGGCGGAATCGATCCTCGAGCGCCCCATCCGCACCGTGCTCGACATCGGTTGCGGCGAAGGCGCTTGGCGCGCACCGTTGCTCGCGCTGCGTCCGAAGGCGAGCTATCTCGGGTTCGACAGCAGCGAATACGCGGTGCGCCGCTACGGTCGCAGCCGCAACGTCCACTACGCGACCTTCGCCGATTTCGCGACGTTGCGCCCTTGCGGCCCCGCCGACCTGCTGGTCTGCAGCGACGTGATGCACTATGTGCCGACGCGCGAACTCGATGCCGGCCTGACCGGCCTCGCCGAACTCTGCGGCGGCGTCGCCTTCCTCGAAACCTTCTGCCGCGAGGACGAGATCGAAGGCGACCACGACGGCTACATCGCCCGTCCGGCGGCGTTCTACCGCAAGCGACTCGCCGGACTCGGATTCACCGCCCTCGGCGGCCATTGCTGGCTGTCGCCGCGCCTCGACGCCTCCGGCCTGACCGCGCTGGAGCGCCCGATCACTGGCTGAACGTCAATCCTGAATGGGCAGGAATGCCTCCGAGCCCCCGATGGCGTATGCTGCGGTGCGGCAACGGAGGTTCCATGCTCTACCAACTCCACGAAATCAATCGCGCCCTGCTTGAACCCTGGTCCTATTGGGCCGAAGCGGTCTCCCAGATGTATTCGGCGCCGGGCAGCTGGTTGTCGCAGGTCCCCGGCTCGCAGGAACTGGCCGCGGGCGCCGAGTTGTTCCACCGCCTCGGCAAGGATTACGAGAAGCCGCAATTCGGCATCCACAGCATCGAGGTCAAGGGCGCGGAATGCGCGGTGCTCGAAAAGGTGGCGATGGAAAAGCCGTTCTGCCGCCTGTTGCGCTTCAAGCGTTTCTCCGATGACGCCAATGTCATCGAGCATTTGCACGATTCGCCGACCGTGCTGGTGGTTGCGCCACTCTCCGGCCATCACTCGACTCTGCTGCGCGATACCGTCAAGAGCCTGCTGCACGACCACAAGGTCTATCTGACCGACTGGACCGACGCGCGGGTGGTGCCGAAAGATGCCGGCGCCTTCACCCTCGACGATTACGTCGCCTACCTGCAGGAATTCATCCGCTTCATCGGCACCGACCACCTGCACGTGATCAGCGTGTGCCAGCCGACTGTTCCGGCATTGGCCGCGGTGTCGCTGATGGCGGCGCGCGGCGAAGCGACTCCGCGTTCGATGGTGATGATGGGCGGCCCGATCGATACCCGGCAGTCGCCGACTGCGGTCAACAGCCTGGCGACGCGCAATTCGCTGGAATGGTTCGAACAGAACGTCATCCAGGTCGTGCCCGGCAACCTGCCCGGCGCCGGTCGCCGCGTCTACCCCGGCTTCCTGCAATATCTCGGCTTCATCGCGATGAATCCCGAGCGCCATGCGATGTCGCACTGGGATTTCTACCGCGACCTGGTCAAGGGCGACCAGGACACCACCGCCGCGCACCGTCGCTTCTACGACGAATACAACGCGGTGCTCGACATGCCGGCCGAGTATTACCTCGACTGCATCCGCGTCGTTTTCCAGGAACACCTGCTGCCGCGCGGACTGTGGGACGTGCGCGGCGAACGCGTCGATCCGTCGAAGATCCGCGATACCGCGATCATGACGATCGAAGGCGAACTCGACGACATTTCCGGCGAAGGCCAGACCCGCGCGGCGCACAAGCTGTGCAGCGGCGTGCCGCAGGCGCGGCAAACGCATCTGACGGTGGAAGGCGCCGGCCACTACGGCATCTTCAGCGGCAAGCGCTGGCGCACCCAGGTCTATCCGCAGGTACGCGACTTCATCGCCGCCAACGACAAGGCGCCGAAGAAGAAAGCGCCGGCGAAGAAGGCTGCACGCAAACCGGCAGCGCGCAGACAAGCCAAATGAAATAGTGTCCGCTCCGGCGGCCCGGCTATCCTCGCGAAGTGAAGCTCCGATTCCGCCGCCGCTGGACTGCTGCATTGCGCCTGATCGCGTTGGCCGTCCTGGCGTTGTCGATGGCGCTGCGTCCGGTCGCTTCATCGCTGGGTGAATTGCACGAAATCGCTCACGCGCCTGCCGGCGAGCATGTCGACGTCGGCGATCTGCCGCTGACGACGTCGGACACCGCACAGGCCAGCCAGGAAGGCGACGGTGCCGGTCCGCTGCACGCGCTCCTGCATTTCGCGCATTGCTGCGGACACACCGCCGCCACGCCGGCCGAATTCCATCTGCACGCCTTCAATCCGCCTCCGGTGACACGACCGGCATGGCATCTGCAAACCATCCTGGCCAGCAGCCGCTGGCCGACGCCGTTCCGACCTCCGATCGCGGCCTGACGCACCCGGAGCGCCCGTGCGCTCCCGTTGTCCGTCACCGACCGATTCGATTGGAGTGAAATTCCATGTTGCAAAGACTCGCGGCTTGCGCCGTCGGGGTCGCCGTCCTGCATGGCCCGATGGCCGTGCAGGCAGCCCCATTCCAACCCGTTGCCGCGAACATCGATTCGCGCGCACCCACCTCCCTGCAATCCGCACTCGCCGAAGCGTGGCGCCGGCATCCCGCTGTGGCTGCAGCCGACGCCAGGATCGCGGCTTCGCGCGCGCGCCTGACCGCCGCGGGACGTCCCGTTTACAACCCGGAAGCGGAATTCGCGGCCGACGATGAAGGCCCGGACCGCACGCTGACCGGCGGCATGAGGCTGACGCTCGATCTGGGCGGCAAGCGCGGCGCGCGACGCGACGCCGCAGCGGCGCGACTGATCCGGAGCGAAGCGCAGGCGCGATTGACCCGCCGCGATTTCGCCCGGCAATGGATCACGGCGCTGGCCGATGTCTCGAGCACGCGCGAGCGCGTGCGGATCGGCGAACGCCGCCTGGATGCCGTGCGCCGTTTCGCCGAGATCGCCAAAAAACAGTTCGCCGCGCAGGACATTTCCGGACTGGAACGCGATCTGGCGCAACTGGCGCTGGATGAAGCGCTGGCCGAACAATCGACGCTGGTCTCCGAACAGGCGGAGGCGCAGGCGCGTTTCCGTGCAGTCGGCGGCGATCCCGATTCGACGATGCTCGCCACGTTGCCGACCACGCAATTGCCGGATCGCATCCCGGCGGCGACGGACATCGCGCGACTCCCCGACCTGCAGGCCGCGCAGGCGGACATGCTCGCCGCGCAACGCGAGATCGTGGTCGCGAAGAAAAACCGCATCGCCGATCCGACCGTCGGCATCCGCGCCGGCACGATCCGGTACGACGGCCGTCGTCGCGACCGCGTCGCCGGCATTTCGGTCAGCATCCCGTTGCATGTGCGCAATTCGTATCGCGCGGATGTGAGCGCCGCCGAAGCGGATGCAACCGCGGCGGAAGCGGATGTCGCGCGGCTGCGCCTGCAACTCGAAGCCGACCAGCGCAGCGCCATCGCCGGTTATGCCGCCGCGCGCAGCGCCTGGACGCAATGGTCCGCCAGCCGCGGCACCGATGGTGATCGCCGCGGCGCGTTGCTGGAGAAACTGTTGCGTGGCGGCGACATCTCGCCCTCCGATTTCCTGCTGCAACTTCGCCAAAACCTGGACACCCAGCTTGCCGGAGCCGCGCTCGAAGCGCGCGTCTGGCGCAGCTGGGCCGATTCCCTTGCCGCCACCGGTCAACTCGAACGCTGGGCCGGACTGGAGGCCACGCCATGAGGCCTGTTTCGATGAAATCATTTCCCTTGAATGCGGTGCTGGCGGCGTCGATCGCGATCGCGCTGGCGGCGTGCGGTCGTTCGACACCAACCGCGCCAGCTGCCGCGGCGGAAGCGACTGCAACACCCGACGAAGGGTTGCGCATGGATGATGCGGCGCTGAAAGCGATCGGCATCCGGCTCGAAGCCGTGCAGGCATCGCAGCTGAGCGGGTCGATTCGCGTTCCCGGCGAAGTGCTCGACAGTGCCTACGGCACCACGCTGATCACGCCGCGCGTCGAATCGCTGGTGGTCCGTCGCCACGCCAAGCTTGGCGATGAGGTGCGCGCCGGTGCGCCCCTGGTGACGCTGGCGAGCGTCCAGGTCTCCGATGCACAGGCCGATCTGCGCGTCGCCGAACAGGAATATCACCGGGTTGCGGCGTTGGGCCCGGAGGCCGTGGCGGGACGCCGCATCACCGAAGCGCGCGTCACCCTCGATCGCGCCCGTGCGAAGGCGCAGGCCTACGGATTGCCCGGCAGCGCCAGCGGCACCGTCAATGGCCAGTTCACCCTGTTCGCGCCGCACGCCGGGCGCATTACCGAAGACGATTTCGTGATCGGGGAACGCATCGAACCCGGCAAGGCGCTCTATCGCCTGGTCAACGAATCGGCGGTGTGGGTGGATGCGCGCCTCGCCCCCGGCACGGCGCAGCGGATCGACCCCGGCCAGGATGCAACCGTCGTCTTCAACGGCAAGCGGTTGCCCGGCAAGGTATTGCGCAGCGCCCATCGCACTTCGGACGCCACCCGCAACGCCAGCGTGCGCGTCGAGGTCCCGAATCGCGAGGACATCCTGCACGCGGGGGATTTCGTCGAAGTCGTCCTGAAGGCCGACAGCGAAGAGGCAACGACCAGTCGCGCCGCCGCCGAATTGTCGGTGCCCGTCGCGGCGATCGTGCAACTGCAGGGCGAGACCGTGGTGTTCCGTCGCGACGCCGGGGGCATGATCGAACCCGTTCCGGTGCGCACCGGGGAAACGCTGGGCGAGCGCATGGTGATCCGCGAAGGACTGAAGGCCGGCGACACCGTCGTCGTCGATGGCGCCTTCAAGCTGAAGGCGCAAATGCTGAAGTCGCAGCTGGGAGAGGCCGAATGAGCGTTCTTCCCATCAATAATCCGCGGGAGGCGAAATCATGCTGAATCGTCTCGTCGAGGTTTCACTCCGCTACAAGTTCCTGGTCCTGATCGCCTTCGCCGTGGTCGCCTTCCTCGGCATGCGCGCGGTGCGCAACGTGCCGATCGATGCCTTCCCCGATGTCACCCCGGTGCAGGTCAACATCTATACCGAATCGCCGGGACTCGCGGCCGAAGACGTCGAACAGCTGCTGACCACGCCGGTGGAATCGGCGCTGGCCGGCCTGCCCAAGGTGAAGGAGATCCGCTCGGTCAGCCTGTTCGGCCTGTCCTACGTCTCGGTGTATTTCTCCGACGACATGGACATCTACTTCGCGCGGCAACTCGTCGGCGAGCGCCTGCAGGAGGTCCGCGATCGCCTGCC
>JASLDW010000072.1 GCA_030151365.1 Lysobacter sp. | reverse complement strand
AGCTGTCGAAGCAGGAAGCCGAAGGCTTCTACGCCGTGCACCGCGAGCGTCCGTTCTTCGCCGCGCTGGTCAACTTCATGATCTCGGGTCCGGTGATGATCCAGGCGCTGGAAGGCGACAACGCCGTCGCCAAGAATCGCGAGCTGATGGGCGCGACCAATCCGAAGGAAGCGGCTCCGGGCACCATCCGCGCCGACTTCGCCGATTCGATCGACGCCAATGCCGTGCACGGTTCCGATTCGCTGGAGAACGCCGCGATCGAAATCGCGTACTTCTTCCCGGCGACGGACGTCTACGCGCGCTGAGCGACATGCAGAACCTCCTCGAACTCGATCGCGAGGGTCTGGAACGCTTCTTCGTCGAAGTCCTCGACGAGAAGCGTTTCCGCGCGCATCAGGTGATGAAGTGGGTGCACCATCGCCACGTCACCACGTTCGAGGAAATGACCGATCTCGGCAAGGCGTTGCGCGCCAAGCTGGAACAGCATGCCGAGATCGTCGTTCCCAATACCCTGTTCGACAAGCCGTCGACCGACGGCACCCACAAGTGGCTGCTCGGCATGGATGGCGGCAACGCCATCGAGACGGTCTACATCCCCGACAAGGGCCGCGGCACCCTGTGCGTGTCCTCGCAGGTCGGGTGCGCGCTGAACTGCACGTTCTGCTCGACCGCGACCCAGGGCTTCAACCGCAACCTCTCCACCGCCGAGATCATCGGCCAGGTGTGGGTGGCGGCGCGCCACCTCGGCAACGTTCCCCATCGCGAACGCCGCCTCACCAACGTGGTGATGATGGGCATGGGCGAGCCGCTGATGAATTTCGACAACGTCGTGCGCGCGATGAGCGTGATGCGCGACGATCTCGGCTACGGCCTCGCCAACAAGCGGGTGACGGTGTCGACCGCCGGCCTGGTGCCGATGATCGATCGCCTCGCCGTCGAGAGCGACGTGTCGCTGGCGGTGTCGCTGCACGCGCCGTTCGACGCGCTGCGCAACGAGCTGGTGCCGCTCAACAAGAAATACGACATCGAGACGCTGATGGATGCCTGCGTGCGCTATGCGCTGCGCAAGAAGGGCGAGTCCGTCACCTTCGAATACACGCTGATGCGCGGCGTCAACGACCAGATCGAGCACGCGCGCGCACTGGCGCGGCTGATGCACGATTTCGATCGCCGCGTGCAGATGAAGGACGCCGCCAAGGTCAACCTGATCCCGTTCAACCCGTTCCCGGGCACGCGCTACGAACGTTCCAGCGCCGACGACATCCGCGCCTTCCAGAAGGTGTTGAACAATGCCGGCCTGGTCGCGCCGCTGCGGCGCACGCGCGGCGACGACATCGACGCCGCCTGCGGCCAGCTGAAGGGGCAGGTGCTTGATCGCACCCGTCGCCAGGCCGAGCACAAGAAGCGCCTGGAAGCACAGGGAGGCTTCGATGCGGTGGCGTGATGGCGCCTTGCTGGTTGTAACGATGCTGCTGGCGCTGGTGGCCGGCTGCGATCGCCTGAGCTTCGTCAAGCCGAACATGAAGAAGTCGAAGTTCGAGCAGGTGCGACAGGTCCCCGATGTCCGCGACAGCGCCGCCGATCGCCAGCGCATGGCCCAGGCCGATGCGTTGCAACTGGCGGGCAACCGGCTGCAGGCGGGTGACCTCGATGCCGCCGAGAGGGGCGCGAAGAACGTGCTGGCTTCCGACCGCGGCAACAAGTCCGCGATGACCATCCTTGCGCTGGTCGAACAACACCGCGGCCGGATTGCCGATGCCGGTGGATGGTTCAAGCGCGCCGCCGAGCAGTCGAACTCGGGTCCGGCGGAGTGGGGCAATTACGGCGCATGGCTGTGCGAAGCTGGCCAGCCGGCGGAATCGTTGCAATGGCTCGATCGCTCGCTGGCCTATCCCGATGCGATCGATCTCGCCGGAATGCGCGCGAACGCAGGCAAGTGCGCGTTGCGCGCCGGCCAGCCCGAGCGCGCCGAACGCGATCTGCGCGCGGCACTCGAATTGTCGCCATCGAATGCGGTGGCGCTGGATGGCATGGCCCAATTGATGTTCGTGCGCGGGCGCATGCTGGAAGCGCGTGCCTTCTCCGAGCGCCGCCTCGCACTTGGCGCCGCGACGGCCGACATCCTGTCGCGCGCCGCCGACATCGAAACACGCTTGGGCGACCAGGCCGCAGCCAGCCGTTACCGCCAGCGGATGGCGCAGGAATTCCCGAACGCTACTCCCAACGTCAGGGGAAATTGAGCAATGCAAGACGATCAATTCCAGTTTGCCGCGACCATGTCGGCGACCGCGGAACACGGGGCGCTGTTGCGCACCGCGCGCAAGGCGCAGGGCATGACGCTCGAGGAGGCGGCGCAACGCACCCGCATCCCGATGCGCACGCTCGATGCGCTCGAATCGGGCGACTGGGCGCGTGCAGGGGCCGGCGTGTTCGTGCGCGGGCAGTTGCGCAGCTACGGTCGCCTGCTCGGTCTCGACACCTCGGGCTGGATGGAAGAGGCGCCCGCGGTCGAGCCGCCGAAGCTGGTCAGCCACCAGCGCACGCCGATGGCGCAGCGCTTCGTCGACGAGATCGGTCGCAAGCTCGTCTATGTCGTGATCACCCTGACCATCGGCATTCCGGTATGGCTGATGGCGACCCGTTCCCCGGTCGCGACGTTGCCGGGTGAAACCGCCAGCCTCGAAGTGCCGAAAACGACCGCCTCGGCCCCGGCGCAGTCCGCTGCGCCCGCGCAGGCCGCGCAACAGGCGCAGTCGCAACCCCAGCAGGCGGTGGCGATGGCTTCGATGACGCCGGTGCCGGGACAGGCGGGCGTTCCCGCCGCCGCCCTCAGCATCCGCTTCGATGGCGAGAGCTGGATGCAGGCCTACGCCCCGGATGGCAGCGTGATCGAGAAGGGCCTGGTCAAGGCCGGCGAATCGCGCAGTTTCGCTTCCGGTCAGCTGGGCCGCATTACGCTCGGCAACGCCAGTCAGTTGCATGTCGAGCATGCCGGCCAGGCCGTCGACCTGACGCCCTACATCCGATCGGATGTCGCGCGCTTTGCGGTATCCTCTGACGGCACGCCGGGCTCGGTCTCCAACTGAGCCGGCGCGTCCGAAAGACAACCGATCCGCAATTGTTCCGCGCTGTGCGCGGTGGTGAACCCGCATGGCAATGGATGAACTCCTAAACGAACACGAACAGGGCGAACGCGTCCGCTCCTGGCTGCAGAAGAACGCCGGCAGCCTGATCGGCGGTGTCGCCGTCGGCATCGCGATCATCTCGGGCTGGCAATGGTGGGGCAACCGCCAGCACGGCCAGCAGATGCACGATGCCGAGCAGTACGAAGCGCTGGTCAGCGACGCCAACAACGATCCTGCCAAGCTGTCCGCCGGCCTCGGCAAGCTGAAGGCCGATTCCATGTACGGCGCGCTGGCGCGCATGCAGCTGGCGAAGGCGCAGGTCGATGCCGGCAAGCCGCAGGATGCATTGGCGACGTTGCGCGCCATCCAGGCAGGCGACAGCGGCCTGGCCGATGTCATCAACGTCCGCATCGGCCGCCTGCTGGTCGACACCGGCAAGCCGGCCGACGCCGTCGCGCTGCTGGGCAATGCGAATTCGTCCGGGGCGCTGGAAGTCGTCGGCGATGCCCAGGCGAAGCTGGGCAAGCCGCAGGACGCCCAGGCGACCTACAAGCGCGCGCTGACCACGCTGGAAGTGGGCAGCCCCGAGCGCATGATTGTCGAACTCAAGCTGGCCGATGTCGGCGGCGCACCATGACCGTGAGGTTTCCCGGAATGATCTCCCGCACGTCCCTGATCCGTGCCACCGCCGTCCTGGCCTGCGTGCTCGCCTGCCTGACAGTGGTGAGCGGTTGCCAGACCACCAAGAACCTGTTCAAGGGCAAGGGCTCGGACAAGGATCCCAAGCCGGCCAAGCTGGTTGAATTCGCGCCGAGTGCGACCGTCAGCAAGCTGTGGTCGTTGAATGTCGGCAAGGGCGAGAAGACGGTGGGCGGGCGCCAGCATCCGGCCATCGCCGATGGCCACGTCTATGCCGCCGGCGGCCTCGGTGGGGTCGATGCCATCGACCTGCAGACCGGCAAGGTGCTGTGGACCTATCGTCCCAAGGAACGCAAGGACAAGAAGACCACCAGCTTCAGTGGCGGCCCCGGTGTCGGTGGCGGCCTGGTGGTGGTGGGGACGCTCGAGGGCGACGTGATCGCGCTCGACCAGGCCACGGGTACCGAGAAGTGGAGCGGCAAGCTGCTCAACGAGATCATCACCGCGCCGGCGATCGGCAATGGCGTGGTGGTGGTGCATTCCAACGATGGCAAGGTCACCGCCTTCGACGCCGCGACCGGCGAGAAGCGCTGGACGTGGTCGTCCGAGCCGGTGCCGCTGAGCGTGCGCGGCAATTCCACGCCGGTGATCGGCCCGGGCTATGTCTTCGTCGGCACCGACGGCGGCAAGCTGGTGGCGCTGTCGCTGACCGATGGCGGCCTGCTGTGGGAAACCACGGTGGCGGATGCCGATGGCTGCAGCGACATCGCGCGCATGAACGATTCCGACGGCGCGCCGGTGATGGAGGGCAACATCCTCTATGCCTCCAGTTACAAGCCGCGCACGATCGCGGTGGACGCGCCGAGCGGCCAGCTGATGTGGGTGCAGGAACACGGTGGTGTCGGCGGCATCGGCATCGGCGGCGATCGCGCGGTGGTGTCCGACAACAAGGACATCGTCTGGGGCATGGACCGCAACAGCGGTGCGCCGATGTGGCAGCAGAACGGCTTCACCTTGCGCAATCTCTCGGCGCCGGCGGTGCAGGGTGGCTACGCGGTGGTCGGCGATTACCAGGGCTACCTGCACTGGCTGAAGCTTGCCGACGGCCAGATGGCCGCACGCACGCGCATGACGTCCAAGGCGATCACCGCACAGCCGGTGGTGTCCGAGGATGGCGTGTTGGTCGCCCAGGACATCGACGGCAATATCGCCGCCTTCCGCGTCAGTCCGTAATGCCATGTTGCCGACGGTAGCGCTCGTAGGCCGCCCCAACGTCGGCAAATCCACGCTGTTCAATGCGTTGACGCGCAGTCGCGACGCGTTGGTCCACGACCAGCCCGGCGTGACCCGCGACCGCAATTACGGGGTGTGCCGCGCCAATCCCGAACGCCCGTTCGTGGTGGTCGATACCGGCGGCATCGCCGGCGAGGATGAAGGCCTGGCCGGCGCCACCGCGCGCCAGGCGCGCGCCGCCGCGGCGGAAGCCGACCTCGTGCTGTTCGTGGTCGATGGCCGCGAAGGGCCGTCGGCGCTCGATGACGAAATCCTTGGCTGGCTACGCAAGACCGCGCGGCCGACGTTGCTGATCGTCAACAAGGTCGATGGCATCGACACCCAGGCGGCGCTCAACGAATTCGCGCGCTACGGTTTCGCCGACGTGATCGCGACCGCGGCCTCGCATCGTTCCGGCATCGACGAGCTGCTGGACGACGTCTATGCGCGCTTGCCGGAAGCCGGACAGGGCGAAGCGCTGGACAATGATCCCGGGCGCGTGCGCATCGCCTTCGTCGGTCGTCCCAATGTCGGCAAGTCGACGCTGGTGAACCGCATCCTCGGCGAGGAACGGATGATCGCCTCCGACGTGCCGGGCACCACCCGCGATTCGGTCTCCATCGACATGGAGCGCGATGGCCGCAAGTACCGCCTGATCGAT
>JASLDW010000127.1 GCA_030151365.1 Lysobacter sp. | reverse complement strand
TTTTATCCATCTTCGGTCCGCAACCAAACTAATCTTTCAAGCCGACGCCGCTTCGTGGCAGGGTTTTGGGCTGTGCGCTACGCTAGCCCAAAACCACGCCACTCTCGGCGCGGCTTAACTCAGGTGTTAGCGCTCACAATCTGCATTTCGCTTTAGGGCTAAGGCGCTGGCTTCTCGCTAAAGCCAAATTCTTCGGGGTTTCACTCGCCGGCGCTCGTTCTCTCATCGCCCCGCGTAATCGGCAGCGCCCTTGCCCTCGGTCGTAAAAGCCTCGGTGCTCCCTGCCCAGGCCCTCCAAGTAAGCCCGCCTTCGGCTACTTCTTCCGTCGTACCTAGTGAACCAATCCTTCGGTTCCAGCCTCTGCGCGCTAACTAATCGTTCAAGCCGACCCCGCTTCGTGGCACCGTCTGCGTGCTTACGCTACGCTAGCACGCATCCGCCGCCACTCACGGGGCGGCTTAACTCAGGTGTTAGCTGTTCCACAAGGAGAATTTCGTGTCCGAGAAAGCAGTTGAATCCATCGTCAAAGAGTTTCAGCTAAGTGAAGCTCAGGCTCGCGAAATCATTTCGGAGCAAACCCGTCTTGCTCTCATCAAAAGCAAGCTTGCCTGGCTATTGCTCGCGATTGGTTTTTGTATTTCTGGCTACCTGTATTTTCAACCAGGCACCCCGAAAATTACGGCAATCTTTGTGCTCATTTTCTTTGTGGTCGCCTGGCAAATGGCCGGTCGGCATTTTGCATCCGAATCAATTCGAAATGCAGCAATGGAAAAGCGCCAAAATATCGATCGCTGGAACAGCTAACTAGTCGTTCAAGCCGACGCCGCTTCGTGGCACGGTTTTGGGCTATCCGCTACGCTAGCCCAAAACCGCGCCACTGCTCGGCGCGGCTTAACTCAGGTGTTAGGTGCGAATAGGGAGCTTACATGGAATGGGTTGTAACTGACAATATTTATCGTGAAACTTGGCGCAGGCTAGATGAGTTCTCGAACACAGAGTTTTCAACTAGCGCCATTTCTTCCATGCATGGGAATGCAAATACCTCTTCCCTTCGTTCAAATTACAAAAAGCAAGCAGAACAAATCAGAGCCTGCATAAAGCAGGCTCAAGAATATTTTAATGCCGCATCAACTTCGACTTTATATACATCACCAAATCACCTTTATTATGGAGCCGTGGCTCTTAGCTGCGCCATCATGTTGTTGCGTGGCGACGGAAAGATGTCGTTAGATAATCTTAGAAAGGTTCAATCAAATAATCATCATGGGCTAGATTTTACAATTGGCTGCAATTCAGCAAACTCCGATAAGCATGTAGTTTTATTAGAGCAGTGCAGAGTTGAAATTCTAAAAAACGGCCACTTTAAAAATTGGTACTCAACACTTCAAAAAAACATAATTTGCTACGCCAATGTCAAAGTACTACTTTCCGACTCAATTAATTCGTCTAGGCTTCCAGTCGGACAACAATTCGCCTCTTCATTTGATAGACTGCAAGGAAAGAAGTTCAATATAATTGATTTAATGTCATTGCTTCCTGACCTTCAACACGATCTTTCGCGATCCAATATCAGTTCACCACACACGCGTTCAACCCTATCCGTTGAGGTCGATACTGACAAAAACACTCACTTTACGTGGGCGCTTCATGATTGCGGATCTATCGAGCGAAAACAAAAAATATTAAACAATTTCGAATTTAGAAGTGACTATGCTCAACTGGTCAACATTATCGACACTCATAACGATACCGGTCAAATCATAAAAATCTCCACGCCATACTCATCTTTCAACGAAATTACATTCAGATTTCCTGATGCTAGAGAAACTATGAGCCATGAATCAATCATGTTTCATCAGAATATTGATCGATTGGAGATCGTCGACTTTTATCTTCTAATCTATCAACTAAGCATGCTTTCCAGATACTTTCCGGATATTTGGGTGAAATGTATTGAATCTCAATGTTTAGCAGCAAAATTGATCGAACATACTATTAATTTGATAATTAAAAAATTTCCAATTCTTGCATTATCTGCTTTATACGATACCGAAGTCATCATCACCACGCATCGCATGGAGCGCACCTAACTATTCGTTCAAGCCGACCCCGCTTCGCGGCGTCGGCCCGCGGCTTTTGGTAGTCTTCCGCTGCCCGCCGCCGCAAACCGGGGCGGCTTAACTCAGGTGTTAGGCCTTACGATGAAGCTATTTGGCTACTTTCTAATCGCTTGTATTGCACTATTAGCAGCGGCAATCGGAATTCCTGCCTTTCAAATGGGCAAATATCTTCTCGTAGTTGGGATCCTAGCTTCCGCTTGTTTCCTTTGCATGTGGATCTATGCGATTTATGGCCCACTAAATGCCAAATACACTCGAGCTAAATCCGAGGTAGTTGGATTCACAGCAAGACCCGCAGGCTTAGTAGTGATTGCCTGTTGCTGGGCCTTTTTCTCATACCGAATAATTGAGCCGCTGCTGACATGGCATTGTGAATTGGATCACTCCAATTCTGCACGAGGAGCGATTTTCAGAGCTTATTTCAACTACTCATGTACTGAGCTTGGGCCTGCTGGCTTTTCCTTGGCAAACTTGCCCTTTACTCTGATCTTCACCTTTTTCCTTTGGTTCATTCTCGGCAAACCAAAACCATGGCGTAAGGCCTAACTAATCGTTCAAGCCGACCCCGCTTCGTGGCACCATCTGCGTGCCTGCGCTACGCTAGCACGCATCCGCCGCCACTCGCTGGGCGGCTTAACTCAGTGTTAGGCTGCACATTAGGTACCTTCATGCGGATGCTAGCTACCATATTTTCGCTAATGGTCGCCATCTTTGCGATTGGTTCGCTTATCTATAGCCCGAGTTATGTTGATTTTGTCTTCCCAGGCGGGCTGCCGCCCGGCAATCTTTTGGCGGCCTCGGGGCTATGCTCTTTAATCACAGCTGCCTTACTGCTCAGTCAGCCAAATACCGCACAGCACAAAATATCCAAGATTCTCCTCTTAGCATCGATTCTTTGGCTGCCCGTCTCAGCTGTTCTGGCCGGGAATCTCTCCCTCAATTTCCAGGGCGTTCGCGGAACGGTTTGGCTGTTTGGCAGCATATTCCTTGTTTCCGCGGTTTTACTCATGCTGGCATGGGCGCTAGGCAACCTATTACTTCGCGTCTATAAGCAGCGGCGTGCAGCCTAACTAATCGTTCAAGCCGACGCCGCTTCGTGGCACGATTTTGGGCTTTACGCTACGCTAGCCCAAAACCGCGCCACTGCTCGGCGCGGCTTAACTCAGGTGTTATGCCTCAGCTTTCGCGAGGTTTGTGTTCGTTTCCTAGCGCAAGCGGTTGAGTTCTCGCTTCTGGTTATAAAGCTCGCAGCCGAGAGATCGCTTCGGCTTGTTCCAATACGCGCAGCACGGCGCTGTCGCCGCCGTTCCGTCCTTCGGCCACTTGGCCCTTGGGTCTCCATTCGGCCAACAAGGGCGCGGCCACGGGTCAAGCTAAATCATCGCCCTAGCCCGCGCTCCAGCCTTGTTGGCCGTGACTTTCCAGACCTCGGCACCAAACTTCGACCGGGCTGCGCGTTCTAACCGTTCAGACCTCGGGAGCCTGGTGCTCCAGTTGGCTCGGCTGCTCCACCCGCTGCGGCATAACTGCTCGTTCAAGCCGACACCGCTTCGCGGCGT
>JASLDW010000065.1 GCA_030151365.1 Lysobacter sp. | reverse complement strand
GAAGCGTCCGTTGCCCGCGGCCCAGTGGTAGGACGATGCATGGGCCGGATCGAACGCGTCCGCGAGCGGGACGGCTTGCCGTCGCGCGATCGTCTCCCCGGCCTCGGCCAGCATCGCCCGCTTCTGCTGCGCGCGGCCGAGCTGCCAGACACCGAGCGAAGCGAACACCGCAGCCACTGCGATCGCCAGCAGCCACCAGCGCAACTGCTTCATCGGAAGCCCCGCGCAAGCTGCGATAATCCCGATACCGTCCCCGCGCAGGCTGCCGCCATGAATCCGTCGCTGAAACTCGTGCTGGTGGTGAGCGTGCTCATCCTGATCGTCTGGAACCTCGGCCAAGGCCTGTACTACATGTTGACGGATCGCGGCCAGTCGAAGCGCACCGTGAATGCGCTCACGCGCCGCATCGCGCTGTCCGTCGCGCTGATCCTCTTCATCATCCTTGCCATCTACATGGGCTGGATCACGCCGCATGGCGTGGGCAGCAACCCGGGCTGATCCCAGCCTGGTTTCATGACGCAAAGGCCGGCGCAAAGCCGGCCTTCTGTTTGCGCGTGTTCGATACGCCCTTACAGGACGTACACGAACAGGAACAGCATCAACCACACCACGTCGACGAAGTGCCAGTACCACGCCACGGCCTCGAAACCGAAGTGGTCCTGCGGGCTGAAATGGCCCTTGAGGCAGCGCAGCCAGATCACGATCAGCATGAAGGTGCCGAGCGTCACGTGCAGGCCGTGGAAGCCGGTGAGCATGAAGAAGGTCGAACCGTAGATGCCGGAGGCCAGCGTCAGGTTGAGTTCGTGGTAGGCCTCGCGGTACTCGCTGGCCTGGCAGAACAGGAACGTGCAGCCGAGCAGGATGGTCAGGCCGAGGAAGAACAGCAGCGTGCCGCGCTTGTTGGCCTTGAGTGCGTGGTGGGCGATGGTGATGGTCACGCCCGACGACAGCAGGATCAGGGTGTTGAGCAGCGGCAGGCCCCAGGCCGGCACGGTGCTGAAGCTGCCGCCGATGGTGGCCGGGCCGTTGGTCGGCCAGCCGCCGGTGAAGCCTTCCCAGAGGATCGCATTGGTGCTGCCGCCATGGCCTTCGCCCGACAGCCACGGCAAGGCGAACTGGCGGGCATAGAACAGCGCTCCGAAGAACGCGGCGAAGAACATCACTTCCGAGAAGATGAACCACACCATGCCCATGCGGAACGAGCTGTCGACCTGCTTGTTGTAGTAGCCGCGCACCGATTCGGTGATGACGTCGGCGAACCACTTGAACAGGATCACGGCAAGGAAGGCGAGGCCGACGAGGAAGGTGGCCTTGCCCCAGCTGTCGTGGTTCAGCAGGCCGCCGAAACCGAACATGGTGATGAACAGCGCGACCGAGGCGATCACCGGCCACGGGCTGCTGTGCGGCACGTAGTACACGTTGCGATCGGGAGCGTGGGCGTCGTGGGCCATGGCTTTGCTTCTCTCGTCAGGGCGCGGCCGGGGCCGCCGTTGTTGCGCCGGCGGCGAGTGCGCGCTCGGTCAGGGTGTCATTCTGGTAGAACGTGTACGACAGCGTCAGCACGTCGATGTCGGACGGCAACGCCGGGTCGACCACGAAGCGCACCGGCATGTCGCGGGTCTCGCCCGGCTGCATCTTCTGTTCGGTGAAGCAGAAGCATTCGGTCTTGGCGAAATACTTCGAACCTTGCGCGGGCGCGATCGACGGCACCGCGTTTCCGACCACCACGTGGCTGCTGTTGTTGTGCGCGCGATAGGTGGCGGAATACGGCTTGCCGGTCTCGACGCGCATCTGCAACTGGTTCGGCGCGAAATCCCAGGACAGCTTGGAATTGACGCGACCGTCGAACTGCACGGTGACCCAGCGCGATGCCACCGGCGCCGCCGCGACGGCGGCGACCTGGTTCGGACCCTTGGTCAGGCGCACGCCCAGCACTTTCTCGCAGGCGATACGGTAGAACGGCACCAGCGAGAACGTCACCAGGAAGGCGACCGCGATCACCAGCACCAGCTTGCCCACCCCACGGGTCGTGCTGCGGATGGAATCGGGCGTCATCTCAGCGGACATACCCGCCCATTCCCAGCGCGAGGAACGCCACATAGACCGCCAGCGCGACGCCCGCGACCATCCATGCCGTGCGCCGGGCGCGCTGGCGCGCCACGGCGGCGACTTGCGGATCGGCCGCTTTGGAACCAGTCGTCGCGCGCGACTCGGCCATCAATGATCCATGTGCTCGGGATCGCCATGCGCGAGGTCACCCGCGTTGATCACCGGCGGCGTGGTGAAGCTGTGATGCGGCGCCGGCGACGGCAGCGTCCACTCCAAGCCCTTGGCGCCGTCCCACGGACGATCCGGAGCCTTGGCGCCGTGCTTCTTCGAGTGGTAGAGGATGGCGAACATCATGAAGGGCGTCAGGAACATGCCGAACGCGCCGATCGAGCTCACCATGTTCCAGTCGGCGAACACGACGTTGTAGTCGGGGATGCGCCGCGGCATGCCAGCCAGGCCGAGGAAGTGCTGCGGGAAGAACAGCAGGTTGACGAAGACCACCGTCCACCAGAAATGGAAGTTCGCGGCCTTCTGGCTGTACATGTGGCCGGTCCACTTCGGCCACCAGTAGTAGACCGCGCAGATGATCGAGAACAGCGCGCCGGTCACCAGCACGTAGTGGAAGTGCGCCACCACGAAGTAGGTGTCCTGGTACTGGTAGTCGGCCGGCACCAGCGCCAGCATCAGGCCGGAGAAACCGCCGATGGTGAACAGGAAGACGAAGGCCACCGCCCACAGCATCGGGGTCTCGAAGCTCAGCGAGCCGCGCCACATGGTGCTGACCCAGTTGAACACCTTCACGCCGGTCGGGATGGAGATCAGCATCGTCGCCATCATGAAGTAGATCTCGCCACCCAGCGGCATGCCGACGGTGAACATGTGATGCGCCCACACGATGAACGAGAGAAAGGCGATCGCCGCGGTCGCGTACACCATCGCCTGGTAGCCGAACAGCGGCTTGCGGCTGAAGGTCGGGATCACTTCGCTGACCACGCCGAACGCCGGCTGTATCATGATGTAGACCTCGGGGTGGCCTAAGAACCAGAAGATGTGCTGGTACATCACCGGGTCGCCGCCGCCAGCGGCGTCGAAGAAGCTGGTGCCGAAGAAACGGTCGGTGAGCAGCATGGTCACCGCGCCGGCCAGCACCGGCATCACCGCGATCAGCAGGAAGGCGGTGATCAGCCAGGTCCAGCAGAAGATCGGCATCTTCAACAGGTCGACGCCCGGCGCGCGCATGTTGAGCACGGTGGCGATGATGTTGATCGCGCCCATGATCGAG
>JASLDW010000039.1 GCA_030151365.1 Lysobacter sp. | reverse complement strand
TCGGGCCCCTCGCGCGCCCGACGGGAGGGAATGGAAGAAGCGGCATTCATGTCGCGGTACAAGGAGAAGGATCACCATGAAACACTATGCGAAAGGCAGGATGGGCATGTGCCTTGCCCTGATCGTATCGGTAATGGCGGTCGGTTCGGCAAGCGCGGAAGAGAGTTACGGTCTCGGGGGACAAGGGGTATTCATACCAGCCTGGGAGTTCCAGCCCATCAACAACACCGGCGGGACCTGTACGCTGAGTTATTCCGGAAGTTGGTATTACCGGGCAAATGGCTCATGCAGTCGTTTTTTTGCCCATCTTGCATTGCCCGAAGGGGCGAACATGACTTATTTTTCCGCGTTCGTCTATGACAACGATGCGTCGAACAACATCGGTGTCGGATTCGAAAAATCGAGTGCGTATTACGGCAGCAGTGCAAGTGGCGCGCACATGCCGACAGGCACGGTCTACACCTCGACGACGACCAGCGGCGCTTCCACGGATTATGTGCTGTTGAGCGGTTATCCGAATCCGGGAGGGCCGAATGGCGGCGCGATCGTCAATGATACCTATACCAACTCGACGAGTTACCACAACGACTACATGCTTTACATGGATATCCCGGCGAGTACGGATCTGAAGGTGCGCGGCGTGTGGGTATTTTGGACCAGGCAAATCGCGCCCGCGCCAACCGTTGCCTCGTTCGCGGATGTTCCGACAAGTCATCCGTTTTTCAATGAAGTGCAGCAGCTGTCGAAAGCCGGCATCACCCAGGGCTGCGGTGGTGGCAATTACTGCCCCGATTCGCCGGTGACGCGTGGTCAGATGGCGGCTTTTCTCAGTCGCACTTTGGGCTTGCACTGGGATTACTACACGGACGCCCCGTAAATCATCGTCGGATGAGCAAAAACGGCCCCCGGAAACGGGGGCCGTTGCACAAGCAATTCGCAAGACAGCCCGGCATTGCGGCGGGGTGCTCGCGTCCCATGCCCGATCAGGTATTGCTGTCCCATTGCAGGCCGAACGCACGACTCAGGAACGCGGCCATTTGCCCGCGCGTCACCGGCGAATCGGGGCAGTAGTTGTTGTTGCCGCAACCCAGTGTGATGCCGGACTTCGACAATTGCTGCACTTCATTGAAGAAGGGGTGCGTGGTGGGCACGTCGTCGAAAGTTGCAGCGGCCGGCGCTGGCGCGATCTGGCGGTTGAAGGTGACCAATGCGCCGGAGAAGCCCACGCCACCGAGGTTCAACAGGCCGAGTGCCGGCGGAATGTCCACGAACAGGCTGTAGTCGATATGCGTCGCGGGATTGGTCGAGTTGTCCCACGAATCGTAGACGAAGGGCGAGGTGGGCGAGACCACCGCCGTGCGCATGTTGGTACTCGCGCCGGCGACTCCACTGGAGAAAGTCAGGCCCAGCAAATCCAGGCTCAGGATCGGTAGCGTCGGCGAGGTGGTAGCCATGGATTGCGACGTCTTGCCGACGTGGAACTTGATTTCCTGGAGTGGGCTGTTGTCGTAGTACCAGAAGGTGATATTGCTGACCAACGATCCTTCGGGGAGATCGAGTGGCGCTACGAAGGTGCTGCCCGAGCCCAGGAGGCAGGAGTTGGAATAGAAGCCCGAAGTGAGTGACAACAGGCAAGGCGTCGCCCCGACCGAGGCATATGGCGTGAAGCTGGCGGGTGAAACGAATTTGTACTGCACGCCTGTTCCGGCCAGGGGCTCGGCGGTCGCCGCAGTGCTGGCTGCGATCGCGCCGATGGCGAGCAGGGCAAGCGCGATTCTCGATTTGAAGCGCTTCTTGTTTCCGCGCGATGTGCGTGCATCGCGGGTGTTGAAACTGGATGAATGGAAGTTGCTGGAACCGTCTTGACTCTGGTTATTCCCCATTACGACATCCTCCGTGCCGGTCGCTGCTTGCGACATTGGAGCCTGCCGGCTGACAAGCCCGCTGGAGGTGACCCTACTCAGGTAATGTGAATGAGTTATGAAGGTGAACCGTTCATTACAGTAATGAAAATCCGCATTCATGTGACGGATTTCGCAAAAAAGAGAGCCCCGGGTGATGGGGCTCTCTTTCCCTGCTTCCGGCAACTGTCAGAACTGTCAGGTCGAAATGTCGTTATTCCTTTGCAGTTCGAAGGAATTGAAACTACGGGCCGCCTACTTCTTCGCGGGTGCGGTCGCCGGCGGTGCCGCTGGCGGCATCGGCATGTTCGCCGGCATGCCGGGAGGCATGTCGCCAGTGGGTACGCCACCAGGACCGGGCGCTGCGCCACTTTGCATGCTCGCAGGCGTCTTGCCGGCCAGCAACTGGCTGCAATCGTCGTTGCTGGTCTTCTTGCTGTCGAGCAATTGCTGCGCACGCTCACTCTTCAGCATTGCAGCGCGACAGTAGAATTTGCGGGCTTCGACCTGGTCCTTCTCGACACCTTCGCCGTTGGCGTACATGGTGCCGATCATGAACAGCGATTCGCCATCGCCGTGGTCGCCTGCGCGCTGGAACCATTTGCGCGCCTCGATTACGTCCTTCTGCACGCCGGAGCCTTCGAAGTAGAGATAGCCCAGTGCATGTTCCGATTTCGAATCGCCCAGCGAAGCGCCTTTCTTGAACCAGTCGGCGGCAATGCGCGGATCCTTCTGCACGCCGTCGCCGGTCAGATACATCTGGCCCAGCGAATATTGCGCGCCGGCACTCCCGGCCTCGGCGGCCTTGCGCATCAGTGCAAGGCTGGCCTCGGCGCTCTTGGTCACGCCTGTACCGTCACGCAACAGCACGGCGTAATCGAACATCGCGGCAGGGTAGTTCTGGTCGGACGACTTTTTCATCCACGCCACGCCGTTGGCGACATCCTTGGTCATGCCCTTGCCGGTCAGCAGGGCGGATGCGTAGTCGTACTGCGCCTTGGGCAGGCCAGCTTCGGCGGCCTTGCGCATGGTGGCCGGGTCCTGTGCGGCCTCCGGACCGTTCTTGGAGTTCTTGATCAGCGCGAGCAGATACACCGCATCGGGTTCGCCGTTCTTCACTGCCTTGGTCAGCCATGCCTCGGCCTGCTTGCGATCTTCCTTGACGCCGATCCCTTGCACGTACATGCGACCGAGCAGGTATTGCGCGCGCACGTTGCCACCGTTGGCGGCCTTGCTCAGCCATTCGAAGGCCTTGGTCTTGTCCGATTTCGAGTTGTTTTCGTCGCCGTACAGGAGGCCGAGTGCGTATTCGGCGTCGTGATAGCCCTGTGCCGCGGAACGCTCCAGCCACTTGATCGCTTCGTCGGAAGACGCCGGCACGCCTTGGCCCTTCAGGTAGGCGATGCCGAGGTTGTATTGGGCGCGCGCGTGGCCGGCAGTCGCGGCCTTGTTGTAGAGCGTCATCGCCATCTGCGGATCGCGCTTCACGCCGACGCCATCCTGGTAGAGATTGGCCATGTAGAACATCGCGTCGGCATTGCCCGATGCCACCAGCGGCTGCCAGATCTCGATCGCATCGGCGTACTTGCCCTGTTCGTAGAGCTTCACCGCCTTGTCGTTCTTCTGCTTGTCGGTGCAGCCCGCAAGCAGCACGCACGTCGCCAATGCGATGGCGAGCAGTTTCTTCTGTTTCATCCCCGATCCCCGGTTATATCGATGAGTGGCATGATCAATCCGTACTTTACTTCACTGCCAGCCTGATTGGGCCGGATGCTTTGCTATATTCCGACCCAATACCCGAGGCGGAGGGCCTATCCATGAGTACGCAACGCAAGACCATCATTGCAGTCGCCGCGCTGCTGATCGCGGGAGCGGTCAGCGCCTGTTCCGACGACCAGGCCAAGCAAGCCGACCAGAAGGCCGCGGGCGCGAATGCCCAGGCCGCAGCTGCGCAGCAGGCCAACAAGGATGCCCAGGGCGTCGATCCCTTCATGGCCCCCGGTACCACCAGGGACGGCAAGTACCACCCGGTGGCGGAAGGAGCCTATCCGGCAATGGGGCCGCCGGTCCCGGATGCGGTGATCGCCGAAGAGACCAAGAAGTGGGACGAGGAGCAGAAACAGCTGGCCAAGATGGGCGGACCGATGGGCATGGCGGCTGCCAAGGCCCAGCAGCAGGCTCATCCGCAGGCGCAGCAACAACAGCAGCCGGTGCGGGATTCGTCGACACCTGCTTCCAGCGGCAAGCCGAACTGAAATTTGGCGATGCCGCAATGTTGAAACAGGGCCGGGAAACCGGCCCTGTTTCATTTGCGAATGGATGCGGGTGGTCGTCACGACGCGTCGGTGCTGGTGTCCCATTGCAGGCCCAACGCACGGCTCAGGAATGCCGCCATCTGCCCGCGCGTGACGGGTGAATCGGGACAGAACTGGTCGTTGCCGCAACCCAGGGTGATCCCGGATTTCTTCAACTGTTCCACTTCGTTGAAAAAGGGATGGCTGGTGGGGATGTCGGTGAAGCTGGCGGTGGCTGGAGCGGGGGCGATCTGGCGCCTGTAAATGGTTTCAACGCCCCTGATCATCGACGTAGGCGGCAGGTAGACCGCGTAGCCATAGCCGACTTGCTGCTGCACTGCTTCACCCTTGACCTGGTTGGAATCGAACGTGATGACGCTCGGCATGCCGAGCGTATTGGTCGCATAGCCGGTGGCTGCGGTCACGGTCGTAGTGGTCAGGCGGCTGGCGCGGGGGTTGGTGCCCGGGACAGCGTCGACGGAATATCTCCACAAATAGATCGTGAGGGCCGAATTCGTCGTGTTGTAGTAATACAGTCTCTGGAAAAGGAATTGCGAACCTTCCGGCAATTCCAGCTGGGCGACAATACTGGGATTGATGCAGCTTGTTTGCCCAGCAGCCGGTACCACGGAAGCGTATTGATAGTCGGGTGTCGCGAAATGCAGGCGGCAGGCTTCGTTGACCGGCTGGAAAGCGCTCGCAGCCAGGAATTTCGACTGTTGGCCCAGACCGAAAAGTTCACCGGCGTGGGCCGTGCTACCGACACCCAATGCCCCCAGGAGCAGGGTCGGCAACAGTTTGCGAATTGTCTTCTTCATCATTTCTCTTCCGCATATTTTCGGGTGGTTGGACAGGTATGCGGATTCCGGCCCCGGAATCGGACATCACAAACGACAAGGACCCGTTTCCGGGCCCTTTGTTGGAGCTTCCGACAGGCTGCAGATCAGGGCGCGTTGGTGGAGAAGTCCCAGTTCAAGCCAAGTGCACGGCTGAGGAAAGCCGCCATCTGCCCGCGCGTGACCGGGGAATCCGGACAGAAGTTGCCACCGCCGCAACCCAGGGTGATGCCGGATTTCTTCAGCTGTTCCACTTCGTTGAAGAAGGGGGCGCCAGACGGGACGTCAGTGAATGAGGCGGTTGCCGGTGCAGGGGCGACCTGGCGCAGGTAAACGATCGCGATCCCCTTGAATGCAGTCCCGGTATTCGGGATGCCGGTGACGAACTGATAGTCACGCTCGCTGCCGCCGCCGGAAGAAGGATCCCAGGTCTTGTAAACGGGGAACGCAGTGCCGTTGTACAGCGTCTGGTAGTGCACGCCATAACCCGAGGTTGCTGGAGTGGTAGCCCCCGGTCCGACACTGGAATAGGTGGGTGTCGTGCCGTTGTTGAGGCTGGAATCGAAGTGATACAGCTGGGTTGTGATCGAGCTGCCATTGCTGAAATAAAACGTGTAGAACCCGGCCAGGGTGGCGCCTTCGGGAATATCCACGTTGGCGCGTATTTGTGCACCGGTGCATGTGCCGCCGGGCATGGCCGTGATCGTTTCATAGCCATACGAATAGTACGTCCAGCCGCACTGCGTGCCGATGATCTGGAACTGGGAGACGTGGATGAACTTCCATTGCGTTGACGTGCCGAACAACTCGCCGGCAGCAGCAAAGTTGGATGTGCCAGCCAGTGCCGTCGTCAGCAATGCGGTAGCCAACAGATTGCGAAATGGTTTACGCATGATCAGTTTCCCTCCCGAGGATGATGATTTGGAGCCGACGATACGCCGAATCGGGAGGGAATGTGCGCTCGGGGTACGTTGAATTCGGTCAGGTATTCCTGTCCCACTGCAACCCGAGTGCCCGGCTCAGGAATGCCGCGATCTGCCCGCGGGTGACGGGTGAATCCGGGCAATAATTGCCGCCGCCACAGCCTAGGGTGATGCCGGATTTGCCGAGTTGCGCGATTTCGTTGAAAAACGGATGGGTGGTTGGAACATCCGTGTACGTGGCCGCCGCCGGGGCCGGCGCGATCTGGCGTTGATAACCGATTTCAATGCCGGAAAACCTGACGTTGGTATCGGTCGGCAAGAGAAGAAACAGGCCATAATTGTGGACGTAGGTGACGCCATTTTCTCTGCTGAAATGCTGAAATATCGTCGTGGAAGTCGGTGCGGCATAGCCTTCGTGGTACATCGTGTCCGCGGTAGCGACGCCAGTGCTGAAAGTCATTCCGGGCACTTGGGAAGAGGTCGCTTGGGTGGACGAGGTGCTATCGACCGCGGTCGTTCTGTACAAATAAACATATAGTTGACTAGCCGTGCTGTTGTCGTAGTAAATCGGCCACATGCTGGAAATGGTGGCGCCTTCCGGTAGATCCACGCTTGCGATGTATAGGTGAGAGCCACTTCCTGCTGCGCAGGAGTCGCTGAAATACATGTCGCTATTGAATCGAAGCGGACATGTTTGCTCGTTTCCTAAATCAATCTGTACGAAACTCGTCGCACTAATCAACTGATACTGGGTGCCCAATCCGGCCAGCGGTTCGCTTGCGGCATTTGCGTTGACTGTGGCTGCGATCGTGATAGTAGCCAAGGCGATTTTCCACGTGCGTTTCATCCTGATCCTCTCCATTGGTGCAATGACTACGATGCATCGGTGTTCCAATCCCACTGCAGTCCCAGCGCGCGACTGAGGAAAGTGGCCATCTGGCCGCGCGTGACGGGAGAATCCGGACAGAACTGTCCATTGCCGCAACCTTGCGTGATGCCGGATTTGCTCAGCTGCGCGATTTCGTTGAAAAAGGGATGGCTGGTGGGGACGTCGGTATAGGTGGCGCTTGCAGGCGCCGGGGCGATTTGCCTTCTGTATCCGACAAGAATGCCCTTGAGCGCAGCGTCTCCAGTGCCCGGCAGGCCGATGAAGTAAACATAGGCAAGGCGATGCGCCGGCGCCGTCCTGACATCATAGGTATCGAAGACGGTGGGAGTGGTGTAGTTGTATTGCTTCGCGATCGCTCCGCCGGAGTTGAACTGCGTGCTGTCGGTGGAGACTGTCGTGATCTGCGGGGAATTTCCCGAAATATCTTCGACCGATACCAGGGCGAGCAGGATGGTGATCGTTTTTCCTGAAGTGTTGGAATAGTAGACGCGCTGCCAGGAAATGAGCGCCCCCTCCGGCAAGTCGAGGGTCGTGATCGCATAGGTTCCGGAAGGACAGCTTCCACCCGGGACGGGAACCACGGCCAAGTAATCCCAGCCAATTCCATGCCATGCACAGTTCTCGTTGATCAGCCGGAAACTGCTCGCGGGCAGGTATGCCGTCTGCTGGCCGAGCCCGAAGAGTTCGCTGGCTCCGGCTTGTGCACTCATGCACATCACCGTCAGCAGAATGGAGTGCAACAGCTTGCGAATTCCGTGCTTCATGGTCCCTCCTGACGACTTGCGAGTTCATTCGCCTCGGCTACGACATCTGGTTCCCGAATGCCATCCGGCCCGCGCGTGGCCGGAGAGTCCGGGCAGAAATTGCCGCTGCCGCAATCTTGGCGATGCCGGATTTGCTCAGCTGCGCCACTTCGTTGAAGAAGGGATGGGAAGCAGGAGCCTCAAGGAGCAATGCCCTTGCAGGTCGCGAATCATCCTTTTCATTGCATTCCTCCCCAGGAATTCGCTCTGTCCCGGGATCGGGCCGACCGAGCTGGCGCATTTTATTCCTTGCGAAATGACCTTGTTTGTGCGGCGCATCACGCCATGGAGGCCGGCTTGTCGGTGCCGCCAGGCATCGGTATTCCAATTCCGGTGCATGATCGATTTTCTCCTCATTCGCGAATGCTCGAATGTGGATGGACCATCCCGAAACCCGGACATGGCAAAACGAAAGAGCCCGTTTCCGGGCCCTTGTCGGTGTCGCGGGGTGACGGCGTCAGGGCGCGTTGGTGTTCCAATCCCACTGCAAGCCAAGGGCACGACTCAGGAACGCCGCCATCTGCCCGCGCGTGACCGGTGAATCAGGGCAGAAATTGCTACCGCCGCAGCCGAGGGTGATCCCGGACTTCTTCAGTTGTTCGACTTCGTTGAAGAAGGGGTGTGTGGTCGGCACGTCATCAAACGCGGCGCTTGCGGGCGCCGGGGCGATCTGGCGCTGGTACATGATGGCGATGCCCTTGAAACCCAGAGTCGACGGATTGGCCGGGAAACCGACGACGAACTGGTAGTCGCGTTCCGTACCGGTCCCGACGGGATCGTATGTCTTGTAAATCGGGTAGGTGGCGATGCCACCACTGAGCGCTCCGAGGGATTTGAAGTCGACGGCATATCCCGTGGTTTTCGTGGTGTTCAATGCGCCACCAACCTGGACGACATCGGGCGCGCCGTTGGCGAGACTGGTTTGGTAGCGGACCAGATAGGCCGTGATGGAGCCGGCGCTACTGTAATAGAACGTGTGGAACCCGGTCATCATCGAGCCTTCGGGAAGTTCCACGTTGGCGCGCGCCTGCGGGGCGCTGCAGGTGCCGCCGGGGAGTGCGCTGATCGTATGGTGCCCGAACGACCAGTAGTTCCAGCCGCATTGCGGATTGCTCAACTGGAACTGGGTGGCATGAATGAATTTCCACTGCGCGTTGAGGCCAAAGGTTTCGCCGGCCGCCGCCGGGCTGGAGGGCCCCGCGATTGCCGTCGCCAACAGTGCAGTGGTCAGCAGGTTGTGGAATGTCTTGCGCATGATCGGTTTTCTCCTCATTCGTGGGGCTTGAATGTGGATACACGGACCATCCCGAAATCCGGACATGGCAAAACGAAAGGGCCCGTTCCCGGGCCCTTGATCGGTGTCGCGGGGTGACGGCGTCAGGGCGCGTTGGTGTTCCAATCCCATTGCAAGCCAAGTGCGCGGGCCAGGAATGCCGCCATCTGCCCGCGCGTGACCGGTGAGTCCGGGCAAAACTGACTGTTGCCGCAGCCCTGGGTGACGCCGGATTTCCTCAGCTGTTCGATTTCGTTGAAGAAAGGATGATTGGCTTGCACGTCGGTGAACGCGGCACCTGCCGGGGCAGGCGCGACTTGGCGCTGGAACATGAGGGCGATGCCCTTGAAGTACACGGTCGAAGGATCGTTCGGGAAATTGACCACGAACTGGTAATCGCGCTCCGCGCCGGAACCCGCGGGATCCCAGGTCTTGTAGACCGGGTACGTCATGGTGCCGCCGTTGAGTGTTCCGAGCGATTTCCAGTCGGATGCGAAGCCCGAAGTCTTGGTCGATACCAAGGGGGTGCCCACAAGCGCACTGCTGGGGGCGCCGCCGTTGAGGTCGGAATTGAAGCGGTACATCGATGCGGTGATGGCCCCCGCGGAGCTGTAGTAAAGCAGGTAGAACGACTGCATGCTCGCGCCTTCGGGGAGTTCCACGTTGGCACGTGCCTGGGGCGCATTGCAGGTGCCGCCGGGCGCGGGAATGACCGCTTGATATCCATACGACCAATAGCTCCAGCCGCATTGCGGGCTCATCAGCTGGAACTGGGTGACGTGGAGGATCTTCCACTGGGTGTTGAGACCGAACGATTCGCCGGCAGAAGCGGTGCCGGAAGTGCCAGCCGATGCGGTCGCCAGTAATGCGACCGTCAGCAGAGTGCGGAATGGTTTGTGCATGGTCAGTATACCCACACGTTGGTGCTGGCATCCCATTGCAAACCGAGCGCACGGGTCATGAATGCGGCCATCTGCCCGCGCGTGACCGGCGAGTCCGGGCAGAACTGGTTATTGCCGCAGCCGAGGGTGATCCCGGATTTTTTCAGTTGCTCGATTTCGTTGAAAAACGGATGCGTCGTGGGGATGTCGTCGAAGCTTGCAACCTTGGGAGGCGGTGCGATCTGCCTCCGGTAGCTGATCATTGCCCCGGCGAACCCGACGTTGGCGTCGTTCTGGGGGAGATAGACGATCAATTCGTAGCTGTTGTACTTGCTGGCGGAGGGATTGATCGAACTGAAGGTGAAGAGGCTTGAGGCCGCAGTATTGCTGGTGTGGGGCACGCCGTCGGCTGTCGGCGCGCCACTGTTGTAGTACAACCCGTATGCCCTGTAGGCGTAACCCGGCAGCCCCCCCGTGCTGGATGAAAAGGGCTGCGTCTTTTGCGCGACGTAGATTTCCAGCTGATTGAAGGGGCTGTTGTCGTAGTACCAGGCCGACATCGCCGTGACATCCGCGCCTTCCGGCAAATCGAGTTGCGCGACGTACATGCTGTAGCCGCTGCCGGTACACGCGTTGGTGTAGTAGCCGGTGCCGTATTTCATCGGGCATGCGGCAGCCGATCCCTCGGCCACGGGAACGAACCTCGTGGGCGCATAGAACGCGAATTGCGTGCCGAGCCCGGCAATAGGTTCGGCGGCCACGGGCACGGATGCAACAATGCCGCTCAACAGGAGTGGAAACAGTTTTTTCATGATGCCGCATCCGTATACATGTCCCATTGCAGGCCGAGCGCACGACTGAGGAACGCGGCCATCTGCCCGCGCGTGACCGGGGAATCGGGACAGAACTGGTTGTTGCCGCAACCCAGCGTGATGCCCGCCTTGGACAATTGTTCGATTTCGTTGAAGAACGGGTGACTGGTGGAGATGTCCTCGTATGTGGCGGATGCGGGGGCTGGCGCGATCTGCCGCATGTAACTGAACATCACGCCGCCAAAGCCGACGTCGGGATCGTTGCCGGAAAGCTTGACGAAAATGTCGTGGTGGTAGTTGGTCCGGAAGACACCCTGCATGCCCCAGGAATCGAACGTGAAATACGGATTGGCCGGGATCCATCCCATATGCGAACTGGTGTCCGCTGTCGACACGCCGCTGCGGAAAAGGAGATTGCCCGGCGTGGAGTCGTAATTGGCAAGGTTGACGTTGGGCGTGGTGCTCGAGATCTTTGTTGCCCTTGAAAGATAGATGTCCATCTGGCCCGTCTGGCTGTTGTCGTAATACCAGACGTACATGCCGCCGACTATCGAACCTTCCGGTAGGTTAAGCGGTGCGACGTAGCTGGCGGGAACGGGATCAGTGCATGCGCTGCGGAAAAAACCGCTGGATGACCCTGCGACGTATTTCATTGCGCACGCCGGTGCGAGTGCAGTGGCCACCGGCATGAAACTGGACGGCGAGATGTAGTGGTATTGCCAGTTCAGGCCTGCCAATGGCACGGTTCCTGCCGATGCCGTGCCCGTGAGTCCTGCAGCCAATGCGATTGCGGCTGCAATGGCCGGAATCTTGTGTGTCGCGCGTACTTCCCTTTTTTTCATGACATCGTCCTCCTGTCCAATCGATGTGTCGTGCCGAAGCAGCGCGCATCGTTGCGTTGAAGGGCGGGGCCGTCAACGGACAGAAGTCATGGTCCAAGGCGGCAAGAAAACCATGATCCATGTCCGGATTCCGTACGGATGTGTCCGCGCTTAATGTCCATGCGTGTCCGCGGGTGTCCGCATGTGTCCGGACAGTCGCCGGACCCGGAAATCGAATCCGGTTCTCCCTCTCCTCCATTCTCGTGTTCGAGGCTGGTGAGCGCGTGTATCGTATTCCTCGCTCAATGATTCTGTTTGTGCGATGTGGCATCGATCAAAAATCGAGCGTATGGCCGCGGAATGGCGAGTGCCGATGCAATTGCGCGGCATGGCGCCGGACATCGCGACGTTCCGCGGCACACCAATCTCCCAGCGCATTGCGGAAGCGCGGATCGGCGATCCAGTGGCGGCTGCGCACGATCGTCGGCAGGAACCCGCGCGCGATCTTGTGCTCGCCCTGGGCGCCGGGTTCGAAACGCGCCAGGCCGTGCTGCAGGCAGTAGTCGATCCCCTGGTAGTAGCAAGTCTCGAAATGCAGTCCCGGCAACTGGGCATGGCTGCCCCAGTAGCGGCCATACAGCGTGTCGTTGCTGCGCAGGCACAGCGCACCGGCGATGGCTTTGCCATCGAGTTCGGCGAGGAACAGCACCAGCTGTCGCGGCATGGTGCGGGCGATCTCGCGCAGGAATTCCAGCGTGAGTGCTGGTGAGTTGCCATATTCGACGAAGGTCTGCAGATAGAAGCCGTGGATCGCATCGATGTCGGCATCGCCGGCTTCGTCGCCATGCACGACACGGAAGGACACACCGGCGCGTTCGACCTTGGCGCGTTCCTGGCGGATGTTCTTGCGATGCTTGGCGTCCATCGCGGCGAGATAGTTGTCGAAGGTCCGCCAGCCATCGGGGTTGGTCCAGTGGTACTGGATGTCCTCGCGCATCAGCCAGTCTTCGCCGAAAGCGGAATCGTCGTCTTCGCGATGGAAGTTGACGTGGACCGACGACAGGTCCTGAGCCATGCACAGTTTCGTCATCGCCGTCGCGAGTGCCTGGCGCAGCTGCGGCGTGGGGGCGAGCAGCCGCGGCCCGGTGACCGGCGAATAGGGCACCGCGCACAGCCACTTCGGGTAGTACTCGAGACCGTGCTGGGCATAGGCGTGTGCCCAGGCATGGTCGAACACGAACTCGCCGTGCGAATTCGACTTGAGATACATCGGCGCGGCGGCAACGAGGATGTCGTCATCCCACAACGCGAGATGGTGTGGCACCCAGCCCCAGTCAGGACGCAGGCTGCCGCTGCGTTCCAGCGCCGACAGGAACGCGTGACGAACGAAGGGATGGTCCGTGCCGTGCAGTGCGTCCCAGCGCCCGGCGGGAATGGCGTCGAGCGACTCGAGGATGCGGGCCTGCAGGGCGGGCATCGCTCCGGTCAGGCCGCGGGCGTGCGCAAGTCGGCGGTAACGCGCCCGTGCGCGGAAATGCTGTCTTCGTGCGCCTGTTCGCGCCAGGTTTCGGCGAGTGCAGCGGTGTACCACTCGCGCATGGCCGGCAGGTCGCGCAGGCGTTGCGCGTAGGCGGACGCGGCATCGCCGAGCTTCAGGCCGTAGGTCTGGATGCGGAACGCGACCGGTGCGAAGAAGGCATCGACTGCGGTGAATTCATTGCCGGCGAGGAACGGGCCACCGAAGCGCCACAGGCCTTCGTTCCACAGCGCATCGAGGCGGGCGACGTCATCGGCGAGTGCCGGCGAAATCGCGTTGAGCTCGACGCGTTGGCCGCAGCTCATCGAACAGATGTTGCGCAGTTCCGCGAAACCGGAATGCATTTCCGCCGCCGCCGAGCGCGCCCAGGCGCGGGCGACGACATCGCGCGGCCACACTTCCGAATGATGCTCGGCCAGGTATTCGGTGATCGCCAGCGAATCCCAGACAGTGACGTCGCCGTCGTCGAGGCAGGGCACGCGCCGGGTCGGCGAGAACGAGAAGACTTCGCCGAAGGCGTGCATGCGCTCGGTGAAGGGAATATCGAGCGTCTTCATCAGGACCCAGGGCCGCAGCGACCACGACGAATAGTTCTTGTTGGCGATGTGCAAGGTCAGCATGGCGTCCTCGATTTCAATGCAACAGGGGGAGTTGGAACAGGGCATGGAGCAGGAGGCCGGCGAGTCCGCCGATCACCGTGCCGTTGAGGCGAATATATTGCAGGTCGCGGCCGACGCTGCGTTCGATTTCGTCGACCAGGAAGCGCGTGTCCCATGCATCCACGGTCTGGCGGATATAGGCAGGCGCGATGACGCGCAGTTGCGCGGCGATGTGCTCGCCGGCGATCCGCAGCTGTTCGTTGGCGGTGGCCTGCCACACCGCATCGTCGCGCAGGCGCTGGCCCAGGCGTTCGGCGTAATGGCGGAACTGCTGCATGCTGGTGGAATCGTCGCGGGCAAGGTCGGCGCGCAGCCATTCGCGCAGCTGCCGCCACAGGCCGCGGACGTAGCCCTGGAGTTCGGGGCTGTCGATCATCTTCTGCTTGAACGCGGCGATGCGTTGCTGCAATTCGGGATCGTCTTGCAGTGCGTCGATCAGGCGCATGGCTTCGGCGCCGTAGCGCTGGCGCAAGGGATGATCGGGCGTGTTGAGGACGTCCTGAACTTCCTCGATGATCGCGTTGGCGAGCCGCGTCGACAGCGAGACCGCGAGATCCTCGGTGTAGTCGAACTTGTCGGCCAGCCAGGTGAGCTTGGGGAATTCCCGGCGCGCCATCACGATCAGTTTTTCGGTGATGAAATCGCGCACGCCGGGTTGGCCCATCCACTCCGCGACCTGCGACAGGCCTGCGTTCAGCACTTTCTGGTGATGGCCGCCGCGGGTGAGGACGTGCATCAGCTGCGATGCCGTGCGCGCGGCGTCCCAGTGCTGCAACTGGCGACTGGCCATTGCCATCAGTTCGCGCTCGAACGCCGGGGAGTCGAGTGCGTCCAGCGATTGCCGCGCCCATGACTGCAGCTGCCGCGACAGTTGGTCGAGGCGCTCCGGCGTCGACAGGAATTCGCCGAGCCTGAGCGCCGGATTCCACTCGTCCACCCGTTTGAGGATCTGCTCGGGCGCGAGGAAATTGTCGGCAACGAAACGCGCCAACGCATCGGCGATGCGCTTCTTGTTGCGCGGGATGATCGCCGTGTGCGGAATCGGCAATCCCAGCGGGTGGCGGAACAGCGCGACCACCGCGAACCAGTCGGCCAGGGCGCCGACGGTGGCTGCCTCGGCGAAGGCGCCGATCCAGCCCCAGATGCCTTGCCGTCCGAAATGTTGCGCCACCACCAGCAACGCGATCGCGCCGAGGAGGAAGGCCAGGGCAATGGCCTTCATGCGGGCGAGGCGGCGGGCGCGATCAGGCGTGGGCATGCGGCCAAGTATGAGCGCGAGCCTGTCGAGGCCCGCGCAACACGGCGGTCGTCAGCCGTTCGACTCCAGCCAGCGCTCGGCGTCGAGCGCGGCCATGCAGCCGAAGCCGGCCGAGGTGATCGCCTGGCGGTAGTGCTGGTCGGCGACGTCGCCGGCGGCGAACACGCCCGGCGTCGAGGTCATGGTCGCGCCGCCTTCGAGGCCGGACTTGATCTCGAGGTAGCCGTTCGACATCGCCAGCTGGCCGTCGAAGATCTGGGTGTTGGGATGGTGGCCGATCGCCACGAACATGCCGTGCACGGCGATGTCCTGCGTCTGCCCGGTCTGGGTCGACTTCAGGCGCAGGCCGGTGACGCCCATGTCGTCGCCCAGCACTTCGTCGACGGCGTGGTGCCAGATCGGCACGATCTTGCCGGCCTCGATCTTGGCGAACAGCTTGTCCTGCATGATCTTCTCCGCGCGCAGGGTATCGCGGCGATGCACCAGGTAGACCTTGTTGCAGAGGTTGGCGAGGTAGAGCGCTTCCTCGACCGCGGTATTGCCGCCGCCGATCACGGCGACATCCTTTTCCTTGTAGAAGAAACCGTCGCAGGTGGCGCAGGCGGAGACGCCACGGCCCTTGAAATGGTCTTCGCTGGGCAGGCCGAGGTATTTGGCGGTCGCGCCGGTGGCGATGATCAAGGCGTCGGCGGTGTATTCGCCGGCATCGCCGACCAGGCGGAACGGGCGCTTGGACAGGTCGGCGCTGTGGATCTGGTCGATCACCACTTCGGTCTCGAAGCGTTCGGCGTGCGCCTGCATGCGTTCCATCAAGGCCGGCCCCATCAGGCCGTGGGCATCGCCCGGCCAGTTGTCGACTTCGGTGGTCGTCATCAGCTGTCCGCCGATCGCCATGCCGGTCACCACGACGGGCTTGAGGTTGGCGCGGGCCGCGTACACGGCGGCGGTCCAGCCGGCGGGGCCGGAACCGAGGATGAGCAGGCGGCAATGCTTCGGGGAGGACATCGACATGATCGTTATACTTGGGATCGTATGAAGTAGGGCAGGCGGCTAGTGTAAGCGGCTGTTCCATTCAGATGCGGGCGGATGCCCGTTCCATCAACCCCCGGCCCGACAATTCCCGAGTCAGAACACACCTTGGCAGCCACTCGACCCAACCGCCGCACCCGCGCCAAATCCGACTCCGGGACCGAGCGCGCACGCGCCACGGCCGAGCCACGGCCGCCGATGAGCCCGCAGCGCAAGCGCCTGATCCGCGATGTCGTGCTGATCGCGGTCGTGCCGATCCTGGTCTATCTGTTCGCCTGCCTGTTCACCTATTCGCCGCAGGATCCGGGCTGGTCGAGCAGCGTCGGCGTCACCACGCCGCTGCACAACGTCGGCGGCAAGGTCGGGGCATGGCTGGCCGACGTGCTGATCTACCTGTTCGGCTATGTCGCCTGGCTGGTGCCGGTGCTGCTCGGCGCGGTGGTCTGGATCACCCTGTTCCGGCCGGTCGATGCCGAGGCCAGCGAGCAGGACGCGGAGATCACGCCGGCGCTGCGCCTGATCGCGCTGTTCGCTTTCCTGATCGCGGCGGTCGGCCTGCTGCAATTGCGGATCGGCAACGTCGAGAATTTCTCGGCGGGCGCGGGCGGCATCCTCGGTCGCCTCGTCGGCGATTCGTTGCGCCATACCGTCGGCCAGGCCGGCGGCGTGCTGTTCATGATCGCCTTGCTGCTGATTTCGGTGACGCTGGCGACGCGCTTCTCCTGGTTCTGGCTGATGGAACGCATCGGCGGCTGGGTGATGGCGCTGCCGGGCATGTTCCGCAAGGGCCAGCAGCAGGCCAGCGAATGGCAGGAAGCGCGGCAGATGCGCGAGGAACGCGTCGAGGCGCGCAAGGTCGACACCGAGCTGCGCGCCAAGCGCGAGAAAGTGAAGATCGAGCCGCCGGCCGCGCCCGTCATCGAGAAGTCGGAGCGCGCCAAGCGCGACCAGCAGATCCCGCTGTTCGTCGGCGGCGATCCCGGCGCGTTGCCTCCGCTGGCGCTGCTCGACGATCCCAAGCCGCAGGCCAAGGGCTATGACGAGGAAACCCTCGAAACCCTGTCGCGCCAGATCGAGTACAAGCTCAAGGATTTCCGCATCGACGCGCAAGTGGTCGGCGCCTATCCGGGCCCGGTGATCACCCGTTTCGAAATCGAACCGGCGCCGGGCGTCAAGGTCAGCTCGATCAGCTCGCTCGACAAGGACATCGCCCGCGGCCTGTCGGTGAAGTCGGTGCGCGTGGTCGACGTCATTCCCGGCAAGTCGGTGATCGGCCTCGAAATCCCCAATACCAGCCGCGAGATGATCTATCTCTCGGAGCTGCTGCGTTCGCGCGAATACGACAAGTCGCCGAGCCCGCTGACGCTTGCGCTCGGCAAGGACATCGCCGGTCGTCCGACGGTGGCCGATCTCGCGCGGATGCCGCACCTGCTGGTGGCCGGCACCACGGGTTCGGGCAAGTCGGTCGCGGTCAACGCGATGGTACTGTCGCTGCTGTTCAAGGCCAGCGCCAAGGACGTGCGCATGCTGATGATCGACCCCAAGATGCTGGAACTCAGCGTCTACCAGGGCATCCCGCACCTGCTGGCGCCGGTCGTCACCGACATGAAGGAAGCCGCCAACGGCCTGCGCTGGTGCGTCGGCGAGATGGAGCGCCGCTACAAGCTGATGAGCGCGGTGGGCGTGCGCAACCTCGCCGGCTTCAACAAGAAGGTGAAGGACGCCGCCGACGCCGGCCAGCCGATCATTGATCCGCTGTTCAAGCCGTCGGGGATCCCCGACGAAGCGCCGCAGCCGCTCGACACCTTGCCGTTCATCGTGGTCTTCATCGACGAATTCGCCGACATGATGATGATCGTCGGCAAGAAGGTCGAAGAGCTGATCGCGCGACTGGCGCAGAAGGCGCGCGCCGCCGGCATCCACCTGATCCTCGCCACGCAGCGTCCGTCGGTGGACGTCATCACCGGCCTCATCAAGGCCAACATCCCGACCCGCATCGCCTTCCAGGTCTCGAGCAAGATCGACTCGCGCACTATCCTCGACCAGTCCGGCGCGGAAACGCTGCTGGGCCACGGCGACATGCTGTACATGCCGCCCGGCACCTCGATGCCGGAACGCGTGCACGGTGCCTTCGTCAGCGACGAGGAAGTGCATCGCGTGGTGGAACAACTCAAGCAGAGCGGCACGCCCGATTACATCGACGGCGTGCTGGAAGAAGTGCAGACCATGTACGACGGCAGCAGCGTCGGCGCGACCGGCCTCCCGGAAGCATCGGGCAATGGCGACGACGAAAGCGATCCGCTGTACGACGAAGCCATCCGCATCGTCACCGAAACACGGCGTGCCTCGATTTCCGGCGTGCAGCGTCGCCTCAAGATCGGCTACAACCGCGCCGCGCGCCTGGTCGAGGCGATGGAAGCGGCTGGCGTGGTCAGTCCGCCCGAGCACAATGGCGATCGCACCGTGCTGGCGCCGCCGCCGGTGCGCGACTGATCGCAGGCTGTCAACCGCCTGTTTCCCTGAAGCGTTGGTGTCCGGTATGCGCGACGGTGATCGCGCTGCCGTCGCGCCTTCAAATCCCGGAGCCACCACACATGAAAATCTTTCGTACTGCCATCGTCGTCGCGCTCGGAGTTTCCGCCGTATTGGCGATCAGTGCCTGCCATCGCGGGCAGGGCGGCGGGCAGGCTGCGGGAGACAACAGCGGTGGCGGCCACCGCGGCCGCGGCATGGACTTCAGCGACGTGAAGTTCCCGATCGCCAAGGCCGATTTCATCACCCGGATGAGCACGCGGATGCGCCAGCGTTGCGCCAGCCGCGATGTCCAGGCGCAGCAGCCGGGACGCGGCATCGATTGCAGCACGCTGGAAGCCGGCATCGCCAAGTGCGCGACCGCCGCGGCGATTCCCGACAGCATCCCCGACCAGGATGCCGCCCGCGATGCCGGGCGCGGCTATTTCCGCTGCGTGCGAGGCGAGTGAGGGCCTGAACGCGTGATCCGCCCTGGCCGCATTCAGGTCGGGGTTCAGCCGGTGCCGGGCACACTGCCTGCGAACACTGGAAAGGAGCGAACGATGCGTATGTCCCGATGGCTGGTCGGCCTCTGCGTGCTGACGTTGGCGCAGGTCGCACATGCCGACGGCCGTGCCGATCTCGCGGCGTTCACCCAGGGACTGAAGTCGCTGCAGGGCGGCTTCTCGCAGGAAGTGTACGACACCAAGGGTCGCCTCAAGCAATCGTCCTCGGGACGCGTGTCGCTGGCGACGCCGCGCCAGTTCCGCTGGGAATACGTCAAGCCGTATCGCCAGCTCGTCATCGCCGACGGCAAGACGGTATGGATCTACGAACCCGACCTGCAGCAGGTGAGCAAGCGCCCGCAGGGGCCGGAAGAACAGAACAGCCCGCTGGCGATCCTGGTGGATCCGGCGCGGCTCGACCGCAACTACGCCGTGACCGATGGCGGCACCAGCGCCGGCATGAACTGGTTGACGATCGCGCCGAAGTCCAAGGCCGACAGCAATTTCCAGTCGGCGAAAATCGGTTTCAAGGATGGCCAGCTGGCGCAGATCGTCGTGACCGATCCGCTCGGCCAGCGCACCCGGATGGTTTTCGCGCAATGGCAACGCAATATCGCCTTGCCGACCGCGAATTTCAGCTTCACGCCCCCCAAGGATGTCGATGTCATCGGCGATTGAGGCGATGCGACGGACGGCGTCGTAACATCGACGCGTGAGTACCTCCATGTCATTGCCGGGGCTCGATCCCGACGTCAGCGGGTTGCAGCCGCTGGCGGAGCGCATGCGCCCGCGGACACTGGACGAGATGGCGGGGCAGCACCGGCTTCTCGCGCCCGGGACGGCGTTGCGGCGTGCGATCGAAGGCGGTCACGTCCATTCGATGGTGCTGTGGGGGCCGCCCGGCTGCGGCAAGACCACGCTGGCCTTGTTGCTGGCGCAATACGCCGATGCCCATTTCGAGGCGGTCTCCGCGGTGCTGTGCGGCCTGCCGGAAGTGCGCAAGGTGCTGGCTGCTGCGGAACAGCGTTTTCTCGGCGGCCAGCGCACGCTGCTGTTCGTCGACGAGGTCCATCGCTTCAACAAGGTGCAGCAGGATGCCTTCCTCCCGCACATCGAGCGCGGCACGATCATCTTCGTCGGCGCGACCACCGAGAATCCTTCGTTCGAACTGAATTCCGCGCTGCTGTCGCGCTGTCGCGTGCACGTGATGGAAGCGGTCTCGGTCGCCGATGTCGTACAGGTGCTGCAGCGTGCGATCGTCGATGATGTCCGCGGCCTCGGCGGGCGCGGCCTGCAGGCATCGCCGGAGGCGCTGGAGCAGATCGCCACGGCCGGCGATGGCGATGTCCGTCGATCATTGACCCTGCTCGAGATCGCCGCCGAACTGGCCGGCGAGGAGGGCGGCCACATCACCGACGCCACGTTGCAGCAGGTGCTGGCCGATCGTACTCGGCGTTTCGACAAGGGCGGCGAGCAGTTCTACGACCAGATCAGCGCATTGCACAAATCGGTGCGCAGCTCCAATCCCGACGCCGCGATCTACTGGGCGGCGCGCATGATCGATGGCGGCTGCGATCCCTCGTACCTGCTGCGCCGCCTCACCATCATGGCGGTGGAAGACATCGGCCTGGCCGATCCGCGTGCGCTGGAAATGGCGATCAACGTGTGGAACGCCTACGACCGCATCGGTGCGCCGGAAGGCAATATCGCCTTGTCCAACCTCGTGATCTATCTCGCGAGTACCGCGAAGTCGAACGCCAGTTACATGGCGTTGAATGCCGCGCGCGCCGACGTGGCGAAGTTCGGAACGCAACCGGTGCCGCTGCACCTGCGCAATGCGCCGACGAAATTGATGAAGGGTCTCGGCTACGGCAAGGACTACCAGTACGACCACGATGTCGAGGGTGGCGTCGCGCTCGACCAGACCGGTTTTCCCGATGACATGGGCGAGCGCGTCTATTACGAACCGGTGGGGCGTGGCCTGGAACTCAAGTTGAAGGAGAAGCTCGACGCCCTGCGCGCGGCGCGCATCCGTGCGCGCCAGGACAAGGGCTGATCATTCTCCGTTGTCGCGGCGGTCGCGATGGTGGTCATCGCGATGCGGATTGCCGCCGCCATGCGGGGCCTGTTGTTGCTGCGGGGCCGGATGCGCCATCGGTTGCGGTGCGTGCATGACCATGGGGCGTGGCGGCTGCTGCATGCGGGGCTGCATCGCCGGCGCCGGCATCGGTGGGCGGGCCATTGCACGGCGCTCGTCGCGCATTGCCGCGTGATCTTCCGGCATGGAGGTGCGTTCGCGTGCGCCCGGCCATTGCTGCGGGTGACGCTGGGCTTGCTGTTGCGGGCGCGATTCGGGCATGCCCTCGGTCGGCATCATGTTGCCATGCATCGGAACGGGCGGCATGTTCCGTGGACGCGGTGGCTGTGCCGTCGCCACGGGCTGCCGCTGCGCGGGGGCTGCAGGCGGTGTCGCGACCTGCATGCCACGCCACTGCATCCGTTCGGCCTGGCCGTGGTTGTAGCCGAAGTGCGCGGTGCGATCGGCGCGCGATTGTTGTACCGCAGCCCGTTGTTCCGGCACCGCATCCCAATGGCGCTGGTGTTCGATCTGGCGCTGCTGCAGGGTCGGTTGTGCATTCACGCCACCGGGGCCGCCGTTGTAGCTGATGCGATTGTTGTTGATGACGGTCTTGTTGACGATCGTCGTGTTGTTGTAGACGTTGACCACCCGATTGTCGATGCGGTTGTAGCCGCGGTTGTAGTTGAACACGCCGCCACGCCAGTAGCCGCCGACGTAATCGGCGCCGAAATAGCCGTAGCCGTAATTGATGCCGCCGTAATAACCGACCACTGGCCCCCAGTAGCCGCGATGGAAGAAGTACACGCCATCGTTCCAGGCCCAGTAACCGGGCGTCCACAGCGCGCCGGCGAAGGGCGGCAACACCCATTGGCCCGGCACCCAGTAGTAATCGCCGATCTCGTCATCCCAGCCCCAGTAACCGGGAACCCAGATGTAGCCCGGGGCAGGAATCACCGGTTGTTCGTAGACCATCAACGGCGGCGGGGCGAAACGCACGCTGATCGACACCATCGCCTTGGCGGGATGGTTCATCGCCAGTCCCGTCGCGAGGGCAAGGCCCGCGAGCAGGAATTTCGGCAGGAGTCGGCGTGGAAAGGCAGTGGCGATGGATTTGCGCATGTCGGGCAACCGGTGGGGGCTCACGCCAGTAGACGCCCGTGCCGGCGTGCGGTCATCACCTGCGCCGAAAACGTTTAGTGTCGATTCGACAACATTGCCGCCGCCGTCATCTTTCGTCCACCTTACGTCGCGATCGTGTCGTATTCGATCGGCGTCCTGGCATGGAACAGCACGAGGCCCTCCTGCCTGATCCGGTCCAGCAATGCACGGCATTCATCTTCGCTGGCGATGAATTCCACCAGTACCGGCTGCTCGCCGGCCAGCTCGAAGAATCCCTGTTCATGCAATTGGCCGTGACGGCCATATCCTGCGATCGCGCGAAAGGCCGAACCGCCGTGGATGCCGATGCCGCGTGCCTGTTCGAGCAGCCATTCGTACTGGAGCTGGCCATGGATCTTGCGGTTTTCGTAGGTGTAGATGCGCAAGTGGACGCCGGTTGCCATGTCGCCTCCCGTTTCAGTGCTTGCCCAGCAACAATCCCGCGATGCCGACCCCGGCCAGCGTGCACAGGATCGACCCGGCGACGTGGACGAGGATCAACAGGCTGCCCCAGCCGAACTGCTCGCGCAGCAACAGGGTCGACGCTTCCGCCGAGAACGTCGAGAAGGTGGTCAGGCCGCCGAGGAACCCGGTGGTGAGCGCAAGCCGCAGCGCCGGCGAGATCGCCTGGAACTGGTCGAAAGTGGCCATCAGCACGCCCATCACGAAGCCGCCGATCAGGTTGGCGGCGAGGGTGCCGAGGGGGATGGTCGGGAAGATCGAATTCAGCGCGAGCCCGAGCCACCAGCGCGACAACGCGCCGAAACCGGCTCCGATGAAAATGGCGATGGTGGATTGCAACGGCATGCGACCGGCTCCGGCGAACGATCCATCATATCGTGCCGCGGAATTTCTCCAGCACGAAGTAGGAGATGCCGATGGCGGCGCCGAGCAGCCATGCGGCGATTCCTCAGCCTCGCACCAGCAACCAGTCGATCACCCGTTCCACCGTCTTGCCGTAGGGCGGGAAGATCAGGCGCAGGGTATCCGGCCACAGCGGTTTGCCCATCACCGGCTTGAAGTGGCTGAAGGTGCGGAACGATGCCTCGCCGTGATACGCGCCCATGCCGCTGTTGCCGATGCCGCCGCAGGGCATCCCGGGAATGCCGAAGTGGGCGACCGCGAAGTCGAACACCAGCGCGCCGGACGAGGTTCCATCGACGAAGCGCTGGCGCAACGGACGGTTGGAAGTGAAGGCATACAGCGCCAGCGGTTTCGGTCTGTTGCGGATGAAGGCGATCGCAGCATCGGCATCCTCGACAAGAACGATCGGCAGGATCGGGCCGAAGATTTCGTCCTGCATGGATGCGTGATCGGCAGTCGCGGGATACAGCACGGTCGGCGCGATGTAGCGTTCGCCGGCGTCGTGTTCGCCGCCGATGGCGCAATGCGCGGGATCGATCATCGCCAGCAGGCGTTCGACATGACGAGCGTTGATGATGCGACCGTAGGCAGGGCTGGCGCTTGGATCGTCGCCATACAGTTCGCGGATCGCGCCGCGCAGATGCGGGATCAGTTTCCCCGCGACCGCAGGCGTGGCCAGCACGTAATCGGGCGCGACGCAGGTCTGGCCGGCGTTGAGGAATTTCGCCCAGGCGATGCGCCGTGCCGCCGCTTCCATGTCGACGCTGTCGTCGATCCACAGCGGCGACTTGCCACCGAGTTCGAGGGTGACCGGCGTGAGGTGTCGTGCCGCCGCGGTCATCACCACGCGGGCCACGGTGGAATTCCCCGTGTAGAAAACGTGGTCGAACTGTTCGCGCAGCAGGTCGGTGGTTTCGGCGACGCCGCCTTCGACGACTGCGACGGCGTCGTTGTCGAGATAACGCGGAATCAACCGGGCGAGGGCGGCCGCGACGTTCGGCGAGACTTCGCTGGGCTTGAGCACGACGGCATTGCCGGCGGCGATCGCACCGACCAGCGGTGCCAGCAGCAGTTGTACTGGATAGTTCCATGGCGCGATCACCAGCACCACGCCCAATGGCTCCGGCACCAGGCGGCCACGCGCAGGTTGCAACGACAACGGGATGGCGATGCGCCGCGGACGCAACCAGCGTCGCAGATGCTTCAACGTGTGGGCGATTTCGGCGCGCAGGAAGGCGGTCTCGGTCAATCGCGACTCGACGGCGCATTTGCCGAGGTCGGCGAGCAGCGCGGCGTGGATGGCGTCGGCTTCGGCGACCAGCATGCGGTCCAGCGCCTGCAATTGTGCGATGCGCCATGCCAGCGGGCGGGTGCGTCCGCGATCGAAAGCGGCCCTGGCAGCCGCCACCCGCGCATCGGCCGGAAGGTGAATGGGTGGGGTGTCGCTTGCCATTTGAATGTCCTATGATTGCGGGTGACCGGGCATGAGCCCTAGCCAATGGAAGGCGGTCGATATGAAAGGATGCTTCCCGCGATTGCGGGCCACAGTCTGCCTGATGACGCTTGCGTTCGGGATTTCGCCGGCCATGGCAGGCCCCCAACCGGCATCGGCAACCTCCACTCACGCACAGATCGGCGAAGATGTTCGCGGCATCGTCGCGGGCGCGGTCATGGTCGCGCTGACCGAACGCCTGCACGACACCGCCTTGCGCATCCGCCTGAAATCGGTGGACGTGAAATCGCGCGAAGGACCGGCGCAGAATCTCGAAGGCATCGGCGAATACGTGTCGGCGACGGAGAAGGACTGGACGAGCTTCCGTTTCAGCACGCGCTATGTGCCGGGCGAGGGCAGCGCGACCTATCCGGTCCTCGACCTGGGCCGATCGGCGAGCGCGCCGCGGCGCGTCCTCAACGATCCGATGCTGATCGGCGAACTGGAAACGCGCGTTTGCGACCAGATCGCCAGGGACAGCGGCGTGCGCGATGTGCGCCTGCAGTTCGACGAGATCCAGACCGAACGCAATCCCGACGGCGGCCTCGACATCAGCGCCGATGCCCGCGCCGATGTCGGCGTGGATACCGGTCGCAAGACGCACATCGAAGGCAGTTACGATGAGCGCACGCGCCGCTGGATCAACGTCAATTACCTGTTCAACATCCCGGACCGGCTGACCGGTGGACGCTGAACATCACGCCGTCGTCGCCGAACCCGCGGGCAATCGCTGGTTCGTCGCGGAGCACGGCGACGATTTCGCCGAACTGCTGCCGCCGGACGGGCGGCTTGCGCAAGCGCCGCGCATCGTCGCGATCAGCGATCTCCAGGTCTGGCGCAACCAGTTCTGGCGCCTGCAAGGGTTGGTGCCCCCGGCACTGCACGCGCGCGCCCAGCGCCTGCACGACCCGCGCGAACGCGAGCGCCGCCTGCTGGCCTATGCCTTGCATCGACTGGTGGTCGCGCGGATGCTCGGGCGCGACCCCGCGCGGGTGGCGATCGGTCGCATGGCATCGGGAATGCCGATGATCGCCGGCCTTCCGAACGTGGCGACCAGCCTCAGCCACGCCGACGACTTCGTGGCGATCGCGGTGGCGCGCGACGCCGGGATGATCGGCGTCGACATCGAGGCGATCGAGCACGAGTCCCTGCTCGACGGCCTTGCCGGCAGCGTGTTGCACCCGCAGGAACTCGACGGCGACGAGGCATTGATCGACGCATGGGTGCGCAAGGAAGCCGTGCTGAAGGCGATCGGCGCCGGATTGTCGATCGACATGAATGCGTTCCGAAGCGGCCAGGGCACGGCCGTATCCGAACTGGCGATGGCCAACGGCTTGCGGGCATGGTCGTTGCGCACCTGCGCCGGTCGCGCCCGCCTCGGACTGGCGGTGCCGACGCTGGATGCCCTGCTGGTGCGATTCGAGCCGGGAAATGTCGATGTCGTTTCACTTCGCGAACAGGTGATGCGGATGTGACTTGACAGCGTTGCGGCGCCGAGAGGACGATCGCAGAGTCATCGAAGCCCCGTGACCAGGCGATTGGAACGCCGCATGCACGGGCATGGAGTTGGACTGAAACGGATTTCAGGAGTGGTGCATGTCCAGGCTAGGGAAAAGCGGGCCGTCCAAGGTTTTCTTCCTTTGGTTTTTCGAATTCGCGTTGCTGGTCGGCAGCGTCCGGCTAGCCGGATCGTTGCGTTTCATGCACGACGCACCGGGGTATCTCGAATTCTCCGCCAACCTGTTGTGGCGCGCGGTGCTGTTCGCGCTGGTGCTGTGCGTGTCGATGACGGCCTTCGGGTTGCACCACGTCTACCTGCGCAAGAATCGCTTCGGGTTCCTCCTGCGCGAGCTCTATGCCTTCGTCTTCGGCGGCGTCGCGTTGCTGGTGTTCTATTACCTGTTCCCGCTGGCCTATATCGGCCGCGGCGTGCTGGTCAGCGCCTTGCTGCTCGGCTTCTTCGGCGTGATGATCCTGCGCCTGGTCTGGGGTTCGGTGTTCGCATCGCACACGCTGAAATCGCGCGTATTGGTGCTTGGCGCCGGCGAAACCGCGTGCTTCCTCGATCGCCGCATGCGCCGGGCCAGCGATCGCCGCAATTTCCGCGTGATCGGTTACGTGCCGAGCCCGGGCGAGGAGATCAAGGTCGAATCGAACCTGCTGGTGCGCGGCGAGGGCAATGTCGACCAGGTCGCCCAGCTGCTGGACGCCGATGAAATCCTGGTGGCGATGGACGACAAGGAGCGCGAGGCCCACATGGAGCCGCTGCTCGCGGCGATCGGTCGTGGCGTGCGGGTATGCGATCTCCCGACCTTCGTCGAGCGCGAAGCCGGCATGATCACGCTGACGCGCCTGGATCCGTCGTGGCTGGTGTTTTCGCACGGATACGATCATTCGTTGCCACGACGCCTGAACAAGCGCGCGTTCGACTTCGCCTTCGCTTCGCTGATCCTGGTGCTGGCGTCGCCGCTGATGCTGTTGGTGGCGCTGGCGATCCGCCTGGAATCGAAGGGTCCGATCTTCTACCGGCAAGTGCGCGTCGGTATCCACGGCGCAAAATTCCGGGTGATCAAGTTCCGCAGCATGCGCGTCGACGCCGAGAAGGACGGCGTGGCGCAATGGGCCAAGCGCGACGATGACCGCGTGACGCGCGTCGGGCGTTTCATCCGCATGGCGCGCCTCGACGAACTCCCGCAGCTGATCAACGTGCTGCGCGGCGAAATGAGCCTGGTGGGTCCGCGCCCGGAACGCCCGCAGTTCGTCGATTCGCTGAACCAGCAAATCCGTTTCTACGACATGCGCCACAGCGTGCTGCCGGGCCTGACGGGCTGGGCACAGCTGCGCTATCCGTATGGCGCGTCGGTGCGCGATGCCGAGGAAAAGCTGCGCTACGACCTGTTCTACGTGAAGAACCACACCTTCTTCTCCGACCTCAGCATCCTGCTGCAGACGGTGGAAGTGGTGTTGCTGGGCAAGGGAGCGCGCTGAGACTGCATCGGCTGGGGGGCCGGGGGAGAAGACGATGGCGGCAGTACCGAAAATCGATTTGGCGCAGTGGATCGACGTCGATTGGACGGCGTTCGATCCATGGCGCATCCAGGCGGTGCACCACCACCTGCAGGATCATCCGCTGTTGCGCCTCGACGCCCTGGTCGCGCTGGCGCAGCGCCTGGAGGCCCGGGGCAGCGTGCGCACGCATTCCGATTCCGCCAGGGCAGGCACGCCGTTCAATTCCGCGCCGGAGCTGTTCCCGAACGCGGCATCGTCCGCCGACACCCTGCGCAATCTCGCCCACGCCCAGGCGTGGATGTCGCTGCTGAACATCCAGAAGGATCCGCTCTACCGCACCCTGGTGCGCGAAGTGCTGGACGAACTGCAGCCGGAGATCGACAGCCGCGACCGCGGCATGAGCTATCGCGGCGGCTGGATCTTCGTGACCTCGCCGCGCGCGGTGACGCCTTACCACTTCGACGCCGAACACAATTTCATCCTGCAGGTGCAGGGCCGCAAGCGCGTCTACGTCTGGCCGCACGACGACAGGGAAGTCGCCAGCGAACACGCGCGCGACCTGTTCCACCTCAGCCACGAGCGTTACCTGTTGCGCTGGCGCGATGCATTCCGCGAACGCGCGCACGTCTTCGACCTGCAGCCGGGGCAGGGCGCCTACATGCCGTCGACCAGTCCGCACATGGTCGAGAACGGCGACGGGCCATCGGTCACCGTCAGCTTCACCTATTACACCGATTCCACCCGCGAAAAGGCCCGCCTGCACGCCGGCCATGGCGCGTTGCGCAAGCTGGGGTTGCGGCCGCCGCCGATCGGGCAGTCGGCACTGTCGGATTCACTGGGCGGACTGTTGCTGAAACTGCGTTCGGAGTGGCGCGACAAGGCCGCGCACGCGCGCGACGAGTACGCGGAGGAGACTGCGTGAACGCGCGGCCGGCATCCACGGGCGTGGCCGCTGCATCTCTGGTGGACGCGTTCCTTGCGCAGGCACGCCTGCATCCCGATGCCGTTGCCATCCGCGACGGCGACCGCAGCATCGACTATGCGCAACTCGACGCGATCTCGTCTGCAGTGGCGGCCGGATTGCGCGGACGTGGCGTGGCCGCCGGCGACATCGTCGCATTGGACGCCCGGCGCGGCGCCGATGCGATCATCGCGATGCTGGCGATCCTGCGCTGCGGCGCGGCCTATCTGCCGCTGGATCCGACGCAGCCGCCAGCGCGACTGGCAACCATGCTCGCCGACGCCAGGGCCCGCCTGTGCCTGGTATCGCTGGCAAGCGAAGCGGCGATCCGCCTGCCGGGAGGCATCACCACGGCAACGATCGAGGATTGCGCGGCGGCCAGCGCGACGACCGGGGATGTCGCACGCGCGGGCGAGGATCTCGCCTACGTGATGTACACCTCCGGTTCGACGGGAACGCCGAAGGGCGTATGCATTCCCGATCGCGCGATCCTTGGACTGGTCTGCGATGTCGGCTTCGTCGATCTGGGTGCGGACACGGTCTTCCTGCAGGCGGCGCCGCTCGGTTTCGATGCATCGACCCTGGAAATCTGGGGGCCGCTGCTCAACGGCGGCCGGATCGTGATCCATCACGAGGCCGTGCCGACCGCGTACGGGCTGGGTGAAGTCATCCGCCGCCATGGCGTGACCCATCTGTGGTTGACCGCCGCGCTGTTCAATAGCGTGGTCGATGACGATCCGCACCAGTTGCACGGGCTTTGCCAGCTGTTCACCGGTGGCGAAGCGCTATCGGTGCGGCATGTGCGGCGGATGCGCGAGGCGGAGCCGGGGATCGCGTTGTTCAACGGCTACGGTCCGACCGAATGCACCACGTTCGCGGTGACGCATGCCATCGGCGATCTTGCCGGGGACGCGCGCAGCGTGCCGATCGGACGGGCGATCGATCATGCGCGCCTGCACATCGTCGATGGTGATGGCCGGCCGGTGCGAAATGGCGAAGCGGGCGAGCTGTGGATCGCCGGCAGCGGGGTGGCGCTGGGATATTTCGGGCGGCCCGACCTGACCGCCGAGCGCTTCGTGGCATCGCCGGATGGCGTTGGCCTGGCCTATCGCAGCGGCGACCAGGTGCGCGTCAATGAAGACGGGGATATCGAGTTCTGCGGTCGCATCGACCAACAGGTCAAGATTCGCGGGTTCCGCATCGAGCTGGGCGAGATCGAAGCCGTGCTCGGTGCGGTTCCCGGGATACGCAATGCCGCCGTCACCGCGCCGGAGAGCGGGCATGGCGAGCGTCGCCTCGTCGCCTACTTGCAGGCGGAAGACGGACGGCATCCGGATGTTCAGGCGATCCGCGCGGAACTGGCACGCAAGCTGCCGGACTACATGGTGCCGCTGCGCTACGTCGTGCTCGATCGTTTCCCGACCACGGTCAACGGCAAGCTGGATCGTGGCGCCTTGCCGGCGCCGGATCGCAGCCGTCCCGAGCTCGCGAATGCGTTCGTCGCACCGCGTGGGGAATGCGAAGCCGCGATCGCACGGGCGATGGGTGAATTGCTCGATCTCGATGGCATCGGTCGCGACGACAGCTTTTTCGAGTTGGGGGGCAGTTCATTGCTCGCCTCGCGCCTTGTCGCCGTGCTGAAGCGGGACGGCACGCTGCCGGAAACCGCATCGCCGGGCCATCTCTTCAGTCATCCGACGCCGGCGCTGCTGGCGGCGCGTTTCGAGTCGCGCCCGGGATTACGGCAAGTCGAAACGGCCAAGCGCCAGGGGTCCGAGCCGATCGCCATCATCGCCATGGCCGGGCGTTTCCCCGGCGCGAAGGACGTCGAAGCGCTGTGGGCGATGTTGCGTGAAGGCCGCGAGGGCATCACCCGGTTCGATCGCGCAACCCTCGATCCTTCCATTCCCGAATCGCTGCGCAACGATCCCGATTACGTGCCGGCACGCGGTGTGATCGACGGCGTCGAGCAGTTCGATGCGGCGTTCTTCGGCATCGGTGCGCCGGAGGCGGAAGTGATGGACCCACAGCAGCGCATCGCGCTGGAACTGGCATGGGAATGCATGGAGCGTGGCGGCCACGCGCCGGGCGACGAGTCCGATGGCGATGTCGGCGTATTCGCCGGCATGTACAACGCCAGCTATTTCCAGAAACACGTGTCGAAGCATCCCGATCGCATCGCGCGGGTCGGCGAGTTCCAGACCATGCTCGGCAACGAGAAGGACTACATCGCCACCCGCGTCGCCCACAAGCTCGGACTCACCGGGCCGGCGATCAGCATCCACACCGGCTGCTCGACTTCGCTGGTCGCGATCTGCCAGGCGGTGGACAGCCTGCGCGCCGGGCAATGCCGGATGGCGCTGGCCGGTGGCGTGTCGGTGACCTGCCCGAGCAATAGCGGCTATCTCTATCAGGAAGGCAGCATGCTGTCGCCGGATGGCCACACCCGCAGCTTCGACGCGAAGTCGGCGGGCACGGTGTTCAGCGATGGTGCGGCGATGGTGCTGCTCAAGCGCTTGTCCGACGCGCAGGCCGATGGCGATCCGATCCATGCGGTGATCCGCGGCATCGGCCTCAGCAATGACGGCGCGCAACGCGCCAGCTTCACCGCGCCGAGCGCGGCGGGGCAGGCCAAGGCCATCCGCATGGCCCATCGCGATGCCGACGTTGACCCACGCAGCATCGGCTATGTCGAGGCGCATGGCACCGCGACGCCGATCGGCGATCCGATCGAGATCGAAGGGCTGGCGCTGGCATTCGGCGAGGCCACGCAGGACACCGGCTTCTGCACCATCGGTTCGCTCAAGAGCAATGTCGGCCACCTGGTGATCGCGGCCGGCGCCGCCGGCGTGATCAAGACCGCCTTCGCCCTGCGTGAAAACGTCATTCCCGGCACGGTGCATTTCACTGCGCCGAATCCTTCCATCGATTTCGCTTCAACCCCCTTCGTCGCCAACGCCGAAGCGGATGCCTGGCGCTGCTCCCCATCCCCTCGGCGCGCTGGTGTCAGTAGTTTCGGTGTTGGCGGCACCAATGCCCACGTCGTCATGGAACAGGCGCCGGAAGCTCCGTCTTCCGATGCCGCCGACGGCGTGCAATTGCTGCAGCTGTCTGCCCGTTCGCCACAGGCATTGCAGCAGGCCAGTGAAGAACTATCGAACTGGCTCGGCGATCATCGGCAGGCCAATCTCGCCGATATCGCCTGGACCTTGCGCCACGGGCGTCGCGCATTTCCATTCCGTCGGGCCATCGCCGCGACCGATCATGGCGATGCGATCCGGTTGTTGGGGCAACAACCGACCGCCGCGCCGATGGTTGCCGGCGGCGATCATGGGGTGGTGTTGCTGTTCCCGGGGCAGGGCGCGACCTATCCCGGCATGGGGCGGACCCTGTACGAAGCGCATCGGGTGTTCCGCGACGCCATCGATGCCTGCGCGCAGCGACTTGGGCGCACCCTGGGCGAAGACCTGCGCACCCTGCTGTTCAGCGACGATCCCGATGCACTGCGTCCGACCTGGCGGATGCAACCGGCAACCTTCGCGATCGAATATGCACTGGGTCGTTTGTGGGAGTCGTTCGGCGTCATGCCGGTGGCGATGCTTGGCCACAGCATCGGCGAATTCGCCGCGGCGACGCTGGCCGGGGTGTTCTCGCCGGAGGATGCCATCGATCTCGTTGCCAAGCGCGGTGCGCTGATGCAGTCGCAACCGGCGGGTGCCATGCTCGGCGTGCGCCTGTCGGAAGCGGAGGTGCTGGCGCGAATGCCCGCGGATATGGACCTCGCTGCCGTCAATGGTCCGCGTTCCTGCGTCGTCGCCGGCAGTGCCGAAGCCATCGATGCCTTCGCCGCGATACTGGCGACGGAGCAGGTTGCCTGCACGCCCTTGCGCACGTCGCACGCTTTCCATTCGCGGATGATGGAGCCCGCGTTGGCGCCATTCGCCGAAGCGGTCGCCGCGTGCACGCGCAATGCGCCTTCGCTGCCGATCATTTCTTCCGTCACCGGCGAACGCCTGAGCGATGCCGAAGCGATGTCGGTGGACTACTGGGTCAACCAGCTGCGCTCACCGGTGCAATACAGCCGCGCGGTGGCCAGCGCGCTCGCGATTCCCGGTATCCGCGTCCTGCTGGAAGCCGGTCCGCGCAACACCTTGAGCCAGCTAGCGAAACAGCAACGTCTCGGCGAAGGACAGTTCACGCTGCCGTCGCTGGCCGACGACGTCGACGCGGAAGCGCAATCGCTGCTGCAGGCGATCGGCGTGCTGTGGAGTGCAGGCATCGACGTCGTTTTCGAAGGCCTCGATCACCGCCAGCGTCGCCACCGCCTTGAACTTCCGACCTATCCATTCGAACGCAAGACCTACTGGTTGCCCGCGGTTGCCGACGCGCCCGCGGCCGCCACGGCAATTCCCGGGGAGAATTCCATGCCTGCAAGCAACCTTGCGCCCGTCGCATCGGCACCAGCGACGACGCTGAATCCGGACGTCATCGCCCGCATCCGCGCGGTCTTCGAGGATGTCTCCGGCATGGACATGGCCGGGATGCGCGATGACGCCAATTTCGTCGAAGCCGGACTCGACAGCCTGACGCTCACCCAGATCGCGTTGCAGCTGCAGAAAACCTTTGGCAGCAAGATCAGTTTCCGTCAATTGATGGGCGAATATTCCAGCCTGTCACGGCTTGGCGCGGCGCTCGGGGCAATGATCGCCCCGGCCCGCGCCGAAGCTCGGATGGAAACGCCCGTCGCCACCGCGTCGCCCACGGCGATGCAGGTGATTCCCGGGGTTGCCGCGATGCCCACCACCGTTCCCGGAGACCTGCAGCAACTGATCGCTCAGCAGATGGAGTTGATGCAGCGCCAGCTTGAACTGCTGGGTGCCACGCCTGTCGTCCCTGCGCAGCCCCCGGCACCGGCAGTGGTTCCCGCAGCGCCGGTCCCGTCGGCACCTGCAGAGTCGTCGCAGCCGTCCGACCAGGCCGAAGCGGATGCGCTCGCCCATACCCGTTACGACGTCAAGAAAGCCTTCGGCGCCATCGCCCGCATCGACAACGCGGCATCGTCCGAACTGGGGCCGCGCCAGCGCGATCGCCTCGACGCCTTCATCCAGCGCTATGTCGCACGCACCGCGGCATCGAAGGCCTACACCCAGCGCCATCGCGCCCGCCTGGCCGATCCGCGCGTGGTCAACGGCTTCAAGCCGCTGCTCAAGGAAATCACCTACCAGATCGTGATGGAGCGTTCCAAGGGATCGCATCTGGTCGATCTCGACGGCAACGACTACGTCGACGCCCTCAACGGTTTCGGCATGAGCCTGTTCGGCTGGCAGCCCGATTTCGTGCTGGATGCCGTGCGCAACCAGCTTGATGCCGGCTACGAGATCGGCCCGCAGCACGTGTTGGCCGGCGAAGTCGCCGAACTGTTCTGCGAAATCACCGGCAACGACCGCGCCGCGCTGTGCAATACCGGTTCGGAAGCGGTGCTGGGCGCCTTGCGCATCGCCCGCACGGTGACCGGCCGCGATGCCGTCGCGGTGTTCAGCGGCGCCTACCACGGCATCATCGACGAGATGATCGTGCGCGGAACCCGCACCCATCGCGCGGTGCCGGCCGCGCCGGGCATCCTGCGCAACACCGCCGAACACGTGGTCGTGCTCGACTACGGCACCGAGGAATCGGCGCAGTGGCTACGCGAGCATGCCGGCGAACTCGCCGCGGTGCTGGTGGAACCGGTGCAGAGCCGGCGTCCGGATTTCCAGCCGGTCGAATTCCTCAGGGAGCTGCGCAGGATCACAGAAGCGTCGGGCACGTTGCTGGTGTTCGATGAAGTCGTCACCGGGTTCCGTGCGCATCCCGCCGGTGCCCAGGGCCTGTTCGGCATCCAGGCCGATCTCGCCACCTACGGCAAGGTGGTCGGCGGCGGTTTCCCGATCGGCGTGATCGCAGGCAAGCGCGATTACATGGACGCGCTCGATGGCGGCGATTGGCGATTCGGCGACGATTCCGTTCCGACCGTCGGCGTGACCTATTTCGCCGGCACCTTCGTTCGTCATCCGCTGGCGTTGGCCGCCGCGGCCGCGGTGCTGAAGCATCTCAAGGCGCAGGGGCCGGAACTGCAGGCGCGCCTGAACCGGCGCATCACCGCATTCTCCGAAGACCTCAATCGCCATTGCGCCGCGGTCGGCGCGCCGGTGGAAGTCCGCCATTTCGCCTCGGTGTGGAAGACCTTCTTCCTCGAAGACCATCCCTTGCAGGATCTGTTGTTCGCGATGATGCGCAGCCGCGGCGTGCACATCCTCGACAATTTCCCGTGCTTCTTCACCACTGCGCACGACGAAGCCGATTTCGCCAGGATTTCCGATGCCTTCAAGGCGTCGATCGACGAGTTGCAGGAGTCCGGCTTCCTGCCGAAGCCCAAGGCAACCACGCAGACGGTGATGGACGCAGCCGCACCGAAGATTGCCGGCGCGCGTTTGGGGCGCGATCCCCAAGGGCGGCCGGCGTGGTATGCGCCCGATCCGGAAGCCCCCGGGCAATACGTGAAGGTGGAGGTATGACATGACCGTCGACACCGTCGCAGTGGCGCCGCCCGTCGCCCACGATCCCTTCGCACAGGCGCTGCTGCGCGTGGTCCCGACCACCGAGGGGCAGCGTGAGATCTGGCTGGCCGATCATCTCGATCGCGAAGTCTCGCTGGCCTACAACGAAGCGCTGGGCATCCGGATCGAAGGCATCCTCGACCATGCCGCGCTGAAGCAATCGTTACAGGCGCTGGCACGGCGCCACGATGCCTTGCATTCGGTACTATCCGGCGACGGCCAGACCCTGTGCGTGCTGGAACAGGCGATGCTGCCCCTGGCAGTCGAGGATCTTTCCGGACTCGACCTGCTGGCACAGAGCGAACGTCTCGCGAAGGCGGAAGCCGAAGCGGTCTCGCATCCGTTCGATCTCCAGGATGGTCCGCTGTTCCGCGCCACCCTGTACCGACTCGGCCCACGGAGCCACCGCCTGTTGCTCTCCGCGCACCACGTCGTCTGCGACGGTTGGTCGTGGTGGGTGATCGTGCGTGATCTCGGCGCGCTGTACGGCGCCGCGCTGCAGGGAGGTGAGGCGGCATTGCCGCCGCCGGAGTCGTTCGCCGATCATGCCTTGGCCGAAGCATCGCAATCGAGCCAGGCCACGGCCGCCACCCAGCGCTACTGGCGCGACCGTTTCGCTGACGGCACGCCGGTGCTGGAATTGCCGATCGACCTGCCGCGTCCCGCGCATCGCCACTTCGCATCGCGTCGCGAGGACCTGGAGTTGTCGCCGGAATTGTTGCATGCGCTACGCGAAACCGCGGCGAAGCAGGGCTGCAGCCTGTTCTCGCTGATGCTGTCGGCGTTCGCCTTGCTGATCGCGCGCATCGCCGGGCAGGATGACGTGGTGGTCGGCATCCCCAGTGCCGGCCAACCCGCCAGCGGAAAACTGGCGATGGTCGGGCATTGCGCCAACACCTTGCCGATGCGTTTCGCCCCGGTTCGCGAAGAGAACTTCTCGGCGTTCCTCAAACGGGCCAACGACGATCTCCTCGACGCGGTCGAGCATCGCGACTACACGCTCTCGACCTTGTTGCAGCAATTGGCGATCGCGCGCGATCCGTCGCGGGTGCCGTTGGCGCCGGTATTGTTCAACATCGACCAGAGCCTGGATGGCGAAAGCGGCGCCTTCGCGGGCGCACGCATCGAATGTCACGGCGTTGCGCGCGTGGCCGACAATTTCGAATTGTCGCTCAACGCCGTGCAGACCCCGGCCGGGTTGCGCCTGGAATGCCAATACGCGACATCGCTGCTGCATTCGGCGACGGTACGACGCTGGTTGCGCGCCTATCGCACGTTGCTGCGCGGATTGAGCGAGAACGCGGATCGTCCCTGCAATGCCTACGCCTTGCTGGATGCCGACGATCTCGACGAGCTCGCGGCCTTGTCGCCGGCGGCGACGCCGTTCCCGCGCGAGCGGCTGATGCACCAGCATTTCGAGGCGAGCTGCGATCGCCAACCCGATGCCATCGCGGCACGCGATGCAGGGCGCAGCGCCCGCTATCGGGAACTCGAAAACGAAGCCAACCGCATCGCCCATCTGTTAATCGGGCAGGGTGTCAAGCCAGGCGATCTCGTCGGCCTTGCGATCGAGCGCGGGGTCTCGATGCTGGCGGCGCTGCTCGGCATCCTCAAGGCCGGTGCCGGCTACATCCCGCTCGATCCGTCGTTCCCGCAGGCGCGCCTGCAACACATGCTGGACGATGGCCGCCCCGCCGCGGTCCTCACCACGCAGGCGTTGGTCGACGCACTGCCGCTGCAAGGCCGGCGGGCGGTGTTGCTGAATACCGCCGTGCTCGCAGCACAACCGGACACGCGTCCGGACCTGGCGGTCGATCCCGAAGCGATCGCCTACGTGATCTACACCTCGGGTTCGACCGGAACGCCGAAAGGCGTGGAGATCCCGCATCGCGCGGTCGCGAATTTCCTCGGCGGCATGGCCGTGCAGCCAGGCCTGCGCAACGACGACGTGATGATCGCCGTCACCACGCTGTCATTCGACATCGCCGTGCTCGAACTGATGCTGCCGCTGCATGTCGGCGCGCAGGTGGTGATCGTCGATCGCGACACCGCGCTCGATGGCGGCGCGCTCGCCGCTTGCATGGCCGGGCACCGTGCCACGGTGATGCAGGCGACGCCGGCGACCTGGCGCATGCTGATCGAAGCCGACTGGGCGGGCGGGGCAGGCTTCCGTATCCTCTGTGGCGGCGAACCCTTGCCGCCGGCCTTGGCCGCGCAGTTGCTGGCACGCTGCAACGAACTGTGGAACGTCTACGGTCCGACCGAAACCACGGTGTGGTCGACCTGCGCGCGAATCGCGGCGCCGGCGCGAGGCGCCTTGCCCGATATCCATATCGGCAAGCCGATCGCCAACACCGGCGTGTGGATCCTCGACGATGCGCGCCTGCCGTGCGTGCGTGGCGTGCCAGGGGAACTGTGCATTTCCGGCGCGGGACTGGCGCGCGGCTATCGCAACCAGCCGATGCTGACTTCCGACCGCTTCATCGACTGGAACGGCCCGGATGGCCGCATCCGCCTGTACCGCACCGGCGATCGTGCGCGCTGGCGCGATGACGGCATGCTCGAACACCAGGGTCGCCTCGACCATCAGGTGAAGCTTCGAGGTTATCGCATCGAGCTCGGCGAAATCGAGACGCGGCTGACCGATCATCCCGACGTGCAATCGGCGATCGCGATGGTGCGGGAAGAACGCGAAGGCGATGCCCGCCTGGTCGCCTATGTCGTGCCGGAAACCGATCATGCCATCGACCCGGTGCGGATGAAGAAGCACCTGCGCGGCATCTTGCCCGATTACATGATCCCGCAACACATCGTGGCGCTGGCGCATTGGCCGTTGACCGCGAACGGCAAGGTCGATCGCAAGGCGCTGCCGCTTCCGTATGCGACGACACCCCAGGCCGCTGCGGTCGCCTCCGCCCCGGAATCGCCCTTGCAGGAACAATTGTTGCAGATCTTCCGCGACACCCTTCGCCTCGGCAGTTTCGGCATCGACGACGACTTCTTCCTGCACGGTGGCCATTCATTGCTGGCCGCGCAGATGACCAGTCGCATCAACAACGCGTTGTCGTTGCGACTGTCATTGCGGACATTGTTCGATGCACCGACGGTGCGTCGCCTCGGCGCTTCGATCGAAACCGGCGGCGCCCCCGCCATGGCCGCGGCCGATCGCATCCCGCGCCTGCCGCAGCGCGACTGGGCGCCGCTGAGCGTGGTCCAGCAGCGACAGGCGATGATCCACGAATTCCATCCGGAAATGCTCGCCTACAGCCTGCCGTCGGGACATGCGCTGCATGGACCGATGGACATCGAATGCTTCCGCCAGGCGCTGATGCTGGTGATGGAACGCCAGACCGTCCTGCGGACCGGTTTCGAACGCCGCGGCGACGATTTCGTCCAGGTGGTACGCAACGATCTCGATTCACGCGTACTCGAACCCTTGGTCGATCTTCGCCACTTGCCGCCGGAGCGCCGTCGCGAGGCGCTGGAAGCCGACTTCAAGGCACTCGCCGCGCGACCGTTCGAATCGCTGGTCGACGCGCCCCTGTTCCGTTCGCGCATGTACCGCTTGGACGAGAACGAGCACGCCTGGTTCTTCATGCCGCACCACATCGTCTGGGATGGCTGGTCGTTCGATTTGCTGTATGCCGAATTGGCGGAGGCCTATGCGGCGCTGATCGAGGGACGCGAGCCGCAGTTGCCGGATCTGCCGGTGACCTATGGCGATTACGCCGCCTGGCACAACGCCGGCATGGAGGGCGAGGCGTATGCACGCCAGCGCGAACAATGGCGCGCCTGGCTGTGCACGCCGAACGCACGCGGTGGCTGGCCCCAAGCCTTGCCGACCGATCATCCGCGCCGGCGTTTGATGGTCGGTCGTTCCGGCATGGTCCCGGTGCGCATCGGGATTCCCGGAGCGCAGGCGTTGCGCCAATCCGCCAAGGCGATGGATGCGACCGTCTTCAATACCATGCTTGCGGCGTGGTTCATCACGTTGGCGACCTGGAACGGCGACCAGGACATCGTGGTCGGCATCCCGGTGCGAGGACGCAACCACGCCGACACCGAATCGCTGATGGGGCATTTCGTCAACATGCTGCCGGTACGCCTCGACGTGCAGCGGAACGGCGAACTGCGCGATGTCGTCCATGCGTCGAAATCGGTCCTGCTCGACGCGCTGTCGGCGCCGGACATCCGCCTCGAAGACATCGCCGAGATGCGCTCGGGCCTGCCGGGCGCCGCGAACAGCATCCTGTATCACGCCCAGTTCTCGTTCCAGGACATCCGCGATCGCATCACCCACTGGGGCCCGCTGTCGCACCAGCGCATCGACATCGACCAACCCGGCATCGCCGAGGACCTCAACCTGTGGGCGGTGGACCGGGGCGACAAGGGAATCGATGCGGCCTTGCTCTACAACGGCGACCTGCTGAAGGAAGAAACGGTCCGCGGGATCGTCGCCCATTACGAACGCACGCTCGCCGCCCTGGCCCAGGATCCGCGGCAACCAACGGAAACCGCGATGACGAATGCAATCACCGGCAATGCGCCGGCAACCGCCGGCAGTGAAGGCACCCCCTCAACCATGCCGGCGCAGGGCGAAGCACGGCTGGCTTACGTGCGGACACTATGGGAGCGCCATCTTGGCGTGGCCGTCGACCCCGGAGACAACTTCTTCGATCTCGGCGGCAGTTCGATGCTGGCCATCCGCGTGCTTGCCGACATCGCCCGCGACACCGGCGTCAAGTTGCGCCTGCCGCAGCTGGCGGTGCAAACTGCGGCGGAAATCGCCGGCCAGCTGCCGGATCGCACCACCGGGCCGGCGGCGGCGAACACCGGCTGGTTCAAGCGCATGTTCGGAAAGAAATAAACCGCGGGGAGGATGTCTTGTCGGGGGGCATGACGCCGGGAATCGAACCGATGCTGTTGCCGCAGGGCGACGGCCATCTCTTCATTGCGCGCCACCGTGGCGCAGTGATGCCGCGTGCGCGCGTGCTGTTGTGCCCGCCATGGCTGCAGGAACAGATCCGCAGCTATCGCTTCTTCGCGCAACTCGCCGACCAATGGGCGCGTCGTGGCGTCGAGGTGATCCGCTTCGACTACACGGGAACCGGCGATTCGAGCGGGTCGGGCGTCGAGCTTTCCATCGATCGTGCCGTCCGCGACATCCGCCATGTCTGGGATGCCCTGGTCGACGCCGGGGATGGCGTGCCGCGCGCATTGTGCGGAATCCGCATGGGTGCATTGCTGGGCGCGCTTGCCATCCGCGACGGACTCGATGCCGACATGGCCTGGTGGTGGCAGCCGGTCATGTCCGGTGCGTCCTGGCTGGGGGAAACATCGGCGATCGACGCGCGGGAACGCCAGTCGCGCAGTCGCTTCCCCCTGAAGCCCGGACCGGTGGCGATGGCCGGCGAACTGATGGGGCACGTGGTTGATCCGCGCCTGCCCGATGCACTGCAGCAGCTGCAGTGGCCCGATGTGCGGCCGCCGTCGATCTGGCTGCTCGACAGCGAGCACGCACTGGAGCCGCGCATGGATGCGGATGACGTGGTCCGCCTGCCGTTGGCTTTCGACGCTTGGGCCGGGCAGGTCGATTTCGAAACCATCATCCCGGTGCGGTCGGCCGACGCCGCCAGCGAACGTCTGTTCGCTCGATTGCCCGGAGTCGCGGCATGATGCAGTTGCTGCCCATGTCCGACGGCAACGGCTACGGTTTCCTGCACCGCGCCGATCCGCTGCGATCGCCGCGCGCGACGGTGGTGATGTTGAATGCCGGGCTGATCCATCGCGTCGGGCCGTTCCGCATGAACGTCGAACTGGCGGAACGCCTGGCGCGCCACGGCATCGATCTGTTCCGCTTCGACCTGCCGGCCGTGGGTGATGCACCCGCGGGGGGCGGAAGCCGTCCGGAGGAGCGCGTGCGCGTCGCGTTGGATACCGTTGCGGCGATGACCGGCGGCGACTGCTTCATCGTCGGAGGCGTCTGCAGCGCCGCCGATCTTGCCTGGAAACTGCCATCACTCGACGCGCGCGTGCGCGGATTGCTGCTGCTCGATCCCTGCGCCGTGCGCGGACCGTGGTTCCACTGGGCGCAGTTGCGGCATTTCGTGTCGCGGCCGGTCGCCGGTTGGGGCCGCATGCTGCGACATCGATTGCAACGCGGATGGCGCGACGGCGACATGCCGCCCGCCGGGCGCGATTGGCCGACGGAACGCGAGTTCATTGCCGGCAACCGGCGGATGGCGGACGCCGGCATCGGCATGTACGCGCTGTATACCGCCGGCGTCACCGATTATTTCCTGCACCCGCGGCAGATGCGCGCCAGCTTTCCCGACGACACCCACGAACCGCGGTTGAGACTGCGGTTCCGGCCCGATGTCGACCACATCCTGTTCGTCCCGCGACAGCGTGCGGAAATCCTCGACGACATCACGTCATGGCTCGATGGCTGGTTGCCCGCGCCAAGCTGAGGCGGGAACCCAAAGCCGGGCGGCTCAGGACGCCTTGGGCGGGGGCGGGAACCTCACGGGCGGGCTGTCCGGCGTGGTGATCGGCAGCGGCGGACGCGTCGCAGGCGGCGGCGGTGCCGGGGTAGGTGTCGGACTCGGCGATGGCGTTGGCGTCGGTGTCGGAGTGGGCGTCGGGGTGGGTGTCGGAGTAGGAGTGGGCGTTGGCGTTGGCGTCGGAGTAGGTGTCGGGGAAGGCGTGGGGGTTGGCGATGCAGGCTGCAACTCCACCGCTCCGATATCAGGGCCGGCGCCATACACGCGAGGATTGCCGGTGTAATCCTGGGTCACCGACGGAATCGGCAGCCCGGCATCGATCAACGGGCTGTTCTGCTGCGGTGTCGGGTTGAAGGTGGCATAGCTGCTGTCGGTGAACAGCGGCTGCTTGCCGCAGATGTTGCCGGTGCCCTGGTCGCATGGCGGACTCTTCAGATTCCAGAACAGATTGTTCTGGAACAGAACCTGCGCCGATCCGCCATCCTTGTAATAGGCGCAAGTGAGTTCGCCGGTATTGCCCTGCAGGTTGGCGCGCCAGTCGAGATCGCCGGAGATCGCATTGTTCTGCATGACCAGCGCGCTGCCCGTGCCACCGCCGCCACTGATGACTTCGCAATCGCCGAGGCCGGTGATGGTGTTGAAGCGCATCGTCACCATGTTCGCGCCGGTCAGCAGGTCGATCGACACCGTATTGCCGAGCGCGCGGCAGAAGTCCGCCGATTGCAACGCCGACGTCGGATAGCCGAGCAGGGCATTGCAGTTGCCGATGATGACGCTGTTCTCGATCAGGCCCGGTCCGGCGAGTTTCACCTGGTTGCCGGCGTTGGCATAGGACAGCACCTGGCGCACGGTCACGCTGCCGGTGCCGTTGGCATACAGCAGGTCGATGCCGTCGGACGTGTTGTGGTGCACCTTGGTGCCCTGGAAGATCCAGTTGCCGCCGGTGCGGCCGGTGCCGAGGCCATCGCCGTAACCGCCTTCCTGCTGCCCCCAGCAACCGAAGTAGGTGTGGTCGACGTAATTCTCGACGCAGCCATTCCAGGCGATTTCGCCGCCGATGAAGGCGATCGTGCCGCTGTTGCTCGAGCCGGTCTCGCTGCCGTTGGCGACATCGCCGTCCCAGCCGGCCCAGCCGTTGCCGAGGATGCGCACGTTGTAGAGCGTCCAGTCCGTCAGCTTGCCGGCCGAGATGCCGTTGTGCGGGAAGCCGTGGACGTCGACGTTGCCGATGAAGGTCTTGCCGGCCCCGACCGCGATGATGCCGTCCGAACCGATGTCGCCGAAGGGCGCGGTCGATGGGCAGGCTGCCTTGACCGCGCCGGCAGTCGTGGTGCCGGAAGTAAGGTGCGCCAGCGCGCAACTGGCATGGTCGGTGAGATCGAGGCACTGCACCTCGACGTTCTGGCTGCCGTTGAGGTTCAGGACCGTTTGCGCGCGCCCGCTTGCCCACAACTCAGGCTTGACCGCACACGTCGTCGCATCCTTGCCGAGGATGCGCGTGCGCGTGTCCCAGGTCGTGCCGGACGGGATCGGTGGCGGGTAGCAGTCCCAGCTGTAGCTGGGCGAGCAGTTGGCGGTGCCCGGTGCGCCAACGCCGATCTTGTAGCTGCCGGGCGAGATGATCAGGGTGTCGCCGCCGGCGATCAGCGGTTTCGTCGGCGTGGTCTGCCCCAGCGGGAACGCGATGTTCGGACTGGACCATGCGCAGTTGCGGCTCTTGCCGTCGTAGGCGGCATCCACCAGTCCGGTGCACTGCGTGGCGTCGCCACCATCCGGTCGGACGTAGTAGGTGTTCGCGGCGAACGCGGCGGGCGCCACCAGGGTGAACGGAAAGGCGGCGGCGATGCCGAGTGGCAGCGGCAGCATGCGGTTGCGTGTCATGGCGGGGGATCCATGGAGGTGAGCGAAGAGGACGATGCGGCGAGCGGGCGAGCGGTCGGCGCGAGATGGATGCCGCGGGCCAGCGAACGCCGCAACTGGCCGGAAATGCGGTGGATGGCGGGGCGCGGGTCATCCCAGCGATAGACGTGCTCGTAGGCGCCGGGCCAGTCGACCAGGGCGGTGGCGATCCGCGAATGCGCTTGCTTCAGCGCGTTCGCGTCCTCGATCCAGTTCACGCAGCCCTTGCCGATGCGATACCGGCGCACGGCTTCCACCGGCAGCGACTGGGCGTCGCGCCAGGACATCCCGCACACGTTCACGCCGCAACGCGCGGCGAATTCGACGTACCACCAGGCGCGCGTGTTCACTTCGAGGATGCGGTATTGGCCGTCGCGTTCGTCCTGCTTGAATTCGGCGCTGAAGATGCCGCGATAGTTCAGCTGGTCGAGCATGCGCATGCAGGCGGCGATCGCCGGTTCGATGTCTTCCAGGGCGATGCTGCGGCAGTACGTACTGTTGCCGAAGTCGGGCGGGTGGATGCGGCCGCGCCGGCGCGCGAACAAGCCGGGGTAACGCCCGTTGCGATCGCGGAACCCGTCGACGAAGACGTGGTGGGTGACCGGGCCGGGGACGTATTCCTGCACGATCATGCCGTGGCCCTGCGCCTGCATCTGCGACCACGTCTCGCGGCAGGCGCGCGGGTTTTCCACCCACACGCCCTTGCGACCGGTGATGCGGCTGAAGGTCTGGGAATCGATCGGCTTGATGAAGACGCGGTCGAGCTGTCCGAACGGCAGGTGGTCGAAATCGGAATCGTCGTGGACCAGGAAACTGCGGGGACTGGCGATGCCTCTGTCTTCGAGCCATTCGGCGAAGCGCGCCTTGTCCTGCAGGATGCGCATCGTCGCCACGGAACTGGTGCTGGCGAGGTAGCGATCCATCACCTTGCCGTTGACGACGTTGCGCGCGACCCAGTCGGCGATGTCGTCTGCGCAGGGGATCAACACCGCGCCCTCGATGCCGGAGTTCGCCAATGCCTGTTCGATGCCCTTGGTCGAGCCGTCCCAGTCGGGCGCATCGGGCAGTCGCCGGAACCAGCGCGAATAGCTGGCGAGATCGTCTGGCGGGCAGGCCGACCACACCGGGATGCCGGCGTCGCGCGAAGCGCGCAAGGCCCCGAGGCCGGTGAACCCGGCCCCCATCACCAGCGCTGGAAACTTCTCGGCCATTGTCTGCTCGTGATCCTTCACGTCGAACTCATCACATCCGCTGCCTGCGCGGCAAGGCATGTCTGCAAGGTGGCTGCACCGCTGGCGGGCGTGCATTCAGCCTGCAGTCGCCGCCTGTGGCGGGCCGGTGCCGGCGGAAACCGGATCGTCGCCATCGATGGCCCAGATGCCGAACCCCAGCAATGCCAATCCGAGGAGGGTGAGCAGCGTCACCGCCATGACCCGGCGTCGCGATGCGCCATCGCCATCCGGAATCACCGATGCGGGGAGCAGTTCGTGGCGCGGCCATCGTGGCTCGAGCGCCGCCATCCGGAGGGTATTTCCGCCGCGAACGCGCGCGCCCGGGAAACGGCCATGGCGGCGGTGGAAGCGCAAAGCCTCGAGGTACAGCAGCATCAATTCCTCTTCGCTCAACGACGCGCCGCGATCCGGGTGGAGTTCGGCGATGCGGCGGCGGAACAGGCGCTTGAGGGTCTCGACATCGCAATCGGGATCGACGCCGAGCGATGCATAGAGTGACGTGAAGTCGCTCGTCATGCGGATTCCCTCCCTGATCGTCAGGCGCGTCCTGCGGTGATCGACGATGATCGTTCGATCCTAGTCCCATCATGGCTACAATGCAATGCAGGAGCGGGCAGGGAAAGCGGGCGCCAAAGGCATGAGGGGAACCACCGCAACAGTCGGCATCGGGCGCCATTACCTGCGTTATTCGCTCGGCAACGTTTCGACCATCCTCGCGGGGCTGGTGTCGTTCCCGTTGATGACGCGCCTGCTGGACAACACCCAGTACGGCATCCTCGGTTACTACGACAGCTGGATGTTGCTTGCGGTCGCAATCGCGAAATTCGGGGCCCAGCATTCGCTGTTGCGTTTCTATCCGCATGGCGGCGATGCCGACGAGCGCGCGGCATTCTTCACCAATTTCTTCTACCTGCCGCTGGGCTTTTCGCTGCTGTTGTGGCTGGCCATGCTGGTGGCGATGGCGACGGTCGATCGGGTCACCGGCGCGCACCAGCACCTGGTGTTCTGGATGGCGATGTTCGCCCTGCCGCTGTCGAGCTTTTCCAACTTCGCCGAGGCCATCCTGCGCGCGAGCGAGCAATCGCGCATCGTGCTGGCGACGCGCGTGATCGGGCGCTGGCTGGAAGTCGGGCTGATGGTCGGCGCCGTGCTGCTGCTCAGCCACAGCGCCGTCGCGGTCTATGGCGGCAAGCTGGTCGCCGCGGCATTGGTGACGGCCTGGTACGTGGCCTGGGTGCGCCGCCACGTCCGCTTCATGCGCGAGCATGTCTCGTTCGCGCGCATGCGCGAAGGCATGCATTACGGCCTGCCGCTGGTGGCCAACGAAATCGTCGCCGTCGCCATCGTGATGGTGGATCGCATCATGCTGAAAGGCATGCTCGGCGAATTCGCCGCGGTCGGCATCTACAGCGTCGGCGCGTCGCTGGCGATGCAGTTGAATACCTTCATGAACACCAGCGTGTTCGAGGCCCTGGTCCCGACCGCCAACCGCCTGTTCCAGACCGAAGGCGTCGAGGCGGTGCGCGCGCTCAAGCGCCGGGTATTGTTGCCGATGGCGTATTGTGGCATTGGCATGGCGATGCTGCTTGGCCTGTTCGGCGCCGACGCCATCATCGCGCTCAGCGGCGCGGCCAAGAGCGCCTCCGGACCGGTGTTCTCGATCCTCGGCATGGTGTTCGCGCTGTTCCCGTTGCTGATGCTGTCCGGTTTCGGGCTGCTGCTGGAAAAGCGCACGCGGAAGATCCTGGTGCTGATGGTCGCCAGCCTGGCGATCAACATCGCGTTGAACCTCTTGTGGATTCCGCGCTTCCACGTCATGGGCTCGGTCTACGCCAGCGCGGTCAGCACGCTGGCGCTCGGGCTCGCGCATTGCATGTTCGTGCGCCGTGACCTGCTGCAGTTCCCGCCGTTCGCCACGCTCGCGCGGGCGTTGCTTGGAGTGGCGGCCTGTCTCGCCATTGCGTGGTGGCTGAAGGGCATGCTGGCGCCGGGTTGGATGCGCTTCCTGTTCGGCAGCGGGATTTGCGCCCTGGCCTATGCCGCCATCGTGTTGGCGCTGGACGCGCGCATCCGTGAATTGCTGTCGGGGTTGCTGCAACGGCTCGGCGTCGGCGCACGGCCATGAACGAAGCGCCGCGTTCATGGCGATCCATCGAGTGGGGTGATTCGCACCGCCGCGTTGACCACGCGCATGCGATCGGGGACATCGCGGGTCACGACGGCATTGGCCCCGATCAGGACGCCATTGCCGATGGCGACGTCGCCGATGATTTTCGCGCCGGAACCGATGTAGACGTCATCGCCGAGGCGTGGCCAGCGCGTCGATTTTCCCGCGCCCTTGTAGCCGAGGGTGACGTCGTGGCTGACGCACAGGCGACGGCCGGCGTCGCAGTGGACGAAGATCCCGCCGTGGTGCCCGATATGCAATCCCGGGCCGATGTCGGCGTTGGCGGAGATCTGGATGCCGAGGACCAGGTCGCTGAAGACTTTCAGCGGCAGGTAAGCGAGGGTGAACGGCAATCGCAGCAGGCGCCAGGGAATGCGGCGTGTCCAGCGCGCATAGCGATAGATCATCGTCGCGAGGAACCCGTAGGTGAAGAAAGCATGGATCGGCGCGCGCCACGCCGGGGCGGCCGCGTGTTCGGCGAGATAGGTGCGAAAATCCTCCTTCAGCGTGGCGAACATGGCCCGTCCATCCCGATGTCGGAGTGCCTGCGATGAGCGATTTCCTGTTGTCGCCGCTGACGTGGCTGGCGATCGCGGCTTTGCTGCTGGCGCTGTCCGGAAAGCGCCTGCATCGATGGATGAAATGGCTGTGCCGGATCGCGGCGGTTCTCGCCGTGCTCGCCTGTACGCCGCTGTGCGCGAACGCCTTGTTGTGGCTGGCCGAGCGCCACCCGGGAATCGCGGACTGTTCCGCCGCGAACAACGACTGGCCGATCGTGTTGCTGACCGCCGGCTACGATCGGCCGCCGCACTCCGTCGATGACGATGCCGCGCTCAACGAAGAGAATTTCGAGCGGATGGATGCCGCCCGCGATGTGGCGAAGAAGGATCCGGCGTCGATCCTGCATGTTTCGGGCGGTGGCCGCTATCGCATTCCCGAATCCGTGGTTCTGGGCAGGCTGCTGGAGCAGGGCGGCATCGCGCATGCGCGCATGCGCCTGGAAACGCATTCGCGCACGACCTGGGAAAATGCCTTCGAATTGCGCAACGACGTCAGGCAGGCCCGCGTGGTGACATCGCCGGCGCATTTGCAGCGTGCGGCGATGGCATTCCGCGCTGCGGGCATCCCGACGTGCGCCATTCCCAGCGAGAGTGGCGTGACGGCGCCCGCCGGCATCGGCTATGTCCTGCCGCGCCGGACTGCCATGGCCAAGACCGAACAGGCGTTGCACGAATTCGCCGGTCGCGTCGCCTATGCCTGGCGTGCCTGGCGCCTTCATGCCGCCAGCAACCGGTCGTAGTGCGGGAGCATGGCATCGCCGATCGCGTCCCAGCCGTAGCGTGCTTCCGCCAGCTTGCGCGCTTCGCGCCCAAGCGCCGCGCGATGGGCGGGATCATCGAGCAGGGCGAGGATGCGATCCGCGAAGGACTGGGCATCGTTGGCGAATTCGGCATGGACGCCTTCCTCGAGGTCGATGCCTTCGCTGCCGATCGAGGTGGTGACGATCGCCTTGCCGAAGGCCATCGCTTCCAGAACCTTCAGTCGCGTGCCGCTGCCCATGCGCAGGGGCACGACATAGACCGATGCGCGTTGCACCAGCGGACGCAGGTCGTCGACGAATCCGGTGACGTCGACATTGGCCGCAATACCGGGCGGAACCCGCAGCCCCTGCGCCTTGCCGACCAAGGTGAAGCGCAGGTCGGGTTTGCGTGAGAGCACGCGCGGCAGCACGTCGGACAGGAACCATTCGACGCCATCGCGATTGGGGAACCAGCCCATCTGGCCAACGAAGACCAGGCTGCCATCTTCGCTTCCCGTGCCGGGCCGGTTGTCGCCGAGATCGACGCCGTTGGGGACGGTGATCGCCGCGCGCGCGCCAAGCTCGACGAGTTGCGCGCGATCCTGCTCCGAACAGGCCAGCACGAGATCGGCACGTCGGCTGGCGTCGGCCTCGAATCGGGCCAGGCGATCGACCTGGTTGCGCAGGAAGGCGCGGTGCAGCGGCCGCGATTCGTTGTCGCCGCGTGTTCGCAACAGCACGTGTTCGATGTTGTGCGCGTTGTAGACGACGGGAACGCCGGCCGGCACCCGGTCGGCGCAGGCCATCAACGGCAGCATGTCGAAGTGGACGAGATCGGCATCGCGCGTCAGTTCGGCAACCTTGCTGCGCAATTCGGCGCCGGCATAGCGATGGACGACGAAGGGCAGGCGACCGCCGATGCCCGACGCCAGCTGCATGGCGGTGGAGATCCTGTCCTGGCGCAGGTGATGGAAGGCGAGCCGGTTCACCGCGGCCGGCAGCTCGCCACTGGCGGCCTCGGCATCCTCGGGACGCAGGCAACTGAGCAGGGTGACGCGATGCTTGCGCGCGATTGCGCGCAACAGATGCCATGAACGCAGCTGGTGGCCTTCGGTCGGAGGCCACGGCAGGCGGCTGGTGACCATCAATACGCGTGCCATCAGTGCGGTTTCCAGAGGCGACGGCTGTCGCGCGCCAATGCGGCCGGCAACGACAACAGAGCAGCGGCATTGAGGATCAGGAAGGTTGCGGCGGTCGATGCCAGCGGCAATCGTCGCGCGATGCCGGGCAAAGCGGCGGCGAACAGCGCGAAGCCGTAAGCGGTGCATTGCGCCAGGAACAACGCACGATGGACCGGGCCCGGCAAGGATGCGCACGCAAGCAAGGCACCCAGCATCGCCCACGGCGCCAGCAGGCGACTGAGCTTGTGCGAGCACCAGGCGAACCATACCGGGTTGCGCCACGGCAGCAGCAGGCGCGGCAACCGCGCGATCAGCTGCCAGTTGCCGGCAAGAGTGCGCACCTTGCGATCGAATTCCTCGCCACGGTGTGCCGATGCGCTATCGCGGGCGATGGCGCGTCCGCTCATCGCGACGCGCTTGCCCGCGAACACGACGTGCAACGGCAGCCACATGTCGTCGAGGATGGTGCCTGCAGGCATCGTCACGAACAGCGGCGTGCGCAGTGCGTGGATCGCGCCACTGACGCCATGGAGCCATCCCAATGCCGACTCGTCGTGGCGGAGCCGGCGCTCGATCCGCATGTACAACCCGAGGTCGCCCGACCCGCCATGCGCATCGCGAATCTGCAGTTCGCCGGCGACGGCACCGACCTGCGGATCCGCGAACGGCTGCACGAGGGCGCGCAACGTGCCCGGCGCGAAGCGCTGGCGGGCATCGGCGAACACGGTGACCGGAGTGGCGACCTCGCGCATGGCTGCATCGAGCGCGATCGCCTTGCCGCCATTGCGAGCAAGGACGATGACGCGACAGCGCGGATCGCCGATATCCGCGGCGCACGCCGTCGCGTCGCTGCTGCCGTCATCGACCACGACGACGTGCAGGCGATCGCGGGGGTAATCCTGCGCGATGATGTCGCGGACGCGCCCGGAGATCCGCGCCTCCTCGTTGTGGGCCGCGATGACGACGGTGATCTCCGGCAACACGAAGGAGTTGTCGGCGACTGCACTCCCGCGTCCGCGCGCAAGGATCCGCGCCAGCAGCGGATAGCCGAGATAGGCGTATACCGGTATGGCCACGCAGGCCCAGAACGCGAGGATCGCCACGTTCATGTCAGGACCGCGCGCAGTCGCTGGTAGCGTGCATTGCCGAGCACGCGCTTGGGCACGGCAAGGGCGCCATGGCGCAGGCGTGCCCAGCGGGCGGCAGGGCCGCTCCAGTTCGCCAGTGCCGCGAATTTGCCGTCGCCGAGGTCCCGGGTGATGGCGATGCGATTGCGCCAACCGGACCGTTGCAGGTCATCGTCGGGCCCGGGACGCGAACCGTAGAGGTCGCGGTAGCCGCAGGCCAGCGCTTCTTCGCGTTCGCGCGCGCCGCCGCGGCCGCCCGGCAAGGCCATCGCCTCCACGTCGCGGCCGGTGATGTCCTCGAGCACGGCCTTGCTCTCGCGCAGTTCGCGACGCAGCGACTCCAGATCCATGTCCTCGAGGAAGCCGTGGCTCATGCCATGGGCGCCGATGTGCATGCCGGCATCGGCGAGCGCGCGCACGTCGCTGCGGCGAAGCATGCCGGGACGATCGATGAACCCGCCGGTGATGAAAAAGGTGGCGCGCATTCCGCGTTCGAGCAGCATGGGCAAGGCGGTGGTCACGTTGCTGATGTCGCCATCGTCGAAAGTGACGTGGAAGCGTCCGGGTGGTTCCTGCGCGGCGATCCACTCGAGTTGCCGCGCGAATCGCATCGGCGCGACGCTGTAGACCGGGTCGAAATGTCCCGGCGCCGAGGCGTCGCCATGGATGCCGTGGTACATCAGGTGCATGCGGCGCATCATTGCCTCCATTGCCGCAGCCAGCCGAGCAGGCCGCTGGTTTCGCTGAAAAACAGCGCCTTCGACAGGCGCCCGCTCGGCGAGCGGAAGCGCGCCTCGAAGGCATTGATGCGGCCAATGCGATAGGGATCGGTGCCGCTGCGGTTGAGGCGTTCGACGGTGGTGACCGCGGTGACGTAGCCGGCCTTGCGCAGGAGATCGACCTCGCGCTGGCCGAAATCCTGGGCGCGCCCGTTGGGATAGGCGAAGTGGCGCGGTTGTCGTCCCAGCCCCTGCCGCAGCACGCTGGTGGAGACCGTAATCTCCTCGCGCACGTGCGAATCATCGGTTTTCGAAAGCAACGGGTGGGTGTGGGTATGGGCCCCGATTTCGACGCCATGCGTCTGCAATTCCGAAATGCCGTCCCAACCCAGCATCTCCCCGGCATCCGGCATCGGCTCGACGGGAGCGGCCAGCGCGACGATGCGATCGACCGTAGTGTCGACTTCCCGTGGCGGCAGCGCCTTGATGCAATCGGCCAGGTGCTGCAGCAACCGCGGATGGCCGGAAGCGTCCGAGACGTCGACCGGACCCATGCCAAAGAACCCGAGATCGAGCACCGGGTTGCCCGCGTTCTGGATCGCATGCGCCAGGCGGTAGTACCACAGCGACGCGCCACCGATCAGCGACGTGACCACATAGAGCGTGGCCGGCGGCGGCGGCGACATCGCGAGGATGTGCAGGTTGTCCATGTAGCCGTCGTCGAAGGTGAGGGCATAGCGCGGTCCGCGCCGGCGCGTGGACAGGTGGTGGCGGCCGTCTTCCAGCGAGACCAGCCAGCGTTTGGCCCGCAGCCAGCCGACATGCCGCGCAAAGGTGGATGGCGAAGTGCTGAGCGGGGCGGGATCGTAGTCGTCGCGCAGGCGGTGGTACATCAACACCGCCAGCGATGGTCCGCACAACCAGCGGTACAGCGAATCGGCGCCGCTGTAATGCGCCATCAGCGCGAACGCGTATTTCGCCAGTGGCAGCAGTTCGTGCATCACCGCCGCCTGCCTTCCGGCGCCGTCAGTTCGCGGGACTTGAGCAGCAGTCCGACGTAGATCCAGAAGCAGCCGATCATCGGGTAGTAGGTGAAGCGATCGCCGAAGATGTTGCCGACCACCAGCGCCGTCCACGCGCCCAGCATCCCCAGCGCGATTCCGTATTGCCAGCTGCCCGGCGGCGCTTTTCGCAGGCGCTTGATGCACAGGAAGAACAACGCGAGCAGCAACGCCAGCAATACCAGTGCGCCGACCGCGCCGCCTTCAGCCAGCGTGCGCAGGTAGACGTTGTGGGTATCCATGCGATACGGGTTCACCCGGCGCGCGAAGGTATTGAAACCGGTCCCGACCACGGGATGGGCGACGAAGCTGTCCCAGGCGATGCCCCAATAGACCATGCGCATGCGCGTGCTTTCGTCCTGCTTGCCTTCCTCCACCGAAGTGCTCCGGTAGCGCTCGACCACCGACTCCGGCAGGATCGCCGGCAATGCGATCGCCAGCACCAGGAACAGCGGCATCAGTTTCCAGCGACCGCGCCAGGCCAGCAGCACGCAGATCAGGCCGAGTGCGACCGCGACGTAGGCCGTGCGCGAATAGGCGTAGAGGATGCAGAACACGGCGCTGGCCAGGCCCATGGCCGCCAGCGCACGCAATATCTTCGGCATCCGCACAGCGATCAGCAACGCGAAACACAACACCGCCATGGTGACGCAGAACGCCGCGAATTCGTTGGCGCCGAGCAGGGCGAACGTGCCGCGGATGCGCAAGGCATCGCCGTAATGCCATTTGGCGACCGAAGTGTGCTGCACCCAGGTGACCTTGGCGATATAGGGCAGCGGCAGCAGGCTGGCGACGACGATCTTCTTCGCCTGCGACCAGTCGCGCACGCTCATCTGGGTGATGAACACCAGCGACACCGCGATCAGGTGGTCCTTCAGGACGTTGATGCGATCGCCATCGCTCACCAGTTGCGAACCGACCAGGTACGAAATCGCCGCATACAGCATGTAAACGAAAACGGCGATGTTGACGGGTTCGTTGCGGGCCAGGCGACCGCCGCAGAAGAAGGCGCCGATCAGCGAAACCGCGAAGAACACGTTGAGGAAATTGAGGCCGCCGCCGAGCTGCGGCAGATAGCCGGTCTGGATGTTCTGCAGCGGGAGCAGGAACACGAAGAGGTACAGCGGCCAGTTGTTGCGATGACGACGCGCGGGCGCGGCATCCTGAACGACATCCATATGCGCAGCCGCGGTCCGCGCATGCCAATGCAGGCCGCGCTCGGCCAGCGGGAAACGCGCGCGCGCGGGATCAGGCTGCACGTGCGACATCGCTTTCTCCGCGCAGGGCCCGGTAGAGGCCGGCATAGCGCATGGCCATCACTTGCGCCGAATGGAATTCACGCGCATGGGCCCGGGCCCGGGCATCATCGCCCCGGGTACCGACGGCCGTGCGCATGGCGTCCGCCCAGGCCACCTCGTCCATCGGCAGCAACCGCGAATGTGGCGCCTGTGCCAGCAGTGCCGGGACATCGCCGACGGCGGTCGCGAGGATCGGCTTGCCGGCGGACATCGCTTCCAGCACGACCAGCGGCATGCCCTCGCTCAGCGACGGCAGGACGAGCACGTCCATCGCGGCATAGACGGGGGCGCAGTCATCCAGGTTCCCCAGCATCGTCACTCGCGAGCGCAGTCCCAATGCTTCCACCAGCAATGCCAGCGGCCCGAATTCCGGACCGTCGCCGGCAACCAGCAGGCGCACCGGCGCATCCTCGCCGATGCGCGCCATCGCCCGCAGCAACAGGGAAAGATTCTTTTCCGGGGCGAGACGGCCGATCGCAGCGAAGACCGTGTCTTCCGGTTCGCAGTGGAAGCGCTGGCGCGCCAGCAGGCGTTCCTGCGGCGATGCCCGGTCGACCATTTCGATGCCGTTGGCGATCGCATGGATGCGGTTGCGGGCGACGCCGGCTGCAACCAGGTGGTCGACCTGCCGTTGCGCGACGGCCACGATGGCGTCGTAGCGTTTCAGCAATGCCCGTTCGATCCGGTTGTACAGCCGCAATGCGGCACTGGTCTCGATCCAGCCGTGGGTCGTCGCCACGCAGCTGCAATCGAGGCCGCGCGTCGCCAGCCATGCGTACACGACGCTCTTGGGATCGTGCGCGTGCACGCATGCCGCACCGGTGGAGCGCAGCAGTGCCCGCAGTGCCGATATCGCACCGGCATCGAGACGTCCCTTGCTCGGCAGCAGAACGCTGTGCTGCCTCCGTCGTTGCGCTTCATCGTGGAGCGGGGAATGACCGAGGCGATGGTTGTCGATGCAGGCCAGCACGCTGGGCTGGCCGGCGTCGGGGAGGTGGCGATCGAGCGCCAGCACCATGCGGTCGGCGCCATACAGGCCCGCGCTCGAACGCAGCTGCACGACCGGCTTCATGCCAACCCCAGCAAGCCGCGATAGAGATGGTCGTAGGCGCCGATCATCCGCAACGAGGAAAATTCCTCGAGGATCATCCGGCGCGCACGTCCGCCCAATTCGTGGCGACGCCCGGCGTCGCGCGCCAGGGACAGCATCGCCTCGGCCAGTGCCGCCGGATCGTGCGGCGGAACCAGCACGCCATTGACGCCCGGCCTGACCAGCTGCAGATTGCCGCCGACGCCCGTGGCCACCACCGGCAGGCCGCAGGCCATCGCTTCCAGCAACGCGTTCGACATGCCTTCCGATGACGAAGCCAGCACGGCGACATCGCAGGCGGGCAACAGATCGTCGACACTGCTGACCGATCCCAGCAGGTCGATATGCCGTTCCAGCCCGACATCGGCCACCTTGCGGCGGACCTCGTCGGCCATCGGGCCGTCGCCGGCGAACAGCAGGCGGACATCGGGGAACCGGGCGTGCAGGCGCGCGAATGCATCGACCAGCACCAGCGGGCATTTCACTTCCGACAGCCGGGCCACGCAGCAGAACACCACGGTCCCGGCATCGATCCCGAGGGCCTTGCGGCGCGCATCGCGCCAAGCGTCTTCGCGTGGCTGGAAACGCTCGGTATCGACGCCATTGTGGATCACGGTGGCGCGCCCCGGCGGCAGGCGTTCGTGGCTGGCCAGCGCATCGACGATCTGGCGCGCCGGGGCGATCACGCGATCGAAACGATGGTTGAGCAGACGGAACGCACGCTTCAGGCGGCTGCTCTTCTTGAAGCCCATGTCGCGGCGATTGGAGATGTGGACGACGCCGTGCCGCTTCGGCAGCAATGCATTGAGGACGTCGGCTTTTTCGTGCTGGGACTGCACGATGTTGTAGCGCCCGCTCGACACCAGGCGGCGCAATACCCGATAGGCGCGCAGGCCGCCGCGGCCATAGACCGCCGCAACCGGAACGCGGACGACCCGGATGCCCGGCAAGGGCAGGGGCTGTTCGGGCGGATCGAACGCCAGTTCGACCACGGTGACGGCGTAGCGATTGCGGGGCAACCCGCGCAACAGGTTGCGCAGGAACTGTTCGCTGCCGCCGGTGATGGAAAGACTGGTATCCGTCACCACCAGCAAGCCAGCCGGAGACTCAGGGCTGGTAGCCGATGTAGAAGACGATTCCATTCTCTTTGAAGTTCTGGACCTGGATCGGCGTCCTGCGGACGCGATGCTGGAGATCGATGCGCGCGCTCCAGTGCGTGTTCCAGCGATAGCCGAAGCCGGCGCCGATGAACTGGTTGCGGTCGCTGCCCGGCTGGTTGTTGACCATCGTGCGGCGGAAGGCCGCGGCGTAGGCGTTCGCCGTCCAGTTCGGGGTCAGCCGCCAGGCGCCGGAAATGCTGCCCAGTACCGCGTGCCAGCCTTCGCCGCCGGCATGGATCGGCGAGGCACGATCGCTCTCGAGTTCGGCGTTCAGGGTCAGGCGATCGGAACGGTAGTCGTAATGCAACTGGGCGCGGCGATCGCGATAGACCTGCGGTGTCACCACGCCCTCGTTGTTGAGGAAGTCCTGGATCAGGGCGTAGCGATCGTCGAGGCTGTGCGTGATCACGTCCTCGGTGGTGTCGGCGTACTGCTGGGTCAGGCGCAGGCGCAATGTCTGGCTCGGACGCGGATTCCAGGCAATATCGGTGCGGACGAATGGTCCCGAGGATTTCGCGTTGATCGCCGGAATATCCGCGCGCGACCAGCCAAGGTCCGCTTGCAACTGCAGCGTGCGCATGCGGGTGTCGTAGCGCACGAAGGCGCTTTCGCGCCGGTAATCGTTCGCCTTCGATCGCTCGGTGAAGTTGACCCGCTCGGTGCTGACGGCGGCGCTGACCGAGCGGTTGGGCGACAGGTCGTGGTCGATGCTGCCCGACAACAGGTATTGCTGGCCGTCGATTTCATGGGTCTTTTCGGCGAGGCTGTCGCTCATGCGCAGGTCGAAGCGCATGCGCGTGCTGGGGGACAATCGCGCCACCCAGGTCGGTCCCGCCACGAAGACGTTGATCTGCTGCACGTTGGCGGGGTTGTAGGACACCAGGCTGTCGACCGGCCGCCTGGTCAGGTGGTCGGCGGCCATGAATTCGAGCCGGCCCGGCGAAATCACCCAGTTGGCCTGTGCCGCCAGGGCGCCGCGACCGCCGTTGGGGAAGCTTCCCTGCGTGTAGTCGAGGTATTGCGCGGTTCCGCGCGCCGCCAGCCGGAACTTGCTGGAGTTCCGCCGTACGTCGAATGTCAGTGTCGGTGCGATGACCCAGTCGTCCTGCGCATGTTCCGGGACCAATCCGATGTTGTCGCTGTGGAGCACCGACACGCCCAGCTGGTAATCGATGCTGTTCTGGGCGGTCTGCGCGGCGACCGGCGCCGATCCGATGGCTGCCAGCAACGATGCCGCGAGTATGGTTGGACGCCAGGAATCCTTTCGGCGTGTATGTCGCACGGTTCACCCCATGTCGTTGAAAACGACGCCTGCGAATTTTTCCGGTGGGAATTGCTGGACGGCACGGGCGATCGTTTCCGCGGTGTTCATCGCGTAACCGGTCACCAGCACCACGACGTCGGCCATTTCGGCCAGGATGCGCGCATCCGGCGACGATTCCACCGGCGGCGCATCCAGGAACAGATAGCGATTGGCATAGTGGCTGCGCAACGAATCGACCAGCAGGCGCATGCGCGGCGTCGCGAATTGCTCCGCGCTGTTTTCGCGCGGCGGCCCGGCCGGGATCAGTCCCAGCCGCGGCACCCCGGTGTCATGGATGAGGGGCGTGATGTCTTCCACCTGCCCCTGCAGGTAGCCGCCCAGGTGGGCGTTGCCCATGTCGATGCGCATCACTTCGTGTTGCGAGGGATGGCGCAGGTCGCAGTCGAGCAGCAGGGCCGTGCGGGCATCGTCGAAGGCGAATGCCGCGGCCAGGTTGCGGGCGACGAAACTGCTGCCGCAACCGGCCGAGACCGGTGCGATCAACGTGACGAAATTGCCGTCCATCATCGACAGCAGTTTCGTGCGCAGGTCGCGGAAGGCATCGACTTCCGGTTGCGCCACGCTGCCGCGATAGATCGTGCTGCGCTCGCGCAGCTGGGCCGGCGTCAGCGTCTTGCCGGGCGGTTGCATCAGCGCGTGGTCGCGCTGGCTCTGGTAGGTTCCGGAGTCCATCACAGGCCTCCCGCGCGGAACAGCGCCAACACGCCGTAGATCATCGGCACCGACAGGAACAGGCTGGCGGCGAGCGCTCCCTGCCGCAGCATCGAAGCACGACTGGCACGGGTGCGATAACGCGGCGTGACGCCGAGCAAGGGCACCGCCGACAGTGTTTCCACCTGGTCCGGGGAGCGCAGCTTCTGGTCGAACTTGACCATCGCCAGCAGCAGGCCGAGCGGCAGCAGCAATGCCACCGCCAGGCTGGCGATCGCGACGTGCATCAGCCGCAGGCCGCTGGCGCGCACCGGCACCAGTGCCGGTTCCTGCACGCGGAAACTCATGCCGCGATGGTTTTCATCGAGGTTCATCGACAACCGGGCGTTTTCGCGGCGCTTCAGCAGGTCCTGGTAGAGATCGCGATTGACCTCGTAGTCTCGCGTCAGTTCGGCGAGCGCGCTGGCGGCAGCGGCGATGCCGCGGTTCTGCGCCATCACGCCGCCCAGCAGTCCTTCCGCAGTATTGCGCCGCGCCGCGATCGATGCGCTGTCGCTCTTCGCGGCGGCCAGCTTGCTGCGCAGTTCGCCGTACAGCGGATTGATGGCGCTGGCGCTTTCGAGCGAGGAGCCGCCTTGCGCGGCGGCCGTCTTGCTGCGCAGTTCCGCATTCTTCAGCTGCGCCTGGAGGTCGTCGAGCTGGTGGTTGATGCGCACCACGTCGGGATACTGGTCGGTGTAGGTCAGCAGCAGCTTGGCGCGTTCGGTCATCAGGTCGGCCATCTGCGCGCGGATCTGCCCTTCGCGCGTCTGCACCGCGCTGACTTCACTCTCGTTGCCGAGCTCGGTCCTGATCGCGGCTTCCTTCGACCGCGCGTTCTGCAGGTCCATGTCCGCGGCATCGACCTGGTGGCGCAGGTCGGCGATGCGGGTGTTGACCTCGGCTTCCACGCCCGGGCGGGCATCGGGATTGGCGGAACGATAGGCTTCGAGGCGCGCCTCCGATTGTTCGAGCTTGTCGTGGTAGGCCTTGACCTGCGCATCGATGAACTGGAAGGCCTCGCGGCTCTCGCGTTCCTTGGTGGCCAGGCTCTCGCTGATCACCTGGTCGCCCAGCGCCTTGGTGACGACATAGGCGCGGTGCGGATCGGAATCGGAATACTCGATCTGGATCAGCTTCTCGCCGGTATCGATCTGGGTGCGGCTCTTGATCTGTTCGATCAGGCGATCCTGCTCGACCGGGCTCGGATGATTGTCCATCCAGCCGCCGACCTTGAGGATTTCGTGCATCACCTTGTTGCTGAAGGCGACTTCCTTGGCCAGTGCGGCGCGATCGGCCACGGCGGTCGGCACCGCGCGTCCTTCCATCAACGGACGGATGATATTGCTGTCCTCGACCACGATGGTCGTGCGCGATGCGTACTTCTTCGGCAGCATGATCCCGACGGCGAGGCCGAGCAGGGCAATGCCGGAGAAGATCGCGGCGTAGCGCACCGGGCGGCGGCGGAAATCCTTGGCCACGCCACGCAACAACTCATGCGGGGTGATCGCGGTTTCGCGCAGCTGCAGGGAAGGGGCGGCAACGCCGCCCGACAACATCGGGACACTCATAGCACGCGCTCCGGGACCGAGACGACGTCGCCCGAAGTCAAGGTGTAGTTGGTGCCGAGATCGCCCTTGCTGAGGATCTGGTCGAGGCGCACGCGGTAGTCGCCGCCGGGGTTGTTGTCCTTCGGGCGCCGATGCAGTTCGGTGCGATCGGGTGCGGCGAATTCGGTGACGCCGCCCGCGGCGAGCACCGCATCCAGCACCGTCATGCCCTGGCGCCACGGCACCGATACCGGGTTGCGTACCGCACCAGTGACGCGCACGCGTGACAGGTATTCATGGCTGCGCAGTTCGGTGAGGATCACCGCGACCTGGGGATCGCGCACGTAGGCGGTCAACTTCTGCTTGATGTCGTCGGCGACCTGTTCCGGCGTGCGGCCGGCGGCGGCGACGTCGCCGATCAACGGCACCGAGATCTTGCCGTCGGGACGCACCGGCACGGTGATGCCGAGCTCCGGATTGCGCCAGACCGAGACCTGGACGATATCGTCCACGCCGATCTGATAGACCTTGACTGCCTGCGTCGCGTCCGACGGCGGGGCCGCGGCTTGAACGCCGGCTCCGGTGGTGGCGCACGCGGAAAGGAAAATCATGCACAGTGTTGTGCATGCCAAACGTAGCATCCTGCTCATGGCTTGCTCCTTGCAACGCGGCGAATTTACACCCGCCGGCAAGTCCCGGCAAGTAGGGGTTTTCTGATCCTGCGAAGCGCATTCACCATCGTTCGACGTCCACAATCCCGAATGAAATCAAAGCCATGAAGATCCTCGTCACCGGCGGAGCCGGCTACATCGGCAGCCATTCATGCATCGAATTGGCGGCATCAAATCATCAGGTTGTGATCCTCGACAACCTCTGCAATGCGTCACAGGTCTCAGTTGCGCATGCGGAAAAACTCGCGGGAACGCGGTTTCCATTGCTCCAGGTCGATCTTCGTGATGCCGAAGCCGTGCACCGTGTGTTCGCACGCGAGCGGTTCGACGCCGTCGTCCACTTCGCCGCGCTCAAGGCGGTCGGCGAATCGGTGGAAAAGCCGCTCGAGTACTTCGACAACAATGTCGGCGGCAGCATCCACCTGCTGCAGGCGATGCGTGCGCACGGCTGCAAGCGCCTGGTCTTCAGTTCGTCGGCCACCGTGTACGGAAATCCGGACAGCGTTCCGGTGAACGAGGACGCACCGCTGCGCGTGACCAATCCCTATGGCCGCACCAAGCTGATGACGGAAGACATGATCCGCGATGTCTGCGCCACCGATCCGGAATTCAGCGCGATCCTGCTGCGTTACTTCAATCCGGTCGGCGCACATCCCTCGGGAGAGATCGGCGAGGATCCGCGCGGCATCCCCAACAACCTGATGCCCTACATCTGCCAGGTTGCGGTCGGTCGTCGCGAACACCTCAGCGTGTTCGGTGGCGACTGGCCGACGGCCGATGGCACCGGCGTACGCGATTACATCCATGTCGTCGATCTGGCGCGCGCGCATGCCGATGCGATCAACGCGCTCGAACACTCGCACCACCCGGCGACCACGCTCAATCTCGGCACCGGGCAGGGCATCAGCGTGCTGCAGCTGGTCCATGCCTTCGAACGGGCAAGCGGACGCAAGGTGCCCCACGAGATCGTCGCGCGCCGCGCCGGCGACGTCGCCGCGGTTTATGCCGACCCGCGACGTGCGCGAGAAGTCATCGGCTGGCGGGCCACGCGTGGCGTCGACGAAATGTGCGCCGATGCCTGGCGCTGGCAGTCGCAAAACCCGAATGGGTACAGAGAGGCCTGATCGTCAGACCTTGTAGTAATTCCGGTACCACTCGACGAAGTTGCGCACGCCGGCTTCGATCGGCGTCGCCGGGGTGTAGCCGGTATCGCGCTGCAGGGCGCTGACGTCGGCGAAGGTATCGGGGACGTCGCCGGGTTGCATCGGCAGCATGCGCATCTCGGCCTTGCGACCGAGCGCGTCTTCCAGCACTTCGATGTAACGCAGCAGTTCCACCGGCTGGCTGTTGCCGATGTTGTAGACGCGATAGGGCGCGGTTGACGATGCCGGCGTCGGTTGCAGCGGATCATAGGCCGGGTCCGGGCCGGGCACGCGATCGAGGGTGCGGATCACGCCTTCGACGATGTCGTCGATATAGGTGAAATCGCGGCTGTGGCGACCGTTGTTGAAGACCTCGATCGGTTCACCGGCCAGGATCTTGCGGGTGAACAGGAACAGCGCCATGTCCGGGCGTCCCCACGGTCCGTAGACGGTGAAGAAGCGCAGGCCGGTGGTGGGAATGTCGTAGAGATGGCTGTAGGTATGCGCCATCAGTTCATTGGCCTTCTTGCTGGCCGCGTACAGGCTCACCGGGTGGTCGACGCTGTCCTCGACCGCGAACGGCAGCTTGCGGTTGGCGCCGTAGACCGAACTCGACGATGCGTAGACGAGGTGTTCGCAACCGAAGTGGCGGCAGGCTTCGAGGATGTTGAGGAAACCGACGATATTGCTGTCGATGTAGGCGCGCGGATTCTCCAGCGAATAGCGCACGCCGGCCTGCGCCGCCAGCGCGACCACCCGATCGGGCCTGAATTCCTTAAATGCACGTTCGACCGCATCGCGATCCTCGAGATCGCCGCGGATGAAAGTGAAACCCGGCTTGCCTTCGAGCAGCGCGAGTCGCGCTTCCTTCAGCGTGGGGTCGTAGTAATCGTTGAGATTGTCGAAGCCCAGCACCTCATCGCCGCGTTCGAGCAGGCGATGGCTGAGGGTCGATCCGATGAATCCGGCCGCGCCGGTGACGAGGATTTTCATCGTCATAGCCTGTCATTGGCGAAGCCTGCGGGCAAGCGCTGGCTGACGTCGAAGACGACATGGTCGTGCTTGCCCAGCGACTTCACCCAGTCCGCACCGCGTTCGAGGAATTCACGATGCGGCACCGCGAAGACGATGGCGTCGTAATCGCCGGCGACCGGTTCCACCAGGAGGTCGAGTCCGTATTCGTGATGCGCTTCCTCGGCGTCGACGCGCGGATCGAAGACGTCGATGTCGAGGTGGTAATGACGCAGTTCGTCGATGACGTCGACGACGCGGGTGTTGCGCAGGTCGGGGCAATCGGGCTTGAAGGCCAGGCCCAGCACCAGGACGCGGGCGTCGACCAGGTTGATCTTTTCCTGCGTCATCAACTTCACCACGCGTCGCGCCACGTGCGCGCCCATGCCGTCGTTGATGCGCCGCCCCGACAGGATCACCTGCGGCTGGTAGCCGATCTGCTGCGCCTTGTGAGTGAGGTAGTAAGGGTCGACGCCGATGCAATGCCCCCCGACGAGGCCGGGCTTGAACGGCAGGAAGTTCCATTTGGTCCCGGCGGCGGCCAGCACCTCGCCGGTATCGATGCCGAGGCGGTGGAAGATCAGCGACAGTTCGTTGATCAGGGCGATGTTGAGGTCGCGCTGGGTGTTTTCGATCACCTTGGCCGCTTCCGCCACGCGGATGCTCGAGGCCTTGTGGGTGCCGGCGGTGATGATGCTGCCGTACAGGCGGTCGATCAGTTCGGCGGCTTCCGGCGTCGAGCCCGAGGTCACCTTGAGGATGGTTTCGAGGCGATGCTCGTGGTCGCCGGGATTGATGCGTTCCGGACTGTAGCCAGCGAAGAAGTCGCGATTGAACTGCAGGCCCGAGACCTGCTCGATGATCGGCACGCACACTTCTTCGGTCGCGCCGGGATAGACGGTCGATTCGAACACCACCACGGCGCCTGGCGAGATCGCGCGACCGACGGTGCGGCTGGCCGATTCCAGCGGGCGCAGGTCGGGGCGCTTGGCGTCGTCGATCGGCGTCGGCACGGTGACGATGAAGACATTGCAGTCGCGGAGGTCGGCCTCGTCGCTGCTCAGGCGCAAACGGGCCGCAGCCGCGAACTGGTCCGCCGACGTTTCATTGGTGCGGTCGTGGCCGTCGCGCAACTCGTTGATGCGGCGCTGCTGGATATCGAATCCCAGCGTGGGGTAGCGTTTGCCGAACGCGACTGCAAGCGGCAGGCCGACATATCCCAGTCCGATGACGGCGAGTCGGACCTGGTCGAGGTCCATGAGAGGCTGTGTGGTCATTTCCTTTGGCATCCTGTCCATCCTAGACTTTAGGCACACGAAGTTAACGAGGGTGCAGTGTAACCTCGCCGGTTCATGCGCACTTCCCCCAAGCCCGATCGGCTTCAGGAGCCTTTCTTGATGAAAACCACCACGCGCCTGCTTGCATTGAGCGTCCTCACCACGGCACTGATGGCCTGCTCTTCGAAGCAGGGCGGACCCGGCCAGGGTGGGCAGATGCCGCCCCCTGAGGTCGGTTACGTGGTGGCGCAGCCATCGGACATCGCGGTCGAAGCGCAATCGTCCGGTCGCCTTGCCGCCTATCGCAGCTCCGACGTGCGCGCCCGCGTCGCCGGCGTGGTCCAGCGCCGCCTCTATACCGAAGGCAGCGACGTGAAAGCGGGGCAGGCGATGTTCCAGATCGATCCCGAGCCGCTGCGCGCGGCCACCGCCTCGGCGCAGGCCGCACTCGCCAGTGCGCAGGCGACCGCCGCCAACGCGCACGCCGCCGCCGAACGCGCCCGTGGCCTCGCACCGGGCAAATTCATCTCCAAGGCCGACCTCGACAATGCGCTCGCGGCCGAACGCAGCGCCAATGCGGCGGTCAAGCAGGCCCAGGCCGCGGTCACCACTGCCCGCATCAACGAGGGCTACGCTTCGGTGCGCGCCCCGATCAGCGGTCGCGCCGGCATCGCCCAGGTCACCGAGGGCGCGCTGGTCGGCCAGGGCAGCGCGACGCTACTCGCCACCGTCGACCAGATCGATCCGCTCTACATCGAATTCTCGGTCGGCGTGAACGACCTCAGCCGCCTGCGCCAGCTGTCCGCGCAGGGTGGCGGTTCGCGCGAAGTCGACGTGCTGCTGCCCGATGGCAGCACCTTCGACCAGAAGGCGCGCCTCGATTTCTCCGGCAGCGTGGTCGATCCCGCCACCGGCGCAGTCAAGCTGCGCGCGGTGCTGCCGAATCCGCAGCACCTTCTGATGCCGGGCACTTTCGTCACCGTCAAGGCGACGCTGGCCGAGCAGCAGGGCGCGTATCGCGTCCCGCAGACCGCCGTCCTCCGCGATGCCCAGGGGCCATACGTCCTGGTGGTCGGCAGCGACAACAAGGCCGTGCGCAAGGGCCTGCCGGAAGGCCGCCAGCAGGGCGGCGACTTCATCGTGGCGAGCGGCCTGTCGCCGGGCGACAAGATCATCGTCAGCGGCGTGCAGCGCGTCCAGCAGCCGGGCCAGGAAGTGAAGGGCGTGCCCGCCGATGCCAAATCGGCGACACCGGCAGCCGCTCCGGCCAAGCAGGGGTAATCCATGCCCAAGTATTTCATCGAACACCCGGTCCTCGCCTGGGTCGTCGCGATCCTGATCTCGCTGTCCGGCGCACTGGCGATCCGCAGCCTCGGCATCGAGTCGTATCCCAATATCGCGCCGACGCAGGTCAGCGTGGGCGCCAGCTATCCGGGCGCCAGCGCCGAGACCACCGAAAAGGCGGTCACGCAGATCATCGAGCAGCAGCTCACCGGCATCGACAACCTCGACTACTTCAGTTCGTCGAGCGCCAGCGGCCAGTCCAGCATCAACCTGACGTTCAAGCCGGGCACCAACCCCGACATCGCGCAGATGCAGGTGCAGAGCAAGGTGTCGCGGCGTCGCCTGCGACACCTTGTTCTGCACCTGCATCTGCGCGATGTCGGGGTTGGTGCCCGGCTTGAACGTCAGGTTGATGCTGGACTGGCCGCTGGCGCTCGACGAAC
>JASLDW010000005.1 GCA_030151365.1 Lysobacter sp. | reverse complement strand
TCGCTGTTCTCGCGCGACACCATCGCGCTTTCGACCAGCGTCGCGTTGTCGCACGACAGCTTCGATGCCGCGCTCTGCCTCGGCGTCTGCGACAAGATCGTACCGGGCATGCTGATCGGCGCCCTGGCATTCGGCCATCTCCCGGTGATCTTCGTACCGGCGGGGCCGATGCCTTCCGGCATTCCCAACAAGCAGAAGGCCGCGGTGCGCGAGCGTTACGCCATCGGCGAAGCGACCCGCGAGGAATTGCTCGACGCCGAAGGCGCGTCCTATCACGCGCCGGGCACCTGCACCTTCTACGGTACCGCCAACTCCAACCAGATGCTGGTGGAGATGATGGGACTGCACATGCCGGGCAGCGCCTTCATTCCGCCGAACACGCCGTTGCGCGATGCCCTGACCGTTGCCGCCACCGAACAGGTGTTGCGCATCACCGCGCTCGGCGACGATCACCGCCCGATTGGCCGCACCATCAACGAGAAGGCCATCGTCAATGCACTGGTCGGGCTGGCCGCGACCGGCGGCTCGACCAATCACGCGATCCATCTGGTCGCGGTCGCGCAGGCAGCCGGCATCGTCATCGACTGGGACGATCTCGACGCATTGTCGCGGGCGACTCCGCTGCTGGCGCGCGTCTACCCCAACGGCTCCGGCGACGTGAACCAGTTCCACGATGCAGGCGGACTCGGCTTCGTCATCGAACAACTGCTCGACGCCGGGATGCTGCACGAGGACATCCTCTGCGTCCATGGCGGAAACATGCGCCAGCAGGCCTTGCGTCCGGAGCTGGATGGCACGGCGTTGAAGTGGGCCGCCGCGCCCGCGCAAACCAATGATCCGTCGATCCTGCGCCCGCTCGCCGAAGCCTTCGACAAGGAAGGCGGATTGCGTCGCCTGCAAGGCAATCTCGGGCGCGCGGTGGTGAAGGTCTCCGCCGTCGCGCCGGAACATCGCGGCATCGAAGCGACGGCGAAGGTGTTCGAATCGCAGGACGCGCTGATCGCCGCGTTCAAGGCCGGCAAGCTCGAAGGCGATTTCATCGCGGTGGTGCGCGGCCAGGGTCCGCGCGCGATCGGCATGCCGGAACTGCACAAGCTGACACCGACGCTGGCGGCTCTGCAGGATCGCGGCCAGCGTGTCGCCCTGCTCACCGATGGCCGCATGTCCGGTGCATCGGGCAAGGTGTTGGCGGCGATCCATTTGCACCCGGAGGCGGTGGAAGACGGCCCGATCGCGAAACTGCGCGATGGCGACCGCGTGCGCATCGACAGCGAAGCAGGCACGATCGATGCACTGGTGCCCGAAGCCGAATGGAATGCGCGCGTGGCGCAGCGTCCCGATGTGTCGAAACATCACGCCGGCATGGGGCGCGAACTGTTCGGCCTGATGCGCAATAACGTCGGCAACGCCGAAACCGGCGCCTGCAGCCTGTTCGCCAAGGACGTTCAAGCATGAGCGAGACCGGAAGACTGGCGCTGGTTGGCGACGTCGGCGGCACCAATGCGCGCTTCGCGCTGGTCGATCTCGACGCGAAGGACTGCACGCTGCAACACGCGCAAACATTGCGCAATGACGACTTCGCCAGCCTGCAGCATGCGATCGAGTCCTATCTCGCCGCCGTCGGGCGACGACCGAAGCACGCCGCGATCGCGGTCGCCAGCCCGGTCAGTGCCGATGAAATCCGCCTGACCAATCGCGCCTGGTCGTTCAGCCAGCGCGAGATGCGCGAATCGCTCGGCCTCGACGCCTTGCACATCCTCAACGATTTCGGGGCGATCGCCTGGGCGATCCCGACGCTGCAGCCGCAGGACTACGTCCGCCTGTTCGGCCCGGACAACATCGACCACGGCCCGATCAGCGTGCTCGGCCCCGGCACCGGCCTCGGCGTTGCATTGCTGGTTGGCGATGCCGCGCAAGGCTGGAATGTCGTCGCCACCGAAGGCGGACACGTCAGCTTCGCGCCGGTCGGCGACGAGGAACGCATGATCGAACAGTGGATGACCGCGCGCCATGGCCGCACCTCCACCGAACGCGTGCTGTGCGGCAAGGGCATTTCCGAAATCGACGCGGTCTATCGCGGCGTGCCCGCGGTGATCTCGAACGTCGGTCCCGGCGAGGCCGGCCTGCACGGCAGCCTGCGCGATCCCGCCGACATCGTGGCAGCCGCGCTTGATGGCCACGATCTCGCCGCACGCCAGACGCTCGCGCGCTTCTGCTCCGTGCTCGGCAGCGTCGCCGGCGACTGCGTGCTGATCCACGGCGCGCATTCCGTGGTGATCGCGGGCGGCATCGTGCCGCGTTTCATTCCGTTCCTGCGCAGCAGCGCGTTCCGCGAACGTTTCCTGATGAAGGGGCGTTACGTCGCCTACCTCGAACGCATCGACGTGCGCGTTATCGTTCATCCCAATCCCGGACTGCTCGGTGCAGCCACGGCCATCCGTAGTTTCGAGAACAAGCAATGACGACTTCACTGACGCCCGACCAGGTGCTGCGCGCCGCGCCGATCATCCCCACCATCACCATCGACAACCTCGACGACGCCGTGCCATTCGCGCGCGCTCTGGTCGACGGAGGCTTGCGCGTACTGGAGGTCACACTGCGCACGCCAGCCGCCATGGCCGCGATCACGAAGATTGCCCGCGAAGTGCCGGATGCGATCGTCGGCGCCGGCACCGTGCTGACGCCGGAACACTACGAAGCCGTGCGCGATTCCGGTGCGGTGTTCGCGATCTCACCCGGTTCGTCACCGGAATTGCTGCGGGCCAATGCCGTCGATTGCCCGCTGATTCCCGGCGTCGCCACCGCCAGCGAACTGATGCAGGGCATGAACGCGGGGTTCACCCACTTCAAGTTTTTCCCGGCCGAGGCCAGCGGCGGTACGACCTGGCTACGCGCGGTCCAGGGCCCGTTCGCGGACGCGCGCTTCTGCCCCACTGGCGGCATCAGCGCCGACACCGCGCCGAACTATCTGGCGTTGCCGAACGTGTTGACGGTGGGTGGTTCGTGGATGATGCCGAAGGATGCCGTCGCCGCGCGTGACTGGGAACGCATCCGCCAGCTCGCCGCGCAGGCAGCGGCGCTTCACGTGGCGAAGTAATTCTCAGTCAACTGCGTCGAGGATTTCGCGCAACGCCCGGACGCGCGCGGCGTCGGTGTCCTGCCAATCCACCGAAAGACCTTCCAGCGCCGGGTTGCGATAACGCATCGGCGAATGCACCGGTCCGCGCGCCGATGCATGGAACTCCTGGCCGCCGGTACGCTTCACCAATTCGCCAAGATTGCCTGCATTGATGCCGGCGCCCGACAGGATGGTGACCCGTCCCGCTGCCTGGCGCACGTTCTCGGCGATCTCGGCCGCGCCTTCCGGTGCACTGCGCGCCGCACCGGAAGTCAGCACGCGCGAGCAACCGAGTTCGATGATCTGTTCCAGTGCCTGCGCGCGATCTGCCACTGCGTCGAACGCACGATGGAACGTGATCTCCATGCCTTTCGCTGCATCGACCATCGCGCGACAGGCATCGACATCAATCCCGCCATCGGCATCGAGCGCGCCGATCACCACGCCTTCGCAACCCAGCGCGGCGCAATCGCGGATGTCGCTGCACATCGCCTCGACTTCGCGTGTGTCGTAGAGAAAGTCGCCATTGCGCGGACGGATCAACACGAAGAGCGGAATTCGCACCGCATCGCGCGTCGCCGCGATCATGCCATGCGAAGGCGTGGTGCCGCCTTCGCCCAGCCCCGCGCACAGTTCGATGCGATCACCGCCACCGGATTCCGCCGCGATCGCCGAACGCACGCCATCGGCGGCGATTTCCAGCAGCTTCCTCACTTCTGTTCCGTCGTGTAGACCGATGCCGAATCGGTGAGGCCATGGGCACCGGATTCGTCCTGCATTGCGTAGACAAAGCCCTTGTGCAGCGCGTACGCACCGACTTCGCCACGACGGTTCATCGCCAGGAAGCAAACTTGCAAGGTCTTGCTCGCGGCCGGGCGCTTATGGACGACGCGGGCGATCGCCTCGCGGCAGGCTTGCGCCGGTGAACGTCCCTGGCGCATCAGTTCGACCACGAGGAAGCTCGCGGCGTTGCGCAGCATTTCCTCGCCGACGCCGGACGCGGTGGCCGCACCGACTTCACCGTCGACATAGAGACCGGCACCGACGATCGGGCTGTCACCGACGCGACCGTGCACCTTCCACGCCATGCCGCTGGTCGTGCAGGCGCCGGCCATATGGCCTTTGGCGTCGATGGCGAGGATGCCAAGCGTGTCGTGGTTGGTGGAATCGCCGGGACGCAGGCGACGCTCGGCGTTGATGACGGGCTCGTACTTCGAGGTCTTCTTCCACTCTTCCCAGGCCTTGCGCGCACTGTCGGTCAGCAATGCCTTGCGTTCGAAACCATGCTCGATCGCGAATTGCTGCGCGCCCTGCCCGACCAGCAACACGTGCGGACTGTCTTCCATCACCTTGCGCGCCACCGACACCGGATGGAGGATGTCCTCGATCGCCGCGACCGCGCCGACGCGACCATCGCCATCCATGATGCTGGCATCGAGCGTCAGCACGCCGTCGCGATCGGGATTGCCGCAATGACCGACGGTCGGATTGCACAGATCGGATTCCGCCCAGCGCGCACCGGCCTCGACCGCGTCCAGCGCACTTCCGCCCTGCCCCAGCACTTTCCACGCTGCCGCGTTGGCGCCGATGCCGAAATCCCAGGTCGAAACCACGCGCGGGAATTTCGCCTGCACCGGTCGCGTCGTCGTGGCACCAAGGCCGCCCGACATCCACAGCGCGCCCAATCCGGCCGCGCCTGCCTGCAGGAATCCGCGTCGTGTCGTTTTCATGCCTGCTCGCTCCTGTTGCCATGGCGCCCGAGATACCATGCCGCCGCTCCGATCACGCCCAGATGCGGCTCTTCGACCAGTCGCACCGGCACGCGCTCCATCATCGGGCGCAGCACGCCCTTGTCGATGAAGCGCTGTTCGAAACCGCCTGTGGGCAGGAATGCCTTGACATGCGCGGCAACCCCGCCAGCCAGATAGACGCCATCGGCATGGAACGTGGCGACGAGATCGCCGGCGAACGCGCCGAGCATCGCGCAGAACAATTCGACCGCTTCCAGCGCCAACGCATCCGATCGGCTGCCAGCCGCAGCGACCACTTCCGCGGGCGTTGCATGGGCCGCAATCGCGCCATCCAGCGCGCACAACCCCCGATAGGCCTCCAGCAATCCCGGCCCCGACAGCACGCGATCGTTGTCGACATGGCTGCGGTGTTCCAGCAACCAGCGCACCAGATCGCATTCGCGCGGAGTTCCGGGCGCCAGCGACGCGTGCCCGGCTTCGCTGGGCATGACGCGACCGTCGTCGAAGCGCACGGCCGTGCCCATGCTGGTGCCCGGCCCCAATGCAATCGCGGTCTTCGCGGCCGCATCACGGGGACCACAAACGTGGGTCAGCGACTCCGGGCGGATGTGCGGGATGGCGTGCGCAACGGCTTCGAAATCGTTGACGAGGCCGACATGCTCGAGACCCGCTTCCCGCGCGACCTGCGCAGCCGACACCGGCCACGGCAGGTTCTGGCTCAGCACGTCGCCATTGCTGGCGATGGCGCCGGCGACCGCGATCGCGGCGACGTTGATCGACGCCGGGCGATCCTCCAGCAACGATGCCAGCGAACGCGAACCCGCGACCGGCACCACGTGTTGCTCGAGCACCACGATGCGCTCACCCTGCGATTGCACCCGGGCGATGCGTGCATGCGTTCCACCGATGTCTGCCGCGAGGAATTCGGTGGAATCGCCTGGTGTCACGTGCTCGTCCCGGGTGTTGTCGTGTCGGACGATCCTACCGCACTTGCATCGATCCAATGCCATCGAAACAAAGAAAAACGGCGCACCTCGCGGCACGCCGTTCTCTTCGAATAAATGGTAGCGGGGGCAGGATATAGCAATTATCTGGAAAATGAGGTTGAGATTTTGCTGTCCTGAGTGACCGCGCACCGTCATGGCGCGCCGCACAATCCCGGTCAGGCCAGCTTGTAGCTACCCGTCACGATGACACCCACCG
>JASLDW010000097.1 GCA_030151365.1 Lysobacter sp. | reverse complement strand
TTTCCGTCTTGGCGATGGCGACAAGGCGCCGGTCAGCGGATTCGATTTCTCGCTGTCGATGGCCTTGCTGGCGGTCGGCCACCTCGTCGGCTTGTGGGTGGGTCTGGCGATGCTGCTCGGCGCGCTGATCGCATGGGTGTGGGGCGTGCCGCATTACTCGCCGTTGTCGCTGGTCACCAGTGGTGTCGCGGACATCGCCGGCGATACCTGGAGCCACAAGGTGCGCTTCATCGGCGCCGGCACGATCGGCATCGCCGCGATCTGGACGCTGGCGAAACTGGTGAAGCCGGTGATCTCCGGCCTGACCTCGGCGATGGCGGCGTCGAAGGTGCGCAAGGCCGGGCAGCTGCACACGCTCGATCGCATCGAGCACGACATCCCGATCGGCGTGGTCGGCATCATCATGGCCGCCAGCTTCGTGCCGATCGCGTGGTTGTTCGGTCACTTCGCCAATGGCGCGGGACTCGGCGACCACCTGTGGATGCTGGTGATCGGCGGCCTCGTCTATTGCGTGGTGATGAGCTTCCTCGTGTCGGCGGTCTGCGGTTACATGGCGGGCCTGATCGGTTCCTCCAACAGCCCGCTGTCGGGCATCGGCATCCTGGTGGTGATCGGCATCGCCGCGCTGCTGGTGTTCGCGGTCAAGCCGATGCTGCAGCCGGGGCAGGAGAAGTCGCTGGTCGCCTTCGCGCTGTTCGTCACCTCGGTGGTGTTCACCGTCGCCGCGATCGCCAACAACAACCTGCAGGATCTCAAGACCGGACAACTGGTCGACGCGACGCCGTCGTGGCAGCAGTGGGCGCTGGTGGTCGGCGTGATCGCCGGTGCCGCCGTCATCCCGCCGGTGCTCGATCTGGTCAACCAGGCGTACGGCTTCGCCGGTGCGCCGAACGCGGTGCCGGGCAAGGCGCTGCCCGCGCCGCAGGCCGGCCTGATTTCCGCGCTGGCGCAGGGCGTGATCCAGAACAACATCGACTGGAGCCTGATCGCGATCGGCGCCTGCATCGGCGTGGTGCTGATCATCCTCGACGCGGTCATCCAGAAGGCCACCAACCACCGCGGCCATTGCTCGCCGCTGGCGGTCGGCCTCGGCATCTACCTGCCGACATCGGCGACGCTGATGGTGGTGGTGGGCTCCCTGCTCGGCGCCTGGTACGACCGCCGCGCCGAACGCAGCAAGCGTCCGGAAAGCGCCAAGCAACTGGGCGTCCTGCTGGCCTCGGGCATGATCGTCGGCGAGGGCCTGATCGGCGTGCTGATCGCCGGCGTCGTCGCCTTCCAGCTGTTCCCGCTGGAACTGGTGGGCGAGGGCTTCGCCACCGCGGCCAAATGGATCGGCGGCATCGCATTCGTCGCGGTGGTCCTGGGGTTGTACCGCTACGCCGAGCGCTTGTCGAAGCGCGTCGGCGCCTGAGTCCGTTTTCCCGCGGCGGCGCAGCAGTCTGCCGCGCCGGCACCGGCTAGAATCGTCCGATCCCTCGATCGGACGATTTCGATGACCCTTCGCCTCGCCCTGCTGCCGCTCGCGCTGCTTGCCGCGCTTCCCCTCTCCGCACAGACGCAGCGCGGCTTCACCGTGCGCGACATGGTTGCGCTCGATCGCTACTCGTCGCCGACTTTGACGCCGGACGGCAACGTGGTGGTGTTCGCCAGGCGCCAGATGAATCCGGAAGTCACCAAGGCGTCGACCTCGCTGTGGACGCGCAACCTGCGCACGCGCGACATGGCGCCGCCGAAGCGCCTGACCCCGGAGGGATGGAACGTCAATTCGCCGACGGTATCGAAGGATGGCAAGACCGTCTATTTCCTCAGCGGCAAGAACGGCAGCTCGCAGCTCTACGCGATCCCGTTGATGGGCGGCGCGCCCAAGCAGCTGACCGACCTGCCGCTCGATGTCGACGCCTACCAGTTTGCGCCCGACGGCCGTCATGTCGCCGTGGCGATGGCGGCATTCCCCGAGTGCAAGGGCGATCTCGCCTGCAGCAAGCAGAAGCTCGATGCCAAGCCCAAGACCAGTGGCGTGGTGTTCGATCGCATGTTCATCCGCCACTGGGATACCTGGAACAACGGCAGCTACAACCGCGTGTTCGTCACCGACATTGGCGACGTCGCGGCGAAGAACGCGACGCTGGTGAGCGGCGCGATCAATGGCGATATTCCGTCCAAGCCGTTCGGTGACCTGGGTGACCTTGCGTGGTCGCCCGATGGCAAGCAGCTGGTGATGAGCGTGCGCCAGGGCGATCGCGTCGAGCCGTGGAGCACCAATTTCGACCTGTGGCTGGTCAATGCCGACGGCAGCGGCGAGCCGCGCAACCTGACCGCGGCGAATAAGGCCTGGGACGCCGGTCCGGTGTTCTCGCCGGATGGCAAGACGCTGTACTACCGCGCGATGAAGCGCCCCGGCTTCGAGGCCGATCGTTTCGCGCTGATGGCGATGGACATGGCCAGCGGCAACACGCGCGAGATCGATGCGAAGTGGGACGCCTCCGCCGACGGCATCATCTTGTCTGCCGACGGCAAGACGATCTACACCACCGCGGTCGAACTCGGCCAGCATCCGCTGTTCGCGGTCGATGTGGCCAATGGCGAAGTGCGCAACGTCTCGGGGCCGAAGGGTTCGATCTCGTCGTTCGCTGTCGCTGGCAATACCGTCGCCTTCATGCGCAACAGCCTGCAAAGCGGCGATCAGCTGTTCGTCACCGACGCCGACGGCAAGGCACCGCAACGCGCGATCACCCCGAGCGCAGGCGAGATGCTGCCGGGCGTGAAGTTCGCCGATGCCGAACAGTTCACCTTCATCGGCTGGAACGGCGAAACCGTGCATGGCTACGTGGTGAAGCCGTGGAACTACCAGCCGGGCAAGAAGTATCCGGTCGCGTTCCTGATCCACGGCGGTCCGCAAGGCAGCTTCGGCAACGGCTGGAGCTATCGCTGGAATCCGCAGACCTATGCGGGCCAGGGCTACGCCGCGGTGATGATCGATTTCCACGGCTCCACCGGCTACGGCCAGGCATTCACCGACGCGATCAGCCAGCATTGGGGCGATCGTCCGCTCGAAGACCTGCAGAAGGGCTGGGCGGCGGCGCTGAAGAAATACGATTTCCTCAATGGCGACAAGGCCTGCGCGCTCGGTGCCAGCTATGGCGGTTTCATGGCTTACTGGATCGCCGGCAACTGGAACTCGCCGTGGAAGTGCATCGTGGCCCACGATGGCGTGTTCGACAACCGCATGATGGGTTACGCCACCGAGGAGCTGTGGTTCAGCGAGTGGGAGAACGGCGGCACGGTGTGGGAGAACAGCGCCGGTTACGAAAAGTTCAATCCGATCAACCACGTCAAGGACTGGAAGGTGCCGATGCTGGTGGTGCACAGCCAGCAGGACTTCCGCATCCCGGTGGAGCAGGGCATCGCCGCCTTCAGCGCCTTGCAGCGCAAGGGCATCGAATCGAAGTTCCTCTACTTCCCCGACGAAAACCATTGGGTGCTGAAGCCGCAGAACAGCATCAAGTGGCATGACACGGTGAACGACTGGTTGAAATCGCACATCGGCCAGTAAGCGCGTGGAGGCCGTCACCCGGGTTCCGCTGATCCAGGACGACATCGTCGTCCTGGGCGTCCTCGCCGCCGTGCTCGGCGTGGTGTTCTGGGCGTCGTCGCGCGAATCGGGATTCCTGCGCCGGTTCTTCGACCTCGTGCCTCCGTTGCTGTTGTGCTACTTCATCCCCGGCATCCTCAACAGCCTGGGCGTGATCGACGGCGTCCACAGCAAGCTCTACAACCCGGTGGCGAGCCGGGTGTTGCTGCCGGCGTCATTGGTATTGCTGACGCTGACGGTCGACATCCCGGCGATCCTCAAGCTCGGGCCCAAGTTGCTGCTGATGTACGTCGCGACCTCGGCCAGCGTGATGCTCGGCGGCGTGTTCGCGTTCGTGACGATGCAGGCGTTGTCCCCGGCGACGATGGGCGGCGACACCTGGGGCGGCATGGCGGCGCTGGCGGGCAGCTGGATCGGCGGTGGCGCCAACATGGTGGCGATGAAGGAAATCTTCCACGTCGACGCCGTTACGTTCGGCCAGTTCGCGGTGGTTGATGCCGCGGTCGCCTATGTGTGGATGGCGGTGCTGCTGTTGCTGGCGCAGCGCGCGAAGGAAATCGACACCGCGCAAAAAGCCGATACCGCCGCGCTCGATGACTTGAAGCATCGCCTCGCCGATTACCGCAGCAAGCACGAACGCCCGGCCACGCTCACCGACCTGGTGACGATCTTCGGTCTCGCATTTGGCACGGTCGGCCTCGCGCACTGGATCGCCGGCGGGTTCGCGCCGTGGATCGGCGAGCACTTCCCGCTGGCGAAACGCGCCGGCCTCGGCGAACCCCTGGTGTGGATCATCGCCATCTGCACATTGACCGGATTGTCGCTGAGCTTCACCCGCATGCGCCGCCTCGATGGCGTCGGCGCGTCGACCATCGGCACCTTGCTGCTCTATGTCCTGATCGCCTGCATCGGCATGCAGATGGACATCGGCGCGGTGTTCAACAAGCCCGGCCTGCTCGTGCTCGGCGCGATCTGGCTGGGGTTCCACATCATCATCCTGTGGCTGGTCGGACGCCTGATCCGCGCGCCCCTGTTCTATTTCGCGGTGGGGTCGCAGAGCCACATCGGCGGGCCGGCCTCGGCGCCGGTGGTGGCATCGGCCTTCCACCCCGCACTCGCGCCGGTCGGCGCGCTGCTCGGCACGCTCGGCTACGCCACCGGCACCGTACTCGCCTATCTGCTTGGATTGATGCTGAAGGCGCTGGCGGGGGCATGAGCGAGCACAAGACGCGCCTCGGGATCCGCCGCCTGTGGCGCGCGCTCGGTCCGGGCATCACCACCGGCGCGGCCGACGACGATCCGTCGGGCGTCGCCACCTATTCGATCGCCGGCGCGCAATTCGGCACCCATCTGCTGTGGCTGTCGTGGCTGACCTGGCCATTGATGGGCACGGTGCAGATGATGTGCGCGCGCATCGGCATGGTCACCGATCGCGGCCTGGCCGGCGCGTTCCGCCTGAAATTCCCGCGCTGGCTGGTGGGCCTGGCGTCGCTGGCGTTGCTGTTGGCCAACGTCATCAACATCGGTTCCGATCTTTCCGGCATGGCCGATGCCGCCGAGATGCTCGGTTGGGGCTCGTCGCACGTCTACGTGGTGGTGTTCGGCGTCGGCATCGCGATCGCGGCGATCCGCCTGCGCTACCACATGATCGCCTCGGTGCTGAAATGGCTGGCGCTGATCCTGTTCGCCTACGTCGCCACCGCCTTCATCGTGAAGCCGGACTGGCCGAGCGTGTTGCGTTCGGCGGCGATGCCGCAGTGGCCGCGCAGCCACGATGCCTGGGCCACCGTCGTCGCGATCCTCGGCACCACCATCAGTCCCTACCTGTTCTATTGGCAGGCCGGCCAGGAGGTCGAGGAAGCGACCGCGAAGGGACGCCGATTGATGCGCCACCACCAGCCGGTGCCCGACGAGGACATCGCCTTCCGCCGTGCCGACGTCGCGCTGGGGACACTATTCTCCAACGTGGTGATGTTCTTCATCATCCTCACCACCGCGCTCACGCTCGGCGCGCACGGCATCACCCAGATCACCACCACGCGCGAGGCCGCCGAAGCGTTGCGCCCGCTGGCCGGCGATGCGGCCTACCTGCTGTATTCGATCGGCATCATCGGCACCGGCTTGCTGGCGATCCCGACATTGGCGGGGTCGGCGGCCTATGCCTTCGCGGAAACCTTCGACTGGGCCTACGGGCTCGATCGCAAGTTCCGCCAGGCAACCTCGTTCTATGCGGTGTTCGCGCTGGCGATCCTCGCCGGTGCATCGATGGACTTCATGGGCATCGATCCGATCAAGGCGCTGTTCTGGACCGCGGTGATCAACGGCGTGCTGGCGCCGTTCCTGCTGGTCGGCGTGTTGCTGGTGGCATCCGATCGCAAGCTGATGCAGGGCCAGCCGAGTTCGCGCACCAGCCGCGTCTGCGTGACGATCGCCACCGTGTTCATGTTCGCCGCGGCGATCGGCTTGTTCGTGTTCTGAGATTCAGCAGCAGCGCGAACGGCCCTTGCCGTAGCGCGCCTGCATGCGCTCGATGAAGAATTCCTCGCGGCTCATCGGCCTGCGTTCGGGATGATGGCTGCGCACGTGGGCGACATACGCGGCATAGTCCGGCACGCCGATGGCAAGGCGCGCCGTGCGTTCCAGCCAGCGCCAGGCTTCAGTGATCGAAGGCGACATAAGGCGTCTCCCGCGCCGTGGGCACCGCGGACCAGTGCGCGCGCAGCATCTCGCGGATGCCGAAAATCGCGGTCAGCACCACCACGATCACGAAGACCGCGCACAAGGCCGCATCGAGCTGGTTGTTGAAGATCACCCGCTGCATGTCCTTCAACGACTTCGCCGGCGCCAGCACTTCGCCGCGCGCCACCGCCTCGGAGAATTTCTGGGCGTTGGCGAGGAAGCCGATCTTCGGATTGGGATGCAGCACCTTCTGCCAGCCGGCGGTCAGCGTGCAGGCGAGCAGCCACACGGTCGGGAGCGCGGGGACCCACAACCAGTGGGAACGCTTCGACTTCACCATCACCACGCAGCAGAACACCAGCGCGATCGCCGCCAGCATCTGGTTGGCGATGCCGAACAACGGCCACAGGGTGTTGATGCCGCCCAGCGGATCGACCACGCCCTGGTAGAGGAAATACCCCCAGGCGCCGACCGCGAGCAGGGTGCAGACGATGTTGGCGCCCCAGTCGTGCGTGCGCGCGAACGGCGGATACACGACGCCGGCGAGGTCCTGGATCATGAAGCGCGCCACGCGCGTGCCGGCATCCACGGTGGTGAGGATGAACAAGGCTTCGAACAGGATGGCGTAGTGGTACCAGAACGCCATCAGGCCCTCGCCGCCGATCAGACCGTGCAGGATCTGCGCCATGCCGACCGCGAGTGTCGGCGCGCCGCCCGCGCGCGACAGCACGGTGGTTTCGCCGATGTTGTGGGCGGTGGCGGTGAGCATGTCGGGCGTGATCACGAAGCCCCAGGCCGAGATTGCGTGCGCCGCCGCTTCGGGCGTGGTGCCGATCAGCGCGGCCGGTGCGTTCATCGCGAAATACAGGCCCGGATCGAGCACGCAGGCGGCGATCAGCGCCATCACCGCGACCATCGCTTCCATCAGCATGCCGCCGTAACCGACCAGCCGTGCCTCGCTTTCGTTCGACAGCATCTTCGGCGTGGTGCCGGACGAAATCAGCGCATGGAATCCCGAGACCGAGCCGCAGGCAATGGTGATGAACAGGAAGGGGAACAGTTTCCCGGAGAACACCGGGCCGCTGCCATCGACGAATTTGGTGATCGCCGGCATGTGGAGCTGGGGCATCGCCACGACCACGGCGAGCGCCAGCAGGACGATGGTGCCGATCTTGAGGAAAGTGGAGAGATAATCGCGCGGTGCCAGCAGCAGCCACACCGGCAGCACCGCCGCGATGAAACCGTAGGCGATCAGCATCCACGCCAGTGCGCGACCATCGAAGGTGAACATGTGCGCGAGTTCGGGTGACGCCGCGATCTTGCCGCCGCCCCAGATCGCCAGCATCAGCAGCACGAAGCCGATGATCGATGCTTCCAGCACGCGGCCGGGACGCAGCCAGCGCAGCGACACGCCCATCAGCAACGCGATCGGGATGGTCGCGGCGACGGTGAACGTGCCCCAAGGGCTGCCGGCCAGTGCCTTCACCACCACCAGCGCAAGGACCGCGAGCAGGATCACCATGATCATGAGGATGCCGATCATCGAGGTGATCCCGGCGGCGGAACCCATCTCGCTGCGGATCATTTCGCCGAGCCCGCGGCCGTCGCGGCGCACCGAGAAGACGAGCACCAGGAAATCCTGCACAGCGCCGGCGAAGATCACCCCGAACAGGATCCAGAGGAATCCCGGCAGATAGCCCATCTGCGCGGCCAGCACCGGGCCCACCAGCGGCCCTGCGCCGGCGATCGCGGCGAAGTGGTGGCCGAACAGGATCGTCTTGTCGGTCGGCTCGTAGTCGAGGCCGTCCTTGTGCCGCCATGCCGGCGTCATCCGGGTGGGATCGAGCCGGACCGCATGCGTCGCGATGTAGCGCGCATAGAAGCGGTAGCCGATGAAGAAGACCGAGACCGATGCCGCGACCAGCCACATCGCGTTGATGGTCTCGCCGCGTTGCAAGGCCACCACGCCGAGGCAACAGGCGGCGAATACCGCCAGCACCACCCAGCCCAGCATCTTCATCGCCTGCATGCCGTTCGCTCCACGGGGATTCCCGTGAGCGTGGCGCGTCATGGCGCGGGCGTCAATCCGCGCTGCGGCATGGGAGTCTTCGACTTTGGTCGCATGCCGCTGCGGTTACAGCCAGCGCACCTTCTTGAGATAGCGGTAGAGCGCGATGCAGCCCGCGGCCACCAGCACGATCATCACCGGATAGGCGTAGGGGCGATCGAGTTCCGGCATGTGATGGAAGTTCATGCCATACCAGCTGGCGACCAGCGTCGGCACCGCCAGCAGGCCGGCCCAGCCGGCGAGTTTCTTCACCACTTCGCCCTGGTTGATGGTCACCAGCGAGAGATTGGTGTTCATCGCGGTCGAGGCCATCTCGCGCTGCACGTCGATGATGTCGGCGGTGCGCGCGGCATGGTCGGCGATGTCGCGGAAGTAGGGGCGCGCCTCGTCGGGGATGCCGAAGTCCTGGATGCGGATCAGCTGCTTGAGGATGTCCTGCATCGGCAACACCGCCATGCGCATCTTGGTCAGTTCCTTGCGCAGCGTGTAGAGGCGGCGGATGGTGCCGCGGCTGAAATCCTCGGCGAAGATCGCGTGCTCCAACGCGTCGAGCTCCTCGGCGAAGGCGTCGACGATCGGCTCGTAATTGTCGACGATGAAGTCGAGGACGCCGTGGAGCGCGACTGCGGGTCCCATCTTCAGGTGTTCCGGTTCGCGTTCGAGTTTCTGGCGCACCGGGGCGAAGCTCAGCGAGGCGCCGTGGCGGACCGTGAGCAGGAAGCGCGGTCCGTAGAAGATGTGGGTTTCGCCGAGGCGCAGGTGATGGTCCACCAGTTGCGCCGTGTGCACCGCCATGAACAGGGTGTTGCCGAATGCTTCCAGCTTCGGTCGCTGGTGGGCGCTGTGGGCGTCCTCGATGGCGAGATCGTGGAGATCGAATTCCTGCTGCAACTCGTCGAGCTGGTGTTCGTCGGGTTCGTAGAGGCCGACCCAGACGAAGCTGCCGTCGTCCTTCGCCAACGCATCGCTGATGTGTTCGAGCGGAATGTCCTGGCGCACGCCGTCGTGGTAGACCGCGCAGTTGATGACGCAGGCAAGGGCGTTGGCGGGAGTGGGCGGCGATGTGGTGGTCGGGGTATCCATCGCCCGCATCCTGCACTCAGTCGCGTGAACGGACAAGCGTGCGCGGGGGCCATGTGGCGGCCAACGCCCAGTGGATCGGCACCAGCAGGGCGACCCAAGGCGCGTTGCGCTGCAGCGGGCCCAGCCACGACACCATCAGGCCGCAGAAAGCGAAGATCGCCAGCAGCATCAAGACGCCGCGGCCGAACTTGCTGTCATTGCCATATATCCACTGCAGCGCCGGCCACAGCATCAACAGGGCGAGCGGGTTGAGCAGCCACAGATTGTGGTTGGCGGCGGCGACCCAGTGCGCGGTGGCGATCCACGCGTACAGCGATACCGCGCCGAACACGCCACAGAACAGCCAGAACGGCAACGCGAGCGCGGCGAGCAGGCGCGGGTGCTTGCACCCGAACGCGAGGATCAGCGCAGCCACCGCGAAGCCGGTCACCAGGAACGGCCACAACGGCAGCGGTGCATCTTCGGGCGCAGGCGCGAGCCGATGCGGCAGCAGCTGTTCCGTCGCGCTCACCAGCGGTTGCCCATTGTTGGACACGGTTGCGAGGCTGTCGGCCAGGCGTTGCGGCAGGAAGGCATCGTCCCAGTGGGTCAGCGGAACATCGCTGGATGGACCGAGTCCCAGCTCGAAACCGTAGCGCATCCACGGTGCAGGCGATGCCAGGCGTGTCGCTTCGCTGCGGAAGGTCTCTCCGTTGGAGCTGCCTTCCAGCTGTCGGCGCAGCTGCCCGCCGAGCGCGCGATCCAGCGCATCGCGCACGCGGGTGGTGCAGTTGTCGCGGAAATAATCGTAGTGGTAGCGGCTGTTCTGCGGTTGCGCATTGAGCTCCAGCGCCGATTGCAGGGCCTGGGCCTGTTCGGGCGTGAGGTTCAACCACTGGATCGAGACGCCGCGACCTTCTTCCTGGTAATTCTGCAGGTCCTCGCGCAGCGGCAGCGGCACCAGCGAATACAGCATCTCGCCGCGGATGAAGCGCCCGGTGAACCCCGGTTCGCCGGGATCGAAGAAGCCGAAGTTGTAGGAAATCGGTTCGCCCTTGGCCGGATCGACCACGATGATCGCGTCATGGCCGAAGCGTTCCCAGAACACTTCGCCGGGCTGCATCGTCATCACGCCGATGCGGGGCGTCGCCAGCGCCGGCAACGCGAACAAGGCAAGCAAAACGACTCGCAGTACCGCCAGCAACCGCTTCATCCGGCGTGGACACCGACGTGGAAGGCGTGCACGCGACGGGCGTCGGCATTGGCGACGCGGAACACGAAGCGGCCCATCGCCAGTTCCTCGCCGGCCTCGGGCAGGTGCCCGATCGCCGCGGTCACCAGGCCGCCGATGGTGTCGTATTCGTCTTCGTCGAAATCGGCGCCGAAGCGCTCGTTGAAATCGCCGATCGGCGTCAACGCATCGACCACGAACTGGCCGTCGGCGCTGGCGCGGATGTGCGTGGCCTCGTCGCTGGCGTCGTCGTGCTCGTCGTCGATGTCGCCGACGATCTGTTCCAGCACGTCCTCGATGGTGAGCAGGCCGGCGACGCCGCCATACTCGTCGATGACGATGCCCATGTGGTTGCGTGACAGGCGGAACTCGCGCAGCAGCACGTCGAGGCGCTTGGATTCGGGGATCAGGAAGGCGGGGCGCAGCAGGTCGCGCAGGCCGTGGTCCTTGCGTTCGACCACGACGCGCAACAGATCCTTCGCCAGCAGGATGCCGAGGATCTCGTCCTTGTCCTCGCCGTGCACCGGGAAACGCGAATGGCCGGACTCGAGCACGACCGCCAGCGCTTCCGCCAGCGGCTGGTCGATCTGCAGCATGGTGATCTGCGCGCGCGGCACCATCACGTCGTCGACGGTGAGGTCGGAGATCGCGATCGCGCCTTCCATCATCCGCAGCGTGTCCGTGCCGATCAGGCCGTCGGCGCCGGCATCGCGGAGGAATTCGAGGACATCGCCACGGGTGGTGGGTTCGCCGGACAGCGCGGCGCCAATGCGTTCCAGCCAGCTCCGGTGTTCGGGCTGGCCGCTGGGACTGTCAGGATCGTCGGCCATGGGGTCGAGCGGGTCGCGTCATTGCGTCAGGACGGTTCAGTCTACC
>JASLDW010000076.1 GCA_030151365.1 Lysobacter sp. | reverse complement strand
ATCCTGCCCCCGCTACCACGTTTATCTGTAAAAGAAGCGGCGCGAAACGGGCAACCGTCGCGCCGTTTTTCTTTTCCAACACCGCCTCACCGATCACGGCCTTGAGCGCGTTGCGAACAGCTGGGCTCGCGGCGGATTGCTCGGCCAGCGAGTCGGCCATCCTGCGCAGCCTGCCGCGCACGTCCGGCATCATCCGCGTCTCCGGTGCGCCCCCGACTTCCATCGCCACGACGACGGCTTCCAGGCGTTCCAGTTCGGCCTTGGTGCTGGGCGTGATGATTCCCTTCCGGATGGCGGCAAGCACGTTGTCGCGCTCCCTGCGCGCCTGTGCGAGGCGCTTTAACCGGTCGGCATCGTCGGTCTGCTGGGCTTTTAGGTGGCGCGATACGGCGGCCTGCCATGCCTTGGCGGCGGATTCGGACAGCAGTAACTCCCGCACGCCGGCCAGCATCGCCGCTTCCGCCTTGCGCCTTGGGACCCGGATCGCTCCGGAGCAGGTGCCGCGATCCTTGGCGCGCGCGCAGCCGTAGTACGTCGCATCGGTCGCCACAATGGGGCCACCGCATTCCGAGCAGCGGAGCAGGCCGGAGAGCAGCGCGGATGGCTTCCTGCCCGCCGCACCCTTGCCGGCATGTCTTCCCGTCATGGCCTCGACAGCAGCCCAGGTCACCGCATCCACGATGGCGAGCTCGGGGTGTTCCGTCGTGATCCACTCGGAGCGTGGGCGCTCCCTGCGCGCACGCCTTCCCGTGTCCGGGTGCTTGATCCACTGGCTGCGGTTCCATATCTGCCGGCCCACGTAGAGCGGGTTCGCCAGAATGCCGATGCCGCGTTGACGATCGCCATGGATCGCGCTCACGGCCCAGGTGCTTCCGCGTGGGGAGGGTATCCCCTCGCGGTTCAATCGATGGGCGATGGTGCGGGCACTGTCACCGGAGAGAAATTCAGCATAGATGCGGCGCACAACATCCGCCTGTTCCGGGACGATTTCGCGCTCGCCGGTGCTGGTGACGCGGTAGCCGTAGGACAGGCCACCCGCAGACTTTCCCGCCAGTGCCTTTCCGGTGAGGCCGCGGTGCGTCTTGTCGGCCAGGTCGGTGAGGTACAACTCCGACATGATTCCGCGTAGGCCGACCTCGGCCTTGTGTCCCTTGCGCCCGGTGTCGGTGCCGTCGCTCACGCCGATCACGCGCACGCCTGCGAACGTGAGGCGGCGCACTGTCTGCGTGATTTCCACGCTGTCGCGGCTAAGGCGACTCAGGTCATCGACGAGGATCACGTCGAACTTCGCGGCGTCCCCAAGCATCCGGAGATAACCAGGGCGATCCGCACGCGATCCGGAAATCGCCCCATCGGTGTAAGTTGTGAAGTCGCCCCAGCCTTGGCGATCCGCATACGTGCGGCAGTTTCGCAGCTGGTCATCCAGCGACGCGCTGGATTGCAATTCGGTGGAGTAACGGGCGTAGGCGGCGATGCGCATGGCGGGACTATGCCGCCTCTTGCATGGACTCGGTAGCCGGGTGATTTGAATCGCCAGCATCGGAACCGTTGCCGGGCGTGGCCTGCGGGTACAGATAATTCCCGACTTCGATCCTGGCCAGAACATCGATCAGGTGGAGCAGGGCGTCGCTCATGCGGTAACCCCAAGCTGTTCCAGCGTGAGCGCGTCAACGCGATTGCGTAGCTGGATGCGGGCGCACCACACGTCGCGCGCTATTTCTTGGCGGCTCGCATGCTGGTTGAATCGGCAGATCGCGATGTGCGTGCGCAGGTTGGCATCGCGACGGAACAGGCGATATTCCAGGAACCGCCCGTCCTGCACCACGAATTGACCCCATGCGAAACCGATGTGGCCGCGCGGTGGACGGTTGTTGGTGGCCAAATTCATCACGACATCACCGCCGTGACTTCTGTCTCATCGTTCCAGTTGTAGCTGACAGACGCTGGGATGCGAATAAGATTCGCACGCACCGGATCATCATTCGCAATTGCCATAGCCTTTGCCAACGCATCCTGGAGCGAGTCCGCATGGATAGTTTTCTGGACGTTCACATGCACATTGAATTGAACACTGAACTTCGCCATCACACCGCCCTCGGAAACTTAGCGATCTGCTCGTAAAGCTGCGCTCGCAAGTCGTAGCGCCCGGCATCTGGCGTGCTTCTGTTGGCGTACTCGCCTGCAAGTCTCACCAACTCCCTCACGTCCTCGGAGACGGCGGTCGGGGCGGTTGCGGCCTTGAATAGCGTGACCCGCGCTTTCACAAGGCCATTTGCTCGTTGGTAGTCGCCTCGGTGGCGGGCTTCGTTCGCCGCATCGTTGACTACGGCGAGCGCATCCGCCACAGCCTCCCCAGCCGGACGGGATGCGCGGTCAAGCTCAACGTGGTAATCGATCAGCCGATTGATCGTTCCGCGCGCGTCCTCCTTGTCAGGTGTCACCGCTTCGGTGATGACGCACATCTCTTCGATAATCGGCCATGCGTCCGGGCGGGACGCGAGGGCGGAGGCGATGGCGTCAATCGTGACGCGACAGTGCGGCGACGGGGTCTCGGCGCGCGCATCGTCGGCAGCGCCATAGAATCCGTGCTTCTCGTACTCAGCAGCCAGAATTTCACGGGCCTTCCGTTCAACCTCACCCACGGCTCTCTCCTTTCAGTTCGACATCATTCTTCCGGTTGCACTTCGGGCAGATTGCTCCGCCGTCGGGAGTTAGCTTCCACCCATTCTTCCGAGCTTTAGCACGGCACGCACTTCCAAGTTCATCGCTGTAGTTGTGCGGGAACTCTTTAAAGCTATGTCCGTATTTGTCTGGGAACACGTTGCTAGATTCCCAGTTGTCGCAATACAGATCGAGTGAGTAGCATCCAACCTGCATCACTCACCTCCATTCAGAACGTCGATGCGATTGCGGATTAACGGGCGCGGATCACCGCCGTATCTGTGAGCCTCTGCGCTCAGGCGCTGCAAAAACGCCAGCTCGTCTGCCTTCGCGGCTTGCCAGACCTCCCAGGATTCTTCCTTGGTTCCAAGAAATCCGAGACCGAAAGTATCGGCATTCCAGAATGCCTCGAAATCATCACTCATCGAAGATGCAGTCACAGCAACGGCCCCCGATCAATCAACACCGCATGCGTTCCCTGGTTGAGTCGCGTCAGCAGGCCATCCTTGACCCACCGATGCACCATGACGTGCAGTGACTTGATCGGTGAGTCCGTCGCTTCCGAGAGCTCGTCGTAGCTGCGCGGGCGCTCCATCACCATTGCGCAGACGGTCTTCTTGATTGTGGCTGCGAAGTTGTTGGTTCCGGATAATTGCGTCGCCTTCGCGTTCACCGCCCACCTGCCTAGATAACCATCGCCGTGATGACAACGCACACGATGATCGCCACCAGGAGCGCGCCAATCCAGAGCGGAGACAGAACCCACCACCAGCTCCACGCGATGATGTGCGTCAGCTTTAGCGTGATGAACACGATGGTCAGCAGTCCGACAAATCCGATGCCGCTTGATGAGCTTGACGATGATTGGCTCATTGCAGCGCTCCCGCCTTGCCCTTCGACGGCGGCTCCAACGTCACCACGCACGCGTTCTGGATCAGCTGGCAGAGCTTTCCCGCCTGGTCTTCACCTGGGTGGCACGTCGCCGAGAACGACAGGTTCACGCTACCACCATTGATCGGCTTGATGGTGAAGTTCGACAACTCCACGTCACCAAGCGTGATTGGTTCGCTGAACCCGAGGTTGGAAGTGATCTTCAGGCTGTAGCCGGGGAACTCTTCCTTGAGCTTGAGCGGCTCTAGGTTCGGCTGCGCGAGTGCGGTCAGGTCATCGCCATCGGCGAACGGCAGGCCGGGTTGCTCACCAACGCCCGGCTTGCGAAACAGGAATTTCCGATAGCCGGAATGGAAGGCGTCGAGGATGCTGCTGTGCGCGGCGATTTCGAACTTGATATCGCCGGCGGGGACGTTTTCTTCGCCGTGCTTCTCGGCGCGCGGGTTGAAGCTGGCGACCTTGGCGTCATGATCTTGAAGGGCAAACATAGGGGTTATTCCTCATTCGTGGTGGAAAAATCGGAACCGAGTTCGCCGCGGCGCTTTTCGTAGAGCTCGCGCAACGGCGGGCGCATGTCGTCTGGAAGGTCGCGGATTAGGTCCGCCTGCGCGTCGAGGTCGTCGAGGGTTTGGGCAGCGAGCAGGCCGTCGTGGATGCCTTGGGCGTCGAGGCTCATTCCGGTGTCGTCGTCCTGGTTGCCGCTCTCGCGTTCCTTGGTGACCGCATCTGCCTTCTCCGCGACGCGCTTAAATTCGTCGGGGCATCCTTGAGCACCACCGATGGCACGCTGATGGTCCTTCGGGATCGCGGACCACGCCGAGCGCAGGTTCGCCATGCCACCGCGCGCCGCGGCCTCGAGCCGTGCACGTGAGCCGGGAATGGTGTCGGCGTCGCTCAGCTGCTTGATCCGCGTCTGCTCCTTGCGTCCGCGCGTCGAGGTCAGCGCAATCGCCATGTCGCGATCGATGTGCGACAGGTGACTAATTCGGATGCCGCCGACTTCCTCGCCGCCGAACTTCACGTCGGGGCGGTTGTAGATCGTCATGCTGCGCCCGATCCACCCGCGACCGTCGCTGCCCCAGGCGAACACCAACACCTTGCGCATCGACTTACAGGGCTTGTAGGGGCGTCCACCTTCGCCTTCGTAGTGGATGATGACGGGCTGTTCCTCGCCACCACCACGCCGAACATCGGTAACGGTGATCGTGATCGGGCCGCCGAGAAGTTGCTCGGCATTGAGTTGGTCGGACTTCGGGATGATGGTGTCCCGAAGATCGGTCACGCTATTCATCGACATAACTAATCTCCATTTCTTCGCCGTACACCCACGACGGAAGCGTCAGAACCTGTTCGCCAGGCGTGGGGCCTGGCCAGGTGTTGTGGTCTTGGTATTCGGAAAGGCGACTGAGCAGCGCGAGATATTCCTCTTCGCCGCGCAGCAGAACGTCTGCGGGGATTTCGTACACGACGATCGCGTACGGGGGCTCAGGCTCGACCACAATCTCGACGACCTTGCGCGGCTTGCGCCCCGTCACAAGCTGGTATCCGCCAGCGTAATAGGCCCATTGCAGGTGGTACCCGAGTCGCGCGGCCTGCTGCCCGAATTGAAATGGGCGGCAGTCGCGTGAGGTTTTCAGGCCGACCGGAATATCGCCGTCCGCAAGCCAGTCAACGCGCCCTTTGCATCGATGACCTGCCATTTCCCACTGCATCGTGACTTCGGGTGAACCGGAAGCGAGGTAAGGCGCTGCGTCAGGGTTGCCACGAATCGCCGCCTGCATGGCGATTGCGTGGTCGTACTGGTCGAGCGTGATGATTTCCTTGCCGGTGTTCTCGAGTGCGAACATATCCCACGCCTGTCCGCGTCGAGGGGCCATCGCTCCGGCATCCGTTCGCCGAGCCCAAATCGCGAAGTCGCGCTCGAATCGTTCCGGCTCAAGAACAGCGCAATGTGCAGCGCGGCCAAGCGAGAGGCACGATTTCTCTTTCGTATTGAGCAGGAAATGCCGGTAGTGCTGGGCCGACCTGCTCAATTCCTTGAGGCGCGTGATCGATACCCCTTCGAGCTTTAGGTAGTCATCCCACGGCACGCCGGGATGGATGCCTGGAGCGAATGCGATCACTGTTCTTCGCTCGTTCCGGATGCTTGCGTGCCAGCAGCAGCGGACACATCGGTGATGCCGAGCCCAGCCTGAACCGCGTCCACGATTTCCTTGCTCGACAGTTCGCGGGCTTCGATCAGCTGCCGACCATAGGCCAGTGCGGCGCGACGGTTCGGCGCTTCGACGCGCTCGATGATGTTGCCGGTGTTGCTGTCGGTGATTGCGAACACGCTCATATGGTTTGCTCCTTTTTGAAATGGGAGCCGCGACCGCCGCCGTTGAGGACGGATCGGAAGGAAACGGCGACAGCCGCGGCGTAGAGGGAGTTGGTCACGGGGTCACAACGGGGTTACCGTCGATATCGACCTCGACGCACGGCGTGGCCGCCTTGGCGAATTTCGCCTTCGGCGCATCGCCGGTGATGGGGCGCAGCTTCAACACATCGACGCCGACTGCGACGAACTTTGTGGCGGAGGTGAAATACACCTTCGCACACCTGGGCGATGGGCTCACGTGCAAGCCATAGCCACATTCGTTCGTGTTCTTGAAGTCGTCGCAGGATGGAAGTGAGCCGGGCGAATAGTCGGTTCCGCGATCCGTTGTCCACTTGTCGTTGACGGCCTTGAACAGCGTCGCGATGCCGTTCTTGACCTCGACGTTGTGGTAAACGCACCACGCCGGACCGTCCATGTCGCTGATCTTCGTGTGGTCGATGATGACGCCGCCCTGTACGTCGACAGTCGCGCTGTGCAGCATCACGGCGACGAGCGGGGCGGCCTTGACCTTCGCAGACTGGAATGCCTGGACAGTCGAGGCCATCGACGCCACGACGCTGGACGATCCCCACGCCTCGACGCTGGACGATTCCCACGCCACGACGCTGGACGATTCCCACGCCTCGACGCTGGACGATTCCCACGCCTCGACGCTGGACGATCCCCACGCCACGACGCTGGACGATCCCCACGCCTCGACGCTGGACGATCCCCACGCCACGACGCTGGACGATTCCCGCGCCACGACGCTGGACGATCCCCACGCCTCGACGCTGGACGATCCCCACGCCTCGACGCGGGACTGTTCGTTGGCGGTAACCGTCAGCCACACGCCGTGCGGCGAATTGATCTTGACGCACAGGACGCCTTGCGCGATGGCGCGGTCGAGTTCCAACTGCGTCGTGACCGTGCGCTCCATGTCGAACGACTGCGGAACGATGACGTTCTCCGGGCGGTCGTAGAACAGAGGGGCAATGTCCTCGACCTGGTGGCCGGCGATTCCGGTGCCGATCGCAGTGACGAAGAAGACGGTTTCGCCGTTGCTGCGAGCGAAGTCCAGGAAGCGCGCGACAGCAGCCTTGAGCGCGTCGAGGCCTTCCATCGTCGGGATTGCATAGGACTGACCTTGCAGCCCTTCGCCTTGACCCATGATTGCGCCGAACTTTTCGACAGCAGTGCGCGCAGCGCCGCCGGCATGGTTGCCCTGGGCATTACTGCCGAAGACGAATACCTTGCCTTCGGCGAGAACTTCGATATTTTCCGGGGTGTGATTCATCCGATCCTCAATGGTTGGTCGCGAGAGGTGCGGGTTACGGTTCCCGCGTCGCACACGTGGGGAGTCGTGGCGACCGATCGCGCGAGGGGAGCGCGCGTTACTTGCGCTGCGCCCGCCTGATCGGGATCACAGCTGCGGAAGGCTTCGGTCGCATCGAGCGATTCAAATCACGCTGGATCGCGAGGCCACGCATGTAGCGGCGCTTGAGCTCGCAGGGATCGAACGTTTCGTCCATCGCGACGCGTTGGTGATATGCCGCGATGCGTTCGTCGTTGCGCGGGTCGCGGCGGATCATGCGCGGCTCCTGTCGCGCATGCGCTCGAACACGACGCGCTCGGCTTCGTCCAGGTCTTCGGGCGCAACATCGACACCGGCGGCGTAACGCTTGTCGCTGAGGTAGGGAATGCACATCGGGCATTCGCCGTTGCGAAGTTCGGTGGTGCAGCGCGGGCAGACGGCGATCACGCGACACCGCCTTTGCAGCGGGCGAGGGCGGCGTCGAAACGCTCTTCGGTTCCATGAGTGTCGATTACAAAATCCGACCTGCTACGGCGATATTTCGTCGCAGCCTCGATCAACTCGGCCACGGCGGCGCGGGCTTCGCTTGATTCCAAGGCCATTGCTGCTGGCGATGAGTCGATCAAGCCGTGCGCGATCCTGTAAGCCTCGGCGTGCGATGCGTCCGCTTCCATCACCGCCAACACGTCCACCGCGCTCATGCGTTCGCCTCGCACAGTTCGTCCACGCGGCGGTCGATGCTGCGAACGCGGCGATCCAGGATGCGGAAGGTTTCAAGATGGCGCTTCGGCAGATCGACATGGCTGGCGATCCATTCGAGCAGCGCACCACTGCGGCGCACGTCCGAGACCAGCTCGCCAACTTCGTCGGCGGCGATCAGTTCGGAGGCAATGTCGCCTTCCGCGTCGTCCTCGCCGTAGCCATCCAGCGGCTCGCATTGCGGATCGGGGCCGTAGATTGCCGGCATGTCCGCCGGGTGCGGGAAGCGGGGCAGGGCGCTCATGCCGGCACCGCCATTCCGGTGCGCTCCGTCAATTCCGCAGCGCTGATGGTGGCGAGGGTCGCGAGGCCGTGGCCGTACTTAGCCCAGTGCATGACTGTTCGGGTTCCATCGGCCAGCACTCCCTTGAAGTCGCTGTGCTCGGTCGCGAACAGCTTGTCGAATGCGCGCTCGCGGGTGCTTCGGGTGTCCAGGGCGTGGTATCGCGTGGTTCGAGCCGCCATTTCCGTCTCCTTCCGTTGCCTTCGGGAGAGAGTATGCGAAACGAGTAGTTACGAGTCAATGCGAAATGCGTAGCGATTTACGCGAACCGCATAGTTGTTTATTTTACGTTCAGGTTTCGGGGCAGACAACCCTGTGCTTGGATAAGGGGTTGAGGCGTGCCTAACAGCGCCTGCGGTTACCGAAACCTAAGGAAAAATCCCATAAATCCAAGGGCAAAAAATGTGACGAGAGCCCACCCCCAATGTTGCCATCCAAATAGCGCACCAAGCATCCAGGCCGACCATGAACCACAGACGGCGAGGGCGTACAAGTGGCCGAACGGAGATTTCTTTATGTCGGCGAGCAAAGTGACAGGCTTGCGCGCCGCATAACAAACCAATGCTATCGGGGCGAGTCCAATTGCCAGGAAAAGGCCAAATTCTGCGTCGCTCATCGGGCCCATAGAAATCCTTTATTTCATGCTTCGTATCAAAGCCAAAACGGCCTCTTGCTGGGCTGGTGATAGCTGCGCAACTTCGCGTGCAATCACAGTTCGAACAGCCCCCTCGACGATTTCAATTTCACCAGCCGAGATTGTTGCCAGTTCGGTTTGAAGAATGTCCAACAACGCGCGCAATTCGTCCACTTTCCATCGCTCCCCACGGCTTCCATTAAACCAGCCGGCGACGGTTGAAAAAGCGACAGGGAAGCCGCGGCGGTTCATTTCTTGGTGAACCTGCGGGACGGTTAGCCCTAACTGCTCGCGCCGGGCGGTGATGTTGTTGGAGAACTGGCTCATAGATTGCGACAGAGCCTAGGCGGGGGGCTTGCGTAGTGGTTGCGCGAAGTGCATAGTTCGTAACTACGCGATTCGAGTAGTTGAAAATGACCCCCAGGGAATACTGGAACCAATACTCCGACCAGAACGGTGGCGCAGTTGGCGTCTCCAAGAAGCTCGGGATCCCCTACAGCACGATCGCCGGGGTCTGCAATGGCAGTCGAGGGGTGGGGCGTGACCTCGCCAAACGCATGGCTGACGCCGACCCAACCCTCGATATGAAGGTGCTGGTGTGGATCGAGCCGATCGCCACACCTGATCCGGGCGCAGCCCACGGCATTCCCGGGGCTAACTGCAACGCAACCTGATTCCAAGGCTCGGCTCCGCGAGGGGTCGGGCCTTTCATTTGTCCCGACGAGGGACAGTCAACGCGAGTCAAACCTCATGACTGCAATTGACCAACCCGCCCTTACGTTCCGGATGGATGCCTATCCGCTCGAGCGCGAGGTGATCGTTTCGCAGCCGAATTTCCGCGGCGCAATGGATTTGTCGCTGGCCCTATGCGGGTTCGAGAGCGACAAGGACGCCTCGCGCGCCCTTGGGATTGACCCGGGCCTGCTGTCTCGCCGGCGCACGGGCTCGGCTCCGTGGCAGGTGGACGACATGCGCAAGACGATGGAGCGTGGTCAGAACCTGATCCCGCTCGCCTGGCTGGCGAACCAGTACGGGCACGGCCTGGTGATGCTGGAAACCGAAGCAGAACGACGCGAACGGGCGCAGCGCGACCTCATCACCGAGCAGGCCGGAAAGATCGCCTATCTCGAGTCGCTGGTGCGGGGGAGGTTGGCCGCATGAACGCCCCCCCATCCCTACAAGATCGTTTCTCCCACTGGCTGGAACACAACCGTGGCCGCCTGATCGCCGCGGAAGACTTCCGGACCGAGTGCCCGACCGACGAGCCGAGCATCGGCTGGCAACGCGCCATGTCCTCGCTGATCACCTGCGCGCGACGTGACGGCCAGATCGAGGCCGCGGCGATCGTGCGCGACCACTACGGCAGCTACAAGACGCAGTGGCGGGTGGCGGCATGACCTACGCGCGCTCAGCCAAGGGCATCGAGACGATGCGCGCCCGGAGAAACGCCAATCCGGAGAAGTGGAACCACGGCGACCGCATCCGCTATCTCGCTGGCTGTCGCTGCGAGGACTGCACGGAAGGCAACACGGCCTACATGCGCGAGCTACGCGCGCGTCACCGGCTTGGCGAAGTGGTGAACACCCTCGTGTCGGCGCACCGCGTCCGGCAGCACATCCTCAAGCTCCGGAAGCAGGGGGTAGGGCTGCGTGCAATCGCGGCGGCGTCCGGCGTCCCGCGCTCCTCGTTGCAGGCCATCGATCACGGCGAAAAGACGCACGTCCGGATCGAAACGCAGCGACGCATCATGCTGGTCGGATTGGCCCAGGCATCCGACAGTGCCTTGATCCCCGCGGCGAAGACGTGGCGACTGATCGCCAACCTCCGCGAGGAAGGCTACCTCGTCAAGTTCATTGCCCACGAACTGGGCTTCGTCGGCAAGGGACTTCCGTTCGGAAAGACTCACATCACGGTGCGCAATGCCTCACGCGTCGAGCGTTTGCATCGCAGGCTCACGACATGAACTTCTACAAGCACCACATCGGCGACTACGCAGCCGCGACCGCCCATCTGTCGATCCTCGAGGACGGCGTGTACAGCCGCTTGTTGCGCATCTACTACCGCGACGAGAAGCCCTTGCCTGCCGAACGCAAGGCGATCTACCGCCTGGTCATGGCCCGCAGCCGCGATGAGCGCGAGGCGGTGGACACCATCCTCGACGAGTTCTTCATCGCTGACGCAGAGGGCTGGCGCAACAAGCGGGCCGACGAAGAGCTCGCAAGGGCAGGGGCTCAGGCGGAAACGAACCGCCGGATCGCGGAGGATCGCGAGGCAAAACGACGTGCACGAAATGGCAACGAACAGACCACGAATCGTTCAGAAACAAAAAACGATTCGTCTAACGAATCGTTGAACGAAACGTCAACCTGTAGTCGTGAACCTAGCCATAAGCCACTAGCCAGACTCCAGACTCCAGACTCCAGAAGCAACAGCACGCACGCCGATTTTCCTGGCGAGCCGCCGCCACCGACCCCGATGGCCACCGACGCCGGGCGTGCGTGCCGAGCGATGCGTGACGCCGGCTGTCCACCGAACCAGCTCAACCCCTCGCACCCCGACCTCGTCGCAGCGATCCGCGAAGGCATCACCAGCACCAACCTCGCCGACACCGTCCGCGAAGGCATCGCCCGATCACCACCGGTCGCCAAGGTCTTCACCTGGGCCATCGCCACCGCTCGAGGTCGCCTCGAGGAATCCCGCAACCGCACCCCGCACCCCGGAGCCGCACCCCATGCAGCACGCAGCGAACCTCGCCGAGTCGGCCTTGCCGATCGCTGACCATCACGCGCCAGCCGTGGCGCAGACGCAGCTCGCAGCCAAGCCGAGCGCAACGATCCTCGACGGCTTCTGGCGGCGGATGCTGGCGATGTACGGCCACGCCTGGGCCTCGCAAAACGGCGATCACGCCGCCGGCATCACCGCGGAAACCTGGGCGTCGTGCCTCGTCGGCATCACGCTCAAGCAGATCGCCGCAGGACTGCGTGCATGCCTCGCCGAAGGCGCGGAGTTCCCGCCGAGCGCGCCGCGGTTCCGGGCGATGTGCATCGGCATCCCCGGCTTGGCCGAGGTGCGCTACCGCATCCGTCAGGGCGAGGCGACGCCGTTCACGCGGCTGGTGTGGGCCAGCATCGACGGCTACCGCTACCGGCAGGCGAGCAGCGATGTCGCTGACCGCATGCTGCGCGACGCCTACGAGCTGGCACGCGAGCACGTGATGCGCGGCAATCCGCTTCCGGAGGAGTCTGCTGAGCTTGAGTGCGACGGGCCGACATCAGCGAAACCCGCGTCACCGGAAATGGCGAGCCAGCACCTGAGCACGATCAGGACGATCCTCGATGACGTAGGTCCGATTGGGCCCGTTATTCGCGGGACCACCAGGATCACCGCGCCGGAAGAGCGCGCGCAGGCTGAAGCGGAGCTTGCGGCGCATTACGCCGGGCAGAGGGTGGGGGAGCAGCCATGACCGATCATCCTTCGCGCCCGCGCGCGTTTTGCCCAGTTTGCAATGGCTTCGGTTATGCGGTGAATCCCGTCACGTTCGACGTCGAGGAATGCCCTGGTTGCGGGCGAAATGTTCTTTCCGCCATCGCTCCGAAGTGCGGCACATGCAGAGATCGCGGTTATGTCGATGTGAACGGAAACGCTGCGTCTCCGCGCAGTGGTAGTGCTTTCATCGCATGCCCGGAATGCACCGATCCGCCGGCGCAATGGAGCCACTTAACTTCATTCCTCGCGATCCTCGCGTTCGTGCTGGTAGCAGTCATCGTGCTGGCGGTGACGCGATGATCGCCGCAACAGACATTCGCCCAGGCACCGAAGAACCGCCGCGCGGTATCGCCGGATATTTCCTCGTCTGGACGCACCTGAGCGACCGCCCGATCGTGCTGTATCGCGGCACACTCTCGACGAAATGGCGCAACGGTTGCCGTGTGGAGACGGTGGATTATTGGGCTGGTCCGCTGCCTGAACGCACAGAGTTCGAATCATGAGGCGCAGCTGCCCTTACCTCCGCTCTGCGTTGCGAAGCAGGTATCCGTACCTCCGCGCCGTGTTCCCAGGCATCGCCGTCATCGTGCGTAACGCCGAGCACGAGCGTCAGGTCATTCGCAACGACATGATTTGCGTCGGCCTGTACACCGGAATTCTGCTGCTGTGTGCAGCATGGATGGTGTGGCAGGTGTTCGCATGATCCGCCTGGTGCTTCCATACCCCGTGAGCGCGAATCGCTACTGGCGCTCGTTCGTTCCACGTGGATCGAAGCGCGCGGTGACGGTGGTGAGCGACGAGGCGAAGGCGTACCGCATCGAGGTCGCGAAGATCGCGAAGGCTGCCGGTCTGCGCATCCCTCTCGATGGTCGTGTCGAACTCACGCTACGCCTGTACCCACAGCGTCCGCAGGATTGGGCGAAGCGTGCGCAACGTGACCCGGATACCTGGGACGACGACGTGCGCTGCATCGATCTAGGAAACTGCGAGAAGGTCCTCGAGGACGCGCTCAACGGCATCGCGTGGGTGGACGATCGCCAGATTCGCGAAACGCACAAGTTCCGTTGCGAGCCCGACGAACACGGTGCGCGCGTCGAGGTGACGATAGAGCCGATCAAGCGCAAGCACATCGCGCCGATGCTGTTCGAGGAGACCGCTGCTGCGTGAGTTCGGCACGCCTCCCGCGCCTGCACACGGACTGGTTCCGCGTTCTCGCTGACTTGCGCGAGAAGGATTACCAGCAGACGCAGGTCGCCAAGATCATCGACGTGCCGCTGAGCACGCTGCGCTACTGGAAGGCGGGTGGCGAGCCTGCGCACAACTACGGACACGCGCTGCTCGAGCTTTGGAGCGAGGTCACCGGCAAGGATGTTCGGCTGCGCCCGATGGTCTTCGACTAACCCGAATGGCGGGATTTCGCACCGTTCGGGTGCCGAGACTGCGGGCCACAGCAACGACCTCAACCCGCAGGAGCCGACCATGTCCGAGCAGAACGACCTCAACCCGCAGGAGCCAGGCGCGATCCCTGGCGTGGACTCGGACAAGCTCCAGGCACTGGCGGATGGCGAGGTTGGTGACCTGGTCGAAGCGCTCGACGGCCTTGACGACAAGGAGCTCGACCAGCTCGCCGCGATCGAGCGCCAGGGCAGGGCGCGCACCATCGCACTCGGCGCAATTGCCCGCGAGCAGCAGCAGCGCGCGGATGGTGATGGCAGCGACCCGCAATCCAACGCCAACCCGCACGAGCCGATCGGCGACAACCAGAGCTACGCCGACATGCACGCCCGCGATGTCGACCCATCGAAGCTCGCCGGCCCTGTGCTGACGCTCGACGGCTGGGTGCTGCCGACGCCGCGCGCGAATCCGGAAGGCTGAGCCATGTGCGGCGCATCCCCGAAAGCACCGCCGGCGGTCGTGCAGCGCGATCCCGTTGCCGAGCAGCAGGCCGCTGAGGCCAAGGCCCAACAGGACGCCAACGCCGAGACCGCGAGCCGTCGCCGCCGACGTAGCTGGACGGCCGGCCTGTCCGCGTCGAACCCACAATCCGCGTCCCTCGGCGGCGGTAACGCCGCGCAGTCCAAGTCGCTGCTGGCCCAGGCCACGCCGCAGGGCTGAGCATGAACGACACGAGCGCCATCATTCGCCGCCATGAGCGGATGAAGTCGCATCGGCAGTCCACCGTCGACCCGATCTGGCGCGACTGCTTCGATTACACCTTCCCGCTGCGTGGCAATGGCCTGTCCGGCGCGATCGAGACCGCGATCAGCGGCCAGGCGAAGCAGGCGCAGATGCTCGACAACACCGCCGGAGACTCGGCGAACGTGTTGGCCTCGAACATCATGGCCGGCCTCACGCCGTCGAATTCCCTGTGGTTCGCGCTCGACGTTGGCAACGAGACCGACGAAGAGCGCCGCTGGCTGGACGAGTCCGCCGAGCTCTTGTGGGAAAACATCCACATGGCGAACTTCGACGCCGAGGCGTTCGAGGGGTGCCTCGACATCGTGAGCGCGGGCATGTTCGCGCTGTTCGTGGACGAGGATCGCGAGCATGGTGGCCTGGTCTTCCACCAGTGGCCGCTAGCGAGCGTCTACGTCAACAGCACGCGCGCCGATGGTCGCATCGACATCGCCCATCGCGAATACACGCTCACCGCCGAACAGGCCGTGCGCGAGTTCGGCCAGGACAACGTCCCCGAGGTCATCCGCAAGGCGGTCGAAGCCGGAAAGCCGGACGAGGAATTCAAGTTCTTCCACGCGATCTACCCGCGCACGCCGCATGTGGTTGGCGCGCGCCTCGCGAAGAATCTGCCGGTCGCGTCGTGCCACATCGAACTCACGACGAAGAAGACCTGTCGCGAGTCCGGCTACCACGAAATGCCGGTCATCGTGCCGCGTTGGCTGCGCGTTCCCGCATCGCTCTACGCGGTCGGCCCGATGTACACCGCGCTGCCAGCGACGAAGCAGCTCAACGAGCTCAAGGCGCTGGAATTGTCAGGCGCGGACATTGCCGTCTCCGGTATGTGGCTCGGCATCGACGACGGCGTGCTCAACCCGCGCACCGTCAAGCTCGGGCCGCGCAAGATCGTCATTGCAGCGGAAAAGGACTCGCTGACACCGTTGCAGACCGGCGCGAACTTTGAGCTATCCGAGCTCATGGTGTCGAAGCTGCAAGCCGATATCCGCAAGATTCTGATGGCCGACCAGCTGCAACCGCAGGACGGTCCGCAGATGACGGCGACGGAAGTGCACGTCCGTGTCGAAATGATCCGCAAGCTGCTCGGCCCGATCTACGGGCGCCTGCAAGCCGAATACCTCAAGCCGTTGGTCGAGCGCTGCTTCGGTCTGGCCTACCGCGCTGGCATCTTCAAGCCCGCACCGGAATCTCTGCGTGGCCGCACGTTCTCGGTGCGCTACGTCTCGCCGCTGGCGCGCGCACAGAAGCTCGACGAGGTGATGGCGATCGAGGCGGTGGTGGCGTCCGCAGCGCAGATGGAACAGTTCGCACCTGGCACGCTCGACAACATCGACATGCAGGAAGTGCTCAAGCGCACCGTCGAAGGTCGCGGCGCGCCTGAAGCCATCCGCCGCAAGCCCGAGGACGTGGCGAAGATTCGCGCCGCACGCGAAGATAAGGCGCAGCAGCAGCAAGCCCAAGCCGGAGTGATGCAGGCCCAGCAGGCCGGCATGCAGGAAATGGCGGTCAAGGCCGCATCTGGCCGATAACCCACAGGAGCAACCCATGTCGCAGAACGTCAAAGGCACCTTCGCCAGCGGAAACAGCAGCAACGCAGGCTCGCAGTTCTCCGATGCGCTCGTCATCCCCACCGGTGTCGTCTCGATGCGGCTCAGCATCGGCGGCGCGATCGACGCCAACAACACCGTGAAATCTCAGAAGTCCGTCAACAACGGGCATACCTGGACGGATAAGACCACGTACAACAGCGCCCAGGCCAACACGGCGGTGACGGTTGCCAACGGTGAGCAGTGGCGATTGGCGCTAGTGGCCGCGCAGGCGCTCAAGGCGATCGACTACAGCCTGTCCGTGGAGTCCTGATGCCAGGCGTTGGAATGCTGCCGCCGCGCAGCGGGGAAGAATCAAAGATCGATCCGTCCTACTACGCGCGCGTCTTCGGCTCGCCTGAGGGCGAATTAGTGCTCGACGAGCTCGTGCGCCTGTTCGGCCATCGTCGTCCAAACACCGATGGCGGCATCGACGCGGTGCTGAAAACCTATGTCCAGTCCGGGTCCGCAAAGGTTCCGGATTTCATCTTGCGGCGCATCGCCGCCGCCAACAACGGAGTCCCCAACGATGACTGACACTGCTGTCGCGCCGACCCCAGCGCCCGCACCCCCGCCACCGCCTGCGACGCCGGCACCTCCCGCACCGGCACACTCGGCCGACTCCTCCGATGGTTCTCTGCTGGCCGGCGTCCAGGCGACCACCACCACGACCGAAGGCGACGCCGCCAAGCCGTTCGCCGAGCGCGTGCCGGAAAAATACCGCGTTGTCGGCGAGGATGGCGCATTCGACCTTGCCGCGAGCGCGGAGAAGATCGAGGCCGCGCGCGCATCGCTCGAATCCAAGCTCGGCAACGCGGCGTCATTGCCGCCGGCGACGCCCGAGGACTACAAGATCGAGGCCCCGAATGGCGAGGACGGCCAACCGCTGCTGGACGAAGAAGGCCTCAAGGCGTTCACTGGCGACCCGCTGTTCCAGAACTTCCAGAAGGAAGCGCACGCGAAGGGCATCACCAACGAGCAGCTGCAATTCGTTGTCGATCGCTACCTCAATGTCGCGCCGCAGCTGATCGCCGCCGACAAGCAGATCACCAAGGACGAGGCCTCGCGCGAACTCTCGGTGTTGTGGAAGGATGAGTCCACTTTCAACACCAACCTGAAAGGTGCGATGCGTGCGGTCACTGGCTTCGGCGCGGAAGCAGAAGACGTGCCCGGCTCGCGTGCGCGCCTCATGGAGAAGTTCGGCAACGATCCCGACTTCCTGGCATTCGCGGCATCTGTTGCCGGCGAAATGAAGGAAGACGCGCACCCAAATCAGGCGGCCATGTCCTCCGAAGCCGATGTCGAGGCGTTGCAGAAATCGCCCGCCTACTGGGACAAGAACCATCAGGATCACGCGCGCGTCAAGGCGCAGGTCGACGAGTTCTACATCAAGAAGTTCGGCGCGAAGCGCAGGTAACACCAGCGTCACCGATTGAGTCCACGCAGCGGCGTTCTTCGGAGCGCCGCTTTCGTTTGTGCGAATGGCGGGATTTCGCCACCTCACCACTTCCACCATCGCTCGCATCCGGGCCGGTGGTGGCACACCGATACCCCGAACACAGCTCGCGGATGCGCCGGTAGCCGGGCGCGTCCCGTACCCCGGCCCGAAAGGACACCCGGAAAGGCGAACCACCAACCTTTCCGGAGAATCACCATGAGCTTCACCGTTACCGAAAACATGGTGCAGCAGTTCGGCACCAATTTCCGCATCCTCGGCCAGCAGTTTGCATCTCGCCTGTCCCCGTTCTGCCAGGACGAAGGCTCGATCACCGGCACCAGCAAGACCGTCGAGCGTCTCGGCAAGGCCGAAGCGCAGCAGATCACCAGCCGCCACGGCGACACGCAGTACGTCCAAGTCCCGCACAGCCGTCGCTGGCTCGACTTGTTCGACTACGACTGGGCCGAGCTTGTCGACGAAATGGACAAGATCAAGATGCTGGCCGACCCAACCTCGCCCTATGGTCGCCTGGCCGTGGCTGCGCTGAATCGCACCCGCGACGACATCATCATCGCCGCCGCCCGCGGTTCCGCCCGCACCAACACCACCAGCATCGCGCTTCCGGCGTCGCAGAAGATCGCGTCGAGCGGTAGCGGCCTCACCCTGGCGAAGCTGCTGGCGACCAAGGAAATGCTGGACGCCGCCGAAGTCGATGCCGAGCTCGATCCCGACGGGCAGGGCAAGCCGAAGCGCGTGTGCGTGGTCACCACCAAGCAGATCAGCAATCTGCTCGGCACCACCGAAGTGAAGTCGGTCGACTACAACAACGTGAAGGCACTGGCGGAAGGCCAGATCGATACCTTCCTCGGCTTCAAGTTCGTGCGCACCGAGCGCCTGCCGAAGGTCTCCACCGACCGCTTCTGCCTGGCCTGGTCGGTCGGCTGTGTCGCCAAGGGCTCCGGCATGGAAACCGTCACCTCCATCGACACGATGCCCGGCAAGCGCTACGCCGTGCAGGTTTACGCCCGCGAATCCATCGGCGCTGTCCGCGTCGAAGACGAGGGCGTCGTCGAAATCGCCTGCCAAGAACCGTAAGGAGAACCGATCATGGCGAACTTCAACGCTGACAATGCCGCCGCGGCCGCAACGGTTCCGCCGAGCCGCGTCGAGTCCAACAAGCAGAACGGGCGCATCCGCTGGTTCGAGGCCACGTATACCGCGCCGGCGGCCGGCACCCCGCAGGTCGGCGACACGATCACGTGGGGCGAACTTCCGCTCAACGCACGCATCATCGGTCCACTGTCCTCGCTGAACTACAGCGCAGGCACAGCGGCCTCGACGATCAATGTGGGCGACGCGGCATCACCGGCTCGACACCTCGCGGCCACCGCGATCAATGCGGCCGGCAACACCGCGCTGGCGAACCCGGCCAACGGTGCGGCGAGCTTCGAGACCTCGGACACCTCGGGCGGCGCGACCGACAACTGCAACCTGATGTCGACCGTGGCGGGCGCTGCGATCGCCGCCAACCAGGTCATCACCCTACGCATCGCATTCGTCACCGACTGACGGGCGTTGTCCGGGCTGGCCGGTGGCCTGCATGCAGTACCGACGCCGGCCCCTTCGCGGGGCCGGCTTTGTTTTGAGGTGAAACGATGGCGACAGCAGTATCCATTTCCAGTAATGCGCTACTGCGGCTCGGCGGAGACGCAATCAGCAGCTTCGACGAAGAAGACGACCAAGGCTCGAACGTCGAGCGCGTTCGCCTCGCTGCGAATCTGTGGCCAACCGTGCGCCGGCAGGTGTTGCGCATGCACCCGTGGAACGTGGCGATCAAGCGCGTGCTGCTATCGCCGGATGCGACGCCGCCGGAGTTCGGATTCGCATATCGCTTCCAGCGGCCATCGGACTGGCTGCGCACCGTGGCAGTGGGAGAGTTCGAGGATGACCGCAGCACGGCCTATCGCAGCGAGGGCGGCTATTTCCTGAGCGACGACACGCCGTTCCGCCTGGTCTACGTCTTCGACAACGACAACCCGACGACCTACGACGCCATGCTCGTCGGCGCGATGGAGCTGGCAATGGCGGCGGCCATGTCCTACGGGGTGACGAAGTCCACGTCACTGGCCGAATCCCTGACTGGCGAGTTGCGCGCGCAGCTTGCGCTTGCCCGCGGCGTGGACGCCCAGGATGATCCGCCCGACTACCTGGGCGATTCCATCCTGTTCCGCAGCCGCTTCAATCGCGCATGGGGCGGGGTGGTGCGGTAATGGCGCGCGTCGTCTTCAATCAGAGCAACTTCACGGCGGGCGAGTTGACCCCGCGCATGAAGGGGCGTGGGGACGTGGCGCGCTATCAGAACGGCGCGGAGACGATCGAGAACGGCATCGTGGCGGTGCACGGCGGCGTCATGCGTCGCTACGGCACGCGCTTCCTGTCGATCGCGAAGTTCGCCGGCGCGCGCAAGGCGCGACTGATCCGCTACGTCTACAACATCGAGCAGAGCTACATGCTCGAATTCGGCCACCAGTACATCCGCTTCTACGATGGCGCTACTGGTGCGGTGCTGCTGGACGACGCGCTCGCGGTGCTGGAAATCGCGAGCCCGTATACCGAGGATCAGATTCCCAAGATCACGTCGAAGCAGTCGGCAGACGTGATGTTCCTGTTCCATCCCGACGTGCAGCCGTACCAGCTGCGTCGGGTGACGCCGACGCAATGGGTGCTGATCCCCGTGCCGTGGACGGTGATGCCGTTCGCCGAGAACGGGCATCGCCCGGATGCGCGCCTCACGCTGTCGTCGTCTTCTGTCGGCGCTGGCCGCACGTTCACCACGTCGCCGACGACCGCGCCGAGCGCTCCGACCATCGGCACTGCCTATCCGTTGCAGGCGTCGGCATCGGTCAACTTCACGCCGCCCGCCAACACCGGCGGCATCCCGATCGATCACTACACCGCCATCTCGAGTCCGGGGGGCATCACGGCGACCGGCACCAAGAGCCCGATCAAGGTGGAAGGCCTGACCAACGGCGTGGCCTACACGTTCACCGTGACAGCGACAAATGCCATCGGCACCTCTGTCGCATCCGCCGCGTCCAATAGCGTGACGCCGCTGGCGACGCTGCCGACTGGGCAGATCACGGTGAGCGCGAGCACGCTCAATTTTAGCGTCTCTGTTGCTGCCGGGCTTCGTGTTGTGGAAGGCCCGACCGCGTCGACGCCTGATGGTGTCGCGCCGCTTACTTACGCCTGGTCAATGCTTTCCGGAAGCGATGTGATCGAAATCACCCGCGCCAATACCGCGCGAGTGCAGCTTGCATCTGAGGGCTACAACACCGCGAACTATGCGACGGTGCGCTGCACCGTTACCGATGCGCAGGGATCGATCGGGTCTGTGGATGTGAACGTCACCATCCGCCACCGCTCGAGCGGGAAGGCCATCGATCCGGAGTTGCCTTGATGGCTGACTTCCTGCCCGCAGACGTTGGCCGCGACATCGTCGCGAATGGTGGGCTCGGCACGATCACGGGCTACACCAACGCAACCACGGTTACCGTGGAAATCAAACAGGCGTTCGTCGGTGTCGGTTTCGACAGCGGCGCGTGGGTCATCCTCGGCTCGCCGCAAGCCACGTGCACCCCGTCGGCGAAGGACCCTGCTGGTGCAACCATCACGCTCACCCTCGATCTTGGCGGCTGGCGTCCCGAGGACGTTGGCAAGTATGTCCGGATCAATGGCGGGCTCTGCCGCATCACCAGCCTCGACGGAACCAATCCCACGACGATCGCGAATGCGGTGATCGAGGTCGGCATGACCTCGGTGGTCGCAGCGCCGCCGCTGTCGTGGACGCTCGAGGGGGCAAGCTGGGGCGATCGCCTCGGTTGGCCGCGCTGCGGAACGATCCACGAAGCACGTCTGTGGCTGGCCGGAACGACCGCATTCCCGATCCGCGTGTGGGCGTCCGTCATCGGCGACTTCCTCGACCACACCATCGGGTCGCTCGACGACGACGCGCTGTCCTACGACCTCGGCAACGGGGAGGCGAACCCGATCACGCACCTGGTCAACGCGCGCGGGTTGGTCGCGCTCACCTCCGCCGGCGAGTTCTCGATCAAGGGCGGCCAGGACAAGCCGATCACGCCGACCAACATCGTGGTGAAGGATCAGTCGAATTACGGTGCAGCGCAGATTCCACCGGTGCGCGTTGGTCAGGAAATCTACTTCACGCAGCGCGCAGGGCGGAAGGTACGCGCCCTGTCGCCGAATCAGTACGACGACGGCCAGTACGTCGCGCCTGACCTCTCCACGCTGGCCGAGCACGTCACCGAGAGCGGCATTGCCTCGATGGCATACCAACCGGAGCCGGACGGCACGCTCTACGTCGTGCGCAACGACGGACAGATCGCGACGCTGACTGCCGACCGTGACCAGGAGGTATTCGCCTGGGCGCGGCAGCTGACGCAAGGTGCGTTCGAGTCCGTCGAGGTGGTGCCGACCGTCAACGGCGACCGCGTGTTTTTCATCGTGGCGCGCGCGATCGACGGCGCAATCACGCGTTACGTCGAAATCCTCGATCCGTCGCTCTACACCGACGCCGCGATCACCGGCCATAGCGACGCCGGTGCATCCGTGTGGGGCGGTCTCGAACACCTGAAAGGCCGCACGGTCGACGCCAAGGGTGATGGCGTGTACCTGGGTGAATTCGACGTGAGCGATACCGGGCAGATCACGCTTCCGCGCCCAGCAAATGACGTGGAAATCGGCCTCAACTACATCACTTCGGTCAAGACGCTGACGCCTGAATTTCCCGGCCCGACCGGCTCCTCGCAGGGGCAGCAGTTGTCGGCCTACGAGGTCAAGGTGCGGCTGCTCAAGACCATCGGTTGCCACGTCAACCTGCAAGAAGTCCCATTCCGCAAGCTGGGCGTGCGCGTCCTCGACAGGGCACCCGAGCTCTATACCGGCGACAAGAAGGCGGGGAATCTCGGCTGGGCCGATGGCGTGGCGCAAACGCTGGTGCAGCAGCGTTTGCCGTACCCGTTCCACCTGCTGTCGGTCATTTCGCGGATCACGGCGAACGAGGGTTGACGATGATCAGGCATGCAACGCACGACGACATCGCGGCCATGCTGGTACTGGGCGAGGTCATGCACGCCGAGTCGCGCTATGCACGATTCCCATGGAGCGCAGCGAAGGTCGAGCACTTGATCCGCTGGCTGATCGACGCGCAGGAAGGATTGGCGCTGGTGGCCGAGCACGACGGTGAGCTGATCGGTGGATTCCTTGGTTCATGGTCCGAGCACTACTTCACGACCGCTCGCGTTGCGAACGATTACGCCATGTTCGTCGCACCGGGGAAGCGAGGTGGAATCGCCGCGGCGCGACTGCTGAACGCCTTCGTCGATTGGGCGCTCATGCACGAAGCGATTCCGCAGGTCGGCATCACCACCGGCGTCCGGCACGACTTCACCGCACGCCTGTACGCCGCCGCCGGGTTCGCTCCGGTTGGACAGCTATTCGAGCTCACGGAGGGCGCGTGAATATCCGTTTCGCAACTGCTGACGACATGCCGGAATTACTCAGGATGGGCGAGCAGTTCCATCTATTCAGCGAGCACGCGCACATCGAGTTCTGTCGAAAGTCTGCCGAAATCACGGCGCTAGCCATTATCCAAATGGGATACATCCTGCTCGCCGAACACGATGGAAAGACTGTTGGAATGATCGGCGTCGGGATCGCCCCAATGCCAATGAACCATGCAGTTCTCATGGCTCAGGAGGTGTTGTGGTGGGTCGATCATGGCGCGCGCGGATCGCGCGCTGCCTGCGAATTGATTGAGCGTGCGGAAGAAATCGCGCGCGAACGATCTGCGCAACGCATTTCCATGAGCGCACTTGCCAACTCGCCGCTGGTCGTAGAGCGCATGTACCGGCGCTGGGGATATCGCGCGTGCGAGTCCGCATTCCTGAAGGAGCTCAATTAATGGCCGTAGCAACCACCACCGTCCTCCTGATTGCTTCATTGGCTGCAACTGCTGCTGCGACCGGTGCCTCGATGTATGCGACCGACACCGCGGCTAAGCAGCACGAATCCGACCTCAAATTCCAAGCCGATCAAGCTGCTGCCGATGCACGCACCGCCGCTGGCGAAGCGGAAGTAGAAGCAATGCGCATCCGCAAGGCTGCGAAGGCGCAACGCTCGCAGGCAACCGCGGCGGCTGCGGCATCCGGCGTGGATGTGAACTCGCCGACTGCGGTGCGTCTCGATCAGGAAATCGTTAAGAACAGCGAGGAGGACGCGCGCCTGACGATCCTCAACGGTGGCGACCGTAGCGCACGCCTCAACCAGCAGGGCTACCTCGACAGCCAGGGCGCGAGCATCGCCCGCCAGAACGGCCAGATGCAGAACACCGGCACACTACTGTCCGGTGTCGCGAGCGGGCTGAATACCTATTCCGGTTGGAAGCGCGCAGGGGGTGCGGCGTAATGGCGCAGATTCCTCCCGGCAATTTCGACCAGGCCAGCGCGATTCCGCGCAGCCAGCCCAGCCGTCTCGACTTCTCCGCCGTCGAGCAATCCGGGCGCGGCGCGCAGGCGATCGCGGAAGGCATCGGCAACCTCGCCGGAGTCACCGGAAACATGGCGATCCAGCAGCGTGCCGAGGAAAAGCGGCAGGCGGATCAGCTGGCGAACGCCAAGGCCGCGAACGCGCTGACGCAGTACGAGATTGCGATGCGCCAGCAGGGCGGTGATTTCGCGCAGAAGCTCAAGTCGGGCGAGGTGTCCTACGACAAGGCCGGCGACGCATGGGCCGAGCAGATCAAGAACACCCCGCCGCCGACGCTTCCGGATGGCGCGAGTGCAGTGCTGGCCGAACACTTCAATGGCGGCATCCAGAAAATCCAGAGTGAGGCACAGCTCGGCGTGCATGACCTCGCGCGTGCAGCACAGAGCGACGACATGCTCGCCCAAGGCGTTCAGCTCCTCGACGACTCGGTGAAGCTGTTCTCGATGGACAAGAACATTGGGCGCGCGCTCGACAGCATCGATGCGGTCACGTCTGGTTATATCCGGAAGGGCGGGATCGGCGAGCAAAAGGCGCAGGAGCTGCGCGATAAGTATCGGCAGGAAGTGTTCGGCACCGATATCAAGACGCGCCTGTTCGATGGTCGCGACAGCATCCCGGCGCTGGAAAAGCTCAAGACCGACCTCACCGCGAAGGACGGCCTCTACATGGCGACCGTCGATCCTACGCATCGCGTCGGCTACACGAGTCTCGTGCAGAACCAGATAGATGCGCTCAACAGTGCAGCCGAGGCCGACGCCAACAAGCGTGAATCAGCGGCGAAGTCCGTGGTCGGCGACGTATGGAAGCAGGCCGAGTCCGGTATCCCTGCACGTCCGGACGACATTCCCGCATGGGCCGCGGCGGTGAAGGGCACGAAATACGAGGGGGCGTTCATCGAAGCAGTGAAGGCGGTGGATCAGGTGCAGGCGCTGCGTCGCATGCCGCTGACACAGCAGACCGCATGGCTCACGCAACGCGAGGCCGAGCTCAACAAAAACGGCGGAACCCCGGACGACTGGGATCACTACAAGGCAATTCGCGGACTGCTCGAGAACGACGGCAAGATGCGCAACGAAGATCCGCAGCGCTACCTCACCAATATGACCGGCAAGGGGCCGGCGCAGATCGATATGAAGGGGTTGGTGACGGGCGACCTGTCGCAGGTTGGTCGAGCGTTGCAGGATCGTCTCGACAACGTGAAAGCGCTACAAGCCAGCGGCTACCGGGTGGACAAGAACGTCCTGACCGCGACTGAGGCGCAGGGCCTCGCCGACGCGATGAATGGAATGAACCCCGACACGCTGTCGCAGCTGTTCGGAAAGCTCCGCATCGCATCCGGCAGCGCTGAAATCTACGGCTCGATCATGGATCAGATCGGACAGTCGGAGCCGATCAAGGCGAAGGCCGGAACGATTGCGGCCTACGACACGCCGGGTGGCAACAAAATCGCCGGCATGCTCCTGCGCGGCGAAGCGCTGCTCGGCAAGAAAGACGAGGGCGGGACGAAGTATTACGCGCCATCGGACAAGGACATGCGCAGCGAGTTCGCCAGCATCGTCGGCAACGCCTACCAAGGCCGCACCGACATGGAGAACGACTACCACGCCGTGCGCGCCCTGTATGCCGCATGGGCCGCGCAAGGTGGCTTCACGAAAGCCGGCGATACCCTCGACGCGAAGCTGCTGAAAGAGTGCGTCAAGTCGATCACCGGCGACCTGGCGAACATCGGTGGAACGCGCGTGCCGGCTCCGTTCGGCATGACTGCGGATCGCTTCGAGGAACTGGCGCAGCAGAAGATCAAGATCGCAATGCGGGAAGCTGGGCACGATCCAGACATGAGGGTTGGCCTTGTATCGACAGATCAACCCGGGCTCTATGTTGTGATGAATGGCATCGTCCCGGTCTACAAGCCAAAAAAAAATCCTAATGGACGAGATTACCCAGTAAGGATTGATTTCAGTCCGAATTTACCGATTCCGCTCGGGCCTGTTCGCCTTGCGCCTACGGATGGGAGGCATTGATGCCGGTTGCTACTCAGAAACAACAGTCCGAATACCGAGAGCCGGACGAGGCAGATATTGCTGCGGCAGATTTTCTCGATAAGGCAGGCATCACCGGAAAGCTGTCAAATTCCCCGCCAGGAATGCTTGACGGCTTCGGTAAGGCCGTTGGCTATGGCTATATGCGTGGGTCCGCGAGCGCACGTCGCGCACTGTTCGTGGCCGCAGAAACCGCCCCAGAACTGCTCGGCACCGGCCTGACCGACGAGAGCAAGCAATGGGTTCAGGAACACCTCGTACAGCCGGAAACGGATCGCCGCCAGCAGTGGACGCCGGATGGCGCAAGCGTCGGCAAGGCGGGGCACATCATCGGCGGGCTGGTCGATGCGCTGACGCCGTTTGTCGCGGGTGGGCCGGTCGGAATCCTCTCTACCGGAATGAACGCTGGCATGGACGCCGTTGACCAGGGCGTCGATCCGAAGACCGCCACCGCCGTCGCCACCACACAGGCCGCCGTCGCCGCGACCGGCTTCAAGATTCCGGTGATCGGCAGCACGCTCACCACGCGTATTGCCACCGGCGCGATCGGCAACGCGGCGATGATGGAGGCGGGACGGCAGGCGACGCAGGCAGAGCTCAACGCCGGCGGATATGGGAATGTCGCCGACCAGTACAAGGGCAACGCAGAGTCGCGCGCGATCGACGCGCTGATGGGCTCCGTGTTCGGCGTGACCACGCACCTAGGCGCAGGCCGGCCCGATCCGACGTTGTCGCAGCGCGACGCCACGCTGACAGCCAGCAACGCACAGCACTTCGTCAACGAGACGATGCCGGGCGAGCCCAAGGTGGCCGATGCCCCAGAGCATCACCAGGACATGCTGGCGATCGCGCTGGAACAGCTCGGAAAGGGCGAGCCGGTCAATGTCGAGGGCAAGTTCGACCCGTCGAAGTTCGACATGCCGCCCGTGCCGCGCGTGGTCCCCGACCTCTCCGGCTACGACGCCATGCGCATTGCGCTGGAATCCGGCGGCAACCCGAACGCCAAGCCGAGCACGTCGGGCGCGCTCGGACTCGACCAGTTCATCCCGAGCACCTGGCGGCGTGTGGTGGAGATTGCGAAACCGGCATGGGCTGAAGGACTCACCGACAAGCAGCTGCTCGACTCTCGCCGCGATCCGGCGAAGTCGGCGGAAATGGAGCGCGTACTGCGCTCAGGGAATGCGGCAATGCTCGAGAAGGCGGGGCAACCGGTCACCGCGCTCAACCTGTACGCCGCCCACCACTTCGGCGGCAACGCGGTGGAATTCGCCAAGGCCGCAGGCGACACGCCGATGCGCGACATCCTCACGGCCAAGCAGATCAAGGCGAATCCGTACCTCGAGGGGCTGACGAAAGACGAAGCCATCGCGAACTGGACGCGCCGCGCACGCCGCGCCGGCGTGAACGTCGTGGATGGTTCGCTGGTCGACACCAATCCGGCAGGCCAAGCATTGCGCGCGCGCCTGGTCGAATCCAGCGACAACCTCGCCGCCGAATACGCGAAGCTCGATGAATCGAAGGGCGGAACCGTCCTCAACACCGACACGGCCCGGGAGCTCTCACCGGAATACCTCGCTGACCGCACGCGCAGCGCGGACGTACATGAAGCGGCCAGCGACACGATCAAGGCGATCTACGAGGACAAGCTCGCCGCGCCGACGCCGGAGGGATTCGATCCCGTCGTGCGGTTCACTGCCGGCGGCACGGGTGCAGGCAAGACCACCGCGGTGAACGCGATCGCTGACGGCATTCGGCCAGAAATCACCTACGACACCAACATGAACAAGTTGGAATCCTCGGTCCAGAAGATCGAGCAGGCCTTGAGCGCAGGTCGCGACGTGGAAATCATGTACGTCTACCGTGACCCAGTTGAGGCCTTGCAGCTCGGCGCACTGACGCGCGCGGAGCGCCAGATCAAGGAATTCGGGACGGGCCGCACGGTGCCGCTGGAAGAGCACGCCAAGACCCACTTGGGCGTCCGTCCGGTGATGGAGGAAGTCGCCCGCCGATATGCCGACGATCCGCGCGTTCAAATGCGTTTCATCGACAACAGTCGGGGGCGGGGGAATCAGGCCCTGGTCGATCTTGCAAGCATCCCGCATGTGGAGCAAAATGGACTCCATGAAAGGCTCACAGCAGCCCTTGAAGAAGAACGCCGAGCAGGGCGTATCTCAGACGCTACCTACCGAGGCTTCCGCGGCGCAGGACACGAGGCCGTACTGGGAGAAGCGGGGCTTCAAAAGCCGCAAGGAATATACAGACGCGGCAGCCCAAGCGATGGTGGACGGTCTGAGGCGGGCGACCGCGGACAAGTAACCGGCTCGGCTCACGCCGACCCGCTGACCCAAGCAGCGCACGAGGCCGTTGCCGCCGATCCGAATCTCCACATCCTCGACGAGGACGGCAATCTCCGTCCGGCCAGCGAGGTATTGGCGCAAGCCGAGGCCGATGCGCAGGCTGCCCAGGTCGAGGTGCAAGCCGTCTCCGCTGTCGCCAGCTGCTACCTGAGGACCATCCAATGAAGGCACAGTGCATCGCCGCGCTGGGGCAGGCGCTTGGCCGTGAGCCGACCGAGGCCGAGGTGCGCAATGTCGAGGCCCGTCTCGCGCGCTCAATGCGCCAGGAGGCCGCCCGAGACCCGCAGGCGTGGCTCGCCAAGACGGCGCAGGATCAGGTGCAGGCGGGCGTCCAGCGCGCCCACGCGGACATTCTCGGGGAGGCTCAGCTCAAGCAGCGCCGACAGGTGTTGCAGGTACTGGCGACGGCCAAGCTGCAACAGCAGGTCGCCGCATTCCCAGGGACTCCGTTCGACGCCCTCTCGCACATGATCGCGTTCCACGCCGAGCGCAAGGGCTCGGTGCTTTCGGTCGAGTCGCAGGCCAAGGCCATCCACGCCGATGGCATGCGCCAGCTGCTCGATCTGCTGCATGCGTCGAGCCCCAAGTTCTTCGGGATCATCGAGAACCCCGCCGGCGTCCGCGACCTGGTGCGGGAGCTCCACGGGCAGGCCAGCGGCAATGCCGATGCCGCCGCAGCCGCCAAGTCGTTCAAGGCCGTCACCGAGGCCATGCGCACCCGATTCAACGACGCCGGCGGCGATATCGGCCACCTCGACGACTGGGGTATGCCGCACCACCACTCGCAATACCTGGTAAACAAGGCTGGTCGCGAGCAGTGGAAGAACGACGTGATGCCGCTGCTGGACCGCTCGCGCTACGTCGACGAGTTCGGTGCGCGCATGAGCGACACCGAGGTGCGCGGCTTCCTCGACAGCGCATGGGAGACAATTGCCAGCGGCGGGGCCAACAAGATCGAACCGGGCAAGTTCACCGGGAATGGCATGCGCGCCAACCGCGGCAACGCGAACCGGGAAATCCACTTCAAGGACGGCGACGCCTTCCTCGACTACCAGGCGAAATACGGCGAGCGCACACCCTACGAGGTGATGGTCGGCCACATCCACCGACTCGCGACCGACATTTCCCTGATCGAAACGTTCGGACCGAACCCGGACGCGCAGTACCGACTGCTGCGCGATCAGGCGCTCAAGCAGGAATCCGCACCCGATCCCACTGGCGCGAATCCATCAGGGCCGGGCAAGGCGATCAATCGTGCGCTGCGCGTGGACGCGATGTTCAACATGGTGTCCGGGAAGTCGCCGCCAGCAGCCAACCCCGCGCTGGCCCGATTCTTCGATGGACTGCGCAACGTCATGGTGTCGTCGAAGCTCGGATCGGCAGTACTGTCGTCGTTCGCGGACGAGGGCACCATGCGCGTCGCAGCACACGTCAACAACATGTCGCAGATGCAGCTCATGGCGAACGAGCTGCGGGCATTCAACAAGTTCGACGCGCAGGAAACGCGGCTGGCGAATCGCGCCGGCTTGGCGCTGAACTCTCTGGCCGGCGAGCTCAACCGCTTCGCCAACGAGGGCGTGCTCGGCAACGGCTGGGACAAGCAACTGGGCCGGTTGGCGAACATGACGCTGCGCCTGTCCGGGCTCAACGCCATGACCGAGGCGCGCCGCCGCGCGTTCGGCGTGACGATGATGAGTGCAATCGGTCATGAGGTGCGGGAGCGCGCGACGCTCGGAGACCTCGACGCCCACGACAACCGCATGCTGCTGTCAAAGGGCATCACCCCTGAGAACTGGGAGGTGTGGCGCAAGGCGGTACTGGAAGATTGGGGTGGCGGCAATGACACGATGCTGACGCCGGATGCGATCTACCGCATTCCGGATGCTGACCTGGCAGCGCTCGGTGATCCGACAACCCTGCGCCGTGAAGCCGCGACCCGACTGCTCGGCGCAGTGCTGGAAGAAACCGATGTTGCAGTGGTTGAGCCAGGCATCCGAGAGAAGTCGTTCATGCGCGAACAGATTCCGCGCGGATCGCTCAAGGGCGAGCTCATGCGGTCGTTCTTCCTGTTCAAGTCGTTCCCGCTGTCGATGATTACCCGTCATTGGATGCGGGCATTGTCGGAACCCACGACCGGCGGGCGTGCTGGATACGCCGCGGCGATGGTGGCATCCACCACGGTGCTCGGCATGGTTGCGTTGCAGGCTGCGCAGCTGACTCAGGGTAAGGACCCGCGCTCAATGCGCGATTGGCGTTCATGGACGCAAGCCTTGATTCGCGGCGGCGCGTTCTCGATCTTCGGCGACTTCGTGTTTCAGGATGAAACGGAAGGAGGCCAGAGCTTCATTTCAACGCTCATGGGCCCGGTGGCCGGGCTTGTTGAGGACACCTACAAGCTCACCATCGCGAACGCGCACCAAGCAGCCCAGGGCAAGGACACGCACATCGGCGCGGAGGCAGTGAGGTTCGTCAAGAACAACACCCCGGGCGCGAACCTGTGGTACACCCGGGCAGCGGTCGATCACCTGATCTTCCACCAGTTGCAGGAATACCTGTCGCCCGGCTATCTCGGTCGCATGCAGCGCCGTTCGGAGAAGGATTACGGGCAATCGTTTTGGTGGGAGCCTGGCGAGTTCGTGCCCGAGCGCGCACCCGACATGAAAGCCGCAGTGGAGGAAAAGTAATGCGCGACGATCAATACATTCGACTGCAACAGCTCGAGGAAAAACTCGCCGATCAGCTGCTCATCGAAGCCGACCCCGTGAACTGGTCGGGTGATGGGCTCGCGCCTGCCGCGATGACACAACAGCAGCGCGGGGATCGCTACTGGTGCAAGAAGAACGCGGTGGCGACCATGAGCATGACGCTCCGGATCGGCTCGCTGATCGGCCAGATTCAGCGTAATGGCAACACCACGCCAACCCCTGAATCCGGCGACCCCGATGGAGAGACGCAGGGTCTGCTCGATGCCGAAGTGGCCGCCGCGGAAAAAGAGGCCAAGAGCCTGCTCGCCAAGTATCAGAGCGGGATGAAGAAAGCCAAGGCCTAAGCGATGTCGCGCGAGGTCGATTTCCTCACGTTCTTCGTGATGTGGGCGAAGTTGCAGGGGTGGGAAGTTCCGCTTCTGCACGTCCGCATCTGCCTGTGGTTGGAACACTGCAACGATCCGGTGCGGGTGTTGCAGGTGTTTCGCGGCGCTGCGAAGTCCACGATCTATGCGGTGTACAAGGCGTGGAAGCTCTACCGCAACCGCCGACTGGTGTCGCTGATTTGGGCGGCGGACGGTCAGCTCGCGAAGAAGCTGACGCGCGACACGATCAATGTCCTGCGTCGTCATCCGTTGTGCCTGGGGATGCTGCCGACCAAACCGGGCGCGCAGATGTTCTGGGTCAACGGTGCGGTCGATCCTCGCAACGCGAGCATGACGGCGGTGGGCGTGAACCAGAACGTCACCAGTGCGCGCGCCGAGGATATCGACTACGACGATATCGAGGTGCCGAAGAACATCAAGACGCAGGAGGCGCGCGAGAGCCTGCGTTCCAAGATTCAAGAGGCGACGTTCATTCTCGTTCCGGGTGGACAGGAGACGTTCGTCGGAACGCCGCACACCACCGAGTCGATCTACCCGGAGCAGATCGCCGCCGGCGCGGCCTCGCTGAAAATCCCGCTGTTCGAACATTCGATCCGCTATGAGCGCGAGACGAAACGGCAGACCCGTTACCGCGTTCCGTTCATGAAGCAGGTGGGCGACGATGGCTTCTACGTCATCACCGGCATCCACAAGTTTGCGCGGATGCTGCGCGAGGGTGTCGATTACATCATCGAGGCCAACCAGGTCGTTCTCTCAACGCCGCCGGACGGGGTGCTCGATATCTACGCCGGCTGCGCGTGGCCGGAACGATTCACCCGCGATGACATCGAGAAGCGCCGCCGCAAGACCCGCACCCTCAACTATTGGGACTCGCAGTACATGCTCGAGGCCAAGCCGCTTTCCGAGGTTCGTCTCGATCCCGCGCGGATCGTTCCCTATGCCGCGCAACCGCTGTTCCGTCGTGCCAACAACGCGGAGTCCATGTGGCTGGGAAAGGTGCGCATCGTCGGCGCATCCTGCCGCTGGGACCCTTCCAGCGGGAAGCTGCGCAGCGACTTGTCGGGCGTCGGCGTGGTGTTGCAGGATGAGGCCGGCGTCCGCTACGTGCAGGCTGCGGAAGGCCTCACCGGCGAGGTGGCCGAGTTCGCCGAGGACGGCAAGACCATCACCGGCGGCCAGGTGTGGCAGCTGTGTGACCTGGTCGAGCGCTACTGTCTGCCACGCGTCTCCGTGGAAACCAACGGCATCGGCGGGTTCGCGCCAGCGGTGCTGCGAGCCTGCCTGAAACAGCGCGGCCTGCGCTGCGCCGTCGTCGAGGTCACCAGTACCGCGAACAAGAACAAGCGCATCCTCGAGACGCTCGAGCCGCTGCTGCTCTCGCGCGGGATGCTGTGGGCGCATGTCGATGTGCTGAAAGGCCCGCTGTGGCCGCAGATGCGCGACTGGAACCCCGCAGTGTCCGAGCAGCCGGATGACCTGCTGGACGCCGTCAGCGGCGCGATCAGCGAGACCCCAGAGCGCTTCCGCGCGCGCCCGAATGGCGGGATTTCGCCCGGTCGCGACCGCGAGGATTGGCGGCCAGAAGCAGGCGTGTTCGAGGTGGAATTCGAGCGTTGAGCCCTGCGTTTCATGAGGGGCCTCAATGTCCATCCAGGAAGTTCGCGCCATCATCGAGCGTACCTATGACGTAGCGCTGCCGCGCAAGTTCGCTAGCCAATCGGCCACGGTCCTGCTGCTGGCGGTCAGCGGCATCGAGGCCAACTGGACGGCGCGCGCGCAGGTTGGCGGGCCCGCCCACGGGCTCTGGCAGTTCGAGAAGGGCGGCGGCGTCCGTGGCGTCCTGGCGCACCCTGCGAGCGCCGCGGTGGCGCGGGCCGTCTGCCAGCACCAAGGCGTCGAGCCGACCGAGCGCGCGGTCTACGACGCGCTGGTGACGGATGACGTGCTGGCCTGCGCCTTCGCCCGCCTGCTGCTCTACACCGACCCCGCGCCGCTCCCGGTGCCCGGCCAGATGCGCCAGTCCTGGGACTACTACGAGCGCAACTGGCGACCCGGAAAGCCGCATCCCGAGAAATGGCCGTGGGTCTATCAGCAGGCAATAGGGGCTTCGGCATGATCGGACAGGACGGCATCGACGCCGGCATGCTGACCGCTGGCGGCTTCCTGTTCTGGATCGGGCAGAAGGTGTGGGGCAAGTTCTTCGACAGGCCGGACAAGGCCAGCGACGAGCTCTACAAGCAGCTCGCGGATCAGATCGCCGACCTGCGCAACCGGCAGGAAAAAGTCGAGGCCGCGCTGGATGACGAGCGCCGCCGCCGGCGATCCGCCGAGGACAAGGTGCATGCGCTCGAGCTCGACAACCTGCAACTGCGCGCCGAGCTGAAACGCCACGGGATCGAAGTGCCGCCCAGCTTCGTCAGGGCGACGCCGGCGGAAGTCGCCGAGGCGGCATCGGCATGATCGGCCTATCCGAGCTCCGCGCCCAAGGCTGGAAATACGCCTGCATCCTTGCGCTGATTGGAGTGGTCGCGTTGCTGGTGATGTTTCTGTTGGCGCGTTCGGATGCCGCTATCGCTGATTCCCGTGCCAATGACGCCGAGGACCGCGCGGTTGCGAGCGATGCGCTGGCGAAATCCCTGAGCGAAGCCCTCGGCAGGGACTCCGCATCGGCAACCGCAACCGAGGCTGCGCGCGCCGCGATGGCGCAATCCGCCTCGGACATCAATCAGCGCTTCGATGCATTGGAGAAATCCATCCATGGCCGCCCGCCCGTTCCTGCTGTGTGCCCTGATCCCGATGCTGGCCTCGTGCGAGAAGGTCAGGCCGGCACCACCCGAATACGTTCCGCCGAAGATCGACTGCGGAATCTTCGACCCGCCCGCGGTGAAAATTCCGCTCGCCCCTGACCCGAAGGAAAAGGACGTGGCGGTGTGGCAACTCAACGCGTTCGCCTGGCAGCAGTACGGCGAACACGTCCTGTTGCAGCGCGTCGGCAGCGCGGAGTGCGTGATGGAGCTGCGGAAGCGCGGCATCGTCAAGTGATTCTCGTCCGCTGAAAGGCGGGATTTCGCAGCACGACCAACTCGACCATCCCTGCATTCACGGGCCTCCCTGCGCCCGCAGGAACGCAACATGGCAATCACCGCGCAACTCCCCCGAAACGTCAGCACCGCCGCGCCCGGGGCCAAGGATTTCCCCTACAACTTCAAGGTGTTCGACAAGTCGGAACTGCTCGTCCAGGTCGATGGCGCGACCAAGACCATTGACGTTGACTTCACTGCGGATGGAATCGGGAATGACGGTGGTGGCTCCATCCATTTCGTCGCGGCGATGGTTGGCGGCGAAACGGTGATGCGCAAGCGCAACATGCAATTCCAGCGCCTGACCGATTACCAAGGGCTCGGCGACCTGCGCAGCCCGACGCTCAACAACGACCAGGATAGTCCGATTGCGATGATCCAGCAGTTGTACGAAGTGCAGTTGCGCTCGTTGCAGCTGCCGCTCGCGTCAACCATGACCGCCGAGCTTCCTGATCCGGTCGCGCTCGCGCCGCTCGTCATTTCTGCGGACAAGTCACGCATCGAAATGGGCGACCCGAACATGACGGGCGACATGTTGTTGCGCCCCGCGCTGGCGAGTGACGACGAGACGAAAGGCTCACAGCTCGTTACGTTCAAGCGCAGCGGAATCGCGGCTGCGTTGCCGGTCGCGCTCGCGACGTGGATCGGAACGACATGGAATCTGATCGAATGCATCCCGTCCGCGCAGCGTGCCGCTGTGCTGAATTACACGTCCACGTTCGACGCCACGACCTACATCAACAACTTCCTCGCGGCAGCTGCGTCGCAGGGCGTCAATGTCTACGCGCCCCCGGGCCTCTTCTGTCACGCGGGGTCGATCCAGTTCGGCAACCCGCCTGCGAACAATCCGTCCACGATCAATGGCATTCGTTTCGTTGGTGGTGGCGTTGGTCGAAACGCGGACACGATGAACGCGAACGATGCGCCGACGATCTTCCGATACATCGGTGCCGGTGGTGGAACGTGCATGAAGATCGCGGGCCCGATTTCCGGCGTGCACCTGGAAGGATTCCTGATCGACGGCAACAACCTTGCCGCCACGATCCTCGACACGCAGCGATCCTTCCATCAGACGGTACGCAGCGTGACTGGCGTTCGCTGGACGAACGGCTACGGATTGACGATCAACGCCTCGACGCCGCTGGGGCCGACCTATGGCGGCGCGGCCCCGATCGACCACCTGTACGAGCAGTTCAACCTCAAGGCCCCGGGTGTTGGAGCCAACAGCCTGGACATCGGTAACGGCAGCGGCAATATCAACCAGGTCGCGTTCGTGCGCTGCTATCTCGACCGCTACAACACGACCACCACCATTGGCGCGCGTCTCGGCTACTGCGACCACGTCCAGTTCATCGGAAGCCATCTTGCACAAACTGGCGCATCGGGCAGCACAGGCATCGCGATCCAGGTGCGCCCGCAGGTGGGGCAGGGCGCGTTCCCGACCAACATCACGTTCACCGGCACATCGCTGGCCGGCGGCGTCGCCTACGATTCCAGCTTGCAGGCCTGGGCGGGCGGATCGTTCCCGGCCCTGATCTTCCAGCCGTTCTACACCGCGGACGGCGCGCCCGTCCCGCCGAAGTCGGCGAACGGTGGCACAGACCTTCCGGCTGGGATGGCGCGCGGCTGGACGGACAACGGCATCGAGTTCGGCTGGTGGGGCGAGGATCAGGAAATCGTCAACGCCGCCGCGACCATCGCGCCCCGCAAGAAGACGATCATCCTCACCGGCACCAGCACCACGATCAGCACGATCACGCCACCGCGCGCGGTGTTCTCCGTGGCCCTGGGCGGCTACCGGCTGACGGTGATCCCTTCCGGCAATGGCATGAAATTCGACACGGCAGGCAACATCGCCGAGAAATTCGACCTTGCCAACTACCGCGCCATCGAACTGGTCTATTCCGAAGGCACCGGGAAATGGCACGTCGAGTCCGGCCTGCAAGCCAACGACTCGGGGGTGTGGACGCCGACGCTCACGAACACCACGAACGTGTCAGCGTCGACCCCGCGCGAGTTCAAATGGCTGCGCATCGGCAATACGGTTCATTTCTCGGGACGCATCGAGGTCACGCCTGCCGCCGCGGCAGATACCCTCACAGTGGTGGACATCACGCTTCCGACTGGGTTGGTGCCGGCGAACTTCAACAACACCTGGGATGCCGCCGGCACGGCCACCGTGGCGTTCACCCCGTACCGACCTGGGCTCATTATCGGCCAGGGAACGAGCATCAAGGCGCAGTTCCATAGCGCGGGCACTGCCTCGGTGGGTGTCATCGTGACGGGTAGCTACAAGCTGGCCTGACCGGGATTGTGCGGCGCGCCATGACGGTGCGCGGTCACTCAGGACAGCAAAATCTCAACCTCATTTTCCAGATAATTGCTATATCCTGCCCCCGCTACCA
>JASLDW010000125.1 GCA_030151365.1 Lysobacter sp. | reverse complement strand
CCTAAGGTTTCAAATATCCGGCACACCGTGGTCTTGCCACTCCCTATCCCACCTGTAATTCCTGCCTTAACCATTATTTTTCAATGATAAAATCTACCTTCGCCGGCGAAACCGAAATCAGTTTACAATGATCGGGAAACCTGTTGATCCTTACCCTGAGCCGGTGATGGCCCATCGTCTTCCATTCCTCAATGTCCACTATGGCATCCATATAGTTTTCGTTGATCTGCTGATATTTAGATAAGGGTACCAGGAAGGTTACCTTTACTTTTTTCGGAAAAAGCCTGATGTCCTCGTATTCTCTGTTGTTCATGACATTGAGCGTCAGTTCCACTGTTTTCTCCGTAAATTCATCTACAGGTATCCTCACTTCAGCTGTGGCCGGAAAAATATTTACATTTTTCATATTATTACGCATCATGGCAATACGCGCTACAGTAGTAGACTGCATGTCATAAAGCCTCAGTGTGTCAGTCGGCCATTCACCGATCCGCTTCAATTCCTTGTCAGGTCCCAGTAAGGTCACATGATCCGGATTGAGGACAATGTCATTAGCTATCCCATACTGTTTTGCAAAACTAAAATCATATACCAGCTTCACCGGCACCTTCTTTACTGCCCTTTGGGAAAAATCAAAATACAATGTATCCGGCACGACAGACATAATCCGCTGAGAAGTCTCCAGTTGGCGGTTGATATCAGCCAATTGTTCAGAGAACACGATAAAGTTCCTGCTGTTCAGTTTTTCAAGGCTAATCGCAATTGATTGCGGTTTAATCCTTAGCCTTGCAAAAAGCAACTGCCAGCCCGTACCTTCTACCTGAAGGTCTACCGTATCCGACTGTAAAGCATGAAAAGCCTTTTTTTGCGGAAAGTTCTTATACACCAGTACCGTTTTTGCCGAATACCTGTATTTATTGTTCAGTGACAGGAAAAGCCATGCGATAACCGCCATTAGCAAACAGGTGAACAGCGTCAGAATCCGCTTTCTTTCTATGATCGTAAGCTTTATTAATGGCATAGCAGTAAAATAACGAAAAAAAATCAGCTGAGTCCAAAAAAAAACCGCCCGGATAAACGAGCGGCTTCCTTAATCTTTAACAACCGATCAGGCCTTAGCCGCCTCAGCCGGTTTAGGAGCCGAGGCCTTCGTTGCTTCCAGCGAAACCGCTGACTTGTCAAAACGGATCTTGGTGCCACCTTCTACTTCGATCAGGAAAGTCGTATCGTTCATATCTACGATCTTACCATGTATCCCTGCAGTAGTTACAATCTTATCGCCACGTTTTAATCCTTCCACCAGTTTCTTATGTTCCTTTGCCTTTTTCATCTGTGGTCTGATCATGAAAAAGTAGAACACGATCATAATCAGCACCATTGGAACCAGCGTACCCAGCATATTACCTCCACCGGCAGCCTGCAATATCAAATTTAATGTCATAGTCTATATATTGTTATTCTGTAATTTCTCCAACTAAAAGCAGCTGAACAGTACTGTTCAATGCGTTTGATATCACATTTATAGGCTTATTCACTGCTCCAACCGGTTTACCTTCGCTATGAAATACCACCTTTAACTCACTCGACTTGCCGGGAAGTATAGGATCTTTCGGCGGCTCAGGCACGGTGCAGCCGCAGGTCGCGATAGCTTCCTTAATGATCAGCGGCTTTGCACCGGTATTCTTGAATTTAAAGCTATAGCTTACCAGCTCACCTTTTTTAATCTTTCCGAAATCATACCGTTCCGTTTCGAAATTCAACACCGGTCCATCCTTATGCAGAGAGTCCGCAGGTACGTCTGTCGTTTTGGCAACTTCCGTACTGTCCGCTCCCGATGCGGTTTTGTCTGACTGTTGACACGCTGCAAGTATAAGCGTCGTACATGCTACTAATAGAACTTTTTTCATATTGGTTATTCTTCAATTAATCCGCGACCAGCTTTCTTGATACTGTTAGTCCGCTTCAGGTCACCCATTATCTTGTCCAAGATACCGTTTATAAACGAATTACTCTTCGGTGTACTGTAATCTTTTGATAAATCAAGATATTCGTTGATCGTCACCTTTACTGGTATCGAAGGAAAATTCATCAGTTCACAGATCGCCATTTTCATCAGGATCGTATCCATAAGCGCGATCCGCTCAGACTCCCAGTTTTTTGTACGCTCTGCAATCAAAGCCTGGTAATCCTTGTCATACTTCAAAGTATATACAAAAAGGTCTTCCACAAATTTCCCGTCCTCATCCCAATCCTGACTGATCGGGGTGAGCTTGTTCGAAAAAGGATCTTCACTCACAAAATTCTTAATCGTTTTTGCCACCATACCCTGCATCACTTCCTTATCGACAGACCAGTTGATAAATTTGTCTTCAAAAGCCTGAATAATATTGTGGCTTTTCAGGATAATCTTCCTGAAGATATACTTGATGATCGTTTTAGATTCCTCCAGTTCGTTCACAGGATCCGCAAGGTAATCTGCGTATTCCTGCGTAACTTTCAGTGTATTGAAGATTGCCTTCACGAACTCGGGATCTGCCATCCAGTTGATCCTGTATTTTTTTACAGCCGCAATGTATTCAGGGTTTTCCTTCAGTGTTACCGCAAATTTATT
>JASLDW010000002.1 GCA_030151365.1 Lysobacter sp. | reverse complement strand
GAAGGAGAAGCACGGCGACTACGACGTGCTCGACATCTCGGTGGAACTGCCGGATTCGCGCGCGGGCGTCGATGCCTGAGCCCGCGTCGGCACTGCCGACCGTCAATGACATTGGCTGGGCGGCCTGCACGACGCTGCTCATCCGCTACGGCCTTGAGCTGGTCCGCGTTGCCGGGGGGGAGGCGATTCCCGGCAGTTTCTGGGGCGAAACCGAAGCCGGCATCATCGGCACGACGGTCCATGCGCGCGACGACACCCCGGTGCATTCGCTGTTGCACGAAGCCGGCCACCTGATCGTGCTGCCGCCGGAACGGCGCGCGGACGTCCACACCGACGCCACCGATTCCATTGACGAAGAGAACGCGGTCTGCGTGCTCCAGTCGCTGCTGGCCGAAGAATTGCCCGGTTATGGCCGCGATCGCCTGTTCGCCGACATGGATGCCTGGGGCTATACCTTCCGCCTCGGCAGTGCGCGTGCGTATGTCGAACAGGATGCGGAAGACGCGTGGGCGTGGTTGCAGCGCCACGGATTGATCGGCGCGGATCGCCGGCTCGCGTAGTGCACCGGCAGGCCACCCTCCCTGTGGCCTCGCTGGCACCTCGACATCTTGGACATCTCGAGCGACAGCGTTGCCGGCTGGGTGGAATCCTGCGCTTCGCGAACGGCGCGACGCGTGAAATTCCGCCATCACTTTCGCGAACTGCACCAGCGATCACTGTATTTTCCGCAGCGCGTCCGCTTCCGCGATTCCGCGTCATACTCCCGACATGAACACCCCGCCCGACTTCGCCCCGCAATCCCTCGACACCGCCACCGCCCTGCCCGCCCGCTACTACGTCGGCGCGGAAAGCCTCGAGCGCGACCTCCGGCGAATATTCGCGCGCAGCTGGCAGTTCGTCGCCCACGTCAGCCAGCTCTCCGGAACCGGCGACCACGTCGTCGGCCGCATCGGAAACCTGCCGGTGATCGCGGTGCGCGGCGACGATGGCGAAATCCGCGCCTTCCACAACGTCTGCCGCCATCGCGCCGGCCCCTTGGCGCAATGCGACGGCACCGGGGCCAAGGCGCTGCGCTGCCGCTACCACGGCTGGACCTACACGCTGGAAGGCCAGTTGCGCTCCGCGCCGGAAATGAAGGACGTGCAGGCCTTCGACATCAGCGAAATCCGCCTGCCGCGACTGGCGGTGCGCGTCTGGCAGGGACTGGTTTTCGTCGCGGTGGACGAAGCCTCCGCGCCGGACTTCGACGCCTTCGTCGCCGGCATCGACGCCCGCATCGGCAGCGACCGCGGACTGGAACATTACGGCCACCATCATCGCGTCGGCTACGACATCGACTGCAACTGGAAGGTCTACGTCGACAACTATCTCGAGGGTTACCACGTCCCGCACGTGCATCCGGAATTGAATCGCCTGCTCGACTACCGCAGCTACCGCACCGAACTGTCGCGCTGGCACTCGCTGCAATGGAGCCCGCTGGAGAGCAGCGACACGCTCTACGGCAACGGCGACGCGCTCTACTACTGGCTGTGGCCGGCGACCATGCTCAACATCCTGCCCGGCCGCCTGCAGGTGAATCGCGTGCTGCCGCTGGGGCCGGATCGCTGCCGGGTCGAGTTCGACACCTGGTACGCACCCGACATCGGCGACGACGCGCGCCGCCAGGCCGACATCGATTTCAGCGACGAAGTGCAGCACGAAGACATCGGCATCTGCGTCGACGTGCAACGCGGGCTGACCTCGGGATCGTATGTCGCCGGGCGCCTGAATCCGCTGCGCGAATCCGGCGTCCACCACTTCCACGAGCTGCTGCGCGAGGCGTATCGCGGATGAGTCGGCGCGCGCTTGGCATCTGGTCGGCCACCGCGCTGGTGGTCGGCAACATGGTCGGCAGCGGCGTGTTCCTGTTGCCGGCATCGCTGGCGCCCTATGGTGCGACCGCGCTGATCGGTTGGGCGATCACGCTGGCCGGCACGCTCGCACTGGCCGCCACCTTCGCGCGGCTGGCGATGAAATGGCCGCAGACCGGCGGCCCCTACGCGTTCGCGCGCGCCGGTTTCGGCGACGCCGCCGGCTTCCTGATCGCCTGGAGCTACTGGGTGTCGATCTGGAGCGCGATCGCCGCGATCGCGGTGGCCTTCGCCGGCAGCCTGGGCGCGTTGTTCCCGGTGATCGCCTCGACGCCGGTGTACTCCGCGGCCTGCGCGTTGGCCGCATTGTGGATCTGCCTCGGCATCAACCTCGCCGGCATCCGCGAAGCCGGTCGCGCGCAGGTCGTGTTGACGGCAATGAAGATCATCCCGCTGCTGCTGTTCGCGCTGGTCGCGATCTGGTTCATCGATCGCCACAACCTCGCGCTGACGCATCCCGCGGACACCACATTCCCGTCGGCGATCAACGCCACTGCCGCGCTCACGCTGTGGGCGATGCTCGGCTTCGAATCGGCGACGGTTCCGGCCGGAGACACCGAGAATCCCGAACGCACCATTCCCCGCGCCACCGTCTTTGGTGCGTTGCTCGCCGGCGTGGTGACGGTGCTTGCCTGCACCGCGGTCACCGGCATCGTCGCACCGGGCGTGCTCGCCAAATCCTCGGCACCGATGGCCGATGCCGCCCGCCAGTTGTGGGGCAGCGGCGCCGGCATTGCCATCGCGGCATTGATGGCGGTCGCCTGCCTCGGCGCGCTCAACGGTTGGGTATTGCTGTCAGCGCAGGTGCCGATGGCGGCGGCGCAGGACGGCTTCCTGCCGGCACCGCTCGCGCGGCTGGACGCCAATGGCACGCCGCGCATCGGCCTGCTGGTGAGCGGCCTGCTGGCGACGCTGCTGATCGTCGCCAACTACACGCGTTCGCTGGTGCAGTTGTTCACTTTCTCGATCCTGCTGTCGACCGCGGCGACGCTGCTGCCCTATCTCGCCGGCGCCGCTGCCTGGCTGCGCCGTGGCGACAAGCGCGGACGCATCGCCGCGACGATCGGCCTGGTCTTCGCCATCTACGCGCTGACCGGCATCGGCCGCGAGGCCATGCTGTGGGGCGCGGTATTGCTGGCGGCGGGAATGCCGGTGTACTGGTGGATGCGCCGCCAGCCCTAGCACGCGCCAGCTTGGCGCTTGCAATGGGCACTACGGATTCGTCGGCTCCAGCGACACCGCTTCGTCGACATCGTGCGGCGAACGCGGCGGATGCTTGCCACGCTGGTATTCCCAGCGCCAGAACAGCCAAGCCAGCACGCTGAGGAAACCCGCCGCCAGCGCGAGCCGGAACAGGTTGGCGCTCAGCCATGGCGAGACGAGCCCGGCCATCACCGCATTCGCCAGCAGGCCGATGAAGGCCTGCATCGATGATGCCGCACCACGCGTCGCCGGGAACATGTCGAGGATGGCCAGCGTCAGGATCGGGAACACCAGCGCGATCCCGAACGAGTTCAGCGCCACCGGCAGCACGGTCGGCAAGACTGCGGGCTGCGCGACGGCATAGTGGTAGATCGCATTGATCAACGCCGCGGCGATGCAGCAGGCGAAGCCGATGCGGATCTGCACGATGCCGCCAACGCGACCAGCGAGGCGTCCCGAGACGAAGGCACCTAGCATCATCCCGCCGATCATCGGGATGAAGAACCAGCCGAAGCCGTTCTGGCCGAGATGGAGATGGTCGAGCACCAGCGCCGGCGCCGAGGAGATGTAGAGAAACAGCGCGGCGAAGTTGAGGCTGCCCGCCAGCGCCAGGCGCATGAAGCGCGCATCGCTGAGCATTGCCCAGTAGCCACGCGCCATCGGCGCGACACGCAACGGTTGCCGCGACTCGCGCGGATGCGTTTCCGGCAACAGAACGAACACCGCGACGATCATCGCCACGGACAGGATCACCAGGAACCAGAAGATCGCCGGCCAGCGCGACCAGCCAAGCAACCAGGCGCCGACCAGAGGCGCGATCGCCGGGGCGATGCCGAAGATCATCGAGACATGGCTCATCAGGCGCTGGGCATCGTCGCCATGCAGGACGTCGCGGATCACCGCGCGTCCGACGATCAGGCCCACTCCCGCCGACAATCCCTGCAGCACGCGGAACGCCAGCAGCATCGGCAGGCTGGTCGCCAGCGCGCAACCCGCCGACGCGATGCAGAACACCGCCAGCCCGGCAAGAATCACCCGGCGACGGCCCAGGGCATCCGACAGCGGGCCATGCGCTACGCTCATCAGCGCATAGGCCAGCAGATAGGCACTGATGGTCTGTTGCATCGCCAGCTTGTCGGCGCCGAACTGCGCGCCGATGTGCGGGAACGCCGGGAAAATCGTGTCGATCGAAAACGGGCCGAGCATCGCCAGTGCGCCCAGCACCGGCGCCAGCCGCGATGCCGACAACACGGATGCGCGGGCCACGATCAATGCGCCGGGTTCGATGCTGCCGGCGCGACCGTCTTCCCCATGCTGTCGCTGGTCGAGATCAGCGACTCGATGCGTCCGACCTCCTCCACCGCGATCGCTTCCGCGCGTTTCTGCTCGGGCCAGTAGAGGAAGACGAAATCGCCGATGGTGCCGAGCAGGCGCGCGGTACCCGGTTGCGGATCAAGCGTGTGCGCGAGGGTGATGCGCACGATGTGCCCGCCACCCTTGCGAATCCCTTCGGCCTTGTCCTGGACATAGGCCGTCGTCAACCACAAAGTCGCCCAGACGACGCTGAAGGCGATGCCGGTCGCGAGGGAAAACCCGACCCGGTCGTTCCAGCTGAACCAGCGCCTCCAGCTGCTTTTGCGTGGCTGGTACGGGAACGGCAACAACACGCGGCCCCACCAATGCGCGGCACGGGTCCGTTCGTAATACTCCGCACCTTTCCTGCGCGCGAATTCATGGAAATTCAGCACCAGGGTGAACACCAGCACCGCGATGATCATCAGGAAATACATCGGGTCGCGCAGTCCGGCAGTGATGTAGTCGCTCGGATCCATGTAATCCATCACCGGGATCCCGAAACTGCGGAAGAACCAGTAGCTGGCCCAAAGGCCAAGGGCCGAGGTGCCGATGTAGAACAGCGTCAGCGCATGCGCGGGTTCGTGGCGGAGGATCCCCAGCAGCCAGCCCAGCCAGCTTGAACGGAGTGGCGCATCCGGGGATGCGGGCGGCAAGGTTTCGGTCGTCTGGGGTTCCATTCAGGCATGGTAACCGGCCCTTGCCCGCAACCGCACCGGTATAATCGCGGCAACCGGTGGGAGAAGCGGGATTCGTCCTGCTGCCGAAGGCGCAAGCGCCCGCAATCGCTCAGGCTCCGTACCACCGCGGCAACACAACTCTGGAGAGATCGGCCACGCGCCGGCGCCGAAGGGGCAAGACGGTTCGCCGTCCCAAACTCTCAGGCAAAAGGACAGAGGGGGCGAAGCGGGGCTTTCGAGCAGCGCAGCTGCGAGCCCGCGAGCGCCCATCGGCATGCAGGCCGATGGGCCGGGTCTCCACGCATCCTCACCCTACCCAGAGTCAATTCAATGTCCAACTCCCCCACCCTGCGCCAGCTGGAAGACCACGACGCTTTCATCGCCCGCCACATCGGTCCCGGCGAAGACGAAATCGCGTCGATGCTGAAGACGCTCGGCCATGCATCGCTGGATGCGCTGACCGATGCCATCGTTCCGGCGAAGATCCGCAGCCAGGCGCCGCTGGCGCTGCCCGGCGCGCTGACCGAAGTCGAGGCGCTGGCGAAGATCCGCGCCCTCGCCGACCAGAACAAGGTCTTCCGCAGCTTCATCGGCCAGGGCTATTACGGCACCCACACGCCGAACGTCATCCTCCGCAACATCCTCGAGAACCCGGCGTGGTACACCGCGTACACGCCCTACCAGGCGGAAATCTCGCAGGGCCGCATGGAAGCGCTGATCAACTTCCAGACCATGGTCGCCGACCTCACCGGGATGGAGATCGCCAACGCATCGTTGCTCGACGAAGGCACCGCCGCTGCCGAAGCGATGACGCTGGCCAAGCGTTCGGCCAAGTCCAAGTCCAACACCTTCCTCGTCAGTGGCGATACCCATCCGCAATCCATCGAAGTGCTGCGCACCCGCGCCGAGCCGCTGGGCATCACCATCGAACTCGCCAACAGCGCCGGGGAATGGGACGCCGCGATCGCCAAGGGCGACTACTTCGGCGTGCTGATCCAGTACCCGGCCTCGAGCGGCTGGCTGATGGACTGGAGCGAGGAAGTCGCCAAGATTCACGCCAACAACGCACTGGCGATCTTCGCCACCGACCTGCTCGCCCTGACCCTGCTGAAGACGCCGGGTGAAATGGGCGCCGACATCGTGGTCGGCAACTCGCAACGCTTCGGCGTTCCGTTCGGTTTCGGCGGTCCGCATGCCGCCTACATGGCCTGCCGCGATGCCTACAAGCGCAACATGCCGGGCCGCCTGATCGGCGTGTCTGTCGACACCGAAGGCAACAAGGCCTATCGCCTCACCCTGCAGACCCGCGAGCAGCACATCCGTCGCGAGAAAGCGACCTCCAACATCTGCACCGCGCAGGTGTTGCTGGCGGTGATGGCGTCGATGTACGCGGTCTACCACGGTCCGGAAGGACTGACCCGCATCGCCAATCGCGTCGCCCGTCTCGCCGCGATCCTCAAGGCCGGCCTGCTGCAGCTCGGTTACCAGAAGACCCATCACGACAGCGCCTTCGACACCATCAGCCTCAAGACCGATGGCAAGACCGACACGTTGATCGCCCGCGCGCAGGCCCACGGCGTGAACCTGCGCAAGGCGTGGAACGACTACATCGTCATTTCGCTGGACGAAACCACCACCCGCGCCGACATCGAGCTGTTGTGGAAGATCTTCGCCGACGACGGCGCCAAGCTGCCCGACATCGAGGCGCTCGACGCCAGCGCGCCGTCGCTGATCCCGGCGGAACTGCAGCGCACGTCGAAGTTCCTCACCCATCCGGTCTTCAATACCCACCACAGCGAACACGAACTGCTGCGCTACATGCGTTCGCTGGCCGACAAGGACCTGTCGATGGATCGCACCATGATCCCGCTCGGTTCGTGCACGATGAAGCTCAATGCCACCGCCGAAATGATCCCGGTGACGTGGCCGGAATTCGCCAACATCCACCCGCTCGCCCCCGCCGACCAGGCGCAGGGCTACAAGGCGCTGATCGACGGCCTCGAAGCGATGCTGGTCGAATGCACCGGCTACGACGCGGTGAGCCTGCAACCGAACTCCGGCGCGCAGGGCGAATACGCCGGCCTGCTGGCGATCCGCGCCTACCACGCCTCGCGCGGCGAAGCGCATCGCGACATCTGCCTGATCCCGGAATCGGCGCACGGCACCAATCCGGCGTCGGCGCAGCTGTGCGGCATGAACGTGGTCGTGACCAAGTGCGACGCCAATGGCAACGTCGACGTCGAGGACATCCGCAAGAACGCCGAGAAGTACAAGGATCGCCTCGCCGCGCTGATGGTCACCTACCCGTCGACCCACGGCGTGTTCGAGGAAGCGATCGTCGAGATCTGCGACATCATCCACGCCAACGGCGGCCAGGTGTACACCGACGGCGCCAACATGAACGCACTCGTCGGCGTCGCCAAGCCTGGCAAGTGGGGTTCGGACGTGTCGCACCTCAACCTGCACAAGACTTTCTGCATTCCGCACGGCGGCGGCGGCCCGGGTGTCGGCCCATGCGCGGTGAAGTCGCATCTCGCGCCGTTCCTGCCCAAGGCCGCGCAGGACGATGCGATCACCACCGACGGCGTCGGCAAGGGCGGCATGGTCAGCGCGGCGAGCTACGGCTCGGCGTCGATCCTGCCGATCAGCTGGATGTACATCGCGATGATGGGCAACGAAGGCCTGAAGAAGGCCACGCAGGTCGCCCTGCTCAACGCCAACTACATCGCCAAGCGCCTCGCGCCGCACTACAAGACGCTCTACACCGGCCGCAATGGCCTGGTGGCGCACGAGTGCATCCTCGACCTGCGCCCGATCAAGGACGCCACCGGCATCAGCGCCGAGGATGTGGCGAAGCGCCTGATCGACTTCGGCTTCCACGCGCCGACACTGAGCTTCCCGGTCGCGGGCACGCTGATGGTGGAACCGACCGAATCGGAAAGCCAGTACGAACTCGATCGCTTCATCGACGCCATGATCCAGATCCGCGACGAGATCCGCATGATCGAGGACGGCAAGCTCGACCGCGAGGACAATCCGCTCAAGCACGCACCGCATACCGCGATGCAGGCCGCCGCCAACGACTGGAAGCACGGCTACAGCCGCGAACTGGCGGTGTTCCCGCTGGCCTCGCTGAAGCAGCAGAAGTACTGGCCGCCGGTCGCGCGCGTCGACAACGTCTACGGCGACAAGAACGTGTTCTGCAGCTGCATCCCGGTCGGCGAGTTCAAGGACCATGAACCGGAAGCCTTTAGCGAACCGCTGGCGGTCTGATTCGAAGGACCAATGAGAGCCCCGCATTGCGGGGCTTTCTTTTGGCACATGCCGTACCGCGATTCCCTGGCGACACTCGCTGCAAGCCGATGGCCCCGGGAGGGGATCATGCAGTTGCAGCCATGCCGTTTCGGACTCGCGCTGGCCCTGTCGCTGGCACTCTCCGGCCTCGTTCACGCGCAGGACACGCCTTCCGGCGAACGGGGCACGTTCACCCTCTACAAGTTCGCCCGCGCTATCGGCAAGGAAACCTGGTCCATCGGCGTCGAATCCGGCAAAACCACCCTGCGTTCGGATTTCAAGTTCACCGACCGCTCGACTCCGGTGCCGCTGAAGGCGACCTACACGTTCGCAAGCATTACGCAACCGCTCTCACTTGAAGTCGACGGCAATTCGTCGCGCTTCTCGAAACTCAAGGACAGCTTCACTTTCGACGCGCAACGCAGCAAGGTCACGCTGTTGCGCGACGGCAAGACCAGCGAATACCCGGCGGGTCCGCATACCTTCCTGATCGACGGCTACTCGCCGGTGGCGATGCAGCAACAACTGATGCGTTACTGGCTGGCGAGCGGAAAACCGGCATCCATCGATGTCCCGGCGCTTGGCTCGGTCCATATCGAACCTGCCGACGATGTCGTGTTGAACGCGAAAACGCTGCACGGCTATACCGTCTCCGGCCTGGTCTGGGGCAGCGAATCGCTGTGGCTGGACGACACCCGGCAACTCGTCGCGCTGGTCTCGAACGATGCGGAATTCGACCACTTCGAAGCCGTCCGCGAAGAGATCGCTTCCGACGCGACACTGGCCGTGTTCACGCGCCAGGCCGTGCTCAACAACCTGCAGGCGCTGGGCAAGCTCGCTGCATCGGCGAAGCAACCGGTCGCGAAGAAACTCGCCATCACCCATGTCGATCTGATCGACGGCACCGGAAAACCGACGCAGCGCGACGTCACCGTCTTCGTCGAGAACGGCAAGATCGCACGCATCGATCCGCAGAACATATTGCCTTCTTCCACATCCGGACTGGAAGTGATCGACGGCCACGGCAAGTTCCTGATCCCCGGCCTGTGGGACATGCATGCGCATTACGAACAGGTGGAATGGGGCCCGATCTATCTCGCCTCGGGCGTCACCACCGTGCGCGATTGCGGCAACGAGTTCGACTACATCTTCGCCGTGCGCGACGCCATGCAATCGGGACGCGGGATCGGTCCGCGCCTGCTGGTGGCCGGCATCGTCGATGGCACTGGCCCGGCGACACTGGGCGCGGTCATCGCCGACACCCCGGAACAGGCGCGCGAAATAGTGCGTCGCTACAAAAAGGCCGGCGCGTTGCAGATCAAGATCTACTCGAGCATGAAGCCGGCGCTGGTCCCGGTGATCACCGCGGAAGCGCATCGCCTCGGGATGACGGTCACCGGCCATGTCCCGATCGGGATGACCACCAGCCAGGCCGTCGCCGCCGGATACGACGGCATCAACCACCTGCAGTACCTCGCCACCGAAATGGTCAAGCTGGAACGCGGCAAGGCGGTTCCGCCCTTCGATCCGCATTCGCCCCGAGCGGAAAAATTCTTCGACTTGCTGCAGCAGCACCATACCGTCATCGACGACACCGTCGCGCTGTACGAAACCGAATTCCACACCGACGACACGCCCCTGCGCACGTTCGAACCGGGCATCGATCATGTCGCACCGCCGCTGCTTGCCGCGCTCGACAATCCCGGGGTTCCGGTGGCGCAGGCGGCGGGGCCGCGCAGCCTCTATGCCCTGATGCTGGCGATCCTCGGCGAGGCACGCAAGCGCGGCCTGCCGATCGTCGCCGGCACCGACCAGGCCATCCCCGGCCATTCGCTGCACCGGGAGATGGAGATCTACGTGCAGGCCGGCTTCACGCCGATGGAAGCATTGCAGGCCGCGACCATCGTCCCGGCTCGCGTGATGAAGCTCGATGGCGAACTGGGCACGGTGGAAGTGGGCAAGCGCGCCGACATGGTGCTGCTCGACGCCGACCCGCTGCTGGACATCCACAACACCCGCCGCATCAGCAAGACCATCAGCGGCGGCAGCGTCTACGATCCCGCGCCGTTGTGGCGCTCAGTGGACTTCAAGCCCTGAGCGGCCAGCGGCACCTGGCTTTCCTCCAGCGCATGCAGGTCGAAATCGCGGACCGACACCGGCTCGTGACGTTCATTGAAGGCGACGTCGCCCGGTCGCCAGCCGGCGCGACTGAGGAAGGCGGCGCGGAAGCGCTTCAGCACGTACAACTGCTGCGCGACGATGCCGCGGCGGTTGTCGGCGTCCACCATCGGATCGCCCACGCCGGTGGGCCGGACTGTTTCGCCATACAGCGCGGTGCCGAACAGGATGTCCCATAGCGGGAACACCAGCGCGTAATTGCAGGCATGCAGTGTCGGCCGCTCCGGATCGACGCGCATGTGATGCAGGCGATGGAAACGCGGATCCACCACCAGCTTGTCCAGCAACGGGCCGAAGCGCAGCCGCACATTGGCGTGACTGAGGTTCTGCAGCAGTTCGCCCGACAGCACCAGCAAGGCGTATTCCACCGGCGGCACGCCGATCACCACCGCGACACCGGCCACGATCAACGCTTCCAGCAAGTCGTCGAGATAGTGGTCGCGATCGTTGGTCCAGCAACTGACCTGGCGCTGGCTGTGATGGAGGCTGTGCAGCGCCCACCACCACGGGATGGCGTGCTGCAGGCGGTGGATCAGGTAATAGGTGAAGTCCTGGATCGCGTAATAGACCACGAACAGCACGACGGGATGCTGGCCCAGCCACGGCACCAGGCCCTGCACGCTAACGATGCCGGCAGGATCGTCGCCGCCGCCATCGAACATGCGACCGAGCGGCGCCAGGATCAGGTACGTGAACAGCGGCAGCACCCCGAACAGTTTGATCAAGGTGTAGCCGCGATCGATCGCGGTGATGCGGCGATCCGGCCACTGCTCGACCGGCCACAACCACTCCATCGGCCGGAATACCAGCGCGATCACCGCCACCTGGACGATGGTGAGCAGGAAGTATTCGGCGATCTCGCGCGCCAGGGAGGAGTCGGGCATTGCCACAGGATGGTCGCCCCACCCTTCGCCGGGCTTTCGACGCATCCGTGCGGCAACGCAGCACCGCAAGGCGGCAAAAATCGTCTAGATTGTGAATCGTACGTGACCGATGCATGACGCGTTGTCAACGCATCGCCCAAGCGTGTCCGCGCGAAGCGTTCGCGCCATACCTGCCTGCCATGAGGGATTCATGCCAAACCACACCGCGCCAGTCGCCCACCGCCTCACCCTCGCCCTCGCCGCCGCACTGGTTTCCATGCCGGTGATGGCGCAACAAACCGACCAGGCTCCTGCCACGCAGGCCGACAAGAAAGAGCTTGGATCGGTCACGGTGACCGGTTCGCGCATCAAGCGCACCGATGTCGAAGCGGCGATGCCGGTGACGATCATCCAGAAGGCCGAAATCGTGGCGCAGGGCATCACCTCGGCGGAACAACTGCTGCAACAGATCAACATCGCCAGCAATGGTCCCGACGGACTGGCCGCCAACAGCGGCATCGCACCGCCGGGCACGCGCGGCAACAATGGCGTATCGGGCGCCAACCTGCGTGGACAAGGCGCGGATGCGACGCTGGTGTTGTTGAACGGCCGTCGCGTCGCCACCCATGGCCTTGCCGGTCAGGTGGTGGATCTGAACTCGATCCCGTTCGCGGCAATCGACCGGGTGGAAGTGCTGCGTGACGGCGCTTCCGCCATCTACGGCACCGACGCCATCGGTGGCGTGATCAACTTCATCACCCGCACCGATTACCAGGGCCTTTCGCTGACGTCCGGCGTCGACATCACCCAGGAAGGCGGCGGCAACATCTACCACGCCAGCCTGCTGGGTGGGCGCGGCGATCTCGAACGCGACCGCTGGAACGTGTGGGTTGCGGTGAACGCCAAAAAGAACGATGCCCTGCGTGGCTACCAACGCGATTTCGCCAACAGCTTCCAGCCCAGCCGCGGCCTGTCGCCGGATACCCGCGGCACGCCGTTCGCCAATATCGTCAGCGGCACCGGCAGCCTGATCGGCAGCGGCCTGAAGGATCCCGCGACCACTCTCACCAAGACTTCGGTCAACACGCTGCGCCTGCCCGGTGGCGCCGGCTGCGTCAACGGCGGCGACATGATGGGCGACTACGGCGACCAGATCTGGGCCAGCCCTGCCGCAAGTTATGCCTGCGCGTGGGATTACGGCCGCGCGCGCACCATCCAGCAGCCGGTGAAGACCCTGCAGGCGATCGGCCGCGCGACCTTCAAGCTCGGCGGACAGCACGAATTCTTCGCTGAATTCATGGCATCGAAGGTCACCTCGAAGCGCCAGTTCGAAGCGCAGCAGATCTCGAGCAGCATCAATGCCACTTCGACCCAGCTCGACGCCTACGAGTTGAACGCGAACACCAAGGCGACCTACGACGCGATCTACAACCAGTTGCTGAATTACTTCGGCCCGCAGGCCAACCTGGTCTATGGCAGGCCGATCAACTACCGGTGGCGTTGCGAGGTCTGCGGACCGCGCCAACTCGAGACCACGACCAAGTCCTATCGCATCCTGCTCGGATTGCAGGGCACGCTCGGCACCTGGGATTACAACGTCGGCCTGTCCCGCGCGCAGAGCAAGGCGCAATCGACGCTCGCTGGCGGTTACTACTACACGCCGCAGCTGAAGGCATTGCTGAAGAACGGCGTGCTCAATCCGTTCCCGATGCCGGGCCAGAGCCAATCGGAGGCGGCCGTGACCGGTCTTGCCGCCGCGGACGCCACCGGGCTCGAACTGTATGACGGCACCACCGCCATGACCACCTTCGACGCGAGCTTCAGCGGCAGCCTCGGCTTCCACCTGTGGGCGAAGGAGAAGGTGCAGGCCGCGGTCGGCATCGACGTGCGCCGCGAGGAATACGAATTCAGCGGCCCGTCGCAGTGGGCGTTGGGCAATGCCTTCATCTTCGGCGCGCCGGGCGATTCGGCCAACTACATGCCGAAGAAGACGCGCAACGTCAAGGCGATCTTCGCCGAATTCAACGTGCCGGTGTTCGACAGCCTGTCGCTGGATCTGGCCGTGCGCCACGACCGCTACGACGGGTTCGGCGGAACCACCAACCCGAAGTACTCGTTCAAGTGGCAACCGGTCGATTGGCTGGCGTTCCGTGGCTCCTACAGCACTGGATTCAAGGTGCCCGATTTCGCCAAGCTGTTCCGCGGCATCACCGAAAGCCAGTACACCGGCCTCGACCTCGCCGATCCGGCGATCTGCCCGAAGGGCCAGTTCAACCCGAACGTCGCGAACTGCAGCGTGCAGATCCGTCCGGACATCATCAGCGGCGGCAATCCCAAGCTGGAGCCGGAAAAGGCCAAGCAGAAGAGCATCGGCTTCGTCCTCGCGCCGACGCGCAACAGCAACCTCACCGTCGACTGGTGGGAAATCGAGCGCATCAACACCATCCGCAGCGGTTTCAGCCTGAGTACGATGACCGCGAACTACCCGCTGTACGCCGACAATTTCATCCGCGATTCCAACGGCCAGATCGTCGCCATCGACCAGCGCTACATCAACACCGGCGGCACCCTGACCCGCGGCATCGAACTCGACGCCAACGTCGGCGGCAAGCTCTACGGCGGCCACTGGAACGTCCATCTCAACGGCAACTACCTGCAGACGTTCCGCACCAAGGCCTTCGACAGCCTGCCCTACACCGACAACCTGGTCGGCGAATACGAGCGCTACTACAACCTGCCGATCAAGTGGAAGCACACCCTGGGCTTCAGCTGGAACAAGGGCAACTGGTCGCACACGCTAACCCAGGTCTATCGCGGCGGATACAAGGACTGGCAGCCACCGGGCATCGCCAACGGTTATCGTCCGCCGGATTACAACCCCAAGGTGAAGCCCTACATCACCTACAACTACAGCGCCAGCTGGAACGCGGCGAAGGATCTCAAGCTGACCTTCGGCATCCGCAACCTGCTCAACACCGATCCGCCGTTCACCCTGCGCTATCTCGACGATGGCGACGGCGCTGCCTGGGAAGCGCGCGTCGCCGATCCGCGCGGGCGCGCCTTCAACATGCAGGTGGAATACAACTTCCTGTAAGGGATCTCCCCCGTGTTGGATGGAAAAGGCGCACCCGGTGCGCCTTTTCCCTTTCATTCGCCGGAAAACAGGCCGGTTATTCCTCTTCTTCCTCTTCTTCGTCCTGGTCGGGCCGGTTGTTGTTCTCGGGCTCGCGGCTTGCAGTCGTCTGTTGCTGCTTGTTGCCGGGGGTCTTGTCCGTCTGATCCTGGTGATTGGCCTGCGATTTCTGCGGGTGATTCTTCGGATTGTTCACGGCATGTCTCCGGTCGATGTGCGGGAGTGCACGCGTCGACTTTGCACAAGCGGATGTTGCGCGCATGGGAGAAACAGGTCGCGGTTGCGTTAAGGCGATCGCGCGATCAGCCGACGCTCAGGTAGATCAATGCGCAAAGCCGCATTCACTCTTGCGAGGAATCGCCGCGCACGCGTCCCGGCCCGATGCCTTCGATACGCTTGAAAAAACGCCTGAACGCGGCTTCGCTGCGGTAACCCAGCATTTCGGCAACCGCGGCAACGGAAAAACGTCGATTGCGCAACAGTCGTCGCGCTTCGGTGGCCCGCCATTGCGCGAGGTACTGGATCGGCGGCACGCCCACCACCTGGGTGAACAATTCCGCGAACGAGGTGCGCGACATCCCGGCGACATGCGCCATGCCCTGGATCGTCCAGTCCTCGCCCGGCCGCATGTGGACGGCCGCCAATGCCTTCGACAGTCGCACATCGACCAGCGCCGCCAGCAGTCCGCGCGGTTGCTCCGCGCGCCGCACGTATTCGCAGACGGCCATCGCGAACAACGAATCCGCGAGCTTGTTCTGCACCACCTGTCGTCCCCAGCGCGTGTCGCGACTGTTGCTCGCCAGCAATTCGGCGAGTTGGCGGAACTCGGGGCCGCTTTCTTCGGAACGGATCACGAAGCAGGCCGGCAACGCGGTGAAGATCGGATTGCCGCTGCCGCCGTGGAAGTCGAGATCGCCGCACAGCATCGAGGTATCCGGGGCATCTCCGGCGGGCGGATGATGGGGGTCGGGCCCGGCCGAGAGCATGTGGCGACAACCGCCGGGGAAAACCACGAGGTCGCCGCGCTCCAGCCACAACGGTTGCTGCAATGTTTCCTCGTTGATCCAGCATCCGCCCGCGGTGACCAGGTGGAACTGTCCATGCGGCGTGGCCGGCTCCTGTTCGAACCATGGCCCGCAATAGCTGACGTTCGCGGTGATCTCGACCCGGACGCGATAGGCGCCCAGCACCGTTTCCAGCACGCTGTCGATGCTGTCCGGCGCCATCGCGGGAAGGTCGGTCTCGGCCATGCCCGCATCCTAGGTCACGCCGCATGGACCCGCCATGCCCGCGCATGCGGCCTGGCATGCCCGTTCGTCCCGGCTGCCTGAACCGGCGTTGACGGGCGGACGTTCGGGCATGGCGGCGGGACGAAGGGGACTATCCGCGGACGCCGATCGCGGGTGGAATGATCACGCCGCCGGATCCGACGGCTTCCTCTTTCACGACCATTCGAGGTTTCCCATGAGCACGCAACTCAAGACCGTTTCCGGCCTGTCCGTGGCACTGGCCGCCGCGTCGATGTTCCTGGCCGCGCCGATCGCGCAGGCCTCCGGAACCGGCAGTGCCGCGATGGGCCATTGCATGGGCGCCAACGCCTGCAAGGGCCAGGGCGCATGCAAGACCGCGCACAACGCCTGCAAGGGCCAGAACGCCTGCAAGGGCCAGGGCTTCACCAGCACTACCGAAAAGGACTGCAAGGTCGCGGGCGGCAAGTTCGAGAGCGCCAAGGGCGCCGCGACCAAGCCGGCCAGCAAGTCCTGAGGCTGCCTTGCCCTGTCCTCTCCGCCGCGAGGGGACAGGGCCTTTCCTCCCACGCATCCGCCGGGAACACGCGATGACACACCCGCTGCAAGGTTTCGGCCTCGGCCTGAGGCCTGCCTACTACGAAGACACCCTGGCGCCGCAGTGCCCGGTGGACTGGTTCGAAATCGTCAGCGAGAACTACATGGTCGCGGGCGGACGCCCGCTGCATGTGCTGGACCGGATCGCCGAACGCTATCCGTTGGCGATGCACGGCGTGTCGTTGTCGATCGGCGGGCGCGATCCGCTCGATCGCGATTACCTGCATCAGCTCGCTGCCCTGGCCCGACGCGTGCGTCCGCGCGTGATTTCCGATCACCTGTGCTGGACCGGCAACAACGGCATCCATCTGCACGATCTGTTGCCGTTGCCGCAGACCGACGAAGCCGTCCGCCATGTCGCGACGCGCGTGCGCCAGGTCCAGGATGCGCTCGGCCGACAGATCCTGCTGGAAAACGTCTCCAGCTATCTGCGGTTCGCCGGCGACACGCTGGACGAAGCGCAATTCCTCTCGGCGATCGTCGCGGAATCGGGCTGCGGGCTGCTGCTCGACATCAACAACGTCTGGGTGAACGGACACAACCACGGCTTCGATCCCCGCGCGATGCTCGATGCCCTGCCGGTCGCCGCAGTCGGGCAAATCCACCTCGCCGGACATTCCACCGACGCGCTCGGCAGCGGATTGCTGATCGATACCCACGACCAGCCGGTCTGCGACGACGTCTGGGATCTCTACGCGCATGCGATCCGCCGCTTCGGCGACGTACCGGCGATGATCGAACGCGACGACAACTTTCCGCCGTTCGCCGACCTGATCGCCGAGCTTGCGCATGCGCGCGACATCGCGGCAACGGCTTCACCGCAAAAGGAGGCGGCATGAACTTCCCGCCCGCCCCGCCCACGCTCTTCGCGCAACAGGCGGCACTGCAGGACTGGTTGTTGCACGATGATCCGGCAACGTCCGGGCTCATCGGCGGTGATCGCCCCGGCGAGCGCCTGCGCATCTATGGCGATGCCTACCGACTGCGCCTGACCGACATCCTCGCCAACGACTTTCCGGTAGTCCGCGCGCTTGTCGGCGAGGCGATTTTCGACGCCCTCGCCACCGGATATCTGCATGCGCATCCGTCGCGGCATCCATCCGTCCGGCATTTCGGGCGCGGTTTCGCCAACTGGCTGCGACGCCAGGAACATCCTTCCAGCTGGGTCGCACTCGCCGACTTCGAATGGATGCAGGGCGAAGTCTTCGATGCCGCCGATGCCGCCGCGATCTCGCTGGAGGATGTCGCCAGGCTGCCCGCCGAAGCATGGCCTGGCTTGCGACTGGAACTGCACCCGGCGATCCGTCGCGTGCGGGCGCCCGGCTCCATCCCGGCGATGGTCGAAGCGCACCATGCCGGTGCCCCACTGCCGCCCGCGACTCCCGGCGATCCATTCGACTGGCTGTTGTGGCGCCAGGATTTCCGCGTCCATTGGCGCCGCCTCGATGCCGACGAAGCGGCACTGCTCGCCATGGCCGGTGATGGCGCGACGTTCGCGGAACTCTGTGCGCGCCTCGCCTCATCCCTTCCCGAATCCGGGGCCGCGCTGCGCGCCATCGGGCTGCTCAAGCGCTGGATCGCAGACGGGCTGGCAATCGCGGCAACGCCTTCGCCCGACATGACTTGAGGAATCCGCCATGCAACGCATCCACGCCGCCCTGCTTTCCTTCACCACGCGTTTCGATTGGCTGGCACCGCTCCTGCTGCGCCTGGTGTTCGGTTACTTCTGGGCCGAAACCGGCTGGGCCAAGCTGGTGAACCACGACGGCTTCACCGAACGTTTCGTCAACTGGGGCATCCCCTTCCCCGGCTTGAGCGCCTACCTCAGCGGCGCCACGGATCTGATCGGCGGCATCCTGCTCATGCTCGGATTGGCGACGCGCCTCGCCACGTTGCCGATGATCTTCAACATGATCGTTGCGCTGGCACTGGTGGTGCTGCCGGGCGTCTCGACACTCGACGATTTCGTCGAACTCAACGAAGTGCTGTACATCCTCGTGCTGTTCTGGCTGTTCATGGCCGGGCCCGGGCGCGCCAGTCTCGATCACCTGATCGCACGCCGTTTCGCCGACCATGCGTGAAAAAAGAAACCCGCCTCGCGGCGGGTTTCTTCCGTTGCATCAACGATTCGATCAGCCGCCGTTCTTGGCCAGCCACGCATCGATCGCCGGCACCTGCTCCTTGCGGACCTTGATGCGGTATTCGATGTTGGCGATCGCGGTTTCCGCCTCGCGTCGCGAGGTCGGCGCCAGGTACTTGTTGGCGTAATCGCGGATCTTGCCGATCATCGCCGGATCGAACGAGCTTGAACCGAGACCCGCGTAATAGCGGCTCAGCGACGAGGCATCGACCAGCTTGTCGACCTGTTCGCGATGCGCGACCGCCCAATCGAACACCATGTCGGGATGGCCGAACGCGGCGCCGCGCACCATGCTCGCGCTGGTCGTCGCGCCCGGCTCGTCGGTCAGGGCCAGGTCCAGCGCCTTCTGCGCCAGCTTGGCGTCGTCCGCCGCGGCCAGCAGCGAATACATCTGCGACTTCACTGTCGGCGTCGGCGCCGACTTGGCCATCGCATGCAGCTGGTCCCACTCCGCCGGCGTTGCGTTGCCCGCGACCATGCCGAGCACGACGCGACGCAGTTCCGGCGCCATCGTCCCGCCCGACTGCAGCGTGGCGAAACGCTTGCGCGCCTCGGCCAGCGTCGCGGCATCGCCCATGTCGCCGAGCGTGCCGATCAGGCTCATGCGCAGCGACTTGATCGCGGCGGAATCGCTGTCCTTCTGCTCCCAGCCCAACTTGTCCAGCATCGGACGCAGGCGCTTGGTCGCGTAGGCCTGGAACGCGCCACGGTTGGCATCGGTCTTCTTGTAGCTGTTGATGGTCGCCAACGAACCGACCAGCGCCTGCTGCACCTGCGGCTTGGAATCGGCGTTGATGCTGCGGGTCAATTCGAGGTAATCGGCGATCGGCTGGCGACCGGCGGTGCCCAGCGACCAGGTGTCGCTCATCAGGCCGAGCTGGTCGATCGGCTTCAACTGCGCGAAGGCCTTGCTGATCGCGGCGAACTGGTCGGCGGAATAATGCGTGCGGTAGTAGCCGGCCTGGCCGGCGTTGACCAGCACCGGACCGCACCCCTGCAGGGTGATGCTGCCCTTGCCGCCGCTCACCAGGGTGCGCGACGACGCCTTGCCGACGACTTCCGCCACCACCGGGACGCGCCAGCTGAGCGGCTTCTTGTCGGGACGATCGCGGGTGAATTCGCCCTGGGTCAGCTGCACCGTGGTCTTGCCGTTGCTGCAGGTGACGGCGCCGACGTCGATCTGCGGGATACCCGGCTGCAGGGTGAAGTCGTGGGCGATGTCCTTGATCGGCATCTTGCTGCCTTCGTCCATCGCGTTCCAGAAATCGTCGGACACGGTGTTCGAGTACGCGTGCTTCTTGATGTAGCGGCGCACGCCGGCGCGCCACGCGTTCTCGCCGAGGTAGTTCTCCAGCATGTGGATCACCGACTCGCCCTTGGAATAGGTGATGGTGTCGAAGGCCTGGCTGGCCTGCTCCACCGTGGCCACGTGCTGCACGATCGGGTGCGTGGTCGCGATCGCGTCGCGACCCATCGCCGCTTCGCGCACGCCGACGGCGCCGATCGCGGTTTCCCATTCCGGATGCAGCTTGGCGGTGGTGCGGCCTTCCATCCACGAGGCGAAGCCTTCGTTCAGCCACAGGTCGTCCCACCAGCGCATCGTCACCAGGTCGCCGAACCACTGGTGCGCCATTTCATGCGCATCAGTGGAGAAGATGCCGATCTTGTTGCCCTCGGTCGAGACCTTGGGATCGAACAGCAGCGCGTACTCGAAGGTGAAGATCGCGCCCCAGTTTTCCATCGCGCTGAAGAACTGGCTCTGGCCCGGCGCGGCGATGTTGTCGAGCTTGGGCAGCGGGAACTTCACGCCGAAGTAGTCGTTGTATTCGTCGATGATCTTGGCGCCCGATTCCAGCGCGAAATCGGCCTGCGAGACCATGCCCTTCTGCGCGATCACGCCGATCTCGGTGCCGCCGGCGGCCTTGGTCGTGCGGCGCTCGAAATCGCCGAGGCCGAAGAACAGCAGGTAGGTCGACATCTTCGGCGAAGTCCCGAAGGTGACGCGCTTCATGCCGTTGCCGGCATCCTTGCTGGCCTTGACCGGCATGTTGCTGACGGCCATCTGGTCCTTCGGCACCACGGCGGTGAGGTCGAACACGGCCTTGTAGTTCGGTTCGTCCCAGCTCGGGATGAAGCGGCGGGCGTCGGAGTTCTCGAACTGGGTGTACAGCGCGCGCTTCTTGCCGTCCTTGGTGTCGTAGTCGAGGGCGAAGATGCCGACGGCCTGGGTGCCGATCTTGCCGGTGTAGTGCGTGGACAGCACGTAACGGCCCGGCTTCAGTTCCTTGTCGAAGGTGAAGGTCGCGGTCTGGTTGGCGGCGTCGACGCTGACCTGCGGCGTCAGCGTGCCACCAGCGCCTTTCAGGCTGGTCTGCGAGAAGGTCATGTCGATCGCGTTGAGCGTGATCGACTTGGTCGCCTGGACCACGGCGATGTCGATCGAGACCACGCCGTCGAAATTCATGTCCTGCGCATGCGGCGTCACCTCCACCGTGTAGTGCTGCGGCACCACGTTGCGCGGCAGCTGGGTGGTCGTGGTGGTGTCGATGCGCGGCAGCGCGGAGGCGGCGGCTGGCTTGGTGGCGGCGTGGGCCTGCCCCGCGAGCGCGGCGGCGATGGCGAGGCTGAGGATGCGGGACATGAACGCTCCGGTTCCGTGGGTTGGAAACCGGAGAGTCTGCGGCGAACGCTGTCCAGCCGCGCCCGCCAGAAGTCATGTCAACGGCGGCAGGGCACCGTTGACTACCCCATTCAGGCGAACGGATCCTGCAGGATGATGTTGGCGTCGCGATCCGGGCCGGTCGACACGATCGCCAGCGGGCAGCCGGCCAGCTCTTCCAGCGCGCGCAGGTAGGCGCGTGCGGCCGGCGGCAGCTTGTCCCATTCGGTGATGCCAGCGGTCGACTCCTGCCAGCCCGGGAATTCCAGGTAGACCGGCGTGCATTCTTCCCAGCCCTTGGCGTCGAGCGGCGCGTATTCGCTGCGCTTGCCGCGGTATTCGTAGGCGATGCACATCTTCAGCGTCTCCATCCCGTCGAGGATGTCGAGCTTGGTGATGCACAGGCCGGTGATGCCGTTGATCTCGACCGCGCGCTTCAGCGCGACGATGTCCATCCAGCCGCAACGGCGCGGACGGCCGGTGGTCGCGCCGTATTCCTGGCCGCGATCGCGGATGCCCTGGCCGATGTCGTCGTGCAGTTCGGTCGGGAACGGACCGCCGCCGACGCGCGTCGCGTAGGCCTTGGCGATGCCGAGCACGTAGTCGATCGCGTTCGCGCCGACACCGGTGCCGGCATAGGCGCCGCCGACCGTGGTGTTGCTGGAGGTGACGTAGGGATAGGTGCCGTGGTCGATGTCGAGCAACGAACCCTGCGCGCCCTCGAACAGCACCTTCTTGCCGGCCTTGCGCAGGTCGTGGAGGATGCCGGCGACGTCGGCCTTCATCGGCTCGACGTATTCGCCGAAGGCCAGCGCCTCGTCCAGCGTCTTCTGGAAGTCGACGGCCTCGACGCCGAGGTACTTCGTCAGCACGAAGTTGTGGTAATCGAGCGCGGTGCGCAGCTTTTCGGCCAATTCGTCCGGGTAGTGGAGATCGGCGATGCGGATGCCGCGACGCGCGACCTTGTCCTCGTAGGCCGGGCCGATGCCGCGACCGGTGGTGCCGATCGCCGACTTGCCGGCGGCCTTCTCGCGTGCCTGGTCCAGCGCGATGTGGTACGGCATGATCAGCGGCGTCGCCGGCGAGATCTTCAGGCGCGAACGCACTTCCACGCCATTGCCTTCGAGTTCGGCGATTTCCTTCTGCAGCGCGCCCGGATGCAGGACCACGCCATTGCCGATCAGGCACAGCGCGTCGTCGCGCAGGATGCCGGACGGAATCAGGTGAAGGACGGTTTTCTTGCCGCCGATCACCAGGGTATGACCGGCGTTGTGGCCGCCTTGGAAGCGCACCACGGCGCCGATGTCCTGGGTGAGCAGATCGACGATCTTGCCCTTGCCCTCATCGCCCCACTGGGCACCCAAAACGACGACCGACTGACCCATTTCCTTGCTCCAGACGTGAAAAAAGCCGAGGCGAGCCCCGACTTTTCGACATTGTACGCCTGTC
>JASLDW010000098.1 GCA_030151365.1 Lysobacter sp. | reverse complement strand
CGCCCAGTTCCTTCTGGATCGCCTTCATCTGCTCGTTGAGGTAGTACTCGCGCTGGCTCTTCTCCATCTGCGACTTCACGCGGCCGCGGATCTTCTTCTCCAGCTGCTGCACGTCGAGTTCGCCGTCGACCAGGCCGATCAGCAATTCGAGGCGCTCGCCGACGTCGACGGTTTCCAGCAGCTTCTGCTTGTCCGACAGGCGCACCGACAGATGCGCGGCGATGCTGTCGGCGATGCGCGCCGGGTCGTCGAGCGTCTGCAGCGTCTGCATCAGCTCCGGCGGCAGCTTGCGGTTGGTCTTGAGGTACTGCTCGAACAATCCGGTCAGCGAACGGCTGAGCGCCTCGACTTCCTGGACGTCGCGTTCCGGTGGCTGCTGCAATGCGTGGTGCATGCCGTACAGCGCGCCCTCGTGCGTCTCGACGCCGTTGACGCCGACGCGCTCGGTGCCTTCGACCAGCACCTTGATGGTGCCGTCGGGCAGCTTCAACAGTTGCAGCACCTGGGCCAGCGCGCCGACCGAATACAGGTCGCCCTGCGCCGGATCGTCGATGTCAGGCGAAGTCTGCGCGACCAGCAGGATGCGCTTGTCGCCTTCCATCGCCACTTCCAGCGCCTTGATTGATTTCTCGCGCCCCACGAACAGCGGGATCACCATGTGCGGGAACACCACCACGTCGCGCAACGGCAGCACCGGCAGTGCGCCTTCGGGCAGGGTCGTGGGGCTGGGCTGGCTGGATTTCTCGGTCATTCAATTGCTCCGCTGCGGCAACCGCCGCTTCCACAGAAGGTGCGGCACGTTCCGGTCATTTGCAAGGGACGCGACCACGCTTTTTCGCGTCGGATTCCGGTCGGTTTCCATTCATCCGCGCAAACGAAGAGCGGGCCGGCACAAGGCCAGCCCGTTCAGTTCAAATCACGTGAAGACGCCGGCTTACTCGGCGGCGGCGATCTTCTGCTGCGGCGCTTGGGCGGCCGCGTCGTAGATCAGGAACGGCGGCGTCTTGTTGTCGATCACCGATTCGTCCACCACGACCTTGCTGACGTTTTCCAGCGACGGCAGGTCGTACATGGTGTCGAGCAGCACCGATTCGACGATGGTGCGCAGGCCGCGCGCGCCGGTCTTGCGCTTGAGCGCCTTGCGCGCGATCGCGGCAAGGGCTTCCGGGCGGAATTCCAGCTCCACGCCTTCCATCTCGAACAGCTTGCGGAACTGCTTGGTGATGGCGTTCTTCGGCTCGGAGAGGATCTTCACCAGCGCCGCCTCGTCCAGTTCCTCGAGCGTCGCGACCACCGGCAGGCGGCCGACGAATTCGGGGATCAGGCCGAACTTGATCAGGTCTTCCGGCTCGACGTCGGCCAGCACCTTGCCGGTATCGGCCTTGCGCTCGGACGATTTCACCTTGGCGCTGAAACCGATGCCGCCGGCCTCCGTCGTGCGCTGCTGGATGATCTTGTCAAGGCCTGCGAACGCACCGCCGACGATGAACAGGATGTTGCGGGTGTCGACCTGCAGGAATTCCTGCTGCGGATGCTTGCGCCCACCCTGCGGCGGAATGCTGGCGATGGTGCCTTCGATCAGCTTGAGCAGCGCTTGTTGCACGCCCTCGCCCGACACGTCGCGGGTGATCGACGGGTTCTCGCTCTTGCGCGAGATCTTGTCGATTTCGTCGATGTAGACGATGCCGTGCTGCGCCTTCTCGACGTCGTAGTCGCACTTCTGCAGCAGCTTCTGGATGATGTTTTCCACGTCCTCGCCGACGTAGCCGGCTTCGGTGAGCGTGGTGGCGTCGGCCATGGTGAACGGCACGTTGAGCAGGCGCGCCAGCGTTTCCGCCAGCAGCGTCTTGCCCGAGCCGGTCGGTCCGACCAGCAGGATGTTCGACTTCGCCAGTTCGATGTCGTCCGACTTCTGGCGGCTCTCGATGCGCTTGTAATGGTTGTACACGGCGACCGCGAGCGTCTTCTTGGCGCGCGACTGCCCGATCACGTACTGGTCGAGGACCTCGAGGATTTCCTGCGGCTTCGGCAACGCGCTGCGGCTGGAGTCCGACTTCTGCTCGAGTTCCTCGCGGATGATGTCGTTGCACAGCTCGACGCACTCGTCGCAGATGTACACGCTGGGACCGGCGATGAGCTTGCGGACTTCGTGCTGGCTCTTGCCGCAGAACGAGCAGTAGAGAATCTTGGAACTGTCGGTCGTGCGGGTGGTGCGGTCGTCTGTCATTCCCTGTCCTGAGCTCGGGAGAGTGGCTCTCCCGGAAGATAGCATAAGACCGGGCGTCCACTACGGTGTGGACACCCGACCAATTGTGTTGTGAATCAAAGGCTTGCTTGAACGCCCAGACAATCAACCGGCCTGGATGGTCTCGTCGGGGCGACGCGCCAGCACCTGGTCGATCAGGCCATAGGCGCGGGCGGCCTCGGCGTCCTTGAAATTGTCGCGATCGGTGTCGTGGCTGATGGTCTCCAGCGACTGGCCGGTGTGCTTGGCGAGGATCTCGTTCAGGCGTTGGCGTAGCGTCAGGATCTCGCGCGCCTGGATCTCGATGTCGGCGGCCTGGCCCTGGGCGCCGCCCAGCGGCTGGTGGATCATGACCCGCGAATTCGGCAGCGCGTAGCGCTTGCCGGCGGCACCGGCCGCCAGCAGCACCGCGCCCATCGAGGCCGCCTGCCCCACGCAGATGGTGGAGACGTCCGGCTTGATGAACTGCATGGTGTCGTAGATCGACATGCCGGCGGTGACCACGCCGCCCGGCGAGTTGATGTACAGGCTGATGTCCTTCTCGGGGTTTTCGGCCTCGAGGAACAGCAGCTGGGCCACCACCAGGTTGGCGACGTTGTCGTCGATCGGGCCGACCAGGAAGATCACGCGCTCCTTGAGGAGGCGCGAATAGATGTCATAGGCGCGTTCGCCACGACTGGTCTGTTCGACCACCATGGGCACGAGGTTCAGCGAAGTGGCGGGAATCGACGACATGCTCAAGCTCCGTAGGGGTGACGCGCCTCGTGACGGTATCAGGTCTGGTTGAGGCCTGGTTACTCGGCGCGAATCGCGTCCTGGAAGGACATTGCCTGTTCCGTGTGCTGGGCCTGCCCGGCGATCCAGTCGATCACCTGCTCTTCCATCACGCGGTTCTGCAGACCCTGCATGAGTTGGGGATCATTGCGGTACAAATCAATGACCTGTTGCGGCTCTTCGTAGGTCGAGGCGATCAGGCGCAGCGTTTCGACCAGGCGGTTGGTGTCGAGGGTCAGCTTGTTCTGGCGGGCGATCTCGCCGACCAGCAGGCCGACCAGCACGCGCTTGCGGGCGGCTTCGGCGTATGGGCCGGGCGCCGCCTCGACCACCGGCTGGCCGTTCTGGCGAGCCTGTTCGGCATCGGCATCGGCCATGCCCTGGGCCTCGTCCTGGACCAGGCGCGGCGGCAGTTCGACGCCGGCGAATTCCTTGACCAGCGCTTCGCCGACTTCGCGGCGCAGGCGGTACATCAGCGCGCCCTTGAGCTCGCGCTCGAGGTTCTGGCGGATGTCGTTGCGGAACTGTTCCATCTCGCCGCTGCGCACGCCGAAGCTGCGGATGAAGGCCTGGTCGACCTCCGGCAGCCTGGCTTCGGCGATCTGGGTCACCTTGGCGTGGACCTTGGCGGTCTTGCCGGCCAGCGATTCGATGCGCCAGTCGGCCGGGAACTCGATCTCGATGTCCTTTTCCGCGCCCGGCTCGAGGCCTTCGAGGGCGCTTTCCAGGGCCGGCAGCATCTGCGCCGAACCCAGCACGGTCGAAGCCGACTCGACGCCCTGCGGCGGCATGCGCTGGCCATCGACTTCGCTGCTCATCTCCACGTCGACCAGGTCGCCGCTCTTGGAGGCGCGCTGCACCGGCGACCAGCTCTGGCGCTGCATGCGCAGGTTCTCGACCATGCGGTCGATGTCTTCGTCGGTCACTTCGGCGGTGTGGCGGACCACGTTGAGCTTGGTGGCGTCGATGTCGCCGAAATCCGGGACCAGCTCGAAATCGGCGACATAAGCCAGTTCGCCTTCGGCGGCGGCTTCGTTGTTCGGGACGATGCGCGGATTGCCGGCGATGCGCAGGTCCTGGCCTTCCACGGCCTTGCCGAAGCCTTCGCGCAGCATGCCGTCGAGGATCTCGCCGCGGATCTGGTCGCCGTAGCGGTTGTCGATCACGCTGGCCGGCACCTTGCCCGGGCGGAAGCCC
>JASLDW010000130.1 GCA_030151365.1 Lysobacter sp. | reverse complement strand
TCTTTGGTCTGACAGTTCTTTGTTCGATTCGCTTTTCATAACCTGAGCCCTGGAAAATGCGGTGCACATACACCCCGGGCGTATGCACCTGGTCCGGATCCAGCGCCCCCGCAGGCACCAGCTCTTCTACTTCGGCAATAGTGATCCGGCCGGCCATCGCCATCACCGGATTGAAGTTACGGCTGGTCGAGCGATAGATCAGGTTCCCAGCAGTATCACCCTTCCAGGCTTTTACGATGGCAAAATCGGCATCAAAGGCATATTCCATAAGGTAGTCCTTGCCATTGAAGTTCCTGACCTCCTTGCCTTCGGCTACTTCCGTACCCACCCCGGCAGGTGTAAAGATAGCGGGCATACCATAACCTGCAGCCAGACAGCGTGTCGCCAGCGTACCCTGGGGGATCAGCTCCACTTCCAGTTCTCCGCTGAGCAGCTGCCGCTCAAATTCGGCATTCTCGCCCACATAGGAGGCGATCATTTTCTTTACCTGGTGACGGTGCAGCATCAGGCCGATGCCGAAATCATCTACACCGGCATTGTTGGAAATACAGGTCAGGTCCTTTACGCCCTTGCTCACAAGGGCAGAAATACAGTTTTCCGGGATACCACAGAGCCCAAAACCGCCAAGCATGACTGTACTGCCGTCGGCAATGTCCCTGATCGCCTCAGCGGCTCCGGAAACGACTTTATTGATCATAATAAGTAAGTTTTCTACTAAATTAACGGAAAACCTGCCTCAGACCCAAATGTTCGCCCAGGTTTTTCAGCCCATTGCGGAAAGATGACAGCCGGATCAGCCCGCTTAATTAAAGTAAACGTAAGTAATACCGTCCCCGCCCCTGTCTGCATGCTCATCTTCCATCCGATTGACCTGCGTGTATTTGCGAAGATACTCGCGGATCAGCTTCCGCAGGATACCATCTCCCTTGCCATGAATAAGCTTGATATAGGGAAAACCAAGCATCAGCGACTTGTCCAGGTATTTTTCCAGCTCATGAAGCGCATCTTCGCCACGCATGCCACGCAGATCAAGTTCAGCACTGAAACTACTGATGGCCTCTGTAATGCTTCCGGTGAAGGAGCCACTTTGCACCGCCGCTTTCTTTGCCTGCTTGTTGCTGATCTTATAGACCCGGTTTTTCTTCACCACCGAACGCAGGTCGCCCAGGGCGATCACCAGGTTGTCCCGGTTGATCTCCAGCACCTGTCCTGTAGTGTCACTGTTGTTGAGCTGTACCCAGTCTCCTACTTCAATAGGTGTATTCAATGGCTTAACCGGTTCCGGCTTTACCTCTTCCCGTACCTGGTTGGCAGAAAGCTGCTGCTGCAGATGCTGACGGAGCTGCCGGGTAACGGTCTTATCTGCTTTCTGCTCTTTGATCTCGGCAATCGTATTCTCTATCAGTTTATTGGCATTCTTAATGATGTTCTGGGCCTCCAGTTTGGCCTCACGGATAAGCGTCTTTTTATTCTCCTCCAGGAAAGCCTTCAGCTTTTCGTTTTCAGCGACGAGGTTCTTCACCTTATTCTGCTGGTTGGCCAGGCTCACCTTCGCGTCATGTACCTGCTTCTTTTCCCGCTCCAGATCCACCAGCATGGTATCCATACGGTTCTGGCCGGAACCCGTCTTGGCCTTGGCCAGTTCAAGCACCTCCTTTTGCAGCCCGATGTTCTGGGCGATCTCAAAAGCATAGGAACTGCCCGGCTTACCAATTTCCAGCACGTACAGCGGCTTCATCTTTGTATTGTCAAACAGCATAGAGGCGTTCTCCAATCCAGGCGTATTCCCGGCAAACAGCTTCAGGTTGGAATAATGCGTTGTGATTACCCCCCTGGTCTTCTTGTTGTTCAGTACTTCCAGCACCGCTTCTGCCATCGGGCCACCAAACTGCGGATCGGTACCCGTACCGAACTCGTCGATGAGGACAAGCGATTTCGGAGTAGCATGCGCAACAAAATACTTCATTTTAGTCAGGTGTGCGCTGTAGGTGCTCAGATCACTTTCAATAGACTGGTCATCACCGATATCGGCGAAGACCTGGTCGAAAATGCCCACCTCACTGGATTCATTTGCCGGGATGAGCAGACCAGACTGTACCATGATCTGTAACAAGCCCACCGTCTTCATGCAGACAGATTTGCCACCGGCGTTCGGTCCGGAGACCAGCAAGATCCGCAGGCCTTCATCGAGCCGGGCATTGAGCGGCACCACCGTCTTGCCCTCACCCTTAAAAGACAGATGTAGCAGCGGGTGCCGGGCATTGACCAGTTTCACACGCGCTTCCCGGATCAATACGGGCATATCTGCCTCAATATCCAGCGCAAACAGGGCCTTGGCCCGTACGAAGTCGAGTTTGGTGAGGAAACCGTGATAAGACAAGAGCAGTTGTGTATAAGGTCTCAGGTCATTGGTCAGCGCGATCAGGATCCGGATGATCTCTCTGCGTTTGTCAAACTCCAGGTCACGCAGTTTGTTGTTCAGTACTTCCAGCACCGCTTCTGCCATCGGGCCACCAAACTGCGGATCGGTACCCGTACCGAACTCGTCGATGAGGACAAGCGATTTCGGAGT
>JASLDW010000073.1 GCA_030151365.1 Lysobacter sp. | reverse complement strand
CTTTGCGCCTCCAGCAGCATGGCGAGGGTGGAATCCTTGGCCGGCTTGATCGCGGCGATCGGATCCATCACCACCACCACTTCGTGACGCATGCCGTTCTCCGCCGCCCTCGTTAGATGTGCAGATGGTAGCAATATCGATCCGGCGCGATTGGCGAAACGCGCGGAAATTACATTGTTTTCGTCACGCCGGCTTGACAGGCCATGCGGCGGATGGAACATTCGCACGGATGGCCGCTTCCCCCGGCGTGCCCCCGTTTCTCAGGACAGGTGGATGGAAGGCAACAACAGCCACGAACGCTTCAGCGGCCTCAAGGTGATGGTCATCGACGACTCCAAGACCATCCGTCGCACCGCGGAATCGCTGCTCAAGCGCGAAGGCTGCGACGTGGTCACCGCGAGCGACGGCTTCGAAGCGCTGGCCAAGATCGTCGAGCAGCACCCGCACATCATCTTCGTCGACGTGATGATGCCGCGCCTCGATGGCTACCAGACCTGCGCCCTGATCAAGAACAACCAGGTCTTCCGGTCGACGCCGGTGATCATGCTGTCGTCCAAGGACGGGCTGTTCGACAAGGCCAAGGGTCGGATCGTGGGGTCGGAGCAGTACCTGACCAAACCCTTCACCCGCGAAGAACTGCTGGGGGCCATCCAGGCCCACGTCCAGGGGAACTGAACGAGATGGAATCGGGGCTGAGCGCCTACCGCTATCTGTGCGACCTCGACCAGCGCTGCCAGGCGCGGAACGTCGGGTTGCCGCAGCTGTCCGCCAGCGAAGGCTGGCGCGGGCTCGGCTATCGCGTCGGCGCGCACCAGCTCCTGTCCAGCTATGACGACATCGCCGAGATCCTGACCCTGCCGGAAACCACGCCGGTCCCGGGCGGCCAGGCCTGGCTGCTCGGCCTCGCCAACATCCGCGGCAACCTGTTGCCGGTGGTCGATCTCAAGCTGTTCCTGGAAGGCGAACGCACCGTGCTGCGCGAGGACCAGCGCATGCTGATCGTGCGCCAGCCGGGCGGGGACGTCGCCGTGCTGATCGATGGCCTGTTCGGCCAGCGCATCTTCGGCGAGCAGCAATCCACCGACCCGAGCGGAATCGGCGAAGGGCGGTACGGGCACTTCATCCAGCGCGCATTCCATGCCGACGGCGAGACCTGGGGCGTCTTCGACTTGTCGCGGCTGGTCCGCACTCCGGAATTCAGGCAGGCCGCGGCCTGACCGCGGCATCCATCCACTCCACACATCCACAACAGCGCGGCACGGCAGCGCAACACGCGTCACCAAAGGGGCAAAACCATGAGCACCACAGCGGACAACATCCTCGGCAGGGCACGTGCCGCCGGCAGCAACTTCTGGGCGATCATCCTCGCCGGGGCGTTGCTGGTGTTCCTGGTCAACGCGGGCTATTCGCTGTTCAAGTCGTCGCGCTACAGCAGCGCGAGCGGCGCCGTGGCCGACCTCCAGGTGCTGTCGCAGCAGTACGCCAACCTGAGCCGCGCGGCGGTGGACGGCAAGCCCGACGCCTTCAAGAACCTCAAGACGGTGCGCGAGGACATCCAGAAGGCGGTCAACGAAGTGGATTCGCGCTACGGCAGCGAAGCCGCGGTCTCCGCCGACATCAAGCGCGTCAAGGAGACCTGGGCCCCGCTGGCCAAGAGCGGCGACGCCATCATCAATTCCGAGTCGGTGCTGACCGGCCTGTCCGGCAACGCCGACAAGTTCAGCGCACGCATCCCCGACCTCCAGGCCCAGCTCAATGAAGTCGTGGCCGGCCTGAGCAACGGCAACGCCCCCGCGGCCCAGCAACAGATCGCCATGCGCCAGATCGTGCTGGCGTCCGGTATGGGTCGCCGCATCGCGGAAATCCGCGCCGGTGGCGCCGGCGCCCCGGTGGCCGGCAACGGCCTGCGCCAGGACTCGGGCCTGTTCGACCAGATCATGACATCGCTGCGCGAGGGCGGCGTCATGGCCGCCAAGGTCACCACCGGTGCCGCGGTGGCGCCGCTGAACAAGGCGACCCTGATGTGGGGCGAGATGAAGAAGGATCTCGACGCCATCCTCGGCAACTCCAAGCAGCTGTTCGACGCGCAGGCGGCCTCCGACAAGATCGGCACCGGCGCCGACAAGTTGCTGGCCGACAGCCGCAAGCTGTTCAGCAGCTTCACCGCGAGCGGCTCGCTCAAGGACACCAACATCCTCGGTAATGTGTGGATCACCTTGCTGGCCGGTGCGCTGGCGGTGCTCTCGCTGGTCTTCCTGCTGGTCAACCAGTACCGCGCCCAGGCCCAGCGCCGCGCGGCGGTGGAAGAACTGAACGCCCGCAACCAGCAGGCGATCATGCGCCTGCTCGACGAAATGGGTTCGCTCGCGGAAGGCGACCTGACCGTGAAGGCGACCGTGACCGAGGACGTGACCGGCGCGATCGCAGACTCGATCAACTTCGCCATCGAACAGCTGCGCAGCCTCGTGGGCACGATCAACGACACTTCGGTGCAGGTCGCGGCCGGTGCGCAGGAAACGCAGAACACCGCGCTCAACCTCGCCGAGGCGGCGGAACACCAGGCGCAGGAAATCACCCACGCCTCCGACCGCATCAGCGAAATCGCCTCGAACATTAACCACGTGTCGCGCAACTCGGCGCAGTCCGCGGAAGTGGCGCGCAAGTCGGTGGAAATCGCGACGAACGGTGCCGGCGTCGTGCGCCAGACGATCCAGGGCATGGACAACATCCGCGACCAGATCCAGGAAACCTCGAAGCGAATCAAGCGACTGGGCGAAAGCTCGCAGGAAATCGGCTCGATCGTGGAACTGATCAACGACATTTCCGAACAGACGAACATCCTGGC
>JASLDW010000027.1 GCA_030151365.1 Lysobacter sp. | reverse complement strand
CCTGCCGAACACCATGTTCCGGGTCAAGCTGGAGAACGGGCACGAGATCATCGCGCACATTTCCGGGCGCATGCGCAAGAACTACATCCGCATCCTGACCGGCGACCGCGTCAAGGTCGAGATGACGCCCTACGACCTGACCAAGGGTCGCATCACCTATCGCCATCGCTGATCGAGGCGACACGCGCAAAGAAAAAAAGGCGACCCGTGGGTCGCCTTTTTCGTTCCTGCAACAATCACACCACCGGCGCGGTTTCTTCCTTCGGCGCCGCCGGGCTGGCGGCTTCGATGTTCAGCACCAGGCCGTCGTCGTTGGCGTCGAGGCCGACATGGCCGCCTTCCACCAGCTTGCCGAACAGCAGTTCGTCGGCCAGCGGACGCTTCACCTTGTCCTGGATCAGGCGCGCCATCGGGCGGGCGCCCATCAGCGGATCGAAGCCGTTCTGCGCCAGCCACTCGCGCGCCTTCTGCGTCGCCGACAGGGTGACGTGCTTCTCCTGCAGCTGCGCTTCCAGTTCGATCAGGAACTTGTCGACCACGCGCAGGATGTGATCGCTGCCCAGCGCCTGGAACTGCACGATCGCGTCGAGGCGATTGCGGAATTCCGGGCTGAAGCCCTTGCGGATCACTTCCATCGCATCCGTGCTGTGGTCCTGCTTGGTGAAGCCGATGCTGCGACGCGCGGCCTGGGCGGCACCGGCATTGGTGGTCATCACCAGGATCACGTTGTGGAAATTCGCCTCGCGACCGTTGGTATCGGTCAGCACGCCGCGGTCCATCACCTGCAACAGGATGTTGAAAATGTCGGGATGCGCCTTCTCGACTTCGTCCAGCAGCAACACGCAATGCGGCGTCTTGACGATCTTCTCGGTCAGCAGACCGCCCTGGTCGAAGCCGACATAGCCCGGAGGGGCGCCGATCAGGCGACTGATCGAATGCGGCTCCATGTACTCGCTCATGTCGAAGCGCACCAGTTCGATGCCGAGCTGCATCGCCAGCTGCTTGGTCACCTCGGTCTTGCCGACGCCGGTGGGACCGGCGAACAGGAAGCTGCCGATCGGCTTGTCGGGATTGCCCAAGCCGGAACGCGCGAGCTTGATCGCCGAAGCCAGCGTTTCGATCGCCGGATCCTGGCCGAAGATCACCATCTTCAGGTTGCGCTCGAGCTGCTGCAGCGTGTCCTTGTCGCTGGTGTTGACCTGCTTGGGCGGGATGCGCGCCATCTTGGCGACGATGGTCTCGATCTCCTCGACGTCGATCACCGCCTTGCGCGAAGTCTCGGCGACGATGCGCTGGCGGGCACCGGCTTCGTCGATCACGTCGATCGCCTTGTCGGGCAGGAGTCGATCGTTGATGTGCTTCACCGAGAGATCGACCGCGGCCTGGATGGCGTCATCCGCATAGCTCACACCGTGGTGCGCCTCGTACTTCGGCTTCAGGCCCTTGAGGATTTCGACGGCCTCGTGCACGGTCGGCTCGACGATGTCGATCTTCTGGAAACGACGCGCAAGCGCGCGGTCCTTCTCGAACACGCCGCGGTATTCCTGGAAGGTGGTCGAACCGATGCAGCGCAGTTCGCCCGACGACAGCGCTGGCTTGATCAGGTTGCTGGCGTCCATCGTGCCGCCCGACGCCGAACCGGCGCCGATGATGGTGTGGATCTCGTCGATGAACAGCACCGCGTTCGGGATCTTCTTGAGCGCGGCCAGCACGGCCTTGAGGCGCTTCTCGAAATCGCCGCGGTACTTCGTTCCCGCCACCAGGCTGCCGAGGTCGAGCGAGAAGATCGTCGCGTCCTTCAGCACTTCCGGCACGTCGCCCTCGACAATCCGCTTGGCCAGGCCTTCGGCGATCGCGGTCTTGCCGACGCCAGCTTCGCCGACATAGAGCGGGTTGTTCTTGCGGCGACGGCACAGCACCTGGATGGTGCGCTCGATTTCGTCAGCGCGACCGACCAGCGGATCGATCTTGCCGTCCTTCGCCGAGGCGTTGAGGTTGGTCGCGAATTCGGCCAGCGGATCGCCACCACCGGTGCCGCCGCCCTCCTCGCCCTCGCCTTCCTCGCCGGAACGCGAGGCATCGGACGACGCCTGCTCCTCGCCATGCTTGGACAGGCCGTGGGAAATGAAATTGACGACGTCGAGGCGGGTCACGTCCTGCTGGTTGAGCAGGTAGACCGCGTGCGAATCCTTCTCGCCGAAGATCGCCACCAGCACGTTAGCGCCGGTGACTTCGGCCTTGCCGGAACTCTGGACGTGGTAGACGGCGCGCTGCAACACACGCTGGAAGCCCAGCGTCGGCTGGGTATCGCGGCCGTCGTCTTCCGGCAGCACTGCGACCGAGGCTTCGATCGCGCGTTGCAGGTCGGCCTTCAGGCGCGGGATGTCGGCGCGACAGGCGGTCAGGACTTCACGCGCGGCGGGATTGTCGACCAGCTCCAGCAGCAGGTGTTCCACGGTCATGAATTCGTGGCGCTGCTCGCGGGCGTGCTTGTAGCACTGGCCGATGGTGGTCTCGAGGTCTTTGGAAAACATGGAGCTTTCCCCAATGATGGTCTGGGACCGTTATGGGGACGAAGCTACGCCTTTTCCACCCGGCACAACAAGGGATGCTGTTCCAGCCTGGCGTATTCGTTCACCTGCCCGGCCTTGGACTCGGCGACGTCGCGGGTATAGACCCCGCAGACGGCCTGGCCGCGGGTATGGACGTGGAGCATGATCTGGGTCGCCTTCTCCAGGTCCATGGCGAAAAAGCGCGTCAAAACCTCCACCACGAAGTCCATCGGGGTGAAATCGTCGTTCAGCATCAGCACCGCGTAGCGCGAAGGTGGCTGCGTTTCCGGCCGCGCAACCTCGGCCACGGTACCGCGCTCTTGGGCGGCGTCGCGTTCCTGGCTCATGGGGGCAATTATAAATCGACGCCCGCTGAATGGACGTGGGCGGGCCATGACCGCACAATGGCTTGATTCCACTGGGATTCTTGATGTGAGTTATCGCGAAGGCCGCTTCTGGCAACCCGACGTCACCGTCGCCACCGTCGTCGTGCGCGATGGCCGGCTGCTGATGGTCGAGGAAAACGCCGGTGGCCGCGTGGTGATCAACCAGCCGGCCGGCCATCTCGAACCCGACGAAACCCTGCAGGCGGCCGCCCTGCGCGAAACACTGGAGGAAACCGGCTGGCACGTGCGCTTGACCGCCTTCATCGGTGCCTATCAGTGGACTGCGCCGCCCGTGCCGGAAGGCTCGGGCCGCCATTACCTGCGTTTCGCCTTCGCCGCGGAACCGGTCGAACACGATGCAGCGCGAGCGCTCGATGACGGGATCATCGCCGCGCACTGGTGGACACCGGCGGAACTGGAAGCCCGCATGGCCGACCATCGCAGCCCGATGGTGTGGCGAGTCGCCCAGGACTTCCTTTCCGGACGCCGCTATCCGCTCGACATGGCCGCGCAGTTGAAGTGAGCGCGGCAAGGATCATCGTCGGACTCTCCGGAGGCGTCGACTCTTCGGTGGCGGCCTTGCGCCTGCGCGACGACGGCGAATCGATCGCCGGGCTGTTCATGCAGAACTGGGCCGACGACGGCAGCGGCGAATGCCGCGCCGAAGACGATCGTCGCGACGCGGTCGCGGTCGCGGGCCGGCTCGGCATCCCGATCCATTTCCGCGATTTCTCCCGCGAATACTGGGACGGCGTGTTCCGCCACTTCCTCGACGAATACGCCGCCGGACGCACGCCGAACCCGGACGTGCTGTGCAATCGCGAAGTGAAGTTCAAGCACTTCCTCGATGCTGCCCGCGATCTCGGCGCCGAACAGATCGCCACCGGTCATTACGCGCGCATCGACGAGCGCGACGGACGCTGGCGCCTGCTGCGTGCGATCGACGCCGACAAGGACCAGAGTTATTTCCTGCACCAGCTCGGCCAGGCGCAGCTGGCTGCGACGCGTTTTCCGCTGGGCGAACTGCACAAGCCCGATGTGCGGAAAATGGCCGCCGAAGCCAAGCTGCCTACAGCGGCGAAAAAGGATTCCACCGGCATCTGTTTCATCGGCGAACGCGATTTCCGCACCTTCCTGTCGCAATATCTGCCGATGCAGGCCGGCGAGATCAGGACGCCCGACGGTGTCGTGCTCGGCGAACACCAGGGCGTGTTCTTCCACACTCTGGGCCAGCGTGGCGGCCTGCAACTCGGTGGCGTGCGCGGACGCGATGCCGCGCCGTGGTACGTCGTCGGCAAGGACGTCGCCCGCAACATCCTCTATGTCGAACAGGGCCACGACTCGCCGTGGCTGCAATCAAACCGCCTGCGTTCGGAAACCATGCACTGGATTTCCGGCGAAACGCCCACCACATCGTTCCGGTGCCTGGCGCAGACGCGCTATCGCCAGCCGGCGGAAGCCTGCACCGTGATCCCGCGCGACGATGGCAGCGTGGACGTGCGGTTCGCGCGGCCGCAACGCGCGGTGACGCCGGGACAATCGCTGGTCCTTTACGATGGCGACGAATGCCTCGGCGGCGCCGTGATCGCCGCCACCGACGCCCCCCTCGAACCGACATTTCCCGAATGAGCCAAGCCCCAACCCAGGATCGCGTCCTCGCCCTCGCCGGCCTCGCCCAGGCATTGGTGCAAGTCCGCCGTCTCGCCGAGAATGGCCAGGCCGATGTCCGCGCGATGGATGGCGTGCTGGCGAGCGTGTTCCAGCTCGATCCCGAAAGCACGGACGATGTCTACGGCACCGTCAGCACGATTCGCCCCGGACTGTTGCGCCTGCGCGAGCAATTGCGCAAGGAATCGCGCGATCCGCAATTCCCCAAGCTGGTGATGGGCGTGCTGGCGCTGGAACGCAGCTACAGTCGCGACAAAGATGTGCAACACGAATTGCGCGACGACATCGGGCAACTCGCCGCGCACAGCGCCGGGCAGGAACCGACGCAGCCGGCAGTGCTCAACGCGCTCGCCGATCTGTACGTGAAGCACATCAGCCCGCTGTCGCCCAAGGTGATGGTGCAAGGCAACCCGCACTACCTCAACCAGACCGGCGTGGTCGGCGAGATTCGTGCGCTGCTGCTGGCGGCGTTGCGTTCGGCGGTGTTGTGGCGGCAGCTGGGTGGGTCGTCGCTGGATTTCCTGTTGCAGCGGAAGCGGATGACGGAGAGCGTCGAAGCGCTACTACAGCGGAGCTGAGCAGAATTCGCGTCGAAAGTTGCACACGTCGATGAAATCCAAAACAATCGATTGCGATCGATACATCGGCACACTGAGCATGGGGATCAATGGCCGCCTTCGGCCAAAAGCGGTCATTGCGACATAGAACACGATCGGCGGAACAATCGCTTAGGTCAAACCCATACGACTTTGCCCGAGCGCACAAAGTAATGCGACCTGCATCCATCCTTGAGCCAGACAGATGGCCGAAGTGTCGGTCTTCGCTGTTGGTCCAATTTCAACGTCCATCGAGGCTTGACCTCATCAAGGAGCGGTAGCTCGACCCGTTGACCGCAGCCACAGGGGCACTTCATCGCCACGGACCAGTCTTCTCCTCCATCGCGCAAAACGATCAAGTCACGCGTGGGCAGATCCTTTGGAAGCGCGTCACCTTCGATGAAGGTCAATCGTCGCGCCGGTCGCACCCACTCATTGAACTGCAACCAGAGCCGTCTCAGGCGCATCACTCATCCTCCTGGCCGAGCACCGGGAGCCCCAGCAGTGGTTCCTTCGCGCCGCCGGCAAGTAGGACAGACGGCTTGGCTTGAAACTCGCACTCGGCCGTGAATTCCTCGAAGGCCTCGGCCAACATGAAGCGCGTGCGCGCGTACTTTGCGTTTGGCTCATGGCGGAACGGGTATGCCCGTGCAATGAACTCCAACACGCAGGCACTGGCCGCGCGCAGGTTCAAGGAGATAACCGATGGGGCCTGCTCTGGTAGCCCCTCAATGTAACCCGCCTTCACCTGCTCGGCATGTGCGGCCGGATCAGACTCTGCGAGTGCCTCTGCCTGGAGCGAAGCTGCCGTGTATACGCCCCTGTCGCTCAAGCTGCTGCCGCCAGGTTTGACATAGTCAATACGGCCCGTGACCTCCGCGATGGCCAGCCCGCCTCCGGTCTTGCGGGTCGGGATTGCCACGCCGACGTCGAACAGCGGCAACAAGAAGCAGGCCGCAATGCGGTCAGCGATCATGCGGCCACGGTGCGTGTCCACGCAGCAGAAGACGACGTCCGCCTGGGCCGCCGCAAGCACAGCCTTGCGCGTCATCACGTTCGCGTCGATGTCTTCAAAAAAGGGGGTTTCCCGGTACTGGTTGGCGCGCCCACCGAATGCTGCGACCTTTGCCCGTCTGTCCTTGGCGTCCGCCAACGAGGTGTTCAGGATGCGATTGAGGTTCTTGTCTTCGACATGATCATGGTCGATGCCGATCACGCGGCCGAACCCCAACCGACAAGCCTGCTCCGCTACCGGGGAACCGGTGCCCGAGATTCCAATGACACATGCTGTCAGCCCTGAGAGTTCGCGGCGCATGTCGGAGGTGAAGGCCATGGGGCGGCTCGCGGCGCCCGAAAGATCGTCGCGCCACCAGAACTCCAAATCATCGCCGACCACCGAAACCAAGTCCACGCGGGTCAGGTCACCGTGCCGGTCGTACAGGCGTGCAAACAGCACACCACTGGGCAACATGACAGCCGAGCCATGTAGGTCGCCCACGGCCTCGAAGATGCAGGGCATCACCTCCTGATCGCTGGCGTCATCCGTGTCGGAGAAGTCCGGGAAGCCGTTCGGATGCGAATGTACCAATATCAAGGAAAGCTGGTCGGGCGCCGCGATATCGATTGCCTCCTCGATATATGCGCCGGGCCAGGTCAGGGAGTGCTCGGCACGGCTTGCACAGGCGTCGTGTGGAACGAGCACCACGTCACGAGCAATCAGCCGTAGCCGCTGGCCAGGTACGCGAGCGCACACCAGTACCGCAGCCGCTTCCTTGTCATCGCCAGGGAAAAGATGGGCCTGAAGCCGTTCCTGGACAGCGGCCGTAAGGCTCAGGGTGGCGCGCGGCATCATTCGCCCAGTTCCTTGGCCAAGCAGCTCTCCACCAGCACCAGATGAGTGCGTACGTTGTCGGCGGCCGAATCCCAGGCACTGGCGACGTTCCGGTGGCGCGACCACCCTTGGTACTCCACGCCGCCAATGGTCACGCGCACTTGAACACTCGGTATTTCCACGCCGTTTGTGCGACCGACGAAGGGCGCGAAGTAGAACATGTCCACCTGGGAGGCGGGGTAATCCTTCGGGATATCGAGCGCCAACGTGGCCGTCCTCGGGGTGTAGCCGGTCGGCAACGGATAGTCGTGCATGAGCAGCCACCGGCGCTCGCCCTCGAAGACCGCCTCCCAGCGCAAGCCGAGACTATCCAAGTAGGCATGATCGGCTGCGAGCAGCTTGAAGAGCCGGCGCGGGGCCGGCTGCTGTCCCTCGCCGTTGTCCACATTGCGCTGCATCAGGCGGATCTTCTCGATACCCGGAGTGCGCAGGTCCACGATTTGTTCCACGGTAACCTCGGTCTTCTGGCCATGAACAATCAGGTAGATGTGCCAAGCCTTCGTGGGATCGAAGCCGGCTTGCGCCATCGCATCGGCCACCTTGACTTGGGGCTGGTTGAACTCCAAGACGACACCTTGGACTTTCAGTTTCCAGCGGTCGGTGGCCTTGGCGTCGGCGTTGGTCCCAGCGTCGATATCGGTAGAATTGGCTTGCATTGTCAGGTCCTCTGGAGGAACCACTCCTCCTTCATTTGGTTATGCTGAGAACCGACAGCGGCTTTGACACGCCCACCGGCGTCAAAAGAGGGGGCGGAATCCAGCATTACAGGGGTGACTACCGTGCAACTGAAGGAAGAGGGTGATGACGATCCCGCACAACCGGGCGATGTCCTGGCCACGCCACAAGAGGTCGTGGCCGAGGCGGAGCGTTGTCGACGGGACACCGGGATACAGTGCCGGCTCATGAAGGCCGCCAGCATGATCCTCAACACGACTACCGCACTGAAGGGCCGTTGCCAGCCTGAAGATTTGTTGCAGGAGGCCTTGGTTGCCATCCTCAGCGGGCGGCGCCGATGGAAGAAGAACAAGGTGGATTTCGTAGGCTTGGTCTTCGGTGTCATGAAGAGCTATGCCTCCAACCAGAATCAAAGCTTTCAGACGAAGGACGGACACGTAGTCCTCGAGCGTGAACTTGGCGCCTGGAATGACGAGGACGACGTTGAAAGCTTTATTGAAAATCACGGCAGTACTGACGCATCCCCGGAAGCAGCGCTTATTGAAGCCGAGCAGGAGGCCCTGCGGGATGACGTCCTGATGACGCTGCGGGCGAAGTTCGCCGAGGAGGATTTGGCAGGACGCATCCTTGACAAGATGATTGAGCGCCAGGGATTCATGCCTGTCGACATTCGAAAGGCATTGGAAGTCAGCGATCGCGAATTCTGGAGCGCCCATCGGCGCGTCACTCGCGCTTTTGACGCGCTTTGCCAGAGCGGGAAGAAACCATGAGCCGCAAAGATGCGAAGCGGGGCGATCAGGAACGGTTGCTGGATGCCGCCTTGGAGTTCTTAAGGACCGCCCCCGAAGAAGAGTTCAACCAGCTCCTACAAGACAGCGCAGACGACTTGGTCGAGCTCCAGGCGAAAGCGCTAGGCGCGATCGACGCCGCCCTAGGCAGGCACGAGCGCTCGAAGTCTCAATTGGGGTCGCTGGAAGCCGCCTCCAAAATTTCCGATCCCATGGCAGCGCTAACAGTCGGTCAATTGCGGGAGGCTGCCGTGTCCTTAGGGGTTAGACGTCAAGTCCTGGCCGCGTTTCGCGAGCATAGGGTTATCGTCGATTCTGTGCCGCGTCGGTTCTTGACTCGTCTGGCATCCATAGCGAAGACAACAGCGGAAGAATTGACGGAAGCCTTGAGAGCCCCGCCGGTATTGAGCGCAGCACGCAGCTTCAAGGCCGAGGCTGTACCGAGCAACGGTGGCCAGATCACGTTCGATCAGCTCCTGAAGGAAGCTGGGCACTCAGAGGCTGAGCGCACCCTGCTGATGTCCGAAGCCGAGTGACATGGAGGCGGTTGAACTCGCTCGCCAGATCGCGTCGGCGCTACATGCACGCGCAGTGTCCGAGGGCGATGACCCATGGTGTCCGTTCGAGTTCGTGATCGCAGAGGCTCGGCGCCGGGACATAGACGTCGAAGCTGCCGCTCAAGGCGCGGCAATCCTAAACAGCGGGCGCGCGACATTCCTCGCATCCGAACGCCTCATCCTTTACGAGGATGGCGGATCCCCGTTCGAGCGGGCCTTTCTCGTTGCGCATGAGATCGGGCATGTCGTGCTGGGTGATGACCCCACGGACGCGGAAACGCTGGAAATCGACCCCACGCGCTCGGCCGAGGCATCGCCCATTGGCCTGGACCGCGTCATCGGATACGGCAGCCGGCAGCGCCGAGAGGTTCAGATGGACCTCTTCGCCAGGGAGTTTTTGCTTCCTCGCAACGTCGCCCGTCGATTGCATATCGATGAGGGCTTGACGGCAACGGCCATCGCCGAGCGCCTTGGCGCGCCGTTCGCCGTCGTAGCGCAACAGTTGCTGGATGCACTCTTACTGCCCCCGGTCGAACCCAAGGGTACCAAGAAGGAGACGCAGGCGCCGCTGAACGAGAAACAGGAGATCGCGGCTGCGCACCGCGGAAAGCCTTATCTGCTAGGCGCGGGGCCAGGCACCGGAAAGACTCGAACCTTGGTCGCGCGCGTAGAAGGATTGCTGCGCGAAGGCGTGGACCCGCGGCGCATTCTGGTGCTGACCTTCTCCAACAAAGCCGCCAGCGAGATGGCCGAGCGCTTGGCTGCCAAGCAACCGGAGGCGGCTGCCGCGATGTGGATCGGCACCTTTCATGCCTTTGGCCTGGATATCGTGCGCCGCTTCAAGAGCGAACTTGGGCTGCAGAATAATCCTAGGATGATGGATCGGGCTGAGGCCGTCGAGCTGCTTGAACAGGAGTTCCCGCGGCTCGGCCTGTTGCACTATCGTAACCTGGACGACCCGACCGATGTGATTTCCGACATGCTGTCGGCCGTCTCTCGCGCCAAGGATGAGGTCGTTGACGAAAAAAAGTACGCCAGACTTGCCGAGGCCATGCTTCGGACTGCTTCAAACCAAGACGAGAAGATTGCGGCCGAGAAGGCTATGGAGGTCGCTCGCGTTTACGCGGTCTACGAGCGACTCAAGCGCGAAGCTAATTGCGTGGATTTCGGCGACTTGGTCTACATGCCGGTGCATCTGCTCGAAGGCAATGAGGAAGCTCGAGTTCTTCTGCAGGCGCAGTACGATCACATCTTGGTCGACGAATACCAGGACGTGAACCGAAGCAGCGTCAGACTGCTGCAGGGTCTTTCCAAGACCGGCGACAACTTGTGGGTGGTTGGCGACGCCAAGCAATCAATTTACCGATTCCGTGGTGCCTCGTCATTCAATGTAGCTCGGTTTGGTAAGCAAGATTTCGCCGGCGGCCAACACGGTGATCTCGACATCAACTATCGATCCTGCAGTGAGATCGTGGATACCTTCTCACAGTTTTCGGTGCAGATGGAAACCGGCGGCAAGAACTCCACTCTTAACGGACATGCAGGCCCAAACGGTTTTGCCCCGGAGGTGCGAACCGTCGACCACGCCGACGCCATGTCGGCTGCGTTGGCGGAGTCCATCGAAGCAATGCGCGGCACTGGTTTCGCGTATCGCGATCAGGCGGTGCTTTGCAGAGGCAACGAGAAGCTGGCCGAACTGGCGATGGACCTGGAACAGCTGGGCATCCCTGTATTGTTCCTCGGTAGCCTTTTCGAGCGACCAGAGATCAAGGATCTTATGGCGTTGCTATCACTGCTCGTCGACAGACGCGCCATGGGGCTCGTGCGCGCCGCTTGTTGGCAGTCGCTCGCGCTACAACTCCCCGATGTTGCTGCAGTCCTGGATCACCTTCGAGTCGTCGATGCACCGCCCGCCGAATGGCTCGCTGACCCTGCATCCATTCCCGGCGTTTCTTCGGAAGGTGCCGCAAACCTAAGTGCACTAGCGACGATCCTGGATGGGTTCAGTCGGGATGCGTCCCCATGGCCGACCTTGGCAGCCGTGTTGCTGGACCGGACCCGGTTGTCGGCACAGATCGCGGCTTCGGCTGGGGCGGCGGAGCGCATGCGTGGCATCGCGATCTGGCAGTTCATGAACTTCGTGAAGATGCAGCCAAGGGGGCATGGACTCCCGATCATGCGGCTCATGAATCGAATTCGACGACTCATCCGTCTTAGTGACGAACGCGATCTTCGGCAACTACCCATTGCAGCACAAGGTATCGACGCCGTACGTCTGATGACCATGCACGGCGCCAAGGGGCTGGAGTTTCCGGTGGTCCACATTCCAGGGATGAACGCTGACACCATGCCCGGCTCACCGCAGCGGCAGAACTGTCCGCCGCCTATCGGCATGATCGAAGGCGCAGTAGGGTCGGCGGCACAGAGTCATCAGATCGAATATTCCCAAGAACAAGAGTGCCTCTTCTACGTGGCGCTGTCTCGCGCTCAAAGTCGTCTGTTCATGTATGCGCCGACACAAAAGAAGGGCGGGTCTGCGCGCAGGCTTTCGCCTTTCCTCGATCGACTTGGCGCCGCCAGCAAGCGTAGCCACGTCAGGCCGCAACGTGAACTACCTCCATCGCCCGGATCGGCGAACGTTCCATTGTCCATCGAAGGCCAGCTTAGATTCACAGCGATCCAGCTCGCTCTATACGAATCTTGTCCACGGCGATTCTTCTACACCCACATCTTACAGATTGGTGGACGGCGTACGTCGACGGCATTCATGCAACTGCACGAAGCCGTTCGCAGCGTATCCAAATCTCTTATTTCTGGAACTACGGATGAAGCCAACCTTGCAGAGCAGATCGACAGTGCATTGAGTGCGCACGGCCTTGCCGACCACGGCTATGTGCAGGATTACCAAGAGATCGCGCGGGCGATGGTGAGTTTCTTCATGCGCGTTCGATCGGGCCACGTCCCTCAGGTACCGACCCCACTGACACTCACGCTAGGTGACGAGACGATCGTTGTGAACCCGGATGATTTGCTAGTTCGACCGGATGGTCGAAGGACGCTTCGTCGAGTTCAAACAGGGCACAGGCGATCTGGCGACGAAGGCGACATTGGCGCCGCGGCATTCCTTATGGCGGCACGCCAAGCCTTCCCAGATGCCGTGGTGGAGCTCGTGCATCTCGCGGATGAAAGTGTCGTGACACTCGAGATGACCCCAAAGGTTCTCCAGAACCGAACGGTGCAGCTTGGTGAGTGCCTGCAGAGTATCCGCGCTGGCCAGTTTCCAGCTGTGAAATCCTCACGACGCTGTCCAAACTGCCCAGCCTTCTTTATCTGTGGGCCCATCCCCTCCGGAGTGCTAACAAGGAGCTATGCTGGCGTCGTTACGGATCGATGAAATGCGCTGCATGTCCGCTTCGGGTCGCTCTCGGCCAAAAGCAAACGCAAAATTCGTCACACCACCTAGCCGACTCGAGACTGCCGCTACCTTGGACGCATATGCGGGCCAGATTCTGAGTTGCTCATGCATCTTCTCCGCACACTCCAGCAATGAGTGCAACGATGCTTTTTTAGTTGTGTACGTTGATGCAATCGTGACCAAGTCCAGTACCTAGCATTGCGACGGACGGCGCGAGCCTGCTCGGCTCGTCAGGTTACAAGTTCTTGCAGAAAGTCCGTGAGCGCTGCCTTGGGATCGTCCTGATCGGAAACAATCATCTCAATTCCCCAGTGCCTCAGCACTTCTTCTGCCGCCGGGTTTGGGCGATTTGTGAAGACGTACGACTTGGGGCGCACCGACGCCAGCGGCGACTTGCCCCACATCTCGGTCAGGCGATAGAACAGTAGCCGGATGTTGAAGTCCGTCAGGCTGTAGCCAATGAAGAGGACGGAGTTGCTCAGCACGTCATTGCGCAGCTTGATGTCCAGCGGCGTGTCGAAGTTGAGTCGCTGGTAGTAGCTGGTCTCATCAAGGACGATGGACTCGTCCGCCGCGAAGTCGCCGTGGAACTTGATGATCTGGCGGTGGCCGTCCCTGACCGCGACCATGTCCGCCACGCTGGCAATCTTGTCGTACTTCACGCCAAAAGCATCGTGGGCGAGTTCAAGCCACCGGTCGTAGTTGGTGGTGTAGATCCGATGGAAGTTGCCTTGCGTGATGAACCGGTGGATGTCAGAGGCCTTGATGTCCGTGGACGGCTTGTGCCACTCCCGATCCATCCAACTGCGCAGCTCGCCGAGCCCTCCTCGCTTCTTGTTGTAGAACTCAGCCAATGTCTGGTGGTTCCCGTAGGTGGCGAACACCGCGGGGTCGTAGCCCAGCTCCGCCGCGACATGAGAGATCAGCTGGCTCCAATTCGGCAGGCCGAGGTTTGCGGACACGCCGGCGCCGACGAACAGCATCAGCTTGCCGCTGCGGTGGGCTTCAACAAGTTCTGGTTTCATTTCATGACCTTTGCTGCTTCAAGGTGGGCGGCAAACTTGTCCAGCGCCAGGCGACGCATGGAGATGTTGTCCTTGTCGGTGCCCATCTCGGCAAACGTCTTCGTGTGACCGTCTGGCACGAATACGCAGTCCCACTGGAAGTCCTTCGGACCAGCAGGTATGCGCGGAACGGTGCCTTCGATGGCGCCTTCGAACAGGTGCATCTTGTGGCCGTCGCAGTAGCCCAGCACCGTCTTGGCAGTAACCTTGTCGTCGCCCAGCGCGGCCACGAGGTCTGTGAAGCGCTCGGCTTCCAACCGGTCCCAAAAGATCTGGGTCAGGCCCGCGGGAAGGTCGTTCAATCCCCTGAGGTAGAGACCCGTGTGCTCGACGAACAGCGGGCGACCGATCTCATGAAACGCCTTGATCAGCTTGTCGCGCACGAGGGCGTCGACGTCCTGCGTCTGAAGTTCCTCGATCTTTCTGGATACCGGCACGATCTCCACACCGACTGGGGCGAGGATGCGGTGCACCTCTTGGATCTTGTTCTGGTTGCCGGACATGAATCGAATCTTCAATTCAGACCTCCATGAATGAAAAGCGTTTGGCGACTTCGTACTGCTGCTGCATGTCGCAGATGGACAGGCCCTCGGCCATGGCTGCGGCCTGGTCGTCGGCCAGGCCACGTTGATGGATCGCCGGGTTGTCAGAGCAGATCACGAACGGCACGCCGTGGCGTCGGAACTCCTGCAGAGGATGGGCCTCATTACTGGGAACGGCGCCGGTTAGCCGGTTGCTGATTGGACAGACCTCGACGCAGACCTCCTTGGTAGCCAGCAGATCCATCAAGTCAGGATCCTTGACTGCAGCCGTGCCGTGGCCGATCCGATCAGCTTGGAAGAGCTCCACGGCCGCTCGCACATTCTCCACGCGTCCAGTCTCTCCAGCGTGGATCGTGATGCCGAAGCCGTACCGATCCTTGGCCTCACGAATCATCGCGGGCAGCTCAGCCGAATAGGGCGTCTCTTCATCGCCCGCAAGGTCGAGCCCAACGACATCCTTCGGCCATCCGATGTCCTCGTAGGCCTGCAAGAGCGTGGCGAGATTGGAGGCGCCGTAGTCGCCCCGAGTTACGGTAAGGATCAAGCCCCGCCGGATGCCATGTTGCTGAGAAGCGCTGCCTGTCGACTCGATGAGACGTTCCAATGCCTGCGCCGGCGTGCAGCTCTGAAGTCCTGTCAAATACAGGACGCTGCTGCGGAGCTCTACAAAACGAACCGCGTTCTCTGCGAGGCTCGCAAAAACAGCATGGGCGAGGCGATCGAGGTTTGCGCGCTTCTTGGGGAACAGCCGCAACACCTGCCACGGCGTGAGGTACTCCGCCAGCGATTTGCAAGGGACAAGGCGAGTCATGTCCCGCTCGAAATCGAACCCTGCCGGAAGCGAAGTTGTTTCGTCGGCCATGATCTCCCGGATGGTCGACACAGGGACCGCGCCGTTCATATGCACGTGGAGTTCCCCCCGATCATGCACGCGGGCTCGTACGCCGCCATCGTCGCTGAGGTCGTCGGCCGCACCCAAGAAGCCTGGTAGATCAAATTGCCTCTGATTCAAGTGCTGTCCCTAAACCTTGCTTTGGGCCCTAGGCTGTTCCATGTGATGCTAGCGCGACGCCCCCCGTCTTGAGTAGCGCGGTTGCTTGGAGTCGTCGCCCTCAGGCGAACGACGGCTATGGGTCGAAAGCTGCCCAATCCTCCCGTCGATCCGATTGATCACTGGTCCGACGTAGCCTCAGCACATTCCCCTCCATGAAAAACGCCCGGAAATCCCGGGCGTTTTTCGTTACAGCATGCCGCAAAGGATCAGGCCGTGACCTTGTCCGCCACTTCCTTGTATTCCTCGATCTGGTCGAAGTTCATGTAGCGGTAGATCTCGGCGCCCTTGCTGTTGATCACGCCGATGTCCGCCATGTACTCCTCGCGGGTCGGGATGCGACCGAGGCGCGAGCAGATCGCCGCCAGTTCCGCCGAGCCGAGGTAGACGTTGGTGTTGCGACCGAGACGGTTCGGGAAGTTGCGGGTCGAAGTCGAGAACACCGTCGCGCCCTCGCGCGCCTGCGCCTGGTTGCCCATGCACAGCGAGCAGCCCGGCATTTCCATGCGCGCGCCGGCGGTGCCGAAGGTGCCGTAGTGGCCTTCCTTGGTCAGCTCCGAGGCGTCCATCTTGGTCGGCGGCGCGACCCACAGGCGCGTCGGGATGTCGCGCTTGCCTTCCAGCAGCTTGGCGGCGGCGCGGAAGTGGCCGATGTTGGTCATGCACGAACCGATGAAGACTTCATCGATCTTGGCGCCGGCGACGTCGGACAGCGTCTTCACGTCGTCCGGATCGTTCGGGCAGGCGACGATCGGCTCGACGATCTCGTTGAGGTCGATGTCGATCACCGCGGCGTATTCGGCATCCGCATCGCCTTCCAGCAATTTGGGATCGGCCAGCCACGCTTCCATCGCCTTGATGCGGCGCGACAGCGAACGCGCGTCGGCATAACCTTCGGCGATCATCCACTTCAGCAGCGTGATGTTGCTGTTGAGGTATTCGATGATGGGTTCCTTGTCGAGCTTGACCGTGCAACCGGCGGCCGAACGTTCGGCCGAAGCGTCGGACAGTTCGAACGCCTGCTCCACCTTCAACTGCGGCAGGCCTTCGATCTCGAGGATGCGACCAGAGAAGATGTTCTTCTTGCCCTGCTTCGCCACCGTCAGCAGGCCCTGCTTGATCGCGGCCAGCGGGATCGCGTTGACGAGGTCACGCAGGGTGACGCCCGGTTGCATTTCGCCCTTGAAGCGCACCAGCACCGATTCCGGCATGTCCAGCGGCATCACGCCGGTCGCGGCGGCAAATGCCACCAAGCCCGAACCCGCCGGGAAGGAAATACCGACCGGGAAGCGCGTGTGCGAGTCGCCGCCGGTGCCGACGGTGTCGGGCATCAGCATGCGATTGAGCCAGCTGTGGATCACGCCGTCGCCCGGGCGCAGCGCGATGCCGCCACGGTTGCTGATGAAGGCCGGCAGCTCGTGGTGGGTCTTGACGTCGACCGGCTTCGGATAGGCCGCGGTGTGGCAGAACGACTGCATCACCAGGTCGGCGGAGAAACCGAGGCAGGCGAGATCCTTCAGCTCGTCGCGCGTCATCGGGCCGGTGGTGTCCTGCGAACCCACCGAGGTCATCTTCGGCTCGCAATAGGTGCCGGGACGGATGCCCTTGCCTTCCGGCAAGCCACAGGCGCGGCCGACCATCTTCTGCGCCAGCGAATAGCCCTTGCCGGTATCGGCCGGGTTGTGCGGCAGGCGGAACAAGGTCGACGCCGGCAAGCCCAGCGCTTCGCGCGCCTTCGCGGTCAAACCACGACCGACAATCAGCGGGATACGGCCGCCGGCGCGCACTTCGTCCAGCAGCACATCTGACTTCAACGCGAACTCGGCGATCACCTTGCCGTCCTTCAGCGCCTTGCCTTCGTAGGGACGCAGTTCGACCACGTCGCCCATGTTCATCTGCGAGACGTCGAGTTCGATCGGCAGCGCGCCGGCGTCTTCCATCGTGTTGTAGAAGATCGGCGCGATTTTCGAACCCAGGCAGACGCCGCCGAAACGCTTGTTCGGGATGAACGGAATGTCCTGACCGGTGAACCACAGCACCGAGTTGGTGGCGGACTTGCGCGAGGAACCGGTACCGACCACGTCGCCGACGTAGGCGACCAGGTGCCCCTTGTCCTTCAGCGATTCGATGAACTTCACCGGGCCGCGCTTGCCGTCTTCTTCCGGCGTGATGCCGTCGCGGGCGTTCTTGAGCATGGCCAGTGCGTGCAACGGGATGTCCGGGCGCGTGGTGGCGTCGGGCGCCGGCGACAGGTCGTCGGTATTGGTTTCGCCGGTCACCTTGAACACGGTGATGGTCATCGACTCCGGCACTTCCGGCTTGCTGGTGAACCATTCGGCGTCGGCCCAGCTCTGCAGCACGGCCTTGGCGTTGGCATTGCCCTTCTCGGCCTTTTCCTGCACGTCGTGGAAGGCGTCGAACATCAGCAGCGTGTGCTTGAGCGCGTTGGCGGCGACGGTGCCGACTTCGTCATCGTCGAGCAGTTCGATCAGCGGATGGATGTTGTAGCCGCCGAGCATGGTGCCCAGCAGTTCGGTGGCGCGCTGGCGCGAGATCAGCGCATTCTTCTCGGTGCCGAAGGCGACCGCGGCGAGATACGAAGCCTTGACCTTGGCGGCGTCGTCGACGCCGGCGGGCACGCGATTGGCGATCAGATCGAGCAGGAACTGTTCTTCACCGGCCGGAGGATTCTTCAGCAATTCGATGACATCGGCCGTCTGCTGCGCGGTCAGCGGCAGCGGCGGGATGCCGAGGGCGGCACGTTCGGCGACGTGCTGGCGATAGGCTTGCAACATGGTGTGCTCCGGTGGTTCTGGTGAAAAGGAAATATGGGTGAGACGGATTATTCGTTTGCCGGGACGATCAATTTCAGTCCCTTGAAGTAGTCGCGATGGAAGGCGGTGTCGAACGTGACCAGTCCATCGCACTGCAGCAGCGCATGCGCACCGACGAGGAAATCGGCGATCGGGCGTTCTTCACCGGCACGCGCGCGATGGCGTCGCTGCATCTCGCCGGCACGTACCGCGGACTTGGATTCGACGGCGCTGAAATGCACGCCCATTTCCTCGAGCGCGGCCAGGGCGTCGGCGCCGTTGCGCAAGGCCGAGCACAGTTCGGCCAGCGAGGCATCGCACAACACCACGCGTCCGTTGCCCAGGCACTGTCGCAGGCAGGCCTCGACCGCATCGGCGCGCGGACCATCGGTCAGCAGTTCGACCAGGACGGGCGTGTCGACGGCGATCATTTCTTCTTGCCCGCCTCGCCGGTGTCGTCGAGGGCGAACTTGCCGCGGACGCGGGAAATCGCGTCATCCACGTTCTTGCGCAGGACAATGCGGCTACCGTCCAGCTCGACCTTGAGGACGCTGCCCTTGGTCAGGCCCAGCGCGTCGCGCACGGCCTTGGGCAGGGTGATCTGGCCACGTTCGGCGACGATCGCTTCCATCCGGCACGCCCTCTTTGGTATGCATGAATTATACATACTTGACGTGACATACTCAATCCGGACCTGCCCCCAACCTTGGCCGCAGGCGCATGTCACGAACGCTGGCGGATAATGACCGCAGCCGTCTCCAACCGGGAGCTTTCCATGCACGATTCCTTCAACACCCGCGCCCAACTCGAGGTCAACGGGAAGTCCTACACCTATTCCAGCCTGCCCAAGCTGGGCGAGAAGTTCGACCTCGCCAAGCTGCCCTACTCCATGAAGATCCTGCTGGAGAACCTGCTGCGCAACGAGGACGGCGGCCAGACCGTCGGTCCGGAGCACATCGAGGCGGTGGCGAACTGGAATCCCAAGGCCGAACCGGTGACCGAGATCGCCTTCATGCCGGCGCGCGTGGTGCTGCAGGATTTCACCGGCGTGCCCTGCGTGGTCGATCTCGCGGCGATGCGCGATGCGGTCACCAGGCTCGGCGGCAAGGCCGAACAGATCAATCCGCTGATTCCGTCGGAGCTGGTCATCGACCACTCGGTGCAGGTCGACGTCTTCGGTCGTCCCGACGCGCTCGATCTCAACGGCAAGATCGAATTCGAGCGCAACCAGGAACGCTACAGCTTTTTGCGCTGGGGCCAGAAGGCCTTCCAGGACTTCAAGGTGGTACCGCCGAATACCGGCATCGTCCACCAGGTGAACCTCGAGAACCTCGCCCGCGTGGTGATGGAGCGCGACATCGAAGGCAGGACCTGGGCCTTCCCGGATACCGTGTTCGGCACCGATTCGCACACCACGATGATCAACGGCATCGGCGTGCTTGGCTGGGGCGTCGGCGGCATCGAGGCCGAAGCGGCGATGCTCGGCCAGCCGTCGTCGATGCTGATTCCGCAGGTGGTCGGTTTCAAGCTCAGCGGCAAGCTGCCGGAGGGCACCACTGCGACCGACCTCGTGCTGACGGTCACGCAGATGCTGCGCAAGCTCGGCGTGGTCGGCAAGTTCGTCGAGTTCTACGGCGAAGGCCTGCAGCACCTGCCGCTGGCAGATCGCGCGACCATCGCCAACATGGCGCCGGAATACGGCGCGACCTGCGGCATTTTCCCGATCGATGCGGAATCGCTGAACTACCTGCGCCTGTCCGGTCGCAGCGATGCCCAGATCGCGCTGGTCGAGGCCTACGCGAAGACGCAGGGCCTGTGGCACGACGCCAACTCGCCGCACGCCGAATACTCGGCGACGCTGGAACTCGACATGGGCGACGTCAAGCCGTCGCTGGCCGGTCCCAAGCGTCCGCAGGATCGCGTGCTGCTGGAAAACGTGCACGCCAACTTCGACGAGAACCTCGGCCCGCTAATCGCCAATCGCAAAACCAAGGGCGTCGGCTGCGCGATCGAGGAACTCAAGGGCGAAGGCGGCGCCCAGCCGCAGGCCGAACACCTCGCGGCCAAACCGGTGTCGAAGATCCGCATCAAGGACCAGGACGCCGAGTTGAATGACGGTTCGGTGGTGATCGCGGCGATCACCTCGTGCACCAACACCTCGAATCCGGCGGTGATGCTCGGCGCCGGCCTGCTCGCGCGCAATGCCGCGGCGAAGGGCCTGACCGCCGCGCCGTGGGTCAAGACCTCGCTCGGCCCGGGTTCGCGCGTGGTCACCGACTATCTCGAGAAAGCCGGCGTGCTCGACGATCTCGAGAAGCTCGGTTTCTACGTGGTCGGCTATGGCTGCACCACTTGCATTGGCAACTCCGGCCCGCTGCCGGACGTGGTGTCGAAGGGCATCGCCGAGAACGAACTGGTGGTGGCGTCCGTGCTGTCGGGCAATCGCAATTTCGAGGGCCGCGTGCATCCGGAAGTGAAGGCGAACTATCTCGCCTCGCCGCCGCTGGTGGTCGCCTACGCGATCGCCGGCACCGTCAACATCGACCTGACGAAGGAACCGCTGGGCATGGATACGAACGGCAATCCGGTCTACCTGCGCGACATCTGGCCGAGCAACAAGGAAATCGGCGACGTCATCGCCGCGACCATCGGCCCGGAGATGTTCAAGCAGAGCTATACCGACGTCTTCAAGGGCGATACCCGCTGGAACCAGATCGCTTCGCCGGAAGGCCAGCTCTACAAATGGGATGCGGCATCGACCTACATCAAGAACCCGCCCTACTTCGACGGCATGACGATGCAGGTGGGCTCGATCGGCGACATCCACGGCGCGCGCGTGCTCGGCCTGTTCGGCGACTCGATCACCACCGACCACATCTCGCCCGCCGGCAACATCAAGAAGGATTCGCCCGCGGGTCGTTTCCTGCAGGAACGCGGCGTGCAACCGGCGGACTTCAACAGCTACGGCTCGCGCCGCGGCAACGACGACGTGATGGTACGCGGCACCTTCGCCAACATCCGCATCAAGAACCTGATGCTGGGCGGCGAGGAAGGCGGCAACACCCTGTACTACGGCAAGGCCGGGGGGGCTGGCGGAAAGCTCGCCATCTACGACGCGGCGATGAAGTACAAGGCCGACGGCACGCCGCTGGTGGTGCTGGCCGGCAAGGAATACGGCACCGGTTCTTCGCGCGACTGGGCGGCCAAGGGCACCAACCTGCTCGGGGTCAAGGCGGTGATCGCCGAGAGCTTCGAGCGCATCCACCGTTCCAACCTGGTCGGCATGGGCGTGCTGCCGTTGCTGTTCAAGGATGGCGAGAACGCCGCCTCACTCGGCCTCGACGGTTCGGAAACCTTCGACATCACCGGCCTGCACGACGGCGCGTCGAAGACCGCGCAAGTCACCGCGACCCGCACCGATGGCAGCACGAAATCGTTCGAGGTCAGGGTGATGTTGCTGACGCCCAAGGAAGTCGAATACTTCCGCAATGGCGGCCTGCTGCAATACGTGTTGCGCCAGCTGGCGGCGCGCAAGGCGGCTTGAGCGCCGTCGCGACAGGCGGCAGGGAACCGGGTCAGCCGAGAGACGGCGGTTCCCTTCCGCGACACGCCGTGAATACGTCCATGTAGGCTCGTCCGCCGCGTCCATGCGGCGGAACGGTCGCTCCAGGGAATCCGCCATCCCTCGGCTCGTTCCACTGCGTCTGTACTTCCCGTCGAATTGCGTCATGCATCGCAACTGCTGCGCCGCAGCACACCTCGCGCTTGCCGCGCGTGCGGCGCGCATGCTCCAATCGACGGACGATCCATACTCCACCGCAGCGTGCAAGGAACACAGGAATGAGCGAAGTCGAACGCCCGTGGCTGGCCAATTATCCCAAGGGCGTTCCCGCCACCATCGATCCCGATTCCTACGGTTCCATCAATGAAGTACTGGAACGCGCGATCAGCAAGCACAGCGATCGCGATTCGTTCCATTGCATGGGCAAGACGATCACCTATGGCGAGTTCGACCGCCTCAGCACGAACTTCGCCTCGTTCCTGCTCAACACGCTGAAGCTGTCCAAGGGCGACCGCGTCGCGGTGATGATGCCCAACTGCCTTCAGCAGCCGATTGCCACCTTCGGCATCCTACGCGCCGGCCTCACCGTGGTGAACGTCAACCCGCTCTACACGGCGCGTGAACTCGAGCACCAGCTCAAGGACTCGGGTGCGATCGCGATCGTCGTTGTCGACAATTTCGGCAGCACGCTGCAGGAAGCCCTGCCCGAGACCGACGTCAAGCACGTCGTCACCACCGGCCTCGGCGACCTGCTTGGCGGGCTCAAGGGCATGCTGGTCAACTTCGTCGTCAAGAATGTCAAGAAGATGGTGCCGGCGTACTCGATCCCCGGCGCCATCCGCTATCGCGACGCACTGGCCGCCGGCGCGAATGCGCAGTTGCCCAAGGTCGAAGTGAAAAACACCGACATCGCCTTCCTGCAGTACACCGGCGGCACCACCGGCGTCGCCAAGGGCGCGATGCTCACGCACCGCAACCTGGTGTCGAACATGCTGCAGGCCGGCGCGTGGATTTCGCCGAACGTGAGCGAGGACCGCCAGGAAACCATCATCACCGCGCTGCCGCTGTACCACATCTTCGCGTTGACGGCGAACGGCCTGGTGTTCATGGAGCTCGGTGCGCGCAACATCCTCATCACCAATCCGCGCGACATGCCCGGCTTCGTGAAGGAATTGAAGAAGCACAAGTTCACCGCGTTCACTGGCGTCAACACGCTGTTCAACGGCCTGCTCAACACGCCTGGATTCGACCAGGTCGATTTCTCCCACCTGCGTCTGTCATTGGGCGGCGGCATGGCGGTGCAACGCAGCGTCGCCGAACGCTGGAAAGCCGTCACCGGCTGCACGCTCGCGGAAGCCTATGGCCTGACCGAAACCTCGCCCGCGGCCTGCATCAACCCTCTCGACCTACCCGCCTACAACGGCTCGATCGGCCTGCCGATTCCGTCCACCGACGTCTGCATCAAGGACGACGACGGCAACATCCAGCCGATGGATGGCAGTGCGGTCGGCGAACTATGCATCAAGGGTCCGCAGGTGATGGCCGGTTACTGGCAGCGCCCCGCCGAGACCGCGCAACAGATCGATGGCGATGGCTGGTTGCACACCGGCGACATGGCCCGGATCGAGCCCAGCGGCTTCGTCTTCATCGTCGACCGCAAGAAGGACATGATCCTGGTGTCCGGCTTCAATGTGTATCCGAACGAAGTCGAGGACGTGATCGCATCGATGCCGGGCGTGGCCGAAGTCGCCGCCGTCGGCGTGCCCGACGAGCATTCCGGCGAAGCGGTGAAGGTGGTGATCGTGAAGAAGGATCCGTCGCTGACCGCCGATCAGGTGATTGCCTACGCGAAGGAAAACCTCACCGGCTACAAGCGCCCGCACATCGTCGAATTCCGCACCGAACTTCCGAAGACCAACGTTGGCAAGATCCTGCGGCGCGAGCTGCGGGATTCGGCGAAAGCGTAAGCGTCGGAATGCGTGTGGCACGCGGGATGATCCCGCGCATGACGGGATCCCTTCCGCGACACGCCGTGAATACGTCCATGTAGGCTCGTCCGCCGCATCCATGCGGCGGAACGGTCGCTTCAGGGATGCCCGCCATCCACGGGCTCACCCCGCGCTCCGCAGTTTGTCGCGCTTACGCTTCCGGCCGCATGTACGGGAACAGCAGCACGTCGCGGATCGACGACGAGCCGGTGAGCAGCATCACCAGGCGATCGATGCCGATGCCGAGGCCACCGGTCGGCGGCAGGCCGACTTCCAGCGCACGGATGTAATCGGCATCGAAGTGCATCGCCTCGTCGTCGCCGGCGTCCTTGGCGTCGACCTGCGCCTGGAAGCGCGCGGCCTGGTCTTCCGGATCGTTCAACTCGGAAAAGCCATTCGCGATTTCCTTGCCGTTGACGAACAGCTCGAAGCGATCGGTGATGCCCTTGTCGCTGTCGTTCTCGCGCGCCAGCGGCGACACTTCCACCGGATGCTGGGTGATGAAGGTCGGCTGGATCAGGGTGTGCTCCACCGTCTTCTCGAAGATCTCGAGCAGCAGCTTGCCCCACCCGTAGCCGTCCTTGACCTGCACGCCGAGGCGCTTGGCATGCGCGGCCATCGCGGCGCGATCGCGCAATTCCTCGCGCTTGATCTCGGGGTTGTGTTCCAGCACCGCGTCTTCCATCGTCCAGCGGCGGAAGGTCGGGCCGACATCGATCTGCGCGCCATCCCATTCCAGCTGCGTGGTACCCAGAACGTGCTGCGCGGTGTCGCGGATCACCGATTCGGTGAGGTCCATGATCTCGTTGTAGGTGGCGTAGGCCTGGTACAACTCGAGCATGGTGAACTCGGGATTGTGCCGGGTCGACACGCCCTCGTTGCGGAAGTTGCGGTTGATCTCGTAGACGCGATCGAAACCGCCGACTACCAGGCGCTTCAGGTACAGCTCCGGCGCGACGCGCAGGAACAGATCCATGTCGAGCGCATTGTGATGGGTGACGAAGGGACGCGCGGTGGCGCCACCGGGGATGACATGCATCATCGGCGTTTCCACTTCCATGAAGCGACGCGGTTCGGCCTCCAGCCACTGGCGGATGAAACCGATGATGCGTGAGCGCTTCTGGAAGGTGTCGCGCGCTTCCTGGGTCACGATCAGGTCGACGTAACGCTGGCGGTAGCGCTGCTCGACGTCGGCCATGCCATGGTGCTTGTCGGGCAGCGGGCGCAGGCTCTTGGTGAGCAGGCGCAACGCATCCACCTTCACCGACAGTTCGCCGGTCTTGGTGCGCATCAGCACGCCTTCGGCGCCGACGATGTCGCCCATGTCCCAGCCCTTGAAGGCTTCGTAGGCGTCGCCGACGGTGCCGGCATGGATGAACAGCTGGATGCGGCCGGTCATGTCCTGGATCTGGGCGAAGCTGACCTTGCCCTGCACGCGCTTGAGCACGATGCGACCCGCGACCTTCACCCGGCGCTGCGCGGCCTCGATGGACTCGGCGGTATGCACGTCCTTGTCGGCGTATGCGTCCTGCAGGTCACCGACGAAGCTGTCGATCTTGAAATCGTTGGGAAACGCGATGCCCTGCCCGCGCAGTGCCGTGAGTTTTTCGCGACGCTCGGCGATCAGCTTGTTCTCGTCGACGGGCTGGGACTCGGTGATGTCGTTCATCGTTGAACTCGAAAAATGATTACAGGTTCGCTCAGACCATGTCGGCGCGCTTGGAGCCCGCGTCGAGGCCCGACTTCAGGCTGGCCTCGACGAATTCATCGAGATCGCCGTCGAGCACCTTCTGGGTATCGCTGCGTTCGACGCCGGTGCGCAGGTCCTTGATGCGCGACTGGTCGAGCACGTAATTGCGGATCTGGCTGCCCCAGCCGATGTCGGACTTGGTCGCTTCCAGCGCGTCCTTCTCGGCGTTGCGCTTCTGCATCTCCAGCTCGTACAACTTCGCGGCGAGCATCTTCATCGCGGTGTCGCGGTTCTGGTGCTGGCTGCGCCCGGTCTGACAGGCGACGACCACGCCGCTCGGGATGTGGGTGATGCGCACCGCCGATTCGGTCTTGTTGACGTGCTGGCCGCCGGCGCCGGACGAACGATAGACGTCTGTGCGCAGGTCGGCGGGATTGATGTCGATCTCGAAGCTGTCGTCCACTTCCGGCGACACGAAGACGCTGGTGAAGCTGGTGTGGCGGCGATTGTCGGAGTCGAACGGCGACTTGCGCACCAGGCGATGCACGCCGATCTCGGTCTTGAGCCAGCCGTAGGCGTACTCGCCTTCGATGCGGACAGTGGCGGACTTGATACCGGCGACATCGCCGCCGCTGACTTCCATCAACTCGGTCTTCCAGTCGCGTGATTCCGCCCAGCGCAGGTACATGCGCAACAGCATTTCCGCCCAGTCCTGGGCCTCGGTGCCGCCGGCGCCGGCCTGGATGTCGACGAAGGCGTTGGCCGAATCCATCTTGCCGGAGAACATGCGCTGGAATTCCAGCTGGTCGACGCCCTTCTCGTAGCGATCGAGGTCGGCGACCACGGCCAGCGCGGTTTCCTCGTCGTCCTCCATTTCGGCGAGGTCGAGCAGTTCGCCTGCGCCGCCGAGGCCGTCCTTCAGGTCGCGGATGCCGTTGACGGTCTTGTCGAGCATCGAGCGCTCGCGGCCGAGGGCCTGCGCGCGCTCGGAATCGTTCCAGATATCGGGATTTTCGAGCTCACGCTCGACTTCCTCTAGACGCTCGCGCTTGGCGTCGTAGTCAAAGATACCCCCGGAGCGCATCGAGCCGGCCGGTGAGGTCGGCGATGCGGGCTCGGACTGGATTGAGCTCGATCATGGTACGGAAAATCGTTGCGGAAACAGCCGTCCATGATAACAGCCGGGGCTCCCTCCCCGGCCGTCGTTCGTTCATTTCACCTCGAATTCGCCCACCAGCACGGTGTCGTCCTTGCCGGCCAGGCGCAGGGTCACGGTCTTGTCCTGCTGGCGCGGCATGCCCCAGCCGGTGCTCAGCTTCAGCGACAGCGTGGTCGCGCCGGTCACGATCTGCTGGCGATCCCCGAAATAATGCGCCTCGATCTTGTACTTGCCGGGCTTGGCGTGGCGCAGGACGAATTCCTCCGGGCCGTAGCCGCCGGTGAAATCATTGGAGAGCAGGCCGCCCTGGTAGGTGTCCTTGTGGGCGTAGTAGCACTTCTCGCCATTGGGATCGGTCACCCACAGATCCATGTCGCTGTTGTCGCTGTCCCAGGACAGGACGACGCGCAGGTCCAGCGGCATCGCCTTCAGCAACCGCGGATCAACGAAGGAGGTATCCAGCGGCTGCGGACTGGTCGCGACGATCTGGTTGAGTTCGTTCAATGCGACCAGTTCGACGCCGGCGAAGCGCGAATCCCACTCGCCAGTGGCGACATCATTGAGGCGACGGATCGCTTCCTGGCGCTGGCCGTCGGCAGCCAGCGCCAGTGCAAGATCGCGATGGCTTTGCGGTTCCTCATCGGCCATCTCCAGCACCTGGCGGAACAGGCGGATCGCATGCGGGTAATCGCCGGCCTGCATCAGACGATAGGCGTACACGCGCAGGACATGGCGATTCTCCAGCTCCAATTCGGCGAGATTGGAGAGCACGCGCAGGGCCAGTTCGCGCTGCCCACGCTGCCGCAACAGCTCGGCGACATCGAGGTAGAACGCCGTGCTGTTGGCGTGGCTATCGCGTTCGTCGAGATAGCGCGCGTACAGCTGGTAGGCTGGGGCATCGCGCAGGCGACGCGCATACGGCGCATCGGATTCCCAGGGTTGCAGGCGAATCACGGCGCCGCCGTCATCTGCTGCAGTCGACTTGTCGGTTGCAGGCTGCGGAGCAGGAGGCGGCGGTGCCATGGCGGGGGCCGCCATCGCAGCGGCAGGCGCCTCCGCCGCGCGACTCCGGCGCATGGAATCATTGTCGGTGGCCGCAACGACAATCGTTCCGAGTTCGTTGCGGCTGTCGATCTTCCGGGCAGGTTTTGCCGCTGGCGGATTGCCCTTCGGGAACTCGCGCCGCCACCAGGCCACCCGCGCGGCGAATTCTCCAGCGACATGATCGAGTCGTGCGCTGCGTGCGGATGCGCGCTTGCCCGTTTGCGCATCGCGAATACGCGCGACTTCTGCCTGCAATGCCGGCGGCGCGGGAATGTCGTAACGGACGTAATCGGCGGGATCATCCAGCACCAGCAATGACGTGCCCGCCGTCACCAGCGAGAAGTCATTGCCGATGCGGGTGATGGCGGCGCGATTGCGTACCGGTTCCGCGGCGAGCGTCGCGACCGTCCATGCCGCCCAGGCCTGCGGAACCTGCGAGCGCACTGCGTCGCCGGAAGACACCGGGACGTCGATGTCGTGCTTGCCATGGGCGTCATCAAGCGTGACGCGGATCGTGCCCCGCGGCGCACGCAGTCGCCCGGCGACGCGCAGCAGACCATCGTCGATCCAGCGCGATTGCACCACCGGCGCATCGACGCCATCGCCCTGCACCGCGACGACATGCGCACCGTCCTGCAACAGTACGCGAGTCGCCGCATCCAGGCCGGTCGCGTCCTGCCACGCCACCAGGCGACCGCCGCGCGCTTCGGACAATGCAGCAAGCCGCGTTGCATCCGCCGTCGCTCCCGCCGATGCCAGTGCATACAGGCGCTGCCCTTGTGCAAGCATCGGCATGGCCCGATCGCCGTCGTTCTGCAGCCCGTCGCTGACCAGCAGGTATTCGTCGGCGCCGACCACCGGCTTCCAGTCGGCGAGATCGGTGGAACCGTCATACACCACCTTCGACAAGGCATCGCGCAGCGCGGACCAATCGCCACCGCGAATCGGGAAATCACCGCCATTTTCACCGACGTTGCGCAATAGCCGCAGATGCACGCGGCCATTGCCCATCGCCTTGAAGTAACGATCGAGCAGGCGCAGTTCGCTGCCGTGATCGCGCTTGCGGCCGGATCCCGAGGCATCCCACAGCAGCACGACATCGCGGGGAATGGCGCGCGGCTTTGATGCCATCGCGACCGGCACTTCCGCCATCGCGTAATGTGCATCGCCCTGCACCCCCGAATAAGCCTGCGGCGCGCCCGCAGCCGGAAAGCGCAGCGTCAAGCCATGCACGGGATCGATCGCGGCGCGCCTCACCTCCGCCAGGTAACCGGAACCGTCACGTTGCAGGTGGATCGGCGAAAACGCACCGATGACTTCAGGCGGCTTGCGTCCGGCAACGCGCAGGGAGAACGCGGGCGATTCGGACAGCAGCTGGACCGGCAGCGCCAACCGCCAGTCCCTGCCCTCGCGCGACATGGTTTCGTCGATCACCAGCCGCACCTGTCGCGTTCCCTGCGGCGGCAATGGATAGACGCGCAGGCGGAAATGGTTGCCCGCGGTCTGTTCGAGCAGGGCCGGATCGACATTGCGACGCTCGATGCTCTCGAAGACCTGGCGCCCACGTTCCTTCGGCACCGGCACCGCGTCGCGCAGGACGCCATCGATGTCGAGCGCGAATGCCGTCACCTGCTGGCCGGGACGCAGCGGAAAATCCAGGCTGCCTTCGAGCCGGCGGTTGTTGGGATTGCGCAGGGTCAACACGATCGTGGTACGCGCCAGGCTGCCGGCGGTCTCCACCGTGACATCGGCATGCTCCAGTTTCACCGGAACGGCGGCCCCGGCAGCCGTCACCACGGGTCGTGGCAACAACGCGATTTCCGGGCGGGCGCGTTGCGCCGAACCATCCGGCGCAAGGCACAGCAGCATGACGGCGCAGGCGATCAACAGATGTTTCATGGCAGGTCCCCAAAAAGTGTCACAGATGGCAACGGCCGTGGATGGGAAACGGGGTTGCCGGTTTCAGGTTTCCTGTCCCAGTCGCTGGCGCAGGTTGGCGCGATAGCCCCGGCTGCACGGCAACTGTCCGCCATCCTTGAGATGCACGCGGGCATCCCCGGTGTCCAGCGGCTCGATCGAGGCGATGCGGTGCGCGCCGACGATATGGCTGCGATGGATGCGGATGAATTCGGAGGGATCCAGCTGCGCCTCGATGCCTGCCATCGTGCCGCGCATCGGATAGACCCGGTCGCCGACGATCAGGTTGACGTAATTGCCGTTGGCCTCGATGCGTTCGATGTCGCGGGTGGCGATCAGGAATTCGCGGTCGAGCTTGCGCACGAGGAAGCGCTCGGGCCGCGCCGGCTGCGCTTCGTCGACTTGCGGCACGCCGACGTCCGGTGGCGCGAGCATGCTGGCCTCGCCGCCGGAACGCAGCAGCAGGAAACGCGATCCCCACGCCACCATGAGAATGAAGAAGTAGCTGCGGACATCCTTCAGGTATTCGTAGACCAGGGAATCCCGCCAGTCGCCGAAGTCGTATTGGCCATGCATCTGCCGGTAAACGAGCACCCGCAGCATGACCATCCCGGCCACGTGCACCACGCAGAAAACGATGCTGGCCAGCAGATGCAAGGGCAGCGCCCGCCGCCAGTTCCCGAAGGTCAGCGGGACACGCCGGTAGAACCACAGGATCAGCGGGATCAGCAGGGCGACAACCAGTGAACTCGTGATTTCCCAGGTCCATGGCTCCCACGACTCGGCGTGCGGATGGTCCGAGCGCGAGACAAATCCGTTCAGGGTGGTATTGACCACCAGGATCGCCAGCCAGATCGCGAGCGTGAGTGGATCGGACCAGCGCAAGCGGTCACGTAGGAGCGTGGGCGGCATCGTCATGCCCTGGATTATCTCCGCGTTGCGAATCGTCGTCCCGGCACCTCCGCGATTCGTCACCGGGGTGGTGTCATTCATCACTCCCCCGTTGCCGCGAATCGCGGTTGGCCGAACACTGCCGCCTTCATTCCGGGAGACCACCATGGATCGTCGCAAGCTGTTGAAGTCCGCCTTGTTCCTGCCGCTGGCCGGACTTGCCCCCTCGGGATTGGCTCGAGCGATCGATGGACTGACGGCATTGCACTCGCGACTGCGCCCCGCCTCGGCGGGATGGCCCGGGGCTGCGGAATGGTCGCGCCTGGATGCCGCGGTCGGTGGTCGCCTGCTGCGCCCGGTCTCGCCGTTCTCCGCACAGGCGACGCCAGCCGAACGTGCCAATGCCCTCGCCCGGCTCAAGAATCCCTATTACATCGGCGACGAACCGGCACTCACGCAGACCAGCGGCTGGGCCGATGCCTGGCGTTCCAGCGTCAGTCCCCATGCCGTAGCCGCGGCCAACAGCCGCGATGTCGCCGCCGCCGTCAATTTCGCCCGTGAGCACCGTTTGCGCCTGGCGATCAAGGGCGGTGGCCACAGCTACCAGGGCACGTCCAATGCACCGGATTCGTTGCTGGTGTGGACGCGACGGATGAACGCCGTCACCTTGCACGACGCCTTCGTGCCGGCGGGTACCACGATGGTGCCGCAGCACGCGGTGACTGTTGGGTCCGGCGCGGTCTGGGCCGACGCCTACGATGCGGTGACCACGCGCGGAGGCCGCTACGTGCAAGGCGGTGGTTGCACGACCGTCGGCGTGGCTGGACTGGTGCAGAGCGGCGGCTTTGGCAGTTTTTCGAAGCGCTGGGGCAGCGCTGCCGGCAATGTGCTGGAAGCCGAGATCGTCACCGCCGATGGCCAGGTCCGCATCGCCAACGCGGCCACTCATCCCGATCTGTTCTGGGCGATCAAGGGCGGTGGTGGCGGCAGTCTTGGCGCCATCACCCGGCTGACCTTGCGCACCTTCGAACTGCCCGAAACCTTCGGCGCAGTGTTCGGATCGATTCGCGCGCGCACGTCCGAGGCGTATCGCGCATTGGTCGCCAAGGCGCTCGATTTCTATCGCACCGCCCTGTTCAACCCGACCTGGGGTGAACAGATGCGCTTCGCGCATGGCGAAACTCTGGGAATCTCGATGGTGTTCCAGGGCATTTCCAAAGCAGACGCCGAACGCCTCTGGTCGCCGTTCGCGGAATGGGTGAAGTCGCGCGACGATCTGGTCATCGATCGTCCAATCGAAGCACTCGCACTGCCTGCGCGCCACTTCTGGGATGCCGAATTCTTCCGCCAGCACGCGCCGGGATTGGTGGTCGCCGACGATCGTGCGGGCGCACCCAGCCATCACACGCTGTGGGCGGGCGACCAGGAACAGGTGGGTTGGTTCATCCATGCCTACCAGTCGGCGTGGTTGCCCTCGCGACTGTTGTCGGATGGACAGCTCCCGGCATTGGTCGATGCAATCTGCGAAACCTCGCTGCAGTGGGACATGGCACTGCATTTCAACAAGGGCCTGGGCGGTGGCGATCATGCGGCGGTCGAGCGCGCGCGCGATACCGCGACGAATCCGCAGATGCTGGATGCCTTCGCGCTGGCGATCATCGCCGCGTCCGGCGATCCTGCGTTCCCCGGCATGCCCGAGCCCGATCTTGCCGAGGCCCGGCAGCGCGCCAGGGGCGTCGAGCGCGCCATGAACATCCTGCGTCGCGTCGCCCCCGATGCCGGTTCCTATGTGTCGGAAAGCAATTACTTCGAACGCGACTGGCAGCGCTCGCACTGGGGCACGAACTATCGCCGACTGGCGCGCGTCAAGGCGAAGTACGATCCGGAAGGTTTGTTCACCGTCCACCACGGTGTCGGCAGCGAACGCTGGAGCAACGACGGATTCGATCCGCTGCGCTGAACCGGCATTACGCCGGTTCGCGATGCAGTACCATCAACTGCACCGCATCGCCCCCCTTCCAGTCGTCCGGCGTCGGTCGATACAACACGCGGATCCTTGCCGGAAGCGGATCCGTCGTCCAGCCATTGAACTGGATCGCGCGCCAGCGCCGACCGTCGCGACCAAGTTCCAGCGACAGATGCTTGCCACCGACGCAACGGAAATTCAGGACATCGAAAACATCATCGAATGCGGGTTCCGGATAGGCCTGTCCCCAGCTGCCGCCATCGCGCAGGGCGATGGCCAGGCGATGATCGATGCCGTCGGTCGGCAGCGAACCGTCGCTCCACAGCACGCGTTCCAGCACGTCGGCATTGAGCTGCCCGGCCACGACGGCGACGAATGCCTCGCGGAATGTCTGCCACTTCGATTCGTCGAGACTCAGGCCCGCTGCCATCGCGTGGCCGCCGAAGCGATCGATCAAGCCGGGATGCAGCGTGTCGATGCGGGCGATCACGTCGCGCATGTGCACTCCGGGAATCGAACGCGCCGAACCACGCAAGGAAGGCGACCCCGGCTCCGAGCGGGCGAACGCCAGCGTCGGGCGATGGTGCCGTTCGACCAGTTTCGACGCCACCAGACCGATCACGCCGGGATGCCAGTCGGGATCGAACAGGCACAGCGCCGCGACATCGCCATCCACATGCGGAACATGTTCCAGCGCCTCGGCAACCATGCCATCCTGCACTTCGCGACGCGCGGCGTTGATCTCGTGGAGGATGGCGGCGAGTTCGCACGCTTCGGCGGGATCGTCGGTGGCGAGACAACGGATGCCGATGCGCATGTCATCGAGGCGACCGGCGGCATTGATGCGCGGCCCGATCGAGAAGGCGATGTCTCCGGTGCCCAGGCGCGCAGGATCGCGACCCGCCACTTCGACCAATGCGCGCAGGCCCGGGCAACCCTGTCCGTTGCGCAATCGCCGCAATCCCGCCGCGACGAGCGCGCGATTGCAGGCATCGAGCGGCACCAGATCGGCGACGGTGCCGACCGCGACCAGGTCCAGCAGCGAGGACAGATCGACGCCGTTCGCACGCACATCATTCCTGGCACGCATCGCTGCGCGCAGGGCCGATAGCACGTAGAACGCGACGCCGACACCCGCCAGCGATTTGCCGGGGAACGGATCACCGTACCGATTGGGATCGACGATGGCGCTCGCCTCCGGCAAGGTTTCGCCAGGCAGATGGTGGTCGGTCACCAGCACGTCCCAGCCATGCGCCCGAGCCTCGGCAATGCCGGCGTGACAGGCGATGCCGTGGTCGACGGTCACCACCAGGTCGGGCTGCAATGCAGCGAGTTCGTCGACGAAACCCGGCGTCAGCCCGTAGCCGTGGCGCATGCGATCGGGCACCGCGAACGACACCCGCTTCGCACCGAGCATCTTCAACCCGCGCAACATCACCGCGCATGCGGTGGCGCCATCGCAATCGAAGTCGCTGCTGATGACGATGTGGCGATCGCCATCCAGCGCATCGTGCAGCAGTGTCACGGCTCGATCGATGTCGAGCAGCGATTCCGGCGACGGCAGATCGGCAAGCCGCGGCCACGCCTGCCCCGACAAACGACTGCCGCGCGCGGCATGCACGCGGCGCAGGACTTCGGGCACGTCCGTCGACCATTCGCCTTCCGGCTGGGCATCGGCGCGACGGCGGATGACGGGCTGTTCGCTCAACTCAGTGTCTGCACGGGACGACGGAGGATTCGCCACTTGTGTTTTCGCTCGAGCCGCCAGCGCAGGCCATCGGCGAAATCCAGCAGCAGCAGTCGGAGTTTCCCCTGCCGCAACGCTTCGGCTGCGGGCACGAGCCAGTCGTTGACGATCGCTTCCGGCTTGAAGATGCGGTGGAGATCGAACGCGATATCGCGCCCGGACAATGCCCATGCCTGCGGCAATTCATCGCCGCCACCGCTCGCCTGGGCAAGGATGCGCACCGAGGGATCACGACTCGCCAGCGTCCAGCCGTCGATGTACTCCACAGACTGCGGCAGTACGCCGCCGCCCCAGCACCACACGGAATTCACCGGCGGCAACCCGCGTCGTGCACGCAACTGGTTGGCCGGATGATTGTGGAGCGCCACCTGTACTTCCGATTCCAGCGTGCGCCAGCGCCGATGCTGCGGCGTGGTATCGATGTCCTCGCCGAGATCGGTGCCGAGCGCTTCGGCGGGATCGCGGAATTCCGGGAGCGGCGTGCCTGGCTCCATGCGCAGGTACCAGCGATCGGGCGATGTCGCGTCGAGCGCAAAACCGGCATCACCGAACAGCGGGCGCAATGCAGCAATGAACGCATCCGCTTCTTCCTGCGACAACTGCAAGCCATCGCCCCAACCGAGGAGGCGTGCGCCATTGATGTCGGGTCGCACATGCACCGGATCGACGCGCAACCACGCGGAGGTGCCGGCATCGCCACGATCCTGCTGGCGCGCGAGCGCCGCCAACGACCAATGCGCCGGCGTCAGGCGTACGAAGCGTCGCAGTTGGGCGCGACGGCCATCATCACCGCCGTCGATGCGATCGCCGCGACCGAGCGTGCGCGCCAGGGTCGCATCGAGTTCGATGGCCTCGAAACGATCGCGTGCTGGCAGCAACAGGCAGGCCGCGGCGGCCATCAGGGCTTCAGCCGACGTAGCGGACGTCGACGATTTCGAACTCGTGGGTGCCGCCCGGCGCCTCGATGGTGATGGTGTCGCCGGAATGCTTGCCGATCAACGCACGCGCCACAGGCGAGGAAATCGCGATCAGGCCCTGCTTGATGTCGGCTTCGAGGTCGCCGACGATCTGGTAGGTGCGCTCGTCGTCGTTGTCGGTCGAAGCAAGATCGACGGTGGCGCCGAACACGACCTTGTCGCCGACGTTCAGCGTGGCGACGTCGATGATCTGCGCGTGCGACAGCTCGCCTTCGAGGTGCATGATGCGGCCCTCGATGAAGCCCTGCTGCTCGCGGGCGGCGTGGTATTCGGCGTTTTCCTTGAGGTCGCCGTGGGCGCGCGCTTCCGCGATCGCCTGGATCACGGCGGGGCGCTTGACGGACTTCAGTTCTTCCAGCTCGGCGCGCAGGCGTGCGGCGCCCTTGGAGGTCATGGGTGCGGACATTTCGTTATCTCAACCTTGTTGCAATTCGCGGTGCAGTTCCTGGAGAGACCATACCGGGCCACTGTCGCGGAAGTCCAGTGAATGCAGCAACGCCTTCGCCCCCGACACGGTGGTCGAGTAGGTCACGCGGTGCTGCAGGGCCTCGCGGCGGATCGAGAACGAGTCGTTGATCGCCTGCTTGCCTTCGGTGGTGTTGACGATATAGGTGATCTCGCCGTTCTTGATCAGGTCGACCACGTGCGGACGGCCTTCGGTCACCTTGTTCACCAGCGCGCACTCGATGCCCTGCTCCGCCAGCACCTTCTGGGTGCCGCGGGTCGCGACCAGTTCGAAGCCGCGCTTCACCAGATCCCGCGCCACCGCGACCACACGCTGCTTGTCGGGATCGCGCACGGAGACGAAGGCCTTGCCCGGCTTGGGCGCACGGATACTGGCGGCTTCCTCGGCGCGCGCGAAGGCGCCACCGAAGCTGCGGCCGACGCCCATCACTTCGCCAGTGGAGCGCATCTCCGGACCAAGGATCGGATCGACGCCCTGGAACTTGGCGAACGGGAACACCGCTTCCTTGACCGAGAAATACTCGGGGATGATTTCCTCGGTCGCGCCCTGCTCCGCCAGCGTCTTGCCGGCCATGCAGCGCGCCGCGACCTTGGCCAGTGGACGGCCGATCGCCTTCGACACGAACGGCACCGTGCGCGAGGCGCGCGGGTTCACTTCCAGCAGGTAGATCAGGTGTTCGTCGCCGTTCTGCTGGATCGCGAACTGGGTGTTCATCAGCCCGACCACGTCCAGCGCCTTGGCCAATGCCACCACCTGTTCACGCAGGCGATCCTGCACCTCGCGCGGCAGCGAATACGGCGGCAGCGAGCACGAGGAGTCGCCGGAATGCACGCCGGCTTCCTCGATGTGCTCCATCACGCCACCGATCAGCACGTTGCCGTCCTTGTCGGCGATGACGTCGATGTCGACTTCCACCGCGTTGTCGAGGAAGCGGTCGAGCAGCACCGGCGAATCGTTCGAGACCTTGACCGCCTCGCGCATGTAGCGTTCGAGGTCGGCGTCGGCATGCACCACTTCCATCGCGCGGCCGCCGAGCACGTAGCTCGGGCGCACCACCAGCGGATAGCCGATTTCGCGCGCCAGCAGCAAGGCCTGTTCGGCGCTGCGGGCGGTGCGGTTCGGCGGCTGCAGCAGGCCGAGGTCGTTGACCAGCTTCTGGAAGCGCTCGCGGTCTTCGGCGAGATCGATCGATTCCGGCGAGGTGCCGATGATCGGCGCGCCGTTGGCTTCCAATGCGCGCGCCAGCTTCAGCGGCGTCTGTCCGCCGTACTGGACGATCACGCCCTTGGGCTTCTCGAGGTCGATGATCTCGAGCACGTCTTCCAGCGTCAGCGGTTCGAAATACAGGCGATCCGAAGTGTCGTAGTCGGTCGACACGGTCTCCGGATTGCAGTTGACCATGATGGTCTCGTAGCCATCCTCGCGCAGCGCCAGCGCCGCGTGCACGCAGCAGTAGTCGAACTCGATGCCCTGGCCGATGCGGTTGGGACCGCCGCCGAGCACGATGATCTTCTCGCGATCGGTCGGATTCGCCTCGCACTCTTCCTCGTAGGTCGAATACATGTAGGCGGTGGTGGTGGCGAATTCGGCGGCGCAGGAATCGACGCGCTTGTAGACCGGGCGGATGCCGAAGCCGCGGCGCAGCGCACGGATCGCCGCTTCGTCGGTCTTGCACAGCGCGGCGATGCGGGCGTCCGAGAAGCCCATGCGCTTCCACGCGCGCATCAGGATCGGGTTCATGCCACCGAGACCGGTGCGGGCGATATCCTGTTCGCTGGCGATGATCTCCTCGATCTGGTCGAGGAACCACGGATCGACGCGCGACAGCGCGTGCACGTCCTCGACGCTCATGCCAGCGCGGAAGGCGTCGGCCAGGTAGAACAGGCGCTCCGGGCCGGCTTCCTTCACCTCGCGCTTGAGGGTGACGAGGCCGTCTTCGCTGGCGAGATCGAGGCCGGTGGGATCGAAACCGTTCTTGCCAGTCTCGAGGCCACGCAAGGCCTTCTGCACGGATTCCTGGAAGGTGCGACCGATCGCCATCACCTCGCCCACCGACTTCATCTGCGTGGTCAGGCGCGAGTCGGCGGCCGGGAACTTCTCGAAGGCGAAGCGCGGGATCTTGGTGACGACGTAGTCGATGGTCGGCTCGAACGAGGCCGGGGTCAGGCCGCCGGTGATGTCGTTGCGCAGTTCGTCCAGGGTGTAACCGACGGCGAGCTTAGCCGCGATCTTGGCGATCGGGAAGCCGGTGGCCTTCGACGCCAGCGCCGACGAACGCGACACGCGCGGATTCATCTCGATGACGACGACGCGGCCGTTCTCGGCATTGATGCCGAACTGCACGTTGGAGCCGCCGGTATCGACGCCGATCTTGCGCAGCACCGCGATCGAGGCATCGCGCAGGCGCTGGTATTCCTTGTCGGTCAGCGTCTGCGCCGGTGCGACGGTGATCGAGTCGCCGGTATGCACGCCCATCGGATCGAGGTTCTCGATCGAGCAGACGATGATGCAGTTGTCCGCGGTGTCGCGGACAACTTCCATCTCGAATTCCTTCCAGCCCAGCACCGATTCCTCGACCAGGATTTCGTGCACGGGCGAGAGTTCGAGGCCGCGCTTGGCGATCTCCTCGAACTCTTCCCTGTTGTAGGCGATGCCGCCGCCGGTGCCGCCGAGGGTGAAGCTCGGACGGATGATGGTCGGATAGCCGACCTTGGCCTGGATCTCCAGCGCCTGATCGAAGGTACGCGCGACCTCGGCCTTCGGGCATTCCAGCCCGATCTCCTCCATCGCCACGCGGAACAGCTCGCGGTCCTCGGCCATGCGGATGGCATCGCGCGAGGCGCCGATCAGTTCGACGTTATGGCGTTCCAGCACGCCGTTGTCGGCGAGGTCGAGCGCGCAGTTGAGCGCGGTCTGGCCGCCCATCGTCGGCAGCAGCGCGTCGGGCTTTTCCTTGGCGATGATCTTCTCGAGCGACTTCCAGTTGATCGGCTCGATGTAGACGGCGTCGGCCATCTCCGGATCGGTCATGATCGTCGCCGGATTCGAGTTGACCAGCACCACGCGGTAGCCTTCCTCGCGCAGCGCCTTGCACGCCTGCGCACCGGAATAGTCGAATTCGCAGGCCTGGCCGATCACGATCGGACCGGCGCCGATGATCATGATGGTCTTGATGTCAGTGCGCTTTGCCATCTCAGCGGGCCTCCATCAAGGCGATGAATCGGTCGAACAGGTAAGACATTTCATGTGGTCCGGGCGAGGCTTCGGGATGGCCCTGGAAGCTGAAGGCCGGCGCATCGGTGAGCGCGATGCCCTGGTTGGTGCCATCGAACAGCGAGCGGTGGGTGACGCGCACGTTGGCCGGCACCGTGGATTCATCGATGCAGAAGCCATGGTTTTGCGAGGTGATGTAGACGCGACCATTGTCGAGGTCGATCACCGGATGGTTCGCGCCGTGGTGGCCGTGCGGCATCTTCATCGTCTTCGCGCCCACCGCGAGGCCGAGCAGCTGGTGGCCGAGGCAGATGCCGTAGGTCGGGATCTTCTTCGCCACGAATTCGCGGATCGCTTCGATCGCGTAATCGCAGGGCTCGGGATCGCCGGGGCCGTTGGAGAGGAACACGCCGTCCGGCTTCATCGCCAGCACGTCGGCGGCGCAGGTCTGCGCCGGCACCACGGTGATGTCGCAGCCGCGGTCGGCGAGCAGGCGCAGGATGTTGAGCTTGGCGCCGAAATCGTAGGCGACGACCTTGAAGCGCTTGGCTGGCTGCGCGAACTTGCCGCTGTCGAGATCGAGGCTGCCCTCGTTCCACGCATGCACCTTGTCGGTGGTGACGACCTTGGCGAGATCCATGCCCTTGAGGCCGGGGAACTTGCGCGCGGCTTCGATCGCTTCCGCTTCGTCGATGCGGCCAGCCATCAGCGCGCCGTTCTGCGCGCCCTTGTCGCGCAGCAGGCGCGTGAGGCGACGGGTGTCGATGTCGCTGATCGCGACGATGCCACGAGCCTGCAGCCATTCCGGCAGCGACACCTGGCTGCGCCAGTTGCTGGGGCGGCGCGGCACGTCGCGGACGATCAGGCCGGAGGCCCAGACCTTGGCGGACTCGTCGTCGTCCACGGTCATGCCGGTATTGCCGATATGCGGATAGGTCAGCGTCACCAGCTGGCTGGCATAGGACGGATCGGTCAGCACTTCCTGGTATCCGGTCATCGCGGTGTTGAACACCACTTCACCGACGGAAAGGCCGGGCGCGCCAACGGAAACCCCGTGGAAGACGCTGCCGTCTTCGAGGGCCAGGATTGCAGGTTCGGTCACGGGCTTCGCCTTGTTTCGGGTTGCAGAAAGCCACCGAGGCGCGGGAATCCGGCTCGGAGGCAGTTGGGTCGGGCGAGTGGAAATGATAGGTGAACAGGCCTCCCCTGTCCACGTTCGGTGCCCATTTACACTTCGCGGATGTCGCCCAGCCCCGCCCAACTCCACACCCTGTTCGAGGCGGCGGCCTATTTCGTCGGGTTTCGCTGGTTCCTGCGCGAACGCCGGCGCCTGAACGTCGATTCATTGGCCGATGGCGAAGCCCGCTACACGGTGATCGCCGGTGCGGTCCTCGGCGCGGCGATCGGCGCGAAACTGGCTTACTGGAGCTACGACCCCGCCTACGCCTTCACGGATTTCCCGGACTGGCGCCATCTGCTGGAAGGCAAATCGATCATCGGCGCCCTGCTCGGAGGCCTGATCGGGGTGGAGACCGCCAAGCGCATCGCCGGCATCCGCACGTCGACTGGCGATGCCTTCGTCCATCCGTTGGCGATCGGCATGATGATCGGTCGCGCCGGCTGCTTCCTCTCCGGCTTGAACGACCACACCTACGGGAATCCGACGGCCCTGCCCTGGGGCGTCGATTTCGGCGACGGCATTCCGCGTCACCCCACCCAGCTTTACGAAGTCGCGTTCCTGCTGGTCTGGGTGTTCGTCGTGATCGATCGCCTGCTGCCGTCGCGACTGCAACGTGCGGGCGACCGTTTCCGCGTCTTCCTCGCCGGCTATCTCGCCTATCGATTGCTGATCGAATTCATCCGGCCCGCGCCGTTCCATCTGCTGGGACTGAGCGGACTGCAATGGTGGTGCGTCGCCGGCCTCGCCTACTATGCTCGCGGCATGATTCGAATTTTCGGGAAGCGTTGATGGCGAAAGTCCGGCCCTGGCTGTTCTACGACAGCGCCATCTCGATCTGCGGCACCTGTTTGCGCCGCGTCGAAGCGACCATCCTGATCAAGGACGACCGCGTCTACATGGACAAGTGGTGTCCGCAGCATGGCGAACAACGCGTGCTGATCGCCGACGACGCCGATTATTACCGCCGCTGCCGCGAAGTCTTCATCAAGCCGCCGGAATTGCCGCAGCGCTTCAACACGCAACGCCATTGGGGTTGTCCCTACGATTGCGGCCTGTGCCCGGAACACATGCAGCACAGCTGCCTGACGCTGGTCGAAGTCACCGACCACTGCAACCTGCGCTGCCCGATCTGCTACGCCGATTCCGGTCCGCATCGCCCCGGTTATCGCGACATGGCGACAATCGAAAAGATGCTCGATGCCATCGTCGCCAACGAAGGCGAACCCGACGTCGTGCAGATTTCCGGCGGCGAGCCGACGCTGCATCCGCAGTTCTTCGACATCCTCGATGCCGCCAAGGCGCGACCGATCAAGCACCTGATGGTCAATACCAATGGCCTGCGCATCGCCAAGGAGCCGGCGTTCGTGGAACGGCTGGCCGGTTACATGCCCGGCTTCGAGCTCTACCTGCAATTCGATTCGCTGCGCGATGAAGTCCACCAGGTGTTGCGCGGCGCCCGCCTGGGCGACATCCGCCGGCAAGCACTGGACGCGCTCAACCGCCACGGCATCTCGACCACGCTGGTGGTGACGGTCAAGAAGGGCCTGAACGACCACGAGCTCGGCGAGATCATCGATTTCGCGCTGACCCAACCCTGCGTGCGCGGCGTGACCTTCCAGCCGATCCAGAACGCCGGGCGCACCGAAAATTACGATCCCGCGCGCGACCGCCTGACCCTGAGCGAAGTGCGCCGGCGCATCCTCGAACAATGCACGCTGTTCAAGCCGGAAGACCTGATCCCGGTGCCCTGCCATCCCGACAGCCTGGCGATGGCCTACGCACTGAAGGTCGACGGCCGATTGATGCCGCTGACCGGCATGGTGCCGCCCCAGGTGCTGATCGAGGGCGGCCGCAACAGCATCGTGCTGGAGAAGGACTCGAGCCTGCACCAAGCGATCTTCAAGCTGTTCGCGACCAACCACTCGCCGCAATCTCAGGCATGCTCGCTGTCCGACCTGCTGTGCTGCCTGCCCCAGGTGATGGCGCCGGAAGGCCTCGATTACCGCAACGTGTTCCGCGTGCTGATCATGGACTTCATCGACGCCGAGAGCTTCGACCTGCGCAGCGTGAAGAAGAGCTGCGTGCACATCGCCCAACCGGATGGCACCATCGTGCCGTTCGATACCTACAACCTGTTCTATCGCGATGGTCGCCGCGAACGCCTCGAAGCCTTGCGGGCGATGGTCGACCGGGGGAATGCCGAATGAACGAACAAGATCCGCCACCGCTGCCGCAATCGCCCAACGATCCCTACCAGCCGCCGGCCAGCAATGCGCCGCCGCCCGTGGATGGCGGCAATGAAGGCTCGGTCGGCGCCGGCATCGCGATCTGCCTTGCACTGATGCTGTTCGGCGGTCCGGCGCTCGGCATCGTCCTGCGGATGTTCGCGTCCCTGTTTTCTTTCGCAGGGCTCTATTCCCTGTATTCGTTGATGTGGCTGCCGATCGCGCTCGGCCCCATCCTGCTGCCGGTCATCGCCGGGGTCTGGTTCACCCGCAAGGGCTTGCGCAAGACCGCCAAGGGCGTATGGCTGGGCTTCGCCATCGGCATCGGCTTGGTGCTGCTGCTGGTCGCTGCCTGTTTCGGAATCATCGCGGGCAATGGCCTCAACATCCATTGAGCGACGGCCGTAGCACGCGTCAGCCGAGGGTGTCGCCGACCTTGTAGCGGCCTGCAGGCCGGCCCTGCAACCACGCTGCGGCGTGCAACGCGCCGCGCGCGAAGATGTCGCGATCGGTCGCACGGTGGATCAGTTCGATGCGCTCGCCTTGTCCGGTGAACTGCACCAGGTGTTCGCCGACGATGTCTCCGGCGCGCAGGCTGGCGTAATGCGGTTTCGCACCCGACGCTTCCGCCGCGGCCCCCAGCGTGAGCGCCGTGCCCGAAGGCGCGTCCTTTTTGTGGACGTGATGCGATTCGACGATGACGCAGTCCCAGCCCGGCAGGCGCGCCGCGGCCGTTTCCACCAACTGGTGCAGCAGGGCCACGCCAAGGCTGAAGTTCGACGCCCACACCAGCGGAATCTTCGTTGCCGCCGCATCAAGCGCCGCGCGTTGCGCCCCATCGATCCCGGTCGTACCCGAGACCAGTGCGGCGCCGCGCTTCACGCATTCGCCGAGGATGCCGTCGAAGGCTTCCGGCAGGCTGAAGTCGATGGCGACGTCGAATTCGGGAACCGCGGGAAGTTCGCTGGCGGCGAAGAACGGAATTCCATCGACAACGCGCACCTCGGGCGTGGCCCGCGAGACGATGCCGATGATGGTGAAGCGTGCGTCTTCGGCAGCAATGCGTCGTACCGCACGCCCCATGCGGCCATTGGCTCCGTGGATCAGCAGGCGGATGGGGGTGCTCATGACACCATACGATCCCAGAATCCCTTGACGCCGTCCATGAAGGTGCTGTGCTTGGGCGAATGCTTGCGCGCGCCCTCGCCGACGAAGGTCGCTTCGAACTTCTCCAGCAACTCGCGCTGCTCGGCGGTCAGGTTCACCGGCGTCTCGACGACGGCGCGGCAATAGAGGTCGCCCTCGCTGCGGCTGCGCACCGACTTCACGCCCTTGCCGCGCAGGCGGAATACCTTTCCGGTCTGCGTTTCGGCGGGGATGCGGATCTCCGCCTCACCCTTCAATGTCGGCACGCGCACGGTATCGCCCAATGCGGCCTGGGTGATGCGGATCGGCACTTCGCAATGGAGGTCATCGCCGTCGCGCTGGAAAATCTCGTGTTCGCGGACGCGGATCTCGACGTAGAGATCGCCGGGGGGCGCACCGGCAGGTCCTGCCTCGCCTTCGCCCGACAGGCGGATGCGATCACCGTTGTCGACGCCGGCCGGCACTTTCACGTCGAGCGTGCGTTCGCCGTGCACGCGGCCATTGCCGTGGCAGGCCGGGCACGGATTGACGATCACCTGGCCGCGGCCCTGGCATTCCGGGCACACCTGCTGCATCGAAAAGATGCCGCGTTGCATGCGGATCTGGCCGTGGCCCTGGCAGGTGCCGCAGGTTTCAAGCTTGCCGTCGGTGGAACCGCTGCCGTGGCATTTCTCGCATTCCTCGAGCATCGGCAGGGTGATGCGTTGCTCCACGCCACTCACCGCGTCCTCGAGATCGAGCTCCATCGCGTAGCCGATGTCGGCGCCGCGGCGCGGACCACGCTGTCCACCGCCACCGAAGATGTTGCCGAAGATGTCGCCGAAGATGTCGCCGACGTCATGAAATTGCGGACCACCGCCGCCACCGCCCATGCCGTGCTCGAACGCGGCATGGCCGTGCTGGTCGTAGGCGCGCCGGCGTTGCGGATCGGACAGCACCTCGTAGGCTTCCTTGCATTCCTTGAAGGCGGCTTCGGCCTGCTTGTCGCCCGGATTGCGGTCGGGATGGTGCTTCATCGCACAACGGCGATAGGCCTTCTTCAGGGTCTCGTCGTCCGCGCCGCGTTCGACGCCGAGGGTTTCGTAGTAATCGCGCTTGCTCATTCGTGCTGCTTCAGTTGGTGTTCGATGCGACGATCGGGGATGAACCACAGGATCGCCACCACCGTGTAAAGGATGCAGGACAGGATCGGCATCACGAAGGACAGGGCGATGCCGGCCACGTACAGGACGGGAGAGATTTTTTCCTTCCAGGCGCCGTGTTCGCCGCCGAGCGCGCGTCCGAGCGTGCCCTGGTGGCCGCCGTTGCAGGCGATCAGCGCGCGCCCCAGCGGGATCCACGATAGCGCCGCCATCAGCAGCACCACGCCGTACAGCGCGGTCGGCACCGGCGCCGGGAACGGATGGGTTTCGTTGACCCAGCTGGTGACAAACGGGAACAACGACAACCAGAACAGGAAGAACAGGTTGGTCCACATGACCCGGCCGTTGATCTTCTGAACCGCATGCAGCATGTGGTGGTGGTTGTTCCAGTAGATGCCGACATAGACGAAGCTCAGCGCGTAACTCAGGAATACCGGCAGGTTGGCCATCAGCGCCTGCAACGTCGCTTCGTGCGGCGTCTTCAGTTCCAGCACCATAATCGTGATGATCACGGCCATCACGCCATCACTGAACGCCTCGAGCCTGCCCTTCCCCATTCTTCGAACTCCCGATACCGCGACGGACGCTCCTTGCGGGAGCGTCCGTCCGGTGTGTCATGTCAAGCCGATGATCAGCCCTTGTTGTGGTCTTCCTTGACCTCGGTGAACTCGGCGTCGACCACGTCGTCGCCACCACCGGCCTGTCCCCCAGCCTGCGTACCGCCCATGTCGGGGCCCGGCGCGTGCCCGGCGTTGGCCGCCGCGAACAGCGACTGCGCGACCTCTTCCAGCGCCTTCGACTTGGCCTCGATCTGGCCCTTGTCGTCGCCCTTCATCGCCGACTCGACATCGGCGATCGCGGCTTCGGCGCGACCGATCGCATCACTCGGCAGCTTGTCGCCGTGTTCCTTGATCGCCGAACGCGTCGCGTGCACCAGCGAGTCGGCCTTGTTGCGCGCCTCGATCAGCTCGTGGAACTTCTTGTCCTCTTCGCGGTTGGCTTCGGCGTCCTGGACCATGCGCTGGATTTCTTCCTCGGACAGGCCGGAACCCGCCTTGATCTCCACGCGCTGTTCCTTGCCGGTCTTCTTGTCCTTGGCGCTGACGTGGAGGATGCCGTTGGCGTCGATGTCGAAGCTGACCTCGATCTGCGGCATGCCGCGCGGCGCCGGCTCGATGCCGCTGAGGTCGAAGCGCGCCAGCGACTTGTTGTAGCGGGCCTGTTCGCGCTCGCCCTGCAGCACGTGGACGGTCACCGCCGCCTGGTTGTCGTCGGCGGTCGAGAACGTCTGCGACGCCTTGGTCGGGATCGTGGTGTTCTTCTCGATGATCTTGGTCATCACGCCGCCCAGCGTCTCGATGCCGAGGCTCAGCGGGGTGACGTCGAGCAGCAGCACGTCCTTGACGTCGCCGGCCAGCACGCCGCCCTGGATCGCGGCGCCGATCGCCACCGCTTCGTCCGGGTTGACGTCCTTGCGCGGTTCCTTGCCGAAGAAGTCGGCAACCGCCTGCTGCACCTTCGGCATGCGGGTCTGGCCACCGACCAGGATCACTTCGCCGATGTCGCTGGCCTTGAGGCCGGCGTCGTTCAGCGCGGTGCGGCACGGCTCGATGGTCTTCTTGACGAGGTCATCAACCAGCGCCTCGAGCTTGGCGCGGGTGAGCTTGATGTTGAGGTGCTTCGGACCCGAAGCGTCGGCGGTGACGTACGGCAGGTTGACGTCGGTCTGCTGCGCGGACGACAGCTCGATCTTGGCGCGTTCGGCGGCGTCCTTCAGGCGCTGCAGGGCCAGCGGGTCCTTGCGCAGGTCGATGCCGTCGGACTTCTGGAATTCCTCGACGAGGTAGTCGATGACGCGCTTGTCGAAGTCCTCGCCGCCGAGGAAGGTATCGCCGTTGGTGGCCAGCACCTCGAACTGCTTCTCGCCATCGACGTTCGCGATCTCGATGATCGAGACGTCGAAGGTGCCACCGCCGAGGTCGTACACGGCGATCTTGCGATCCCTGTTGTCGCTCTTGTCGAGGCCGTAGGCCAGCGCGGCCGCGGTCGGCTCGTTGATGATGCGCTTGACGTCGAGGCCGGCAATGCGGCCGGCGTCCTTGGTCGCCTGGCGCTGGCTGTCGTTGAAGTAGGCCGGGACCGTGATCACGGCTTCGGTCACCGTCTCGCCGAGGAAGGCTTCGGCGGTCTTCTTCATCTTCTCCAGCACCTTGGCCGAGACCTCCTGCGGGGCCATGGTCTTGCCGTCGGCCAGCGCCACCCAGGCGTCGCCGTTGCTGTGCTCGACGATGGCGTACGGCACCAGGTCGAGGTCCTTCTTGACCTCGGCGTCGCTGAACTTGCGGCCGATCAGGCGCTTCACCGCGAAAAAGGTGTTCTTGGGATTGGTCACCGCCTGGCGCTTGGCGGCGGCGCCAACCAGGACTTCACCGTCCTTGGTCCATGCGACGATGGAGGGCGTGGTGCGATCGCCTTCGCTGTTCTCGATGACGCGGGCCTTGCCGCCTTCCATGATGGCGACGCAGGAATTGGTGGTGCCGAGGTCGATGCCGATGATCTTTGCCATGGTCGTGGTCTCTTCGATTCGAATATTTGGGACGGACGCGCCGTCGATACGTGTTAGATAGGGCCTGCCCCGATCCTTTCAAGTGGGAATCGGGACAATCGTTTGCCGCGGGCTCAGTCGTGGGGGGCGACCACGACCATCGCCGGACGCAACAGGCGGTCGTTGAGCAGGTAACCCTTCTGGAACACCAGGACGATGCTGCCCGGGGCGATCCCCGGCGCCGGCTGCTGGCTCACCGCATTGTGGTGCTCGGGATTGAAGGCGTCGCCCGGCTTCGGCGCGATTTCGGTCAGGCCGTTGCGTTCGGCCACGGAATGCAGCTGCTTGAGGGTGAGTTCGAGTCCGGCGCGCAGCGGATCGTCGGCAGCGGCGGCGGCCAGCCCTGCTTCCATGCTGTCGAACACCGGCAACAGGTCGGCCAGCAGTTTCTCGTTGGCGAAACGGCGGGCATTGTCGATATCGCGAGCCATGCGCTTGCGCTGGTTCTCGAGGTCGGCGCGTTCGATCAGCGATTGCGCGCGCAACTGCTCCAGCTCGCCGTTCAGGGCTTCGATGCGGTCATCGGTCGAAGCATTGTTCTCGGCCACCTGTTCCGGCGAGAGGCCGTCCTGGAGATCTTCGGGATTGGGGGGCGTGTGGGTTCCGGTGCTCATGTCGGTGCAGCGCGTCCTTGGGTCGATCATTGTGAACGACATGCGGCGGGACGCAACGAATTCAAGGGCGATCGCCGCCGATCGACCCCGATCAGCCGCGATCACCCCGGCCCCTCGCAGCGCTCGGGGCGTTCGGAATCGCCACGCGGCATGCCGCGTAGCGGCGCTTCCTCACCCCATCGCCTCGCCGAGCAGGCCGGCGGTCGCCTGCACCAGCGGGATCACCTGGTCGTAGGCCATGCGCCGCGGCCCGATCACCCCGAGCACGCCCAGCACCCGGCCGGCGCTGCCGTAGGGCGCGGCGACCAGGGCCATGTCGTCGCCCATCGGCGCCAGCCCGGTTTCCTCGCCGATGAAGATGCGCACGCCCTCGGCGTGGAGGGTGCGGTCGAGCAGCTGCAGCATGTCGCGCTTGCGCCCGAAGGTCTCGAACAGGTCGCGCAGGCGGCCGACGTCGGCCAGTTCCTGCACGCCCATCAGCCGGGTCTGGCCGGCCATCACCAGTTCGGACTCGCCGCCACGCTCGTCGAAGCTGAGTTCGGCCAGTTCCAGCGCCTGCGACATCAGCAACTGCAGCTCGTCGCGGGCGGCGCGCAACTCGCCCAGCAACTGGCGCTTGACCTCGGCAATCGGCAAACCGGCGAAATGCGCGTTCAGGTAGTTGGCGACGCGTTCGAGTTCGCCGGGATCGAACGTCTTGCCGGTGCGGACGACGCGGTTTTGCACCTCGTTGTCGCTGAAGACCAGGATCGCCAGGACCTCGTCGCCGCCGAGGCCGACGAATTCGATGCGCCGGAATGGCACGCTGGCGCGCTGCGGCGCGCTGACCACCCCGACGAAATGACTCATCGCCGACAGCAGTTCACCGGCGTTGCCCAGCAACTGGCGGGTGCCGGCGTGGGCCGGGAGCAGTTCCTCGCGCAGGCGGCGCAGTTCGCCATCGCCCAACGGCTCGACCTGCAGCAAGGAATCGACGAAGACCCGGTAACCTTGCGCGGTCGGCACGCGGCCGGCGGAGGTATGCGGGGATGCCAGCAGACCAAGATCTTCGAGGTCGCCGAGGATGTTGCGGATGGTGGCGGAACTCACATCGAGTCCAGCGCAGCGCGCCAGCGTCTGCGAACCGATCGGCTCGCCGTCGCGGATGTAACGCCCGATCAGCGTCCGCAGCAGGTGCCGCGCGCGCGGGTTGAGCTCGTCGGGTCCGGGGAGTGCCATGCCGTTGATATACGGGCGGGACGCCGCGCTTGCAACCGGCCGGTCTCAGCGAATGCGACGACAGCCCCTAGAATCGACGCCATGCTCGCCCGCCTGACCATCCGCGACTTCGCCGTCATCACCGCCACCGAACTCGAATTCGGAGGGGGAATGACCGTCATTTCCGGCGAGACCGGCGCCGGCAAATCCCTGCTGGTGGATGCGCTGGGTTTTCTCTCCGGCGAACGCGCCGATGCCGCGATGGTCCGCCACGGCAGCGAACGCGCCGAACTCCACGCCGAATTCACGGTGGACGATGCCGCCGCCGCGCGGGCCTGGCTGCGCGAGCAGGAACTGGACGACGGCGACGCCTGCCTGCTGCGCCGCGTGCTGCGCGCCGATGGCGGATCGCGGGCGTGGATCAACGGGCGCGCGGTGACGTTGGCGCAATTGACCGAACTCGCCGGATTGCTGGTCGAGATCCACGGCCAGCACGCCCACCAGTCCCTGTTGTCGAAGCCGGCGCAACTCGCCCTGCTCGACAATGTCGGCAAGCACGATGCCTTGCTCGCGAATGTCGCGAATACTGCCAGCGCTTGGCGAAAACTCCAGCGCGAACGCGAACTCCTGACCGCACGCGGCGATGTCGCCGATCGCGTCGCCCTGCTCCAGCACCAACTTCAGGAGCTCGAACGCGATCCGCTCGAGCCGGAAGCCGTCGCCGACCTCGCCACCCGCCATCGCCGGTTCGCCAACAGCGCCGCCTTGCTCGAGGCCACCAGCGCAGCCAGCAACCGCGTACTGGGCGACGACGAGACCGAAGGCGCGCTGGCACAGGTCCACGGCGCGCGCAGCGCCCTCGCACGAGTGATCGGCGACGAACCGCGCCTGGCCGATGTCGACGCCATGCTCGACGCCGCCGGGATCCAGCTCGACGAAGCCGCCGCTCTGCTCGACCGCATCCGCGACGACAGCCAGCTCGATCCCGCCGCCTTCGAGCAACTCGACCGCCAGCTCGCGCGCCTGCACGATCTCGGCCGCAAACATCGGGTCGCTCCGGATGCATTGATCGCTGTGCGCGAACGCATCCGCGACGAACTCGCCGGACTGGAACACGCCGACCAGCGCCTGGAAACGCTTGACCGCGAGATGGCGCAGGCCGAAACCGACTGGCGACAGGCCGCCGCCGCCCTGACCCGGGCGCGGCAGGCGACGGCGAAATCACTGGGCGATGAAGTCAGTCGCCTGATGGGCGAACTCGGCATGGCCGGCGGCCTGCTGAAGATCGACCTCGAACCACAACCCGGCAGCACGCCCGACCCGCACGGCGCCGAACGCGTGGAATTCCTCGTCACCGCCAATCCCGACCAGCCGCCGCGCGCGCTGCGCAAGGTCGCGTCGGGCGGCGAGCTTTCGCGCATCGCGCTGGCGATCGAAGTCGCCGCGCTCGACGGCGACGGCGTGCCGACGATGGTGTTCGACGAAGTCGACAGTGGCATCAGCGGCCCGGTCGCCGCGGTGGTCGGGCGCCTGCTGCGCCAGCTCGGCAAGCGCTGCCAGGTGATGTGCGTGACCCACTTGCCGCAAGTCGCGGCGCATGGCCACCAGCACTACCGGGTCAGCAAGTCGGCGGATTCCGGCATCACCCAGAGCGCGCTCGACACGCTGGACGCGCAGGGCCGTACCGAGGAACTCGCGCGCCTGCTCGGCGGCGCGACGGTCAGCAAGGAAGCGCGCGGCGCCGCCCGCAAGTTGCTGGAAGACGCATCCGCCGACTGATCACCCCCTGAAAGCATCCACAGGCGCACAGCCGGGCGATGCTTCACTTCTTCCGCACGTACAGCACCAGCGCGTGGTCTTCCAGCGTGTAGCCGTGCTTCTCCGCGATCTTGCGCTGCAGCGCCTCGATCTCCGGCGAGGTGAACTCGATGATCTTGCCGGTCTCCACGTCCACCATGTGGTCGTGGTGGGTACCGCGATCGAGCTCGTACACGGCGTGGCCGCCCTCGAAATTGTGCTTCAGTACCAGGCCCGCGGTTTCGAACTGGGTCAGCACGCGATACACCGTCGCCAGCCCGATGTCCTCGCCGCCCTCCAGCAACGCGCGATAGATCTCCTCCGCCGTCATGTGGCGTGGCTTGGCGCGCTCCAGCAATTCGAGCACGCGCAGGCGCGGCTGGGTCACCTTGAAGCCCAGGCTGCGCAGATCGCGGGTTTCCATCACATTCTCCGGTACCAGTGGCTGAACCGCCTCCTGCCGGCGCGAGGCGACGACGGGGCGGGACGTGTATCATCCCTGAAATTCGTGACACCACCCGTTCACATGCGCACATTCCTGCTCGCCTGCATCGCCGCCATCGCCCTGACCGGCTGTTTCTATCGCCAGCCCGTCTACCAGGGCAACCTGATGGAGAAGACGAAGGTCGAACAGCTGCAGGCCGGCATGACCAAGGACCAGGTGGCGGATTTGCTGGGCCTGCCGTCCATCCAGGATCCGTTCCACCACAGCCGCTGGGACTACACCAGCACCGAGCGTGTCGGCCGCACCGGCAAGACCCAGGTCAAGAACTTCTCGGTCTATTTCGAGAATGATCTCGTCACCAAGTGGGACGGCAATTATTTCGCCGAGCAGGACGAACAGCTGGCCAAGGATTCCATCAAGCGCTTCGGCCCCAACCTGCGCAAGGACAAAAACAAGAAGAACGGCGGCGGAGACAGCGACGGCGGCGAATAAGCCGTCAACGCACGACCCGGCGCTCGCGCTGGGCCTGGGCGCGAGCGCGCCGCGCGGCCTTGGGATCGACCTTCAATCCCCGCAGCAATTCCACGCGATCGCCATCGGCGAGTGGATGACGCCCGGTCACCCGCTGCCCGAACACGGCGATCCCGGCGATTTCCGCCAGTGACGCCCATCCCGCTGCCGCGATCGCATCCTCCGCATGCGCCGCGCCAACAGGCAGTTCAACCGTCCTGCGCTCGCAGCGATGCGGCCATGCCGCGACCACCTCGACGCGGATGACGCCTGTCGTCACGGCAGTCCCGCCTTGTTGGCGGCCCGGATGAAATCGTCGACCATGCGATCGGCGAGGCTTTGCAGGCCGAGCGCCAGCACCGGCCCCAGCAGGGACGAAGCCGGCTCGAACTTCAGTTCCAGCGCGACCTTGCAGGCATGGGCATCGAGCGCGGTGAAACGCCAATGGCCTTCAAGGCTTTTGAACGGACCATCGACCAGGCGCATGTCGATGCGCAACGGACGCTCGCTGGTGTTTTCGGTCTTGAACCAGGTCTTGAAGCGACCGAGGCCGACATCGAGGCGCGCGACGTAACTGCCCTCCTCGCGGCGCTCGACGGCGGCTGCCTGGCACCAGCCGAAGCGTTCCGGATAGCGTTCCGCGGCATCGACCAGGTCGAACATGGTCTCGGCGGAATGGGCCACGAGGGCACTACGTTCGATGGTGGTGGTCATTACAATAGCCGCATGAGCAAGACTGCGGACAACAAGAAATCGCCCGGGAAAGGCGGCAAGGATAAGGCAAACGGCGGCACCATCGCGTTGAACAAACGCGCGCGCCACGAATACCACCTCGAACAACGCGTCGAGGCGGGGCTTGCCCTGCAAGGCTGGGAGTTGAAGGCGATCCGGGCCGGCCGCGCCAACATCGGCGACGGTTATGCGCTGGTGAACCATGGCGAGATCTTCCTGGTCGGCGCCCAGATCACTCCGCTGATCCAGGCCTCCACCCACGTGATCGCCAACGACCGCCGCGACCGCAAGTTGCTGCTGCATCGCCAGGAGATCGACCAGCTGGTCGGGCGCGTCCAGCGCGACGGCTACACCCTCGTCCCCACCGCGCTGTACTGGAAAGGCAACAAGGTCAAGCTCGAAGTGGCGCTGGCGCGCGGCAAGCAGACGCACGACAAGCGCGAGGCGAGCAAGGAACGCGACTGGAACCGCGAGAAGCAGCGCCTGTTGCGCCGGCACAACAAGGACGCCTGAGCTTCCCTCAGATCTGGTGGTCGTCGTCGCTTTCGCGAAGGATGCCGGGCAGCGTGAACGTGAAGCGCGCGCCGCGGCCGAGTTCGCCTTCCGCCTGCAGGGTTCCGCCATGGCGTTCGACGATGCGTCGAACCGTGGCGAGCCCGATGCCGTAACCGGCGAATTCCGATTCGGAATGCAGGCGCTGGAACGGCTGGAACAACTTGCCCGCGTAGGCGGGGTCGAAGCCGACGCCATCGTCCTCGACGAAATAACGCCCGTTGGCATCGCGCCCGAAACGGATGTGCGCGACTTCGCGGTCGCGGGTGAATTTCCAGGCGTTGCCGATCAGGTTCTGCATCAGCGTCCGCACCAGTGACGCATCGCCTTCGGCGTGCAGGCCCGGCGCGATCCCGACCTCGACCACGCGCTGCGGATCGCTGGCCGCCAGTTCGTCGGCGACCTCCCGCGCCAATGCCGAAAGATCGATCGGCTGGTGCTGCAATTCGCCGCGGCTGACGCGGGAAATCGTCAGGATCGCCCCGATCAGGTCATCCATCCGGTGCGCGCCCTCGCGGATCCGCGACAGATATCCCCGCGCGGTCTCGTCCAGCGCGGCGGCATGGCGATCGGACAGCAGGCGGCTGAACCCGTCGATCGCGCGCAGGGGCGCGCGCAAATCGTGCGACACGCTGTAGGCGAAGGTTTCGAGCTGCTGGTTGGCTTCGCTGAGCTCGCGCGTGCGGGCGTCGACGCGCAACTCCAGCGTGCGATTGAGCGCGCGGATGCGCGCTTCGCTGCGAACGCGATCGGAAATGTCCTCGGCCTGCACCAGCAGGTTGATGTCGACGCCGTCCCTGGGCGGGATCTGCCCATAGACCAGCGAGACATGCCGCAACTCGCCGTTCCTGCGGGCGAAGCGGCGGATTTCCATGCGCATCCCGCCCTCTTCCCCCTGCTCCACGAGGCCGACGCTGCCCTGGTCGAGCAAGGCGGCGAAATGCGTGCCGCGCAACGCCCCGATGTCGCGTTCGAACAGGCGCGTGAACGCCGGATTGACCTCGACGATGTCGCCCTTGTCGTCGAGCAGCGCCATGCCGACGCCGGAATGCACCATCGCGCTGCGGAACAGCGCCTCGCTGCGCGCATGCGCGCGCGTCATGTCGCGCGCCAGCACATGCGCGCGCGCCTGCGTCCGCGCCAGCAGGAACGCGATCAGTCCGGTCGCCAGCGCCAGCGGCAGGCCCGACCACAGCACCCACAGGCTGCGCTCGACGCCGGCATTGTCGTCGCCGAAGAATTCGAGCCGCAATATCCGGCCATAGACGGGAATATTGCGCGCGATCGGGCCGCGGAAGGCCTTGCCCTCCAGGCCCGGGTCCTCCGCCAGCACCACGACCTTGCTCGCGGCCGTCGCATCGCTGATCCGCAATTTCAGTTTGCGTTTCACCGACTTCAGCGTCATGTCGATGAACTTCGGCATCCGGAACGGAATGTAGACCCAGCCCATCATGTTCGCCCGGCGCGCGGCGACCGTTCCCGGGTGCTCGCCGCCGCGATAGACCGGCGTGTAGAAAATCATGCTGCGCACGCTGGGACTGTTGTTGTCGAGGAAGAGCTCGACCGGGCCGGACAACCAGGGATGGCCGCTCTCCATCGCCCGCTGCATCGCTTCGCGGCGCATCGCCTCGATGTACATGTCGCGACCGATCAGCGACCGCGTCGCGGTCGTTGCCGGCGCCAGGTAAATCACCGGCGCGTATTCCGGGCGAAGCCCCCAAGGCTGGATGTTGATCATGTCGCCGGTGCGTTCCTTCCAGTCCTGCTGGAAGCGCATCAGGTCGACGCGATCGATGTAGGGGCCATAGCCGAGGCCGACGACAGCGGTGTAACGCTGGTCGAGATCGAGGCCGGCGACGTAGCTCTGCCACTGGTCGTTGGTCGGCAAGGTGTCGCCGGCAATCAGCGAGGCTCCGCCGCGCATGATCAGTTCCAGCGCATCGAGGCGCTGGCGCACCAGCGATTCGACCAGGTCGGCCTCGGAATTGAGCTCGGCCATCGTCTCGCGATGGGTCACCGTCTGCTCGTTGCGCCAGATCAGGAGCACCATGATGGTGGCGCAGATCGCCGCCAGCACCCCGAACAATATCGGTGCCTGCTGGTTGAAATTGTCGTGGGAGGCGCCCTGAGTCGGCATTCAGGGATTCTGCCCTATACTCGTGCAGTCGGCGAGACAACGGTTCCCGGGGATGCACTGGATTCGACGGGGGTTGCGAAATCGCTTGGCGCATGCCGAGGGGGTAGCTTTCCTCGTTAATCCAGCTGCAAAAACTCAGACGCCAACGACGACGTCTA
>JASLDW010000033.1 GCA_030151365.1 Lysobacter sp. | reverse complement strand
CGGAGGTGTCCACGCCAGCCGAGTTGTCGATGAAGTCGGTGTTGAGCAGGACGCCGTTGAGCGACGCCTCGATGCGGCCGAGCTGGGTGAAGCCGAGGTTGCCGCCCTCGCCCACGATCCTGCAGCGCCGGTCGCGGCCATCGACGCGCAACGCGTTGTTGGCGCGATCGCCGACATCGGCATTGCTCTCGCGGCTGGACTTGACGTAGGTGCCGATACCGCCGTTCCACAGGAGGTCGACCGGCGAGCGCAGGATCGCCGACATCAGTTCGTTGGGGCTGAGCGCCTGGACGTCGCCGGCGATGCCGAGCGCGGCCTTGATTTCGGGCGACAGCCTGATCGACTTCTCGGCGCGCGAGAACACGCCGCCGCCCTTGCTGATCAGCTTGGCGTCGTAGTCGGCCCAGCTCGAGCGCGGCAGCTTGAACAGGCGCTGGCGCTCCTTGAACGAGGACGCCGCGTCCGGGTTCGGGTCGAGGAAGATGTGGCGATGGTCGAACGCCGCGACCAGGCGCGTCTGCTTCGACAGCAGCATGCCGTTGCCGAAGACGTCGCCCGACATGTCGCCGATGCCGACGCAGGTGAATTCCTGCTTCTGGCAATCGCGGCCCAGCGCGTGGAAGTGGTTGATCACCGACACCCAGGCGCCGCGCGCGGTGATGCCCATGCCCTTGTGGTCGTAACCGACCGAGCCGCCGGAGGCGAAGGCGTCGCCGAGCCAGAAGCCGTGCGCCGCGGCGATGCCGTTGGCGATGTCGGAGAAGGTCGCGGTGCCCTTGTCGGCGGCGACCACCAGGTACGGATCATCGCCGTCGTGGCGGACGACGTTCGCCGGATGCGCGATCTTGCCGTTCGGCATGATGTTGTCGGTGATGTCGAGCAGGCCGTTGATGAAGCGCTTGTAGCAGGCCACGCCCTCGTTGAACCAGGCATCGCGGTCGACCGCCGGATCCGGCAGCTGCTTGGCGAAGAAGCCGCCCTTGGAACCCACCGGCACGATCACCGTGTTCTTCACCATCTGCGCCTTGACCAGGCCCAGCACCTCGGTGCGGAAGTCCTCGCGGCGATCCGACCAGCGCAGGCCACCGCGCGCCACCGGCCCGAAGCGCAGGTGGATGCCTTCCACGCGCGGGCCGCACACCCAGATCTCGCGATAGGGGCGCGGCTTCGGCAGGTCGGGGACCGCGGCGCAGTCGAGCTTGAACGCCAGGTAGTCGGCGGGACCGCCGTCGGCGCGCTTGCCGTCGGCGTAGTCGACGTAATAGTTGGTGCGCAGGGTGGCGTCGATCGCGCCCATGAAGCTGCGCAGGATGCGATCCTCGTCGAGGCTCTTGACGCTGTCGAGCTGCGCCAGGATCTCGGCGTGCGTCGCCTTGATCCGCGCCTCGCGGCCCTTGTCGCCCTTCGGATCGAAACGCGCTTCGAAATACTCAACCATCAGGCGCGCCAGCAGCGGATAGCGCGCGAACGTCGCCTCGACATAGCTCTGCGAGAACGGCACGCCCAGCTGCATCAGGTACTTGCAGTACGCACGCAGCATCGCCACCTGCTTCCAGCGCAACCCGGCGCCGAGCACCAGGCGGTTGAAGCCGTCGTTCTCGAGCTCGCCGCGCCACACGCGGCCAAAGGCTTCAGTGAAGAAACGGATGCTGTCGTCATTCACCGCGGCGCCGGCCGCCGCACGCACTTCCAGGTCCTGGATCGAGTACGGCTGGCCGTCGGCGATCACGTCGTACGGGTATTCGGTGATGACCTGCAGGCCCATGTTGTCGAGCATCGGCAGCACCTCCGACAACGGCAGGCTGCCGTTGCGGTGGAACAGCTTGACCTCGATGCAACCGGCGCAATGGCTGGCGGCGGGATCAGTGCGCAGGTTGATGCCGAGACTCTCGTCGCTGGTCAGCGCCGCGAGTTCCGCCACGTCGTTGGCGGCGGCTTCCGGGGTCGCCTCCTCGATGTAGGCGGCGCTGAGCGCGCGGCCGAAGCGCTTGGCCAGCGCCAGGCCCTCGTTCTCGCCATGGCGCTCCACCAGCACGTCGTTGAGGCGGTCGTGCCAGTTGCGCACGGTTTCGGCCAGGCGCGCCTCGAGCCCGGCGATGTCGAACTTCGTCTCGCGCGCGCCCTCGCGCGGACGCACGATCAGGTGCAGTTGCGCCAGCGGCGAGTCGCCCATCGTCACATGGCTCTCGACGTGGTCGGCCGCCAGCGCATCCTTCAGCATCGTCTCGATGCGCAGGCGCATGTCGGTGTTGAAGCGCTCGCGCGGGACGTAGACCATCACCGAATAGAAGCGGCCGTAACGGTCGCGACGCATGAACAGCTTGCTGTCGACGCGTTCCTGCAGGCCGAGCACTCCGGTGCCGAGCGACAGCAGCTCGCCGGGGCTGGACTGGAACAGTTCGTCGCGCGGCAGCGTTTCCATGATGTGGCGCAGCGCCTTGGCGCTGTGGCCCTGGGCCGGCAGGCCGGATTCCTTCATCACCTGCTCGTAGCGGCTGCGCACCACCGGAATGTCCCACGGGCGGTGGTTGTAGACGCTGGAAGTGAACAGGCCGATGAAGCGCTTCTCGGACAGCGGCTTGCCCTTGGCGTCGAATTCGATCACGCCGATGTAATCCATGTAGCCGCGGCGATGCACGCTGGCGCGCGCATTGGTCTTGGTCAGGATCAGCGGTTCCAGCGCTCCCGACTGCTGCACGCGATGCGCGTCCAGTGACTTCAACGGGCGCGGCGCGCCGCGGTCCTTGCCGCGCAGCAGGCCGAGGCCACTGCCGTCCACCGCCACCAGCACTTCCTCGCTGCCGCGCTTCTCGACCTTGTACTCGCGATAGCCAAGGAAGGTGAAGTGGTTGTCGGCGGCCCATTGCAGGAAGTCGTTCGACTCCGCCAGCACTGCCGGCGACACCGGGCCATCGCCCTTCTTCACCAGGGCGGTGCCCGCGGCCTCCATCTTCTCCCGCATGCGCGGCCAGTCCTCGACGGCAGCGCGGACGTCGGCCAGCACGCCGGCGACCAGGCGCTCGATCTCCCTGGCATCGGCGGCGTCGAGGCGATCGATCTCGACGTGGATGAAGGATTCGTCCTCGCCCTCGCCGAACGCCTGCAGCTTTCCACCCTTGTCGCGCTGCACGCGCAGCACCGGATGCAGCAGCAGGTGCACGGTGATGCCGCGCTCGTTCAATGCGTTGGTGATCGAATCGACCAGGAACGGCATGTCGTCATTGGCGACCTGAAGCACGCTGCGCGCCGTTTCCCAGCCGTTGGCCTTCGGCGTCGGGTTGAACACGCGCACGGCGACGGTCCCGCGCTTGCGGGTACGCAGGAAGGCCAGCGCATCGCCGGCGATCGCCGCCCAGGCCGCCGCCGTCTGCGCATGCAGCTCCTCGCGCGTCAGGCGGGAATAGAGGGTCGTCGCGAGCGTGCGCGCCTCGCCGTTCTTCGCCAGCGCATCGAGCACGGGTTTGAGCATGGAGTCGGGCACGCTTGCATCAGCAGCGCGGGCGGAGGTTTTCCTGGATGTCATGTCGTCTTCAACCTTTTGGGCAGAGATGGATGGCCGGCTCGAGCGCAGGCCGCTTTGGCCAGCTTCAGCGCAGGCCGGTTTCGTGGCGGGCAATCACCAGGCGCTGGATCTCGCTGGTGCCCTCGTAGATTTCGGTGATCTTGGCGTCGCGGAAATAGCGCTCGATCGGCATTTCCTTGGAATAGCCCATGCCGCCGTGGATCTGCAGCGCCTGGTGGGTGATCCACATCGCCGCTTCCGACGCGGTGAGCTTGGCGACCGCGGCTTCCGTCGTGAACTTCCTGCCCTGCCCCTTCAACCATGCCGCGCGCAGCGTCAGCAGGAAGGCGGCGTCGAGCTTGCACTTCATGTCCGCAATCTTGGCCTGGGTCATCTGGAACGCGCCGATCGGCTGGCCAAAGGCCTTGCGCTCCTTCACGTAGGCGAGCGTCGCCTCGTACGCGGCGCGGCCGATGCCGATCGCCTGGCTGGCGATGCCGATGCGGCCGGCATCAAGCACGCTCATCGCGATCTTGAACCCGTGGCCTTCCTCGCCAAGCATGTCTCCCGGCTGCGCGACATAGTCGGCGAATTCGATCTCGCAGGTCGCGGAGGCCCGGATGCCGAGCTTGGGTTCGGTCTTGCCGCGGTGGAAACCGGGGCGGTCGCCATCGATCAGGAAAGCGGTGATGCCGCGGGCGCCCTTCTCGGGATCGGTCATCGCGAACAGCACGAAATATCTGGCAACCGGGCCCGAGGTGATCCAGCTCTTCTTGCCGTTGATCACGAAGGTGCCGTCGGCCTGCTTGACCGCGCGGCAGCGCATGGCGGTGGCGTCGGAACCGGACTGCGGCTCGGTCAGCGCGAAGGCACCGATTTCCTTGCCCTCGGCGATCGCGCGCACGTATTTCTGCTTCTGCTCCTCGGTTCCGTGGGTCAGGATGCCGTTGCAGAACAGCGAGTTGTTCACCGACATGATGGTGCTGTGCGCGGCGTCGGCCTGCGCGATCTCGACCATGGCCAGCACGTAGGCCACCGGGTCCATGTCGGCGCCGCCGTATTCGCCCGGCACCTCGATGCCCATCAGGCCGTTTTCGCCGAGGAGGCGGATGTTCTCCAACGGGAATTCACCGCTGCGATCGTGGTCTTCGGCCGACGGGGCGATCTTCTCCTGCGCGATCCGCCGTGCCACGTCCTGAATCATCAATTGCTCTTCGGTGAAGCTGAAATCCACGATCACGCCCCGGATGGGAGTTGGAAAGCGGAATTGTAGCCCGCGGCGCGTTTCTTTCCGACCCTGCTTGACCCTGCGGCGGCGAAGGGAGACAATATATCTTTAAATCCGGATAGAGCGATATATGGATCTCGAAGGTTGGTCCAGCCGCCTCAAGGTGTTCGCCGACGCCACCCGGGTGCGCCTGCTGGCGCTGCTCACGCGCGAGGAATTCACCGTCGCCGAGCTTGCCGCGATCACCGGCCTGGCGCAACCGCGCGTCTCGACCCACCTGGCGCGCCTGAAGGAAGCCGGACTGGTGCGCGATCGCCGCTCCGGCGTCTCCGCCTATTACCGTTTCGACGAGGATGCACTCGATGCCGCCCAGCAAAGCCTGTGGCAGGCACTGCGCAATGGCAGCGACGATCCGCTGCTGAAGCAGGACGCCGCGCGCATCCCGGAAGTGATGTCCGCGCGCGCCAGCGACCAGAACTGGGCCGACAGCGTCGCCGGCGACATGGAACGCCACTACTCGCCCGGCCGCACCTGGGAAGCACTGGCGCGTTCCGCGCTGCCGTTGCTGGAACCCGGCGACGTCCTCGACATCGCGTCCGGCGACGGCGTGCTGGCCGAATTGCTGGCGCCGCATTCCGACCGCTACGTCTGCCTCGATGCCAGCGCCCGCGTGGTCACCGCCGCGAGCGAACGCCTGCGGACCCATCCCAACGTGGAAGTGCGCGAAGGCGACATGCACGCATTGCCGTTCGCCGATGCCAGTTTCGACCTGGTGGTGCTGATGCACGCACTGACCTACGCCGCCAAGCCGCAGCAGGCCGTGAACGAGGCAGCACGCGTGCTGCGGCCGGGTGGCCGCCTGCTGCTGTCGAGCCTGGGCAAGCACGCGCACGCCGCGACCGCGCAACCCTTCGGCCACGTCAACCTCGGCTTCACCGTCAAGGAACTGCAGAAGTTCGTCGAGAAGGCCGGCCTGCAGGGCGATCGCGCGGCGAGCATCACCCGCGAACGCCGCCCGCCGCATTTCGAAGTCATCTCGCTGATCGGGACCAAGCCATGAGCACCCTCCCCTGGAAGAACCCGACGCGCGTCGAAGCGCTGCAGCACGCGCTGTCCCGCCGCATCCTCGTCCTCGATGGCGCGATGGGCACGATGATCCAGCGCCACGAATTGCAGGAAGCCGACTACCGAGGCGAACGCTTCGCCGAAGGTTATGACGCACTGTTCGCCGTCGAGGGGCACGCCCACGGTCCCGGATGCGGCTGCGAGGGCCACGACCAGCGCGGCAACAACGACTTGCTGACGCTGACGCGCCCGGAAATCATCCGCGACATCCATGCCCAGTACCTTGCGGCCGGCGCCGACCTGATCGAGACCAATACCTTCAACTCGACCAGCGTCTCGCTCGCCGACTATCGCCTCACCCACCTGGTGCGTGAACTCAACCGCGAAGGCGCGCGCCTCGCCCGTGAAGCCGCCGACGCCGCGGAAGCAGCGAACCCCTCGAAGCCGCGCTTCGTGGTCGGCGTGCTCGGGCCGACCAGCCGGACCGCCTCGCTGTCGCCCGACGTCAATCGTCCCGGGTATCGCGCCACCAGCTTCGACGAACTTCGCGACGCCTATCGCGAAGCCGCCGAGGGCCTGGTCGAGGGCGGCGCCGACATCCTGATGGTCGAAACCGTGTTCGACACGCTCAACGCCAAGGCCGCGCTGTTCGCGATCGAGGAAACCTTCGATGCCCGCGGCGAACGCCTGCCGGTGATGATCTCCGGCACGATCACCGACGCATCGGGACGCACGCTCTCCGGCCAGACCGCGGAGGCATTCTGGTATTCGCTGCGCCATTCGCGCCCGATGGGCATCGGTCTCAACTGCGCGCTTGGCGCCAAGGACCTGCGCCCGCACGTCGAGGCGCTGTCGCTGGTCGCCGATACCCATGTCACCGCGCATCCCAATGCCGGCCTGCCCAATGCCTTCGGTGGCTACGACGAAACGCCGGAAGACATGGCCGGGATCCTGCGCGAATTCGCCCAGTCCGGCCTGCTCAACGTGGTCGGCGGCTGCTGCGGCACCACCCCGGACCACATCGCCGCGATCGCCGCCGCGGTCGGCGACGTCGCGCCGCGGGCCATCCCGGCCCTGGAACACGCCGGAGTGGCGCAGGCCGGATTGGAGCAGGCGGCATGAGCACGCTCGCCCGCCACACCCGCCTCGCCGGCCTCGAGCCACTGGTGATCACGCCGGAATCGAACTTCATCAACGTCGGCGAACGCACCAACGTAACCGGCAGCGCGCAGTTCAAGAAGATGATCCTCGAAGGTCGCTACGACGATGCCCTGGTGGTCGCGCGCCAGCAGGTCGAGAACGGCGCGCAGGTGATCGACGTCAACATGGACGAAGGCCTGCTCGATTCCGAGAAGGCGATGGTGACCTTCCTCAACCTGATGGCCGCCGAGCCCGACATCGCGCGCATCCCGGTGATGGTCGATTCGTCCAAGTGGACGGTGATCGAGGCCGGCCTCAAGTGCCTGCAGGGCAAGGGCATCGTCAACTCGATCTCGATGAAGGAAGGCGAAGGCGAATTCCTGCGCCAGGCGCGGCTGGTGCGTCGCTACGGCGCCGCCGTGGTGGTGATGGCCTTCGACGAGGCCGGCCAGGCCGACACCCTGGAGCGCAAGGTCGAGATTTCCTCGCGCGCCTTCAAATTGCTGACCGAGGAGATCGGCTTCCCGCCGGAAGACATCATCTTCGATCCCAACTGCTTCGCGATCGCCACCGGCATCGAGGAACACAACGACTACGCGGTCGCCTTCATCGAAGCCGCGCGCGAGCTGCGCAAGCGCTTCCCGAAAAGCCATATCTCCGGCGGCGTCTCCAACGTCTCGTTCTCGTTCCGCGGCAACGAGCCGGTGCGCCAGGCGATCCACGTGGTCTTCCTGTACCACGCGATCAAGGCCGGCATGGACATGGGCATCGTCAACGCCGGCGCCCTTCCGATCTACGACGAACTCGATCCGGAACTGCGCGAACGTGTCGAGGACGTGGTGCTCAACCGCCGCGACGACGCCACCGAGCGCCTGCTCGAGATCGCCGACAAGTTCAAGGGCAAGAAAGGCGAGAAGAAGGTCGAGGACCTGCGCTGGCGCGAACAACCCGTCGCCGCACGGCTGTCGCACGCGCTGGTGCACGGCATCGACCAGTACGTCGAAGCCGACACCGAGGAAGCGCGTCTGCAGGCGAAGCGCCCGCTCGACGTGATCGAAGGCCCGTTGATGGACGGCATGAACGTGGTCGGCGACCTCTTCGGCGCCGGCAAGATGTTCCTGCCGCAGGTGGTGAAATCGGCGCGCGTGATGAAGAAGGCGGTTGCGCACCTGCTGCCCTTCATCGAAGCCGAGAAGCTGCGCACCGGCGACGCCGGCAAGTCGAACGGCAAGATCGTCATGGCCACGGTCAAGGGCGACGTCCACGACATCGGCAAGAACATCGTCGGCGTGGTGCTCGCCTGCAACAACTTCGAAGTGGTCGACCTCGGCGTGATGGTGCCGGCGCAGAAGATCCTCGATACCGCGCGTGAAGTCGGCGCCGACATCATCGGCCTGTCCGGCCTGATCACCCCGTCGCTGGAGGAAATGAGCCATGTCGCCAAGGAGATGAAGCGCCAGGGCTTCGAGATGCCGCTGCTGATCGGCGGCGCGACGACCTCGCGCGCGCATACCGCGCTCAAGATCGATCCCCACTACCAGGCGCCGACGATCTGGGTGAAGGACGCCTCGCGCGCAGTCAACGTCGCGCAGTCGCTGATTTCGCCCGACCTGCGCGCGTCATTCGTCGCCGCCAACGAGAGCGACTACGCCGATATCCGCGAGCGCCATCGCAACCGCAGCGACGCCAAGCGACTGGTGTCGCTGGAGAAGGCTCGCGCGCAGAAGTTCGACGGCGACTGGGTCGATTACACCCCCCCCACTCCCGCAAAACCCGGCATCCACGTCTTCGACGACTACCCGCTGGCCGAACTGGTGCCGCTGATCGACTGGACGCCGTTCTTCAACGCCTGGGAATTGGCCGGCCGCTATCCCGCCATCCTCACTGACGAGATCGTCGGCAAGCAGGCCAGCGACTTGTTCCGCGATGCACAGGCGATGCTGAAGCGCATCGTCGACGAGAAGTGGCTGACCGCGCGCGGCGTGATCGGGCTGTTCCCCGCGCACTCCATGGGCGAAGACGTCGTGCTCGACACCCCGGAGCGCACCACCCTGTACTTCCTGCGCCAGCAGGTCGACAAGCCGGTGGAACGTCCGGATTTCTGCCTCGCCGATTTCATCGCACCGGGAACCTCGGGCAAGCAGGACTGGATCGGCGGCTTCGCCTGCACCGCCGGCATCGGCATCGACGAACGCGTGGCGCGCTACGAAGCCGACCACGACGACTACAACGCCATCCTGCTGAAGTCGCTGGCCGATCGCCTGGCGGAAACATTCGCGGAACGCCTGCACCAACGCGTGCGCGGCGAATTCTGGGGGTATGCGCCGGATGAAGCACTGAGCACCGACGACCTGATCGACGAAAAATACCAGGGCATCCGTCCGGCACCCGGCTACCCGGCCTGTCCCGACCACAGCCAGAAGCGCACGTTGTTCGATCTGCTCGACGTCGAGAAAAACACCGGCATGCAGCTCACCGAGAACTTCGCGATGACGCCGGCCGCCGCGGTCTCGGGTTGGTATTTCAGCCATCCGCGCAGCCAGTACTTCGTGGTCGGCCGCGTCTCGCGCGAACAGGTCGAGGACTATGCGCAGCGACGCGGCGTCTCCCTGCAGCAGGCCGAACGCTGGCTCGCCGCCAACCTCGACTACGATCCGGAATAACCCGGCGCATGCACAGCGACGACGCGACATCTGCCGGGCTGGACAACCGCGAATTCATCGCGCGCCACGCCGCGCCCGGACGCATCGGCCTGTGCACCGGCAAGGAGTGGATGAGCAAGCTGATCCGCAAGGCGCAGTCGCCGCTCACCGGCGACGGCCATCGCAGCCTGTGGTCGCACGCGTTCCTGTTCAACGAACGCCGCGCCGACGGCCACTGGTGGGTGCTGGAGTCCGACCTCGACATCCACTACAAGCAGGTGCGGCTGGGCGTGCAGGAAAACCGCGTCGATCGCTATTTCGACAACGATCTCGTGCCCAATCTCGCCATTCTCGATTTCGGATTGGACGAAGCGCAGGCGAAGCAGGTGCAGGTCGCCGGGCTTGAACTGCTGTCGGGCCTGTCTCACTACTCGCTCACCGAACTGATCGGCACCCTGTTCGCGATGCCGAGCCGACGCCTGCGCCGCCAGGGCAACATGTTCGCCCGCAACAACGCGCTATTCTGTTCGGCGATGGTGCAGCACTGCTATGCAGCCGCCGGCATCGACTTGCTGCCCGACCTCGGCGGCAAGCACGGCACCCCGCAGGACATCGCCGAATCGCCACTGCCGCACCAGAGCCACCGCCTGATCCGCGATCTCGGGGTCTCGCACCTGCGCCGCATCGGTCGCCGCGCCGAAGCACTGGTCGACGATCTCGTCGGCTCCTGATCGCCCAGCCGAATGTCAGCGGGCGCGAGGGGGAATCCGCTCAATGCCCGCGCGCGAGTACCACCGAGACGCCGAACCCGGCCTGCCACTCGGGGCTGTCGCGGTCGAGCCCGCGCAGCACCCAGCCATCCAGTTGCACCCGGTGATCGACCAGCAACGTCAGTCCGCCACCTGCAACGCGCGTTCGATCAATGCCGTTTCCATATCCGGTTTCGACATAACCGGAGAGCGCGTCCGTGAACGGGAATCCGTAGGACACCGCCGACATCCAGCCATGTCCCTGTCGCTGGGAATCGCGCGCCAGGTAGCCGCCGAAGCTGCGATTGCCGCCGAGATCGCGCGTGATCGCGGCAGCAAGCTGGTCGACATGGCCCGATGTACCGAACGGTTGCCCGGCCGAGGCGAATTTGTGCGTCGCCAGCAGCGCCATGCCCCAGGCCCGGGACGACAGCGGCAGCGTCCACTTCAATGCAACATCCGTGTCGCCCTGGCCGCGTGCGTGCGATTTCGCCGCACCGCGCGTTTCCCGATACGCATACGGCGTTCCTGCAAATTGCAATTCAAGGCCATGCCCGAGCCCCGCGCGCACGCGGCTGTCGGCATCGATCTGCAGGGTCCGCATGTCGCCATCGCGTTGCAGGCCGGCATCGGGAAAGCCCTGCTCCCAGACCAGTCCCCCCTGCGGAAGCGACCACGATGCGAACGACAATCCGGGTCGATCGAATTGCGTGTCCGCTTCGGGTTGCTGCATCGCTTGACCGAAGGCGGATGCCGGCAAGGCAAGGGTCGCGGCCAACGCGCAAATCGCGGCGATCGGAAGACGGCGATCGAGAACACGTCCGTGCATGTTTCGTCCACGCAGGGGGAAAGCCGCGAACATCAGGGCCTTCACCACACCAGGTCGTCGGGCACCTGGAATTTCGGGTCAGAATACGGATCATCCGCCGCCGGCGCGTCGGGATCGACTTTCAACGCGACAGCCGGCGCGAAGATGCGCCCGGCCTCGGCCAGCACCTCTGCAGTCACCAGCAGGTAGCGACCATTCAATTGCACCACGCCCAACTCGCCGGCATTGAGGCGCGGCAGTTGTTCGGCGGTGACGTAGATGCGCTTGATCTTGCCGCCGTAATCGAAATGGCGGGCGATCTCCGCATCCGCGGCGTTCAGCGATTTTCCTTCGAGGAAAGCCGTCAGCTTTTCACGTGCTTCGCGACGCAGTCGCGCTTCTTCCTGGCGCTGGCGTTCCGCCTCGATGCGCTCGGCCTTTTCCTTCTCCGCGCGCATCGCATAGGCCTTGCCGAGGTCCATTTCACCGCCCTGCGGCTTGCGCTTGCGCGGAGGCGCGCCCTTGCCATCCTTGCGTGGCGCATGGCCGGGCTTACCCTTGCCGGCTGGTGCAGCATGCTTCGGCTTGTGGGCCGGTTTCGGCGCCGGCCTGGTCGACGTCTGTTTGAAGCCCAGGCCGAGCAGCTGGTCGCGCAACGAATCGGTCATCGTCAATCAATAGTGGGGCGGTGGCGGTTCATCGGCGGGATCGACGCTCACGCCCGATCCACGCGCGGACTTCAATTCCTCGACCACGCGACGCAAGGCGGCATCATGGCGTGCGATGTCGGCGCGCGCGGCGGCCAACGCATCGCTGAGTTCGATCAATGCCTGTTCCTGGAAGGTTAGGCGCGTCTCCAGTTCCTCGATGCGCGACTGCTCGCTCATGCCGCGCGCACGGAGCGACCACGCCCGATGCCCCAGTAAGCCAGGCCGTTGGCCTCGACCTCGGCAGGATCGTAGAGATTGCGGCCATCGAAGACCACGCGATCGTGCAGGCGTTCCGCAAGCATGTCGAAGTCGGGGCTGCGGAACTGCTTCCACTCGGTGATCACCACCAGCGCATCGACGCCGCCGGCCAGAGTATCCGCACGCAGGTCGCACAACGTCAGATCGTCGCGGTCGCCGAAGATGCGATGCGCTTCCTCGCGCGCTTCCGGGTCGTAAGCGCGCACCCTGGCGCCGGCCTCCCACAACTGTTGCAGCAGGCGGCGGCTCGAGGCCTCGCGCATGTCGTCGGTGTTCGGCTTGAACGCCAAGCCCCACAGCGCGATGGTCTTGCCCTTCAGCGCCGCGGCGCTGCCGTAGTGGCGCACCATCAATTCGAACAGATGGCTTTTCTGGCGCTCGTTCACCGCCTCGACCGCGTTCAACAGCAGCGAGTCGTACTGGTTTTGCGCCGCGGTCTTCGCCAGCGCCTGCACGTCCTTGGGGAAGCAGGAGCCGCCGTAACCGGCGCCGGGATAGATGAAGTGCCAGCCGATGCGCGGATCGGAACCGATGCCCTTGCGCACATGCTCGATGTCGGCACCGACGCGCTCGGCGATGTTGGCCATCTCGTTCATGAAACTGATCTTGGTGGCGAGCATCGCGTTCGCCGCGTACTTGGTCAGTTCCGCCGAACGCACGTCCATCGTCACCACGCGGTCGTGGTTGCGGTTGAACGGCGCATACAGCTTGCGCATCGTCGCGATCGCGCCGTCGCTGGACGAGCCGATGACGATGCGGTCCGGGCGCATGCAGTCCTCGACCGCGGCGCCTTCCTTGAGGAATTCCGGGTTCGAGACGACATCGAAGCGCACTTCGACCCCGCGCGCCTGCAACTCCGCTGCGATCGCCGCGGACACCTTGTCGGCGGTGCCGACCGGCACCGTCGACTTGTCGACCACCACCACCGGCTTGTCCATGTACTTGCCGATGGTGCGCGCCACCGCCAGCACGTACTGCAGGTCGGCGCTGCCGTCCTCGTCGGGCGGCGTGCCCACGGCGATGAACACCACGTCGCCGAACGCGATCGCTTCGGCGGCGTCGGTGGTGAAGCGCAAGCGCCCCGCGGCATGGTTGGCCTTCACCATCGGCTCGAGGCCGGGCTCGTAGATCGGGATCACGCCGTTGTTGAGTCCGTCCACCTTGGCGGCGTCGATATCGACGCACACCACCTGGTGCCCCACTTCCGCGAGGCAGGTCCCCGTGACCAGGCCGACGTAACCGGTGCCGAAGATGGAAACGTGCATGCGTCTTCCTTGTGCGTGG
>JASLDW010000040.1 GCA_030151365.1 Lysobacter sp. | reverse complement strand
ACGGTCTTCTCGAGGTTGATGATGTGGATCTTGCCGCGGGCGCCGAAGATGTACGGGCCCATCTTGGGGTTCCAGTAGCGGGTCTGGTGGCCGAAATGGACGCCGGCTTCCAGCATCTGGCGCATGGTGATCTGGGGCATTGCGTGTACTCCTGATGGGGAATCCACCGCCGAAAGGGTATGGATGGCGGTTCGCCCGCGAGGGCGACGGATTCCGGGGTTGGGCCTCCCTGCGGCCTCCGCGACAGATCCCTTGGCGGAAGCCTCGGGACACCCCGGCGCGGGTGTGTGCTGCAGGTGTGTATTCGTCGATGGCGCACGACGTGGGCGTGAAACAGTTGGAAATGATAGCAGATTTTGGAAGGCGGCGTTCGGTGACCCTGCGCGCCGGAGGCTTCGGGCGTTGTGGCCCAGCTCCGGTTCGCGGCACGCCGTGAATCCATCCATGGAGGCTCGTCCGCCGCATCCATGCGGCGGAACGACCGCTCACCGGACTGGCCACCAACGCCCGGCCTCCGGCCTGCCTGTCACCGACCTCCGGTATTGACGGATCGGCGATAATGTCCGCATGCATATCAAGAACGCCGCCGAAATCGAAGCCATGCGTGAAGCCGGGCGCCTCGCCTCCGAGGTCCTCGACCTCATGGCCGAGCACGTCCGCCCGGGCGTCAGCACCGAGGAGCTCGACCGCATCGCCCACGACCACATCGTGAAGGTGCAGGGCACGATCCCCGCCAACGTCGGCTACCGCGGCTATCCCAAGACCCTGTGCACCTCGGTCAACAACGTGATCTGCCACGGCATCCCGAGCGAGGCCAAGATCCTCAAGGACGGCGACATCGTCAATATCGACGTCACCGTCATCAAGGACGGCTGGCACGGCGACACCAGCCGCATGTATTTCGTCGGCGAACCGTCGGTGATGGCGAAGCGCCTGGTCGAGACCACCTACCGGGCGATGTGGGCCGGCATCCGCGCGGTGAAGCCTGGCGCGACCTTGGGCGACGTCGGCCACGCCATCCAGCAGCTCGCCGAAGCCGAGCGCTTCAGCGTGGTGCGCGATTACTGTGGCCACGGCATCGGCAAGATCTACCACGACGAACCGCAGGTGAAGCACTACGGCAAACCGGGGCAGGGGCTGGTGCTGGCGCCGGGCATGACCTTCACCATCGAGCCGATGATCAACGAGGGCGGTTTCCACACCAAGTTGCTGCCCGATGGCTGGACCGTGGTCACCAAGGACCGCAAGCTGTCGGCGCAGTGGGAACACATGATCGCGGTGACCGACACCGGCTATGACGTGCTGACCCTGTCGGCCGGCAGCCCGCCGCCGCCGGCGTGATCGATCCCGCCGCGGACGCCGCATGGGCGCAAGCCGCGCGCGAACGCGTGCAGGCGCTGGATGCGCAGCTGGCCGCGCGTTTCGACCGCGGCGAAGATGCAAGCGCACTGACCGCCGCGCGTTCGGCGGGCATCGATGCCTTGGTGCGCGAGGCGTGGGCACTGTGCATTACCGATGCGATGGATGCCGCGTTGTTTGCGGTTGGCGGGAATGGTCGTTCCAGCCTGTATCCGCAGTCCGACGTCGATCTCCTGGTATTGACGGAACAGGCCGCGCGCAATGACGTCGCCGAAGCGATTTCGCGTTGCATCGCCCTGCTGTGGGATGCGCGCATCCCGGTTTCGCACAGCGTGCGTTCGCGTGCCGAGACCATCGATGCCGCGCGCGATGACATCACCACGCTGACTGCATTGATGGATGCACGTCTGCTGGCCGGCGCGGAAACCGCTGTTGCGGAACTGGCCGATGCCATCGCGCCGGAACGTTCGTGGTCGCCGGCGCAGTACTTCGAGGGCAAGCGCGAGGAGTTGCGCGCGCGCCACGCCCGTTTCGACGATACCGCCGATAACCTCGAGCCCAATATCAAGGAAGGGCCGGGCGGCCTGCGCGACCTGCAGACGCTGCGCTGGATGGCGATGCGCGTGCTCGGCGCAACCGGGCTGGACGCGCTGGAGTCGCTGGGCCAACTGGGGCATGGCGAGCGCGAGACGCTGGAGCATTGCGCCCAGTTGCTGCAACGCCTGCGCTACGGCCTGCATCTTGTCGCCGGCAAGCGCGAGGAGCGCCTGCGCTTCGATCACCAGCGCGCGCTGGCGGCGCGGATGAACCGCGTCGAGCACGCGGACAACGCCATGGTCGAGGCGATGATGCAGGAGTTCTATCGCAGCGCGGCGCGCGTGCAGCGGATCGGCGACCGCCTGCTGCAGCGTTTCGAGGAGCAATTGGAGGGCGAGGCCGTCGCCGAAGCGATCGACGACGAATTCGAATTGCAGCGCGGCTATCTGGTCGCGCGCGATCCGGAATGGCCGGCGGGCGATCCCGCGCGGATCTTCGATCTGTTCGCCACCTGGGAGCGCGAGCCCGAGGTTCGCGGCCTGCATTCGCGCACGGCGCGCGCGTTGGCCGAGGCCTTGCCGTCGGTTCCCGCCTATACCGATGCGTCGCCGGCCTTGCGCGAAGACTTCATGCGGTTGCTGGCCGCGCCGGGCGCGGTGGCGACGCTGGAGCGGATGGCGCGCCTCGGCGTGCTCGCGCGCTGGATCCCGGCGTTCGCGCGGGTGACCGGGCGCATGCAGTTCGACCTGTTCCACACCTACACGGTCGACCAGCACACGCTGGCGCTGCTGCGCAATTTCGCCCTGTTCGCGAATGGCGCCGATATCCAGCGCTTCGCCCGCGCACATGAAGTGTGGCCGTTGTTGCGCAAGCCAGAATTGCTGTTGCTGGCCGGACTGTTCCACGACATCGCCAAGGGTCGCGGTGGCGATCACTCCGTGCTTGGCGCGGTGGATGCGCGCGAGTTCTGCACCGCCCACGATCTTTCCGATGCCGATACCGCGCTGGTGGCGTGGCTGGTGGAACAGCACCTGACGATGTCGGTGACGGCGCAGAAGCAGGACATCAGCGACGCCGAGGTGGTGCAGAAGTTCGCGCGACTGGTCGGCGACCGCGAACGCCTCGACCATCTCTACCTGCTGACCTGCGCCGATATTGCGGCGACGTCGCCCAAGTTGTGGAACGCTTGGAAGGATCGTTTGCTCGGTGATCTCTATGTCGCGACGCGACTGGCCCTGCGTCGCGGCTCCGACGATCCGGTGGCGATCGACGCGCGCATCGCCGAGGCACAGGCCAACGTCGGCCTGCTGCTCGACGGCTTGGGGCGTGACGACGACGGCATGCGCTGGCTGCCCGAGCGCAGCTTCCTGCATGCACGCGCCGAACAGCTGGCGTGGATGGCGGCGCAGCTCTCGGGCATGCGTGCGGGCGAGACGCGCATCGCCGCGCGCCATCCGGCGGCCGGGGACACCACGCTGGAGTTGATGGTGCACACGCCGGACCGTCCCGGCCTGTTCGCCGCGATCGTCGCGACGCTCGATCGCCTCGGCCTCGACGTCCTCCACGCGCGATTGCTCGATGCGCCGAAGCAGCAGGTGATCGACACCTTCGTGCTGATGCCGCGGGACCCCCGCCGCACGATCGAACCGGGCGAAATCGAACGCCGGCTCGCCGACGTGCTGTCGCGCCCGCTCGATCAGGTGAAGCCGGCGCGCCATTCGCGGCCAAGCCATCTGCGCCATTTCCGTGTCGCGCCGCAGGTCGGGTTTTCCGAGGAATACGGCCGCACCGTGCTCGCCATCGTCTGCAATGATCGTCCGGGCCTGCTTGCCGATATCGCCCACTTGTTGCTGCAACATCGCTACGCGGTGCACGATGCCCGCATCGCCACCTTCGGCGAGCGCGCCGAAGACGTGTTCCGGATCAGCCGCGCCGACGGACAATCTTTGGACAGCGCCGCGCAGGACGACCTGCGCGAAGCGTTGACCGCCATCCTCCAGGGAGACCATGCATGACCGCTTCATCGTTGCAGCAGACCATCGAATCCGCGTGGGATCGACGTGCCGAACTCGATGCCACCGCGCTCGATGCGCTGCGTCCGCATGTCGATGCCGCGATTTCCGGGCTGGAAGACGGCGTGCTGCGCGTCGCCGAACCGCAGGGCGACGGCTGGCATGTCAACGAGTGGTTGAAGAAGGCCGTGTTGCTGTATTTCCGCACCCAGGACATGCGGGTGATGCCGGGCGAGCCGGCGCCGTGGTGGGACAAGATCCCGCTGCGTTTCGAGGGCTTCGACGCCGAGAAGTTCCGCGCGCTGGGCGTGCGTGCGTTGCCGGGCAGCATCGTGCGCCGTGGCGCGCACCTGGCCAAGGACGTGGTGCTGACGCCGAGCTTCGTCAACATCGGCGCGCATGTCGGCGAGGGCACGATGGTCGATACGTGGGCGACGGTCGGCTCCTGCGCGCAGGTCGGCAAGCATTGCCACATCAGCGGCGGCGCCGGCATCGGCGGCGTGCTTGAGCCGTTGCAGGCATCGCCGACGATCATCGAGGACCACTGCTTCATCGGCGCGCGTTCGGAAGTGGTGGAAGGCGTGATCGTCGGCCACCACAGCGTGATCGGCATGGGCGTCTTCATCGGCCAGTCGACCCGCATCTACAACCGCGCCACCAGGGAAATCAGCTATGGCGTGGTGCCGCCGGGCAGCGTGGTGGTGTCGGGATCGTTGCCGTCGGCCGATGGCAGTCATTCGCTGTACTGCGCGGTGATCGTCAAGCAGGTCGACGAGAAGACCCGCGCGAAAACATCCGTCAACGAATTGTTGCGCGGCCTCGCCGACTGAGTCCCGACCAGGATTCGACCATGACTTCCGGCCTATGCCGGGAGTCACGGTAAATGCGACAACGGCAGGGTTGCCTCTCCCGGATTCCTGCCATGCGCCTGAAAACCTCACTGCTCACCGCCGCGCTGATCGCCGCGACGGCCACCGTCACCGCCCAATCCACCGCGCCGGCTCCGGCCAAGTCGCAGGCCGCGCAGATGGCCGACATGATGGCGGAGATGAAGGCGCGCGGCGAATACGTCAAGGCGCATTACGACAAGCAGGAATACGACGTCGCCATGCGCGACGGCGTCAAGCTGCACACCGTGGTCTATTCGCCGAAGGACGCCGGTCCCGGCAAGACCTATCCGATGCTGATGCAGCGCACGCCGTATTCGTCCGGTCCCTACGGCGACAAGTACAAGAGCACGCTGGGCCAGACCGCCGATTACGAGAAAGACGGTTTCATCTTCGTGTTCCAGGACGTGCGCGGCCGCTTCATGTCGGAGGGCGAATACGTCAACATGCGTCCGGTCGGCGGCAAGGTCGATGAAACCACCGACACCTGGGACACCGTCGACTGGCTGGTCAAGAACATCCGCGGCAACAACGGCAAGGTCGGGCAGTGGGGCATCAGCTATCCCGGGTTCTACACCGCGATCGGCGCGGTCAACACCCATCCGGCGCTGGTCGCGGTGTCGCCGCAGGCGCCGATCGGCAACTGGTTCCTCGGCGACGACATGCACCGCAACGGCGCCTTCGTCCTCAACATGGCCTACGGCTTCTTCAACGGCGGCTTCGGCTATCCGCATCCCAAGCCGACGCCGGAACAGCCGAAGGGCGTCGATTTCGGCACGCCGGACGGTTACGACTACTACCTGAAACTCGGTGCGCTCTCGAACGCGCCGAAGCGCTTCGTGCAGCCGATCGCGTTCTGGAACGATCTTGTCGCGCATCCGAACTACGACAGCTTCTGGCAGGCGCGGGATCTTCCCTCCAAGATGAGCAACGTCAAGGCCGCGGTGCTGTTCGTCGGCGGCTGGTTCGATACCGAGGACCTCTACGGCCCGCTGCATCTGTACAAGGCGGTGGAGGAGAAGAATCCCGGCATCCACAACTCGATCATCATCGGCCCGTGGACGCATGGCGGCTGGTTGCGCGGCACCGGTCGCAGCGTTGGTGATGCCGAATTCGGCCGCGATACCGCGCTCGATTACCGCCCGGTCGAATACGCCTTCTTCAAGCACTGGCTGAAGGGTGGCCCGGATCCGGACCTGCCGGAAGCCTGGGTGTTCGAGACCGGCAGCAACCAGTGGCAGCGCTTCGACAGCTGGCCGCCGAAGAACGTCACCCCGCGCACGATCTATTTCCAGCCGGGCAACGGCCTGAAGTTCGACGCCAAGCCGACGATCGCGTCGGGCTACGGCGAATACATCAGCGATCCCGCGCATCCGGTTCCGTACACCACCGAGATCATCAACCGCTGGAGCCGCGACTACATCGCCGCCGACCAGCGCTTCGCGTCGTCGCGTCCCGACGTCATCACCTACACCAGCGAACCGCTGGCTGCGGATACCACGCTCGCCGGGCCGATCAAGGTGAAGTTGTGGGTGAGCACCAGCGGCACCGATTCCGATTTCATCGTCAAACTGATCGACGTCAACCCCGACAAGATGCCGGGCTACAGCGACGAGGATCGCAAGGCCGGCAAGCCCGACCGCGGCGGCCAGCAGACGATGGTGCGCGGCGAACCGATGCGCGCGCGTTTCCGCAACAGCTTCGAGAAGCCGGAACCGTTCGTGCCCAACCAGCCGACCGCGGTGAACTACACGCTCAACGACGTGTTCCACACCTTCAAGGCCGGCCATCGGATCATGGTGCAGGTGCAGTCGACGTGGTTCCCCTTCATCGACCGCAATCCGCAGAAGTACGTGCCGAACATCTACGAAGCCAAGGACAGCGACTTCATCAAGGCGACCCAGCGCGTCTACCAGGATGCGGCACATCCGACCGCGATCGAGGTCGGCGTCCTGCAATAAGGGGCCTGCAGTCATGGGCTTGATGTGCGGAATGGACGGATTGGCGATAATCCGTCCATTCCCGCGATGAAGCCCGATCCATGACCACGCTCTACGGAATGAAGAACTGCGACACCTGCAGAAAGGCGCAGAACTGGCTGAAACGCTTCGAAGTCCCGTATACCTTCGTGGACGTGCGCGAATCGCCGCAGGCGCCGGAGACCTTCGTGGCGTGGAAGGACGCGGTCGGCGGCTGGGATGCGCTGATCAACAAGGCGTCGACGACATGGCGCAATCTGCCGGCCAATCGCAAGACGCCGGGCTCCGACGCCGAGTGGAAACTGCTGTTGCGCGAGCATCCGACGCTGGTGAAACGTCCGCTGATGGTCATGGACGATGGCAGCATCCACCAGGGCTTCAGCGACAACGGCTTCAAGAAGTTGTTCGAGGCCGGCAAGTGAGCGAAGTCCTCGAACTCACCTGCGATCTCATCGCGCGCCCATCGGTCACCCCAGATGACGCCGGCTGCCAGGCGCTGATCGCGGAACGGTTGGCGAAGGCCGGATTCCGCTGCGAATCGATGCGTTACGGCGACGTCGACAATCTGTGGGCAACGCATGGCACGGCTGGCCCGACGCTGGTGTTCCTTGGTCATACCGATGTCGTGCCGCCGGGGCCGGAGGGCGATTGGTCGTCGCCACCGTTCACGCCGACACTGCGCGATGGTTATCTGTTCGGTCGCGGCGCGGCGGACATGAAGGGCAGCGTGGCGGCCATGGTCATCGCGCTGGAAGCGTTCGTCGCCCGACATCCTGACCACAGTGGGCGCGTCGGGTTGCTGCTGACCAGTGACGAGGAAGGCCCGACCAACCTCGATGGCGTGCGCAAGGTCGCGGAACATTTCCGCGCCAGCGGCGAGCGCATCGATTGGTGCGTGGTGGGCGAGCCATCGTCGAAGGAGCGACTGGGCGACCTGATCCGTGTCGGTCGCCGTGGTTCCCTGACCGGCACGCTGGTCGTGCATGGCGTACAGGGGCACGTGGCCTATCCCGAAAAGGCGCTCAATCCGATCCACGCGTTCGCGCCCGCGCTGGCCGCGTTGGCCAATGAACGCTGGGACGATGGCAATGACGATTTTCCGCCGACCTCATTCCAGGTATCCAACATCCGGTCGGGAACCGGCGCCACCAATGTCATTCCCGGTGCGCTGCAGGCGACGATGAATTTCCGTTATTCCACTGCCAGTCGCGCGGAGGGCCTGCGTTCGCGAGTGGAAACGATCTTGCGTGCGCATGGCGTGGACTTCGCGCTTGAGTGGAATCTGTCCGGCGAGCCGTTCCTGTCGCCCGCGGGCGGTCGCCTGCGCGATGTCGCATCGGCGGTCTGTCGCGAGTTTAGTAGCGGCGAGCCCGAGCAAAGCACCGGCGGCGGTACTTCCGACGGGCGCTTCATCGCGCCGCTCGGCGCGGAAGTGGTGGAGATCGGACCGGTCAACGCGACCATCCACAAGGTGGACGAGAACGTGCGCGTCGATGATCTGGAACGCCTTCTAGGTCTCTATGGCGCGGTGATCGAACGGTTGCTGGTGCAACCATTGCGCAACGCGACGGAACTGGGGTAAGGTCGAGCCATGACTCGCGCCTTCACCCTCAATAATCGCAACAACGCCAGCCCCCCGCGGGTCGGTCGTTAGCGCGCGCGTCACACGCTCAACACCCGAAAGCCCGCACCGGAATGTGCGGGCTTTTTCGTTATGCGCTCTCCAAAAACCTCAGGCCTTCAAACATCCAGGAGCATCACCATGTGTTCGATTCTCGGCGTCTTCGACCTCCGCCCCGGCGCGGACCTGCAACCGTTCCGACCGCTGGCGTTGTCGTTGTCCGCGCGCCAGCGCCATCGCGGTCCCGACTGGAGTGGCGTGCACGCCGGCGCCAATGCGCTGCTGGTGCATGAGCGCCTGGCCATTGTCGATCCCGCCGGCGGTGCGCAACCGATCCGATCCGGCGACGGCGACCTGGTGCTGGCGGTGAACGGCGAGATCTACAACCACCGCGATCTCGAGCGACGCCTCGCGCATCCGTACGCGTTCCAGACCGGTTCCGACTGCGAGGTGATCAACGCGCTGTATCGCGACGGCGAACCGGCGGAAACCTGGCTCGGCCGCCTCAACGGCATCTTCGCCTTCGCGTTGTGGGACGAGCAGGCGAAGCGCTTCATCATCGCCCGCGACCACATGGGCATCTGTCCGCTCTATTGGGGCCACGATGCCGATGGCCGGGTCTGGGTGGCGTCGGAGATGAAAGCGATCGCACGCGTCTGTGAGGATGTCGCCGCCTTTCCGCCGGGCCACGTCTACGACAGCGTGCGTGGCGAACCGGTGCGCTGGTACAGGCGGGCCTGGCGCGATTACGATGCGGTGAAGGATGTCGCGGTCGCCAAGGCGGAACTGCGCGAGGCCTTCGAACGTGCGGTGCATCGCCAGTTGATGAGTGACGTGCCCTATGGCGTGCTGTTGTCGGGAGGACTCGATTCGTCGCTGGTGGCGGCGTGCGCGGCGAAGTTCGCGCGCCAGCGCGTCGAGGACGACGACCGTGGCGAAGCGTGGTGGCCGCGCCTGCACAGTTTCGCCATCGGTCTTGAGGGCTCGCCCGATCTCGCGGCCGCGCAAGTCGCCGCCGACGCATTGGGTACAGTGCACCACGGTTTCACCTACACCTTTGCGGAAGGGCTGGATGCGCTGCCGGAAGTGATCCGCCACGTCGAAACCTACGACGTCACCACCATCCGCGCCTCGACGCCGATGTTCCTGCTGGCGCGGCGGATCAAGGCGATGGGGGTGAAGATGGTGCTGTCGGGCGAGGGCAGCGACGAACTGTTCGGTGGCTACCTCTACTTCCACAAGGCGCCGAACGCGCGCGAATTTCACGACGAACTGGTGCGCAAGCTCGATGCGCTGCACAGCTATGATTGCCTGCGCGCCAACAAGTCGATGATGGCCTGGGGCGTCGAGCCGCGCGTTCCTTTCCTCGACGTCGAGTTCATGGACGTGGCGATGCGCATGGACGCCGCCCACAAGATGTCGGGCGGTGGACGCATCGAGAAATCGGTGTTGCGCGAAGCCTTCGAAGGCTATCTGCCCAAGGAAATCCTGTGGCGGCAGAAGGAACAGTTCAGTGACGGCGTTGGTTACGGCTGGATCGACGGACTGAAGGCGCACGCCGAGTCCCAGGTCAGCGATCGCGAGTTCGCATCTGCGGAACAGCGGTTTCCGGTCAATCCGCCGCAGACGAAAGAGGCGTACTTCTATCGCAGCATCTTCGAAGAGCAGTTCCCGGGCGAGGCCTGTGCACGCACGGTGCCGGGCGGCAAGTCGATCGCCTGTTCGTCACCGGCGGCGATCGCCTGGGACGCCGCATTCGCGAGCATGGCCGATCCTTCCGGTCGCGCCGTGGCCGGCGTGCACAATGCGGCCTTGGCCGGTTAGCGCTTGCGCAGGGTGTATACGGCGGTGTCGAGTCGAGAGACGCCGCCGATGAAACCCGGATGGTCGGATGGGATCGGGCGTCGGTCGATGCGCTCGACGTCCCATCCGTGGTCGAACCTGGCATGGACTTCGTCTTCGCCGACGGAGAAAGGCGGGCCGGGGCGATCGTCCTGCGGATATTCGAGGGTGATCAGCAGGCCGCGGCAACCCGCAGGCAGGTGGCCGTAGAGTTCGGTTGCGTAACGCGCGCGCAGTTCCGGCGGCAGCGCGATGATCGCGGCGCGATCGAACACAGCGCTGCAATCTCGCAAGATATCGCCATCGAGGCCGAAGGCGTCGCCGACGATGATTTCGATGAGCCCGGCGCGGTAGTGCGAACCGTAGCGGCTTTCCCCGATCTCCGGCGCCAGTCCGTGTTCGGCGAAGAACTGTTCCACCGCCGTCCGTGACAGTTCGACGCCGAGTACGCGATGGCCCTGCGCCGCGAACCACGCCATGTCCAGCGACTTGCCGCACAAGGGCACGAACACGCGCGCGCCTGCGGGAACTTCCAGCGACGGCCAGTACTTCACCATCAGCGGGGTCGGCGTGGATTGATGGAAACCGATCTGGTTGTCGGCCCAGCGCTGGTGCCAGAACGCCGCGTCCATTATTCGATTCCCAGTGAGTCGACCTTCTGCCACCCACGCGGCAACAGGCTGCCACGCGAGGCCCGCGCGCCGACGTATTCGTCGAGTTCCTTCCACGACAGCGTCATGTTGCGCGCGCCTGACTTCACCACCAGCTTGCCGTTCTGCGGGACGACGGCGATTGCGACCACCTGTTCGGTGCCGCGCTTGGCCTTGGGGATCTCGATCAGCTTGTTGCCTTTGCCCTTGTCGAGTTCCGGCAGTTCCGACAACGCGAACACCAGGACGTGGCCGGCGCTGGTGGCGATGGCGATGCGGTCGCTGGCGACGTTACTGGCTGCAGCCGGCTGCAGCACTTTCGCGCTGCCGGCGACGGAGAGCATCGCCTTGCCGGCCTTGTTGCGCCCGGTCAGGTTCTCGAAGCGGGTGACGAAGCCGTAGCCTTCGCTCGACGCCAGCACGAAGCGTGCGTCGTTGTCGCCGGTGGCGACGCCGCGGAAGGTCGCGCCCGCCGCCGGCGAGAAACGCCCAGTCAGCGGCTCGCCGTTGCCGCGCGCCGAAGGCAAGGTGTGCGCGGCGGTGGAATAACTGCGGCCGGTCGAATCGAGGAAGGCGACCTGCTGGTTGCTGCGGCCATTGGCCGCGGCCAGCAATGCGTCGCCTTCGCGATAGGACAGTGAGGCCGCATCGATATCGTGGCCCTTGGCGGCGCGCACCCAGCCCTTTTCGCTCAGGACAATCGTCACCGGCTCGCTGGCGACCAGTTCGGTTTCGTCCAGCGCCTGCGCAGCTTCGCGTTCGACCAGCGGCGAGCGGCGGGCGTCGCCGAACTTCTTGGCGTCGGCCAGCAATTCGTCCTTGATCAGTTTCTTCAGCTTGGCCTTGCTGTCGAGTGTGGAGATCAGGCGATCGCGTTCGGCGTCGAGTTCGTCCTGCTCGCCACGGATCTTCATTTCCTCGAGGCGCGCCAGCTGCTTCAGCTTGGTGTCGAGGATGTAATCGGCCTGGTCTTCGCTCAGTTTGAAGCGCGCCATCAACACGGCACGCGGTTCGTCTTCCGTGCGGATGATGCGGATCACTTCGTCGAGGTTGAGGAACGCGACCAGCAAGCCTTCCAACAGATGCAGGCGGCGTTCGACCTTTTCGAGGCGATGCTTGAGGCGGCGCGTCACCGTCGTGGTGCGGAACTGCAGCCATTCCTCCAGCAGCATCTTCAGGTTCTTCACCTGCGGACGCCCGTCGAGGCCGATCACGTTGAGGTTGACGCGATAGCTCTTCTCGATGTCGGTGGTGGCGAACAGGTGTCCCATCAACTGTTCGGTATCGACGCGGTTGCTGCGCGGGATCAGCACGATGCGCACCGGATTGGCGTGGTCGGATTCGTCGCGCACGTCTTCCAGCCACGGCAGTTTCTTGCCGCGCATCTGGGTGGCGATCTGTTCGATCACCTTCGACGGCGACACCTGGTAGGGCAGCGCGGTGATGACGATGTTGCCGTGTTCGCGCACGAAGGTGCCGCGGGCGCGCACGCCGCCGATCCCGGTTTCGTAGATCGAACGCAGGTCGCTGGCCGGGGTAATGATCTCGGCGGTGGTCGGGTAGTCGGGGCCGCGCACGTGTTCGCACAGGTCGGCGACCGTCGCCTCGGGATCGTCAAGCAGGCGCACGCAGGCGCTGACCACCTCGTTGAGGTTGTGCGGCGGCACGTCGGTGGCCATGCCGACGGCAATCCCGGTGGTTCCGTTCAACAACAGGTGCGGCAGGCGCGCCGGCAGCCAGGTCGGTTCCTCCAGCGTGCCGTCGAAGTTGGGGTCCCAGTCGACCGTGCCTTGGCCGAGCTCGCCCAGCAGCACTTCGGCGATCGGCGTCAGCTTCGATTCGGTGTAGCGCATCGCCGCGAACGACTTGGGATCGTCGCTGGAACCGAAATTGCCCTGGCCGTCGATCAGCGGATAGCGGTAGGAGAACGGCTGCGCCATCAGCACCAGCGCTTCGTAGCAGGCACTGTCGCCGTGGGGATGGTATTTGCCGATCACGTCGCCGACGGCGCGCGCCGATTTCTTCGGCTTGGAGCCGGCGCCGAGGCCGAGCTCGCTCATCGAATAGATGATGCGGCGCTGTACCGGTTTCAGGCCGTCGCCGATGAAGGGCAGGGCGCGATCCAGGACCACGTACATGGAATAGTCGAGATAGGCGCGCTCCGCGTATTCGCGCAGCGGGATCTGCTCGAAACCATGGAAGGCGGGGCGGGGCGTGGACGTGGTGTCTGACATCGAAGCGCTGGCTGGAACCGGAAACGCACAGTTTACCGTCGCGGCGGCCGCAGCCACCTTTCTGAACGCGGGCTTCAGCCTGGCGGTACGGGACGGGAAAGGTTCACGGTCACGCACTTAGCGTTGACGCATGGACCCCACTCCCGAATGGAGCCCCGCATGAAAACGATGAAACTTTTCGCCGCGATCCCGTTGTTCGCCGCGCTTGCCATGGCTGGCAATGCGTCCGCGCAGAGCACGCCAGGGCACGAGGCCGGCGAGATCGGCCACAACGTCAGGCAGGACGGCAATTTCGTCAAGCGCAACGTCAAGCAGGATTGGCGAGACCTCACCCATGGCCGCATCGGCGCCGCGCACCAACGCCACAAGCGCGAACTGTCCAGCACGCATCGCCGCCATCGCAACGCGGTGTGGCATGCGCACCAGCGCCACAAGGGCGCGGTCAAGTGCTTCTTCAAGACCGGACACAGCGACTGCCGCCGCTGATCCCGATTGGCGCAACACGACTGCAAGGCACGCTTCGGCGTGCCTTTGCTTTACCGTACGCCATCGTCCGGAGTGATGCTGCGCCGCCGCGTAGAATGCCGGTTCGTTCACGGATGCCTTTCAATGACCCGCGCTTCATCGTTTGATCGCGAGCAGTTGCTCGCCTGTGCCCGCGGCGAGCTGTTCGGCGCCGGCAATGCGAAATTGCCCGCTCCGCCGATGCTGATGTTCGATCGCATCACCGAGATCAACGAGGACGGCGGCAGCCATGGCAAGGGCTTCATCCGTGCGGAGCTCGACATCCGTCCCGACCTCTGGTTCTTCGGTTGCCATTTCATCGACGATCCGGTGATGCCGGGTTGCCTCGGCGTCGACGCGATGTGGCAGCTCGCCGGCTTCTACCTGCCGTGGCTGGGCGAACAGGGCCGCGGCCGCGCGCTGGGCGTCGGCGAAGTGAAGTTCACCGGCCAGGTGCTGCCGAGCGCACGTACCGTGTCCTACGAGATCGACATCCGCCGCGTCCTGCGTGGCAAGCTGCGGCTGGTGATCGCCGATGGCCGTACCCTGGTCGACGGCCGCGAGATCTATACCGCCAGCAACCTGCGCGTCGGCCTGTTCAATTCCACGGACGATTTCTGATGCGACGCGTCGTCATCACCGGCATGGGCATCGTCTCGCCGCTGGGCAACAGCGCGGACGACGTCTCGCGCGCGCTGCGCGAAAGCCGCTCGGGCCTGCGTTTCATGCAGGACTATGCCGACATGGGCCTGCGCAGCCAGGTCGCCGGTGTCTGCGAGATCGACCTCGAGGCGCGCATCGACCGCAAGCAGAAGCGTTTCATGGGCGATGCCGCTTCCTACGCCCACGTTGCGATGGGCGATGCCATCCATGACGCCGGCCTCGATGATGAGACGATCAGCCAGCCGCGCGTCGGCGTGATCGCCGGTTCCGGTGGCGGTTCGCCGCGCTGGCAGACCGAAACCGCCGACCTGATGCGCGAGAAGGGCGTGCGCAAGGTCGGGCCTTACATGGTGCCGCGCACGATGTGTTCGACGGTGTCGGCGGCACTGGCCACCGCCTATTCGATCCGTGGCGTCAGTTATTCGATCTCCGCGGCCTGCGCCACCTCGGCGCATTGCGTCGGCGCCGCCGCCGACCTGATCCGCCACGGCGCGCAGGACATCGTCTTCGCCGGCGGTGGCGAAGAACTCGACTGGGCGATGACCTGCCAGTTCGACGCGATGGGCGCGCTGTCCACCCATTTCAATGACACCCCGCACCTCGCCTCGCGTCCCTACGACGTCGATCGCGACGGCTTCGTGATCGGCAGCGGCGCCGGCATGCTGGTGCTGGAAGATTACGAACACGCGGTCAACCGCGGGGCACGCATCCACGCCGAACTGCTCGGTTACGGTGTCACCAGCGATGGTGCCGACATGGTCGCGCCGAGCGGCGAAGGCGCGGTGCGCTGCATGCGGATGGCGATGCGGGGCGTCGATCGCCCGATCGACTATCTCAATACCCACGGCACTTCGACGCCGGTCGGCGACGTCACCGAACTCGATGCCGTGCGCGCAGCCTTTGGCCACGCGGTGCCGAGGCTGTCGTCGACCAAGGCGTTGAGCGGACATTCGCTCGGTGCGGCCAGCGTGCACGAGGCGATCTATTCGTTGCTGATGATGCGTGACGGCTTCATCGCCGCGTCGGCCAACATCGCCAACCTTGATCCGCGCTGCGAGGGCTTCCCGATCGTGCGCGAGACCGTCGATGCGCGCCTCGACACCGTGATGTCGAACAGCTTCGGCTTCGGCGGCACCAACGCGACCCTGGTGCTGGGGCGGGTTTAAAGCGCGCGCCCGCCACCGGGTGACCAGCTCCGGTGCGCGGGACGCCGTGAATCCGTCCATGGAGGCTCATGCGCGTCATCCATGACGCGCAATGCCCGCTTACCGGGCTGGCGCACCCACTGGCGTGCGTGCGTTGTTGCCTCCCTGAGTCTTGAAAAGCCTGCTTCGGGCACGCCGGCGCCTGGCCGGTTGACAAAGCATTATTCAGCTGTACTATTCGTACTAGTACACATAAGTGGATGGACGCCATGGCCCGGACCGTTGCCCTGATGATCCAGATCGCCACCGGCGATCCGCGCCCGATCGTGCGTCAGATCGTCGATGCCGTGCGCATGAAGATCGCCACCGATGAGCTCGCCAGTGGCGATCAGCTGCCCAGCGTCCGCGGGTTGGCGCAGCAGTTGATGATCAATCCGAACACCGTGGCCAAGGCCTACGCCGAATTGACCACCGAAGGCTGGCTGGAGTCGCGCCAGGGCATGGGCTTCTACGTCGCGCTGCCGCGCCAGCGCCTGTCCGATGCCGAGCGCGAGCGTCGATTCGATGACGCCGTCGGCCGCTTCATCAACGACGTGGTGCCGCTTGGCTACGCGCCGGAGGAAGTGGAGGCGCGCGTCGCCCACGAGTTTCGCCAGCTTGTTCCCCGCAAGACCGCCTGAGCGGCGCTGAGCCGAACGCATTGGAAACGACATGGACGCAGACAGCGACTACATCATCGAAACCCGCGCGCTGAGCAAGCGCTATGGCGGCAAGCTCGCGCTGGATCACCTCGATCTCGCGATCCCGCGCGGGCGCATCCACGCCATCGTCGGCGCCAATGGCGCCGGCAAGTCGACCCTGTTCCGCATCCTGCTGGGATTCCTGCCGCCGAGTGAGGGCGAAGCGCGCATCCTCGGCAAGGACAGCCAGCACCTCACGCCGGACGATCGCAGCCGGATCGGTTTCGTCAACGAAGAACACACCTTGCCGAACTGGATGCGGGTGTCGCAGGTGATGGCGATGCAGCGGAACCAGTATCCGCGCTGGAACCAGCAGGCGTTCGATGGCGTGATCGGCCATTACCACGTGTTGCCCGGGCAAAAAGTCGGTCAGCTTTCGCGCGGCGAGCGAGCAGGCTTCAATCTCGCGCTGGCACTGGCGCAGCAGCCCGAGTTGCTGGTGCTCGACGAACCGACGCTGGGCCTCGACGTGGTCGCCAAGCGCGCGTTCCTGGAATCGCTGATGTACAGCAATGCCGCCGACGAATGCACGGTGATCTATTGCTCGCACCAGATGGAGGAGATCGAGCGCGTTGCCGACAACCTCATCATCCTCGAGCAGGGACGGCTCAGAAACATGTCGGCGCCGGAGGATTTCACCGCGCGGGTGACGCACTGGGTGGCGGATGTGCCGTTCAAGGGCCCCGATCCGCGGACCTTGCCCGGCCTGCTGGAAGTGCAGCGACTCGATGGCCTGCATCACTACCTGGTGCTGGACCAAGACGACAGTTTCGAACAGCTGTTGCGCGCAGCGGGTGCGCGCAACGTGCAATCGATGCCCGTGAGCCTGGATCGCGCGGTGAATGCCTTCCTTGCCAAGAACCATGCCGCGCCGGCCGCCGCCTGAGCGCACGAGGACACCAGGATGTTCGATCTGATCAAGAGTGAATTGCTGCGTTTCCGCGGCTGGGCCGCGGCGCTTGCGGGCGTGCACCTGATCGCGCTGGGCTTCATGTCGCGGCTGGTGGACATGGCCCAGCAGCCGTTGATCGTGCACTGGGTGCTCGGCGGGGTGTATGCGCTGGTCGGCCTGCTGTTCGGGCTGTACCAGTTGGGCAGCTATCGCAAGCCCAGCCAATGGTTGAACCTGCTGCACCGGCCCTTGCCGCCGCAACGCATCGCCGCGGCGCTGGGCATCTCCGCCGCGCTGTTGCTGGCGCTGGCGATCGCATTGCCGATCGCGCTGGTCGCGCTGTGGCAGGACACGATGACCGCGCGCGTGATTGACCTGCGCCATTGGCTGCTGCCGCTTTCGGCGTGGCTGATCGCGCTGTGCGCATGGCTGGTGGGTGCGTTCTCGGCGTTGCGCGGCGTACGCCATGCGGGTACTGCATTGGTCTTGCTGTCCTGGATCATCGCCAGCCGTGCCTTCGGCTTCGGCGTGCTGGCGGTGGAGGGCATCGTGCTGGCGTGGTTGGTGGCGTTGCTGCTGGGCGCGTTCAAGCCGGACTTGTCGGCGCCGCCGCGTTCGGTGGCCGGAACCCTGCTCGCGGCATTGCCCTTGTCGATGGCGGCCTACCTGCTGGTCATGCTCTGCTTCATCGTCTTCGAGTCCGTATGGATCGCCCAGGGCAGCCATCCCAACAACACCACGACACCGCCGCCCGGCGGGCACAACTTCGTCGAGAAACTCGACAATCGCTCACGCATGCTGGCCGCATTGCAGGGCAGCCATGATCCCGATGCGGCCCTGTTGCGCGAGCAGGTCAGATTGTCCGATCCGCAAGGCATCGACGTGCAGGTGCCGGTATTGCCGCGCAGGAACGAATTGGCGAACTTCCGCCCGATGGAGTTCGACGACGGGCGTCGCAACGTGCGCTGGATATTCAGCCATGACGACATGCGCCTGCATGGCTACGATCTCGCCATGCGCAAGTCGGTTGGCGTGGTGGGCGTGGGAGCGGCGAATGCGCCATTCCCTGCAGTCGTATTGCCCGGCGCCGGCCTGCGCGGCATGGGCGAGGGCGATGCCGTGCTGGTGGGAGGCAACACCCTGTACCAGTACGTGAGCGAGACCCGGCAGGTGCTTCCGCGGATCAGTGCGCGCAGCGGCGAAACCCTGCTGGGCGGAGGCCCGGTCGGTGAAACCGTGGCGATGATGAGCGACAAGGCGATCTACTTCCTGGATGGCCGCGCCCTGGTCGAAAACCGGCTGCCGGTGGCGCCGCGCCTGCGCGTGGAGATGCCGGGCGCGATGGGCGACCTGCGCAGCCTGGACCTGATCGAACTGGTCGATGGCTATCTGATCACCTTCCTGTACTCGGCGAAGTCGCACGCCTACACCGGCGTCGCGCCGTACCTGGTCGCGTTGCACGTGCACGATGACGGTCGCGTCGAAACCGTCAACCGTCGTGCGCTGGATTTCGATTATCCGGCGATGTATCGCTACAGCGGTTGGTGGCCGTCGCCCGTGCTTTACACGATCCGCGAAGCCGCACGCGACCTGTTTGCGCCAGCGATGCCGCTGGATGCGACCAAACCCGCGCCGATGCCGCGTTCGATCCTCTGGATCGGCATCGCGTTGTGCCTGGTTTCACTGGTCGCGGCATTCCGGGTGAGCGCGAATCGCGTCCTGTCGAAGCCGGCGCGGATCACCTGGATCGTGCTCTGTGGCGTATTGGGTCTGCCGGCGCTGGCGGCGCTGTGGCTGACGGTGCCGCGCCGATGATCCGCGGGCGTCGGGGAATATGCGTTGCAGTCGCAATTGTCGCGGTTTGCTGCGGATTGTCGCTGCGACCGCTGCACGCCGCCGATGATGCCGCCGCGTTGCGCGCCTTCGCCAAGGCGCAGCGTGCGGCACCATCCGCGCCGCGACTGCCGCGAAGCGCCTTCCTGCTGGAGCCGACGACGACGTCGGTGGCGCTGTCGCCGGATGGCAGTCGGCTTGCATGGCTGCACCAGAATGGCCGCAGCCGTGAAGTCTGGTCGCGCACGCTTTCCGGCGATGCCGCGCCGCGCCGCCTGCTCGGCAATACCGGTGCGCGCGAAATCGCATGGACACGCGACAGCCGCTGGCTGCTGTTGCAATCACCGCGCGAAATATTCGCACTCGCGGCGCGCGGCCAGGCCGGTTCGGGCATTGTCGCGACATTGGGCGGTCAGGCGAAGCGCCAGTTTGTCGCGGTGGATGGCAGCCAGGACGCGGCGGTGCTCGCCATCGAGCAGTCCGGAATCGCTGCGGATGGAACTCCGAGTGCATGGTCGCTGCAGCGTGTCGATATGCAGGGCCGAAGCATGCTGTTGTGGCGGGATCGGCAGCGCATCACCGGTGCTGTCACGGATGCGCGGGGGCGCCTGCTCTGGCTGCAGTTGGTCGATGGCGCGGCGCAGGTGCTGTACCGCTTCGAGAACGGGCGTCCGCGTGCCGTCCTGCGCTGCGAGAACCTGCACCGCTGCGGTTTGCTCGCGGCGATGCCGGACGGCGGGGCATGGCTGCGTGGCGACGTCGGCGGCGATCTCACGCGATTGCAGGCCTTGTCGCCCGAGGGTCGCTTGCGCGACGTGCAAGGCGATCCGCACGGCATTGCCGATGTCGACGAGGTGGTCTTCGACCCGGTTACCAATCGCCCGCGCTTCGTCTCGTATCGCAGCGTGGCGCCCATGTTGCAGGCGCTGGACGCCATCGATGCCCCGGCGCTCGCGACGTTGCAAACAAAGCTGCCGGGACGCGATCTCGACCTGCAGGTTTCCGCGGGCAAGTGGTTGGTGGAAGAGCGCGGCAGCGCCCTGCAGGGGCGGCGCTGGCACCTGTTCGATCCGCGCATGCGTTCGCTGGACCTTCTGTTCGATGACGCACCGGTCTTCGCGAGCGATGGCAAGCCGGCCACGCATGTCCCCCCCGCCGCCGTCGCGAACGTGTTGCCGATGAGCTGGCGTGCTTCCGACGGCATGCGTCTGCACGGGTTCCTGACCCTGCCGCCGGGGCGGGATGCGGCGACGTTGCCGCTGGTCGTCAGCGTGCACGGCGGACCGTGGAATCACTGGCGTCCGGAATTCCGTGCGGTTGCGCAATTGCTGGCCAACCGCGGCTATGCGGTCTTCGAGCCGGATCCGCGTTCGTCCACCGGCTACGGGCGTGCCTATGCAATGGGTGCCGGCGGCGATTTCGGCAATGGTCGCGTGCAGCAGGACATCGTCGAAGGGACGCGTTGGCTGTTGGCGAACGGCATCGGCGACGCTGATCGCGTCGGCATCACCGGGGCGTCGTTCGGCGGATATTCCGCGTTGCTCGGCGTGACGTTCCAGCCGGAATTGTTCAAGGCCGGCGCGGCGATGGTGCCGCCTCCGGATTTCGGCTGGACGCTGCGCTGGATCCTGCGCAATCCCGAGGCATTGCAGCTCGGCAACGTGGTGCCGATGCGCGACTGGGTGCGGATGATGGGCGTGGATCCCGCCGACGCGGCGACCATGGCGCGCCTGCGCGCGCAGTCCCCCCTGGCCAATGCCGCGCGCATGCGCCGTCCGTTGCTGATCGCGGCGGGTGGCGAAGACCAGCGCGTCGGGATCGCCGGCGTCATCGAATATGCAGCGCGACTGAAACTGGCCGGCAGCGACGCCAGCCTGCTGGTCGACGCCGATGCCGGGCATTCCAATCGCGAGCCGGTGGCGCGCGAAGCCTGGTTGTTCGAGCTGGAACACCTCTTCCACGCGCATTTGGGCGGTGTGGCGCCGCAGCCGCCCGACGGCGAAATCCGCGCCTGGCTGCGCAAGGGGTTGCGGATGGCGGGCAAGGATTTCCTGCAGTTTGCCGATGCGCCGGCGCGTTGAGGCATCACTCCTTCCGGGAAACGACGGCGCCGGCCAATATCGGACGGTCTGCGGCGACATCGCTCCAGAGTGCATAGAGTTTGCCGTCCACCGCGGCAAGACTGCTGTAGCCGGTACCACGGCCGTGCCCGGCGAAAGAGTGCAGCGTGATCGATTCGACCGCGGGATTCGCAGCGTCGAAATCGACGCGCGCAAGCTTCAGCACGGCCACGCCCGATGCGTCATCCAGCCAGGTCACCCATGTTCCGTCGGCGGTGCGCGCGGCACTGGTGCGCCCCTGCAGGCGTGGGCGGCGTGAAAGTTCCACCGGTGCGCCGAAGCTCCGGCCGCCATCGCGGCTATGGGCAACGCGCACCGCGGGGACATCGCCGATGACGGTGTACCACGCCACCGCAACAGTGTCGTCCCTGGCCGCGATCGCCGGGCCGTTCATCGGGCAGCCCTTCAGGACCCAGCCGTCGGCGTGGACGCTGACGGGCGTGCGCCAGTGTCCTCCATCGAGGCCGGTCACCATGATGTCGCGAACGTCCGCGGCGGTGCGTCCGCGGTATGCGAGGATCGGGCCGCTGGCGGTCATCGCCGCGTTCGTCCGGCAGCAATCGCAAGTCGAGATGTCGACGACGCGCTCTTCTCCGCGATCCAGCTTCGAGTCGAACGTGGTCGCACGCAACATGGTGGCACCCGAAGCGATCGTCGCGCGGCCATCCAGCCAGGCGATGCCGAGGCGATCGCGCGATGCCGGCCACAGGGCGGTGAACCCGTGTTCGGTCTCCGTGCCATCGGTATTGATCCTGACCGGTTGCGACCAGTTGCGTCCGCCATCCAGCGAGCGCGACAGCACGGCATCGCGGGCATGTCCCGCGCCATTCGCGCCGCGGCTGAGCCACTGCGCCCACAACGTTCCGTCTGCGGTCATGCGGACATGGGGCGTGTCCATCGCGTTCCCGAACCATGTCGAATGCGCGATAGCGAGTGGCGACGTCCAGTGTCCCCCTGAGTAGCGGGAGACCACCAGGATCTGGTCGTCACCGACACCGGGTTGCGTCCACGACAACAGCAGTTCGTTCGATGGCGTCACCGACAGGTCCGCCAATGACGCTCCGACCGGTGCGGGCAACTGCCAGGGTTCACTATGGATCGCCTGCGGATGACCCGACTGCGACGTCCCGGGGTGGCATGCCGTCGTGGCCAATGCCAGTGCGGCGAGCACGAACATGTGGATGGATCGCATGTGCCGGATTGCTTCACAGGTCATAGCGCAACTCCGCCAGCCACGTCCGCTGATTGTAGGGATGGAACGCCCAGTAGGTCTGGTTGCCAAGATTGTCGACGCCGAACGCGCCGCTCCAGTGCGCGTCGCGACGGTAATGCAGTTTGACGTCCGCAACCAGGAACGGGCTGGTGCCGGTATAGGCGTGGCTGTGGATGTCGCCGTTGTCGAGCGTGTTGTATTGCTGGCCGCTGTAGCGCACGCCGCCGGTGATGCTCCAGTGGTCGTCCGCGCGCCACGTCGCCAGCAGGTTGGCGCGCCAGCGCGGCACCCGCGGTTGCCATTTTCCTTCGCTGGCCGGGAAGCGATGGTTGCGGGTGATCCGCGAGTCGGTCCAGGTGAGGCTGGCGTCGAGTTCCAGCCCGGCGATGCCGATGTTGTCCGCGTGCGTGGCCAGTTCCAGGCCCCGTGTGCGGATGGCATCGATGTTCTGGATGTTGGTGACATTCGGCACGACGGTGACGTCGGTCTGCGAATACAGGGCGTCGCGGGTGAATTCGTTGAACACGGTGGCGCGCACGTCGCCGTGGTCGGTCTTGTGGATCGCCGAGAGCTCCGACGTGACCGAGCGCTCCGGTCGCAGGTTCGGATCGTTGTTGACGATGCTGCCGCTGGCGATCGTGCCCTGGTACAACTCGCTGACCGTCGGGAAGCGCACGGCGCGTCCGATCGATGCCTTCAGCGCCCAGTCCTGCGCCGGCAGGAACTCAAGCGCCGCCTTGGGCGACAACGAGGATTGGTCACGCGGCGCGAAGCGCAACGCGCTCGTGGCGTTGGCTAGCAGGCCGTCGCGCGCTTCCCAGCGCTCGCCGCGCAACCCCAGCATCGATGTCCAGCGCGGCGCGATGCGCCAGGTGTCCTGCACGAATGCACTGGCGAGCCGCGTGGTGCCCGCGAACGCCGACGCGCGCGGGCCATCGAGGCCACGCTTCCACTCCTGCAGTGACGACACCTGCGTGCGCAGGCGATACGCGTCGTCGCCGATGCCGAATTCGACGATGTGCGCGCCGGGACGCCACGTCGCGCGCGCCGTGAGCGTGGTCCAGCCGGTGCCGTGGCTGTCGGCCAGCAATCCGCTGCCACCGGCGTCCGCCAACGGGAGCGCCACCAGCGGCGAGCGCACGCGATCGACCGCGTAGTCGTAGCGACTCGCGGCCAGCGCCCACGTCCAGCGGCCACTGCCGCCCTGGCGCAGGCTGATGCCCTGCATGCGGTGTTTCATTTCCGCCTGCTGCAGCGGCAGCGCGGTCGCTGCGAGGCTGTAGCTCAATCCATCGATCGCGACATTGCCCGAATACACCGGCTTGCCGTTGGCATCGCGCAGATACGTTTCAGCGCCGCGCTCGGCATCGTTCCGCCATTGGTTGACGAGATAGCTCAGGCGCAATCCGGGGCGAATGTCCCAGGCCAGCTTCAGTTTCACCATGTCCTGCGTGGTGTGGGTCTGGCCGGATGCGCCGACCACGTACCAGGGTTGCCCGCGCGGATTTTCACCAGCAATGGCGCCGCTCACCGGTGTTGCCGGAGTGCCGACCTTGCCGGCGCCGGCGGGCAGGGTGGCGAAAGCGATCGGATGCGCGTCGCTGTCATTGTGGTTCACGGACAGCCACGCCGACAGCGCGCCCCAGCGATCGCCCGCGGAAACCTGGAACGCGCGCGCCGGGAAATCGCCGCGTGTTCCGTAGACCTGTGCGCGTTCCAGCGCGTAACCGGCGCGTGCATGGATTTCGAGGCGATCGGGCATTCGCGTCACGTAGTCCACCACTGCGCCGACGGAATTGCCGGAATAGGCGGCGGAGAATGGCCCGTAGAGGACATCGACGCGTTCGATTTCGGCGGGATCGACCATGCCCCAGCGCGGGGTGAACGTCGCGCCGTTGCCCAGCAGGTTCGACAGCAGGATCCCGTCGGCATAGACCAGCGATCGCGCGCTGTTGTTGGTGCCCGATGCGCGCGTGGCCAGCACGGCGTGGTCGTAGTCGCCGATATAGCGCTTGCGTACCAGCAGGCTGGGGAAATATTTCAGCGCATCCTCGGCGTCGGTGGCATTGATGCGTTCGCGCACGGCATCGCCGGTGATGCCTTCGATCGTGGTCGGCACCTGGGTCGGCAGCGAGGTCGGCTGCATGCCGCGGATCGTCACCGTGTCGAATACTTGCTTCGGGGTAACGGCGGGTGCGGGGGATTGCGATGGCGAGGATTGCGCGACCGATATCGCGGGCAGCGCCATGCAGATGGCAACGGCCAGCAGCGATGCGCGCGGCATCGCATGGTGGAAAACGGACATTGGGACTCCGGGAAGACGGATGCGCGCGAATGCGCGCGGATCAGGCGGGAATCGATGCCTGATTGGCCGGAGGTCCGCGGGCACCGAGCCCGGTGTCGGCGATGGCCGCGATGTCCGTCGCGGGTTGAACGCGGGGCTGCGTGCCGGCATCGGGTGCCAGCAACTGCAACACCGGTGCGACCGACAGCTGCGCGAGGCCGGCCAGCAACGGGCAGTAGGCGCAGTCATCGTGTTGGTGGCGTTCGGGCGCGACGGGCGCCGGCGTGTCGTGCGACGGCGCCAGGCCCAGTTGCACCGAACGCAATCCTTCGACGGTGCACAGCGCAACCCGGGCGGTGTGCGTCCCCGATGTCGGCGCTGCATGCAGCCGGCCCAGCGTGGGCAGCGTCGCCAACAGCAGGACCGCCAGCAGGGCCGGTAGCCTGACGAAGCGAAGGGCGGGGTGGCGCAGCAGGTTCACGGCGGGCAGTTTAGCCGGCCTGCGAGGCCTTGCGCCGGAAACAAAAAACCCCGCTTGCGCGAGGTTCTTGATTTCATCTGTGGTGCCCAGGAGAGGACTCGAACCTCCACGGTTTTACCCGCTAGTACCTGAAACTAGTGCGTCTACCAATTCCGCCACCTGGGCAGATGAGCCGCCCATTATGCGGATGCCGCCTATCCGCGTCAAGCCAATGGGTGGATCGCGATGACGATGCGCACCAGTGTGCGACCATGGCGCCATGAGCAGGAAAACCGGCAAAGGTGCGGGCGGCAAGGGAGCGTCGGGCGGCGGCCAGCAAGGCCGTGGTGCGCGCCAGGGATCTGGCGGTCGCGGCGGCAAGTCGTCATTGCCATCGTGGATGCCGGCCACGGGCGGCCCGGGTCGATCGGGCAGGCCAGCCGGCAAGCGTCCGCCCATGCACGCCGGTGGTCACCACGATCCGATGGCCCATCGCGAGGCCGAGCGCTACGCCGATCCGATCGCCAGTCGCGAAGCCATCCTGCTGGCGTTGTCGAAATCGGAAGGCCCGCAGTCCGCGGAAACGCTGGCGCAGACCTTCGACCTCGCCGCGCCGGATCGTTTCGAAATCCTCAACCGTCGCCTCTCGGCGATGGTGCGCGACGGCCAGTTGCTGCGGAATCGCGCCGGCGACTACCTGCCGGCGCGCGCGGTCGATCTCGTGCGCGGCACGGTGATCGCCAATCCCGACGGTTTCGGCTTCCTGCGCCCCGACGAAGGCGGCGAGGACCTGTTCCTGCCGCCGCTGGAAATGCGCAAGGCCATGCACGGCGACAAGGTGCTCGCCTGCATCACCGGCCTCGATCGCCGCGGTCGTCCCGAGGGGCAGGTGGTCGAAGTACTGGAGCGCCGGCTCAATCGCCTCACCGGCCGTTTCGTGCTGGAGTCGGGCATCAGCTACGTGGTGCCGGACGATCGCCGCATCCAGCGCAACGTGCAGATCCCCAGCGATGCCCGCGGCGACGCCCGCAATGGCCAGCTGGTGGTCTGCGAAATCACCCAGGCCGCCGATGCCGTGCGTCCGCCGATCGGACGCATCGTCGCCGTGCTCGGCGACAAGCTGACGCCGTCGCTGGTGGTGGAGGCCGCGATCCACGGCCACGACCTGCCGCACGAATTCCCCCAGGACGTGCTGGATGAAGCCGCGAACGTCCCACAGGATGTGACGCCGGCGATGGCGGCCGGACGCCTCGACCTGCGCACGCTGCCGCTGGTGACCATCGATGGCGAGGACGCCAAGGATTTCGACGACGCCGTCTGGTGCGAGCCGCAGAAGGGCGGCGGTTTCCGTCTGATCGTCGCCATCGCCGATGTCTCGAATTACGTGCAGCCGGGCACGCCGCTCGACCACGAAGCCCTGCTGCGCGCGACCAGCGTGTATTTCCCGGGTTTCGTGGTGCCGATGCTGCCGGAGACCTTGTCGAACGGCATTTGCTCGCTCAATCCGAAAGTGGATCGCCTGTGCTTCGCCTGCGACATGCAGATCGATGCCCATGGCCAGGTGAAGTCCTCGAGTTTCCACGAAGCGGTGATGAACTCGCACGCGCGGCTCACTTACACGCAAGTGTGGAACGCGATCGGCGACGGCATCCCCGACGATGCCCGCGAGGACGCCTTGCAGCGCGTCGGCAGTCTGCTGCCGCAGGTCCGGCAGCTGCACGCGCTTTACAAGGTGCTGGCCGAGGCGCGCCAGAAGCGCGGCGCGATCGAATTCGAATCGTCGGAAGTGCGCTTCGTCCTCGACAACACCGGCGACGTGGTCCAGGCCGGGATGCTCCAGCGCAACGACGCCCACAAGCTGATCGAGGAATGCATGATCGCGGCGAACGTCGAGGCCGCGCGCTTCCTGCTCGCCCACCGCATGCCGGCGCCGTTCCGCATCCACGACAAGCCGCCGGAAGCCAAGTACGCCGACCTGCTGGAATTCCTCAAGGAATTCAACCTGCGCCTGCCGCCTTGGAGCAAGGTGACGCCGGGAGACTTCACCGCGCTGCTCAAGGTGATCCGCGAACGTCCGGACGCACCCTTGCTGGAATCGGTGGTGCTGCGCAGCCAGAGCCTGGCGGTGTATTCGCCGGACAACATCGGGCACTTCGGTCTCGCGCTCGATGCCTATGCGCACTTCACCTCGCCGATCCGCCGCTATCCCGATCTTGTCGTGCATCGTGCGATCAAACACGTCCTGCACGGCGGAACCGCCGATCGTGGCTGGCCGACGCCGCGCGAGATGGCGGCGCTGACGCAACTGTGCTCCGACCGCGAACGCCGCGCCGACGAAGCCGAACGCGAAGTCGACGAGCGTTACCGCGCCGCATGGATGGAAAAGCATGTCGGCGGTCGTTTTGCCGGCACCATCAGCGGCGTGACCTCGTTCGGCCTGTTCGTCGAACTGACCGAGTCCAAGGTCAGCGGGCTGGTGCACGTCACCTCGCTGCCGCAGGACTTCTACCACTTCGATCCGATCCGCAAGACGCTTACCGGCGATCGTCGCGGGATGGAGTTCCGCCTCGGCGACCAGGTCGAGGTGGTCGTGCTCAAGGCCAGCGTCGAGGATCGCCGCATCGACTTCAAGCTGGTCGACGACAGCGGCGCGTTCGATTCGCCGCGCCCGCCGGCGCCGCGCGGCAAGCCGGCCAAGCGCAGCAAGAAACCCTACTGACACTTCACCAGCATTCGCACATGTCCAAGGACTCCCAATGGATCGCCGGCATCAATGCCGTGGCTTCGGCGATCGAACACGATGCGGCCAACGTCCGTGAAATCCTGATCGAGGCCGGCGCGAAGAATCCGCGCATCGCCGAAATCGAAACGCAGGCGCGCCGACTCGGCATCGAGCCGCGACGTGTCGCCTCGCAGGCGCTGGACGGCGTCGCCGGCGGATTGCGCCACCAGGGCGTGATCGCGCGCTACGCCGCCGCCAAGACCTACGACGAGCACGACCTGAAGGAGATCGTCGAAGCCGCCGACGGTCGCGCGCTGATCCTCGTCCTCGACGAGGTGCAGGATCCGCACAATCTCGGCGCCTGCCTGCGCAGTGCCGCCGCGGCCGGCGCGCACGCGGTGGTGATTCCGCGCGACAAGGCGGCATCGATCACCGCGACCGTGCGCAAGACCTCCGCGGGTGCCGCCGATCGTTTGCCGGTGGTGCGCGTGACCAATCTCGCGCGCTGCCTCAAGTCGCTGCAGCAGCAGGGCGTGTGGATCTACGGCCTGGCCGGCGAAACCGAGACGTCCCTGTATTCCATCGACCTGCGCGGCAACGTCGCGCTGGTGCTCGGCGCGGAAAGCGATGGCTTGCGCCGCCTCACCCGCGAACACTGCGACCAGCTGGTGCGCATCCCCATGCCGGGCGCGATGGAAAGCCTCAATGTGTCCGTCGCCGCCGGCATTTCCTTGTTCGAAGCCGTTCGCCAGAGGGTGTCATGACCGATTCTTCTTCCGCCTTGTTCACCCTGCATTGGTGGGACGTCGCCGGGCTTGCCGGCTCGGTGCTGATCGTGGTCGGATTCTTCCTGCTGCAGGTCGGCCGCCTGCGCGGCGATGGGCCGGTCTATCAGTTGATCAATCTTGTCGGCGCGCTCGCCATCCTGGTGTCGCTGATTGGCGGCTTCAACATCTCGGTGTTCCTGCTCGAAAGCACCTGGGCGCTGATCGCGCTGTACGGGCTGGCGCGATCCTTCAGGTTGCGTCGCCAGCGCTGAGCAACGACGGCTGCTCCGGCGGCAATTCCGGTTTCGGCGGAGTCAGCATCGGCCACGCATTGGCGATCGTGCAGAACAGCGCGGCGGTTTTCTCCGCATCGTAGACGGCGGAGTGCGCTTCGGCGCCATTCCATTCGATGCCGGCGGCATGCACCGCGCGCGCCAGCACCGTTTGCCCGTAGGCGAGTCCGGCCATCGTCACGGTGTCGAACACGCTGAAGGGATGGAAGGGATTGCGCTTGTGGCCGACACGCGCGACCGCGGCATTGACGAAGTTGAGGTCGAAGTGCGCGTTGTGCCCGACCAGGATGGCGCGCTGGCAACCATGCTTCTTCACCGCGGCGCGCACACCGGCGAACACGTGGTCGAGCGCTTCGCGTTCCGGCTTGGCGAAGCGGAACGGGTGATCGAGCTTGATGCCGGTGACTTCCAGCGACTTCGGATCGATCAGCGTGCCCGGTGCGGGTTCCAAGTGTGCGCTGATGGTCTCGCCGCACACCATCTTGCCGTGTTCGTCGAGATCGATCGGCACGGCGGCGATTTCCAGCAATGCGTGGCGATTCCAGTCGAAACCGCCGGTTTCGACATCGACGACGACTGGAAGGAAACCGCGGAAGCGCGTGGCGAGGGTGGGGCGGATCGGATCAACCATGACGCATTTTACCGGTCAGGCTGCAGGTGCCATCGGCTTCAGATGTTCGGCCGCGAGTGCCTGCTGCACGCCGGGGTCCGCTTCCATGCGGCGCATGAAGGCCAGGAGGTTGGAGAATGCCGCCATGTCGACGTGCACGGCCACGGCCCAGCGCAGCGTGACGTAGAGATAGGGATCGGCGACGCTGCGGAATCCGGCCAGCCAGTCGCGGCCACTCAATTGCTTTTCCGCGAATTGGTAAATCTTCCCCACGTTTGCGCGCGCGGCATTCTTCACTGCATCGGCTTGCGCGGCATCCGGGTAATACGCGCTCGGATTGAAGATCGGCTTGAACGCCGGATGCACGTCCGAGTTCACATAAGCCAGCCAGCGCATGGCGTCGGCACGCTGCTGCTTGGAACCATCGCCGGTGAGTCCGGCGGCGGGCGCGCTGTCGGCGATGTAGCCCATGATCGCCGCGTTCTGCGTCAGCACGAAACCGCCATCCACCAGCACCGGCACCGATCCGGCCGGGTTCAGCGCGAGGAAATCGGGTTCCTTCATCTGCGATGCCGTCACGATCTTCGCTTCGTACGGAATGCCCGCCCAGTTCAGTGCGATGTGGTCGGCGGTGGAGCAGGCGCCGGGCTTGCTGTAGAGCTTGATCATGGGCGTGGTTCCTTCGGGGATCGCCCATTGTCGCCTGTGATCGCCAGCGATGGCGTCAATCGCGATAGGGTGGGCGCTGCGTCCCCATCAGGTCGAAGAAGGTGTGGTCGCCGATCGTGCGCACCTGGTAGCCGGTGCGCCAGCTGGGCTGGGCGATGTCGAGTGCGGCGAAATGCGTCGCGCCCGGCACCACTTCACGGCGTTGGCCCCGCGGCAATGCCCAGTTGCGTTCGGCGTCAAGTGCGACCGTGACCGCGCGCGACCAGGCTTCGGTGTTGTCGAGATCGGTCGAGGGTGACACCAGGGTCGGTGCGAACTGCTTGCGGGCGGTGACCACCGAACAGACCGAGTCGCCCCACAGGCCGGTGTCCTTGCGGCGCAGGGCGACCTCCGCCACGGCCTGCTGGCCCAGCAAGGGCTGGTCGCGCGCTTCCAGATACAGCGTCGTGCTCAGGCAGAGCGAATCCGATGCCTGCGGCGGCAACACCGAAGCCATCCACAACAACCATGCCAGTTTCATCGTCGACTCCTTTATTCGTTGCGCCGGTCGCCATGAGCCGTCGGGCTCGGGATTTCCGGCATGGCGTTTCGGGGAGGGCGGCGGTGTCCATCGATCACCTGGTGCCCGGATGCCGACTGCAGACAGTGCGATCGGCTGCGGCGCCATTCAGGTTCCTGATCAATCAGGGGGCTGCCGCGAGGTCGGGGCACCTTAGGGGCGCGATCCCGAATCCCGGCTGAATCATGAATGGGGATTTCCGGCGGAATTTGTGCTAAGTACGTGCCGCGACGGCAAGCGATCCCCATTCGACTGGCCGTTCATCGGGTTGCAGGGCGATAATTGTGACGGGCGCCGCTTTTGCCTTGCGCATCGGCCCACACTGGGCCATTCTTTGCTGGCTGCTGAATCTGCTGTTCAGTTATGCTCGTCAAGAGCCGAAGCGTTATGGTAGCGTTAACGCCGTCTTCACCGGGCGGTTCATAGAGTCGCCGAGGTAAGTCAAACGGTTTCGTATCGTGATCGTTTGCTGCAAATCGTATTCGTGTAACCAAGTTGTTCAATTTCGATGATCAAGGAGCTCAAATGAACAAGAAACTCCTCTGTGCCGCGTTGCTGTGCGGCCTGGGCGTTGCGCAGGGCGCGTCTGCCCAGCAGTTTGACGACCGCTGGTATGTCTCTGCCGCTACCGGTGTGAACTTCCAGGACAAGAACCGCGACACCCAGGATGCGATCTTCGGCATGTTGGGCTTCGGCAAGTTCTGGACCCCGAACTGGTCCACCGACCTCGAACTGAACTACCAGAATCCGGATCTCAAGATGAATCCGAATCTGTGGTGGACCCAGTATGGCGCGACCGTTGCCGCCCGTTACCACTTCCGTAACGCCGACAGCAAGTGGTGGCCGTACCTGAAGGCGGGCATCGGCCTGCAGCGCCACGAGCAGCAGTTCGCCGGTGCTTGCGGTTCGGGTCTGGTCCCGGGCACCAACATCGCCGTCCAGTCGAAGTGCCCGGCCGTCCACAAGGACAACAACGTCGCCGGTGAACTCGGCGCCGGTCTGCAGTTCGACTTCGGTCGCGTGAACCTGCGTACCGAAATCGGCGCGCGCGCCGACTTCGACAAGGTTCAGGCTCCGCACAAGGCGGGCGCCGCAGTCGTCACGCCGGACAGCAAGTACCAGGCGCTGGCTCAGCCGCAGCACAGCCAGTTCGTTGACCTCCTCGCTTCGGTCGGCCTGACCGTCGCCCTGGGTCCGGACAAGGTTGCTCCGGTCGTGGCCCCGCCGCCGGCTCCGCCGGCCGCCCCGACCTGCGCCGACAAGGACAGCGACGGTGACGGCGTCAACGATTGCGACGACAAGTGCCCGGATACCAAGGCTGGCGAAATCGTCGGTCCGGACGGTTGCCCGAAGCCGGTCGCCATCGACCTGAAGGGTGTCAACTTCAACTTCGACTATCCGAAGCGCAACTGGAAGGGCAAGCTGGCCAACGCCGGCCTGGTCGCCGGTTCGACCGAAACGCTGGATCAGGCCATCTCGGTCCTGCAGGCCAACCCGGCCATCCGCGTCGAAGTCGCCGGTCACACCGACCTCTGCGGCGCCGATGCCTACAACCAGGCCCTGTCGGAGCGCCGCGCTCGCGTGGTGTTCGACTACCTGACCTCGCACGGCGTCGACGCCGGTCGCCTGGTCGGTCCGGTCGGTTACGGCGAGAGCCGTCCGCTGGTCCAGACCGCGCAGACCAAGCCGGAGTGCAAGAACGAAACCAACCGTCGCACCGAGCTGAACGTTCAGCACTAATCGCGACAGTTCGTTTCATGCAATACGCGAAACCCGGCTTCGGCCGGGTTTCGTTTTTCTGGCGTGCACAGGTACACTTCAGGCACCAACTCACCGGAGATCCGTTGCATGACATTCGCACGCTATGCCTCGACAGCGTTCCTATTCGCGTGCGGTGCATTGGCAACGGTGGACGCGTCGGCACAGCAGATGAATTGCACGGACGTACCGCAATCGATGCCTTCGGGCAGCGATGCCTTGGCTCCGGTTGCCGCGGAACTGCGGCCGATCATCACCGCGCAGTTGGGATCGCCGTCCGGGGTGCTTGCGCAAGCCTACGACCAGGCGATGTCCGCCGACATGGTGGTGTTGCGCCTGCGCGTGGAAACCTGCCGCAGGATCGCTTCGACCTTGCCGTCGCCGTCGCCGGCGAATCCCAACGACCCGGCGGCATACAAGCCACAGTCGCAGTGGGACAACACGCCGTGGCGATTCAACATGCAGAAGGGCATGACGGCCACCGAGTTCGAAGCGTGGATGAAGGCCAAGGGGCTGCGCGTGGCCAAGGGAGCGCCGCAACCGGCCGCACCTGCCGCCGCGACGCCCGCCAATGACCAGGCGCCGGCGAACCCGGCCGGCAATCCGCAGCCGGCACCTGTCAAGAAGCCCTGATCGTGTCTGCGGGCCCGCGCCATGGGTTGGCGCGCGTCCTGTCGAAGCGCGGCCTGTGTTCGCGCAGCGAGGCGGAACGCTGGATTCGCGAAGGGCGCGTCCGCGTGCTTGGAAAGACCGTCCGCGATCCCGAACGTCCCACGCGCATCGATGAAGCGGGCATCGAAATCGACGGGGTCGATGCAGCGGGGCGCGCGCGCCGCTGTTTCATGCTCAACAAGCCACGCGGACTGGTGACGACCGCGCGCGACGAGCGTGGGCGCGACACGGTCTACCGATGCTTCGATGGCGCGGATCTCGGCTGGATCGCACCGGTCGGGCGCCTCGACAAGGCCAGCGAAGGCCTGCTGCTGTTCGCCAGCGACCCGGTGTGGGCGAGCGCGATCAGCGATCCCGAGCGCGGTCCCGACAAGACGTATCACGTGCAGGTCGATCGTGTTCCCTCATCTGAACATCTGGCGATGATGGCCGACGGGATCGAATCGGACGGGATGCTGCTGTCGACGAAGTCGGTATCGCTGCTGCGCAGCGGCGGCAAGACGGCGTGGCTGGAGGTCGTGCTGGACGAAGGGCGCAATCGCCAGATCCGCCGCATCCTGGCTGCACTCGACATCGGCGTGCTGAGACTGATCCGCGTCGCGATCGGTCCGCTGCAACTCGGCGAGTTGCCGAAAGGGCAGTGGCGCGAGTTGAGCGCTGATGAGATCGATGCGGTGGTTAAGTAAAAGCATCGCCCGGCTGAGCGCCTATCGCGGTTGTCTGCAGCCGCCGACACGCCGTGAATACATCCATGTAGGCTCGTACGCGGCATCCATGCTGCGTACGGTCGGCGCTACAGACGAACCGCATAGGCGCCGCCGGTGGATGCTTTCAGGTGGTGTGAGTCAAGAGCAACAGCCGCGCGAGTTGTTGCTTTTCAAATCTCCGTGAAGCAACAACGCGCGCGCTCAGTGCGCGATCACGCCCAACTCGCGGCCGATGCGCGTGAAAGCGTCGATCGCGCGATCGAGATGCTCGCGGGTATGCGCCGCACTCATCTGCGTGCGGATGCGCGCTTGCCCCTTCGGCACCACCGGGAAGAAGAAACCGATCGCGTAGATGCCTTCTTCGAGCAGGCGTGACGCGAATTTCTGCGCCAACGGTGCGTCGTAGAGCATGACCGGTGAGATCGGATGCACGCCGGGCTTGATGTCGAAGCCGCGCGCGGCCATCTGTTCGCGGAAATACGCGGTGTTGGCGGCGAGGCGCTCGCGCAGTTCGCCGGCCGACGACAGCATCTCGAAGGCCTTGGTGCCGGCGGCGGCGACGTGCGGCGGCAACGAGTTCGAGAACAGGTAGGGACGCGAACGCTGGCGCAACAGTTCGATCACTTCCTTCTTCGCGGTGGTGAAACCACCGAGTGCGCCGCCCATGGCTTTGCCGAGGGTGCCGGTGAAGATGTCGATCTTGTCCATCACGCCTTTCACTTCGGCAGAACCGCGGCCGGTCTTGCCGAGGAAGCCGGTGGCATGGCATTCGTCGATATGGACCAGCGCGCCGTACTTCTGCGCCAGCGCGGTGATCTCGTCGAGCGGGGCGATGAAGCCGTCCATCGAGAACACGCCGTCGGTGGTGACCATGATGGTGCGCGCACCGTCGGCCTTGGCCTGCTTCAACTGGGCTTCGAGGTCGGCCATGTCGCAGTTGGCGTAGCGATAGCGCTTGGCCTTGCACAGGCGCACGCCGTCGATGATCGAGGCGTGGTTGAGCGCATCGGAGATGATGGCGTCGTTTTCGTCCAGCAGCGGTTCGAACAGGCCGCCGTTGGCGTCGAAGCAGGCGGCGTAGAGGATGGTGTCCTCGGTGCCGAAGAAGTCGGAGATCGTCTTCTCGAGCTGCTTGTGCAGGTCCTGGGTGCCGCAGATGAAGCGCACCGAGGCCATGCCGAAGCCGTGGGTATCGAGTGCGTCCTTGGCGGCACGGATGATGTCGGGATGGTCGGCGAGGCCGAGATAGTTGTTGGCGCAGAAGTTCAGCACCGTGCGCCTGTCCTCCAGGGTGATTTCCGCGGACTGCGGGCTGGCGATGATGCGTTCGCTCTTGAACAGTCCGGCGTCGCGGATTTCGTCGAGGGTATGGGTGTAGCGTTCGGTCAGGGACATGATCGATCCTGTTGAATTCCGGTGTTGCGTGTCAGTTCCAGCTCAGGACGACCTTGCCCGACTTGCCGGATTCCATCAGCTCGAAACCCTTCTGGAATTCGTCGATCGGCAGCTGGTGGGTCAGCACCTTGCCGAGCGGGAAGCCGCCGAGCACGAGTTGCGTCATCTTGTACCAGGTCTCGTACATCCTGCGGCCGTAGATGCCGTGCAGGGTCAGGCCCTTGAAGATGATCTTGTCCCAGTCGATGCCGGTGCCGTTGGGCATGATGCCGAGCATCGCGATGCGTCCGCCGTGGTACATGCAGTCGAGCATGTCGGAGAAGGCGCGCGGATTGCCGCTCATCTCCAGGCCGACGTCGAAGCCTTCCATGTGGAGGTCGGCCATCACCGATTTCAGCGGCGTGTTGATGACGTTGACGACGCGGGTCGCGCCCATGTCGGCGGCGAGCTTGAGGCGGAAGTCGTTGACGTCGGTGACGACGACGTTGCGCGCGCCGATGTGCTTGCAGATGCCGGCGGCGATCACGCCGATCGGGCCGGCGCCGGTGATCAGCACGTCCTCGCCGACGACGTCGAATTCCAGCGCGCAGTGCGCGGCGTTGCCGTAGGGATCGAAGAACGCGGCGAGCTCGCTCGGGATCTGGTCGGGGATCGGCCACAAGTTGGTGGCCGGCATCACGATGTATTCGGCGAAGGCGCCGTTGCGGTTGACGCCGATGCCGACGGTGTTCGGGCACAGGTGCTGGCGACCGGCGCGGCAGTTGCGGCAATGACCGCAGACGATGTGGCCTTCGGCGCTGACGCGCTGGCCGATGCTGTAGCCCTGCACGCCGGGACCGATCTCGGCGATGCGACCGACGAATTCGTGCCCGATCACCAGGCCCGGCTTGATGGTGCGCTGGCTCCAGTCGTCCCACAGGTAGATGTGCAGGTCGGTGCCGCAGATCGCGGTTTTCTCGACCTTGATCAGCACCTCGTTGGGGCCGGGCGACGGCACCGGCACCTCTTCCATCCAGATGCCTTTGCCGGCATTGCGTTTCACCAGGGCTTTCATGGTCGCTTGCGTCATGGCGTTGCTGCGTTGCGGAAGAGCCGTCATTTTACCGCCAGATCCCATGGGTCCGACCGCTCAGGTTCGAAATGGTCTAATGGGGTTTCGTTTCGATTGTGGAGACATGCGATGCGCAGGATGCTTTTGGCCGCCATTGCGGCAGTGACCGCCGGCATTCCCGTTGCGCAGGCGGGCGAGGGCATGTGGACGCCGCAGCAGTTGCCGGAGATCGCCAAGTCGCTGAAGGCCGCGGGGCTGAAACTCGATCCTGCCCAATTGGCCGATCTCACCGGCGATCCGCTGGGCGCGGTGGTGTCGCTGGGCAATTGCACGGCGAGCTTCGTGTCGCCGCAGGGACTGGTCGCCACCAACCACCACTGCGCCTATGGCGCGATCCAGCTCAACTCCACCGCACGCAAGAACCTGATGGCGACCGGCTTCAATGCCGGGAAGATGACCGATGAAGTGACCGCAGGGCCATCGGCGCGCATTTTCGCGCTGGAACGCATCGACGACGTCACGGCGCAGGTGCAATCCGCCATCGCCTCGGCGACGGCGCCGATCGACCGCACGCGCGCGGTCGAAACGCTGGAAAAGCGATTGTTGTCCGCCTGCGAAACCGGCGGTGGCTATCGCTGCCGTCTTTACAGTTTCTTCGGCGGGAATACCTATCGCCTGTTCAAGTACCTGGAAATCAGGGACGTGCGCCTGGTCTATGCGCCGCCGTCGTCGATCGGCAATTTCGGCGGGGAAGTCGACAACTGGATGTGGCCGCGCCACGCCGGCGACTTCTCCTTCCTGCGCGCCTACGTCGGCAAGGACGGCAAGCCGGCCGCCTACAGCAAGGACAACGTGCCGTACCAGCCCAAGCACTGGTTGAAGATCGCCGACCAGCCGCTGCAGGCCGGGGATTTCGTCATGGTCGCGGGCTATCCGGGGTCGACAAGTCGCTATGCGCTGGTGGATGAATTCCGCAGCACGCAGGATTGGTTGTATCCGACCATCAGCCGGACCTACAAGGAACTGGTGGCGATGGTGCAAGCGACCGGCGCCAAGAATCCCGATGTCGCCGTGAAGTACGCCAGCACCGTGCGCGGCTGGGAGAACACGCTGAAGAATTTCGATGGACAGCTGGAAGGATTCCGTCGCACCAATGCGTTGGCGACCAAGCAGGCGGAAGAGTCCGCGGTGCTGGCGTGGTTGAAGAAACAGCGCAGGGCAGGCGAGCCCGCCCTGGCGGCGTACAACACCATCGAAACCCTCAACGCGCAATCGGCGAAGACGCGCGAGCGCGACCTGGCCGTTCCGCAGGTGGGCGGAACGCTAGGTGGCACGGCCGTGCAGTTGTACCGGCTGGCGATCGAGCGCGCCAAGCCCGATGCACAACGCGATTCCGGCTACCAGCAGCGCGACGTCGCCGGCATCGAGGCCGTGCTCAAGCAGATGGACAAGCGCTACGACAGCGGCATGGACAGTCAGCTGCAAGCGTACTGGTTGAATCGCTACGTGGGCTTGCCGGCGGATCAGCACGTCGCCGAGCTGGACACGTGGATCGGCGGCAACGATGCCAAGGCGGTCGCGGATGCGGTGGCGCGCATGCACAAGAGCGCACTGGGCAAGGATGCCGAACGCATGAAATGGCTCAATGCCGATCGCGCCGCATTCGAGGCCAGCGACGATCCTGCGATCCGCTATGCAGTTGCGGTGACGCCGACGCTGCTAAAGCTGGAAGAAGCGCGCAAGGCGCGTGCCGGCGAATTGCTGGTCGCGCGACCGGTCTACCTCAAGGCGCTGGCCGATTACCGCAAGGCGCATGGCAAGGCGGTGTATCCGGATGCCAACTCTTCGTTGCGCATCACTTTCGGCAACGTGACCGGCTATACCAAGCTCGATGGCAGCAAGCAGGCGCCGTTCACCGTGGTCGAGGAGGTCGTCGCTAAGACGACCGGCAAGGAACCCTTCGATACGCCAAAGGCTGCGCTCGACGCGATCAAGGCCAAGCGCTACGCGGGCCTGGAAGACGCCAAGCTGGGCAGCGTGCCGGTCGATTTCCTGTCCGATCTCGACATCACTGGCGGCAATTCGGGATCACCGGTGCTGGATGCGCACGGAAAACTGGTCGGCCTCGCCTTCGATGGCAACTGGGAATCGGTGGCGTCGAACTGGGTGTTCGATCCGGTGATGACGCGGATGATCTCGATGGACCAGCGCTACATGCGCTGGGTGATGACCGTGGTTGACCCCGCGCCGCAGCTGCTGCAGGAAATGGGAGTTCCCGCGAAAAAGTAGGCCAACCCTGGCGGGCCGATCAGCCCGCCAACAACTCCGACGCGCGCCGCACGCCATCCGGCAACGGACGCGGACGCCCCGTCTTGAGGTCGATCCACACCACCGTGACGCTGCCGTCGCAATGCAGGCGGCCATCCGCGCCCTTGATGCGATGACCGACCACCACGCTGCTGTTGCCGATCTTCTCGCTGAACAACTCGACCTCGAGCATGGCCGGATAATTCACCGGATCGCGGTAGTTGAGCGTCGACGAAGCGATCACCGGCGCGAACTCCTCGGTCACCCACGGTTCGCCGACCTGGGCGAACCAGCGGATGCGCGCTTCCTCGAGATAGCTGAGGTAGGTGCCGTTGTTGACGTGGTTGAAGGCGTCGAGATCGCGCCAGCGCACGTCGAGCGAAGTGGTGAACGTCTTGGCGGTCATGTCAGGCCTTCTTCTTTTTCAGCAGCGGCGCGAGGAAGCGTCCGGTGTGCGAATCCTTGAGTTTCGCCACTTCTTCCGGCGTGCCCTGGGCGATGATCTGGCCGCCCTTGCCGCCACCTTCCGGACCGAGGTCGATGATCCAGTCCGCGGTCTTGATGACATCGAGGTTGTGTTCGATCACCACCACGGTATTGCCTTCGTCGCGCAGGCGATGGAGCACGGCGAGCAGGGCCTCGATGTCGTGGAAGTGCAGGCCGGTGGTCGGTTCGTCGAGGATGTAGAGCGTACGGCCGGTGTCGCGGCGCGACAATTCCTTCGACAGCTTGACGCGCTGCGCCTCGCCGCCCGACAGCGTGGTCGCCGATTGCCCGAGCTTGATGTAGGACAGCCCGACGTCCACCAGTGTCTCAAGCTTGCGCGCGATCACCGGCACGTTCTCGAACAGCTTGAGCGCGTCCTCGACCGTCATCTCCAGCACGTCGTGGATGCTGTGGCCCTTGTAGAGGATTTCCAGCGTCTCGCGGTTGTAGCGCTTGCCGTGGCAGACGTCGCAGGGCACGTAGACGTCGGGCAGGAAGTGCATCTCGACCTTGATCAGGCCGTCGCCCTGGCAGGCTTCGCAGCGGCCGCCGCGCACATTGAAGCTGAAGCGTCCCGGCGCGTAACCGCGTGCACGCGCTTCCGGCACCTGCGCATAGAGTTCGCGCAACGGCGTGAACAGGCCGGTATAGGTCGCGGGATTGCTGCGCGGCGTGCGCCCGATCGGGGACTGGTCGATGTCGACCACCTTGTCGAACAGATCGAGGCCCTTAATGTCCTTGAACGGCGCCGGCTTGTGCGAGGCGCCGTTGATCTCGTTCGCGGCCAGCGCGTACAGGGTGTCGTTGATCAGGGTCGACTTGCCGGAACCGGACACGCCGGTGATGCAGGTCAGCAAGCCCGACGGAATCTCCAGGTCAACGTTCTTCAGGTTGTTGCCGCTGGCGCCGCGCAACTTCAGCTGCATCTTGCGATTGGGTTCGTGGCGCTTCTTCGGCACCTCGATCGCGCGACGGCCGCTGAGGTAATCGCCGGTGATCGAACGCGGCGACTTCAGCACATCCTCGACCTTGCCCTGGCCGACGACTTCGCCGCCGTGCACGCCAGCGCCGGGACCGATGTCGACGACGTGGTCGGCGAGGCGGATCGCGTCCTCGTCGTGTTCGACCACGATCACCGTGTTGCCGAGATCGCGCAGTCGCGTCAGCGTGCCGAGCAGGCGTTCGTTGTCGCGCTGGTGCAGGCCGATCGATGGCTCGTCGAGCACGTACATCACGCCGACCAGGCCGGCGCCGATCTGCGACGCCAGCCGGATACGCTGGGCTTCGCCGCCCGAGAGCGTGTCGGCCTTGCGTTCCAGCGTCAGGTAGTCGAGGCCGACGTCGACCAGGAAGCGCAGGCGTTCGTGGATTTCCTTGACGATCTTGCTGGCGATCTCGCCGCGCCAGCCGGGCAGTTCCAGTTTCTGGAAGAACACCATCGCCTCGCCGACCGGCAGGTGGACGATGTCGTGCATCGGGTGTTCGGCGACGAAGACGTTGCGCGCCGAGCGGTTCAGGCGCGAGCCCTCGCAGACCGGGCAGGCGCGTTCGCTGATGTACTTCGCCAGTTCCTCGCGCACCGCCGGCGAATCGGTTTCCTTGTAGCGGCGCTCGAGGTTGGGCAGGATGCCCTCGAACGCGTGCTTGCGCTGCTTGCGGCCGTGCGGGCCGACGTAATAAAACGTGATCGCTTCATCGCCGCTGCCGTTGAGCACCACGTCGCGTGCGCGCTTCGGCAGGTCCTCCCACGGCGTGTCGACCGAGAAGCCGTAGTGCTTCGCCAGCGACTGCACCATCGAGAAATAGTAGGCGTTGCGGCGATCCCAGCCGCGCACCGCGCCCGCTGCCAGCGACAGCGCCGGATTGCCGATCACGCGATCGGGATCGAAGAACTGGGTGACGCCGAGGCCGTCGCATTCCGGGCAGGCGCCGACCGGCGAGTTGAACGAGAACAGGCGCGGTTCCAGTTCCGGCAGCGCGTAGTCGCAGACCGGGCAGGAATACTTCGACGAGAACAGCAGTGGCTCGGCGCTGGCGTGGTCCATGCTCTGCACGATCGCCATGCCCTCGCCGAGCTTGAGCGCGGTTTCGAACGATTCGGCCAGGCGCTGGCGGATGTCCTCGCGCACCTTGAAGCGATCGATCACCGCCTCGATGGTGTGTTTCTGGCGCAGCGCCAGCGTCGGCAACGCGTCGATCTCGTAGATCGCGCCGTCGACGCGCACGCGCACGTAACCCTGCGCCTTCAATTGCTCGAACACCTGCGCATGTTCACCCTTGCGCTCGCGGATCACCGGCGCCAGCAGCATCCAGCGCTGCTCGGCGAGCTTGGGATCCTTTTCCATCGCCAGCACGGTGTCGACCATCTGGCTGACGGTCTGCGCTTCCAGCGGGAAGTGGTGGTCGGGGCAGCGCGGGGTGCCGACGCGCGCGTAGAGCAGGCGCAGGTAGTCGTAGATCTCGGTGATGGTGCCGACGGTCGAGCGCGGATTGTGGCTGGTCGACTTCTGTTCGATCGAAATCGCCGGCGACAGGCCTTCGATGTGATCGACATCGGGCTTTTCCATCATCGACAGGAATTGCCGCGCATAGGCCGACAGCGATTCGACGTAGCGACGCTGGCCCTCGGCATAAATCGTGTCGAACGCCAGCGACGACTTGCCCGAACCGGACAGGCCGGTGATCACGATCAGCTTGTCGCGCGGCAGGTCGATGTCGATGTTCTTGAGATTGTGGGTCCGCGCGCCGCGCACGCGGATGGTGTCAATCGCCATCGGCTTTCCAGTGGGGGAGGAGAGGGCAATCGCCTAGCGTAGCCCTGCAATGCAGATGGGGGCAATCGTGGCAACCGCAAGTCTCGCCCGCTGCGACGCGCCGACAAAAACGGGGCGCCGAAGCGCCCCGTTCACATGCATCCCGACACGGGATTACTTCTGCACCGTGAACTCGATGCGGCGGTTCCGGGCGCGGCCCTCGGCGGTGCCGTTGTCGGCGACCGGCTTGTCCTGGCCATAGCCCTTGGCGGTCAGCGCGCCGTCGGCCACGCCCAGCTCCTTGAGCTTGGCCATCACGGCGTCGGCGCGGTCCTGCGACAGCTTCATGTTGGCGTCGGCCTTGCCGGTGTTGTCGGTGTGGCCGCCGACCTCGATTCGGGTGCCGGACGGCGCCTTCTTGATCGCTTCCGCGGCCTTGGCCAGGATCCCGAGGCTGTCCTTGCTGATCGTCGCCTTGCCGGTCTCGAAGTGGATGATCATCAGGTTGAGCGCCGCCACCAGGTCATCGGCGCTGAAGCCTTCCTTGAGCGCGTTCAAGGCCTCGGCGCCCTTGTCGGCGGCCACCCCGACGATCTCGGCGTCGGCGAAGGCGCCGCGGACCTTGTCGGCCAGCGCCGCGCGGTCCCCTTCGGGCAGGCTGGAAAGATCGACCTTGACCTTGTCGCCCTCGATCGCGAACTTCACGCCCTTGCCCTTGAACTCGGGCAGCAGCGCGATCACCTTGTCGAGCCAGCCGGCCGGCGCGGTGGTGGCGTCGACGGCGATATCGCCCTTCGCCGCATCGGCCCCGAAGGTCTGGGCCAAGGCAGCGGCGAGGCGCGTCTTGTCGGCGTCTGCCAACTGGCCGTTCACGCTCACCGCGCCGCCCTGGTTATCGATCTGCAGGCGGGGCTGGGTGCTGGCCGCTTCGGTCGGCTTGGCGGGTTCCGCGGTCGTGGCCGCAGGCGTGGTCGCCGCTGTGGGTTCCGGATTCTTGTTGCAGCGGCTGAGCAGGAACAGGCCGAGCGCGACCAGGGCGGCCAGCAGTACCCACGGCAGCCACTTGCCGCTGCCCGAACTGCCGGTTCTGGTTGCTGCAGCCGCGCGATCCCCCAAGCCACCGACCGCATCGACGGCCTTGCCGCCCAATGCTCCGGCGGCGCCCACGGCGGCGGTACCGGCGCCGATCACGCCCGCGCCGATTCCGTGCATCCAGTCGCCGATCCCTCCCAGGTAGCCGTGCAGGCGCTCCGGGATGGTGCCGCCGACGGGAATCTGGCCGTCTTCGGTCAGGGTATTGAAGACTTCGGGCAGCATCGAAGCCATGGCCGCGCTGGCGGTGCTGCCGTCGACGTCCGCGCGCTGGGCGATATGACCGATCAGGTCGCCGCCCAGCACGGATTGCAGCTGGGCCGGGCTGATCGGCTGGTTGGGGCCATGGCCGATCCAGGAAGCGATCGGGTCGCCCAGGCCCTGGCTGCGGAAGAGATCGACGAAACCGGCGGGGCCGCCGCGCTTCTCGTTGAAAATGACCGAAATCAGCATGCCCAACAGCTGTTTGGCCTTTTCGAGGCTGATGCCGTATCGGGTTGCCACGTCTTGCAGGATGGTGTCGAACATGGTCGGACTTCCTGTGGATTGGGAACGGGACGCGCGGCCTGTGCTTCCTCGTGCTGCCCTGGGGCGGCGGCCTTTTGGCTCCTTGGGCCTTGCGGCGCCGATCATCCCCGGGTTCCGTGAAACCCCGGTGACGGGGGAGGGGAGGCAAGTTGCGCGTCCGGGCGCCAAGGTCCTATAATTTCAGGTTCAGCGCGCCGACCGCGTGCTGGACCACAATAACGACAAAGGAAGCTTGGTCATGTACGCAGTTGTTGTAACCGGCGGTAAGCAGTACCGCGTGATGCAGGGCGAAACCCTGCGAGTCGAAAAGCTGGAAGTCGAAGCCGGCAACGAAGTCACCTTTGACCAGGTGCTTCTGCTGGGCGACGGCGAAGGCGTCAAGCTGGGTGATGCGCTGAAGGGCGCCACCGTCTCCGCCAAGGTGATCGGCCACGGCCGCGCCGACAAGGTGAAGATCGTGAAGTTCCGTCGCCGCAAGCACCATCGCAAGCAGATGGGCCACCGCCAGCATTACACCGAAATCGAGATCACCGGCATTGCCGGCGGCAAGAACTAAGGAGACGCAGTCATGGCACACAAAAAGGGCGTAGGTTCCTCGCGCAACGGCCGCGACTCCAACCCGAAATACCTCGGCGTGAAGATCTACGGTGGCCAGGCCATCGAAGCCGGCAACATCATCGTCCGCCAGCGCGGCACCCAGTTCCACCCGGGTCCGGGCGTCGGCCTCGGCCGCGACCACACGCTGTTCGCGCTGGTCGACGGCAAGGTCGAATTCGCGGTGAAGGGCGCCCAGAAGCGCCGCACCGTCAGCGTCGTGGCCGAATAAACCCCGCCACCGATGCACACCGGAAAGCCCCGCTTCGGCGGGGTTTTTCGTTTGCACCGGCATGCCACGCCGGCTTCGCGGCTGCTTCATCCCGTACACTCGTTTCCCTCCCATCGTCGTTGCCGATGGTCCTCCGTCCCCGAACCACAGTTACCTCATGAAACTCGTCGATGAAGTCGAAATCACCGTGATCGCCGGCAATGGCGGCAACGGCTGCGTGGGCTTCCGCCGCGAGAAGTTCATCCCGCTGGGTGGCCCGGATGGTGGCGACGGCGGAAACGGCGGCAGTGTCTGGCTGCAGGCCGACGAAAACCTCAACACCCTGGTCGACTTCCGCCACGAGAGGCTGTTCCGCGCCCGCCGTGGCGAGAACGGCATGGGCCGCCAGATGTACGGCAAGGCCGGCGACGACCTCGCCATCACCGTGCCGGTCGGCACCGTCGTCACCAACATCGCCACGGACGAGGTGATCGGCGACCTGACCCGCCACGGCCAGCGCCTGCTGGTGGCGCAGGGCGGCAAGGGCGGCCTGGGCAACATGCATTTCAAGAGCTCGATCAACCGTTCGCCGCGCCAGTCCACCCCGGGCAGCGAGGGCGAGGAGCGCGACCTCCGGCTGGAGCTGAAGCTGCTGGCCGACGTTGGCCTGCTCGGTTTCCCCAATGCCGGCAAGTCGACCCTGATCCGCGCGGTCTCGGCGGCGACGCCGAAGGTCGCCGACTATCCCTTCACCACGCTCTATCCCAACCTCGGCGTGGTCAGCGTCGAGGCGCACAAGAGTTTCGTCATCGCCGACATCCCGGGCCTGATCGAGGGCGCGGCCGATGGTGCTGGACTCGGAGCGCTGTTCCTGCGCCACATCCAGCGCACGCGGCTGCTGTTGCACCTGGTCGAGATCGAACCGCTGGACGGTGGCAACGCAGCGGACCAGGTGCGCGCGATCGAGCGCGAGCTGGCCAAGTTCGACGCCGGACTGATGGAGAAGCCGCGCTGGCTACTGCTCAACAAGGCCGACCTGCTGACGCACGAAGATGCGCTTGAGCAGGCGCACAAGGTGGTGGGCGAGCTGGGCTGGACCGCGCCGTGGTTCATCGTCTCCGGTCTCGCACACGAAGGCACGCGCGACGTGATGCTGAAGATCCAGGGCTTCCTCGACGAACAGCGCCGCGAGGAACTGGAACGCGCCGAAGAACGCGACTCGACGCCGCATGTCCCCTGAGAACCTGTTCCCGCGGGCACGAAAAAACCCCGCTGAGGCGGGGTCTTTTGCAGGTGCTGCAGCGCCGAAGCGCCGCAACCACGCCGATCGTGCCTGTTTAGGCGGCCTTGAGGGCCTTGATGCGGGCGTTCAGGCGGCTCTTGTGGCGAGCGGCCTTGTTCTTGTGGATCAAGCCGCGCGCGGCGAAGCGATCGAGGATCGG
>JASLDW010000093.1 GCA_030151365.1 Lysobacter sp. | reverse complement strand
AGAAATTCGGCGGATGCGGCAGCAGGCGGGTCAGCGCGGCTGCGGCGATCATCGCGGCAAGCGTCCACGGGCCGGCGGCGAGGGCGGAAGTCTGGTCGGTGCGGTTCATCGGCTTCAACGGAAGATGCTACGGAAGCCGTTAGCATAGCGCGTCATGCCGGATCACGCCCCCACAAACCCCAGCGCCAGCACGCGTCGCCACGACATCGTCATCGTCGGTGGCGGCCTGGTCGGCGCCAGCCTGGCGATCGCCCTCGACGGCCTCGGCCTCGACGTCGCGATGGTGGAAGCCGCGCCCGCCGGTGCGCTGCCCGCGGTGTTCGACCAACGCAACCTCAGCTTCGCCGAGGCGACCTGCAACGCGCTGGCCAATCTCGGCGTGTGGCGACTGCTGCGCGCGCCGGCCGGCCCGATCCGCCGCATCCACGTCAGCCGCCGCGGCGATTTCGGCCGGGTCGAGCTCGACGCCGGCGCCTACGGGCGCGAGGCCTTCGGGCAGGTCGTCGTCGCCAGCGATTTCGGCGAGGCGCTGGAAGCGCGGCTGGGCGAGCTGCGCCATCTCGTCCGCTATCGCCCCGCGCGATTCATCGAATCGACCATCGACGGCGACGCGCGCGTCGTCCGCATCGCCGATGGCGAAGGCGAACACCTGCTGGAGACGCGACTGCTAGTCGGCGCCGATGGAACGCAGAGCATGGTGCGCGCGGCCCTCGGCATCGCTGCGGAACATCACGACTACGGCAAGATCCTGTTCGTGGCGCGGATGCGTTGCGATCGCGCGCCGGATGGCACGGCCTACGAACGCCTGACCGACGACGGCCCGACCGCGTTGCTGCCGCGCGGCGATCGCCATTACGGCGTGGTGCACGCGGTTTCCGCAAACGAAGCCGACGCCATCGCCGCGCTAGACGACGAAGCGTGGTGCGCGCGCATCCAGGATGGCTTCGGTTGGCGCGCGGGGCGTTTCCTTTCCGCGGGACCGCGCAGTCGCTATCCCGCGCAGCGCGTCCTGGCGGAACGATTGAGCGCGCCGCGCGGGGCGGTGATCGGCAATGCCGCCCAGACCATCCACCCCATCGGCGCGCAAGGATTCAATCTCGGCCTGCGCGATGCCCTGACGCTGGTCGAATGCATCGCCGCTTCCGCCGCCGATGCCGGCGCGAACGAGGTGTTGCAGCGTTATGCGCAACGGCGCGCGGAAGATCGTTCGCGCACCATCGCCTTTTCCGATGGCTTGGCGCGCTTCGCCGCCAATCCTTCGCCCGTGCTGCGGCCACTGCGCTCGATCGGCATGGGCGCGATCGCGCAGGTCGAAGCGCTGCAGTCGATGTTGGTCGGTGGCGCGATGGGGTATCGCGGCGATGTCCCGGCACTCTGTCGTGAGGTTGCGCGATGATCGTGCCGGCAAGAAGCAGTCGCGGTCGCCTCGATGCGGTGGTGGTCGGTGGCGGCGTGGTCGGCATCGCCTGCGCGTTGGGCATGGCCGATGCCGGATTCGATGTCGCGTTGGTGGAGGCTGCCGCACCGCCGGCATGGTCGCCGGCAAATCCCGATCTGCGTATCTATGCCTTCGCCCCCGACAACGCGGCGCTGCTCGATGCCTTGAATGCGTGGGGAGACGTGGCGCGCCAGCGCGTGCAACCGTATCGGCGCATGCGGGTGTGGGACGCAGCGGGTGGCGCTGCGCTGGAATTCGATGCCGATGAATTGGCGCGGCCGCAACTGGGCTGGATCGTCGAACACGGATTGCTGGTCGACCGCCTGTGGCGGCTACTGGAACGCCGTGGTGTCGTCGTGCGTTGTCCCGCGCGCGTGACCGGCGTTGAGCAGGATGAAGGCGGCGTGCGGATCACCCTGGACGATGGCGGCACGCTGGATGCGCGCATCGCGATCGCCGCCGACGGCGGCCAGTCGGCGCTGCGCGAATTGGCCGGCATCGCCACCGATGATCGCGATTACGACCAGCTCGGACTGGTCGCCTACGTCCGCAGCGAGTTTCCGCACGCGGAAACCGCCTTCCAGCGCTTCCTGCCCGGTGGTCCATTGGCCTTGTTGCCATGCGCGGAAGGTCGCAGTTCGATCGTGTGGTCGTTGCCCGTCGACGAGGCGCGGCGGTTGCAGGAGATGGAAAGTGCCGCGTTCAACCATGAACTCACCCGGGCTTCCGACGCTTGCCTCGGTGCGCTGGCGCTCGATTCGGCGCGCGCTGCCTTCCCGTTGCGGCGCAAGCTGGCGCGCGCTCAACGCGCCGGGCGCGTGTTGCTGATGGGCGATGCCGCCCACGTGGTGCATCCATTGGCGGGGCAGGGCGTCAACCTCGGGTTGCGTGATGTTTCGGCGTGGTTGCGCAGCGTGCGTGAGGCCAGGGCGAAAGGTCGCGACTTCGATGCGTCATCGCGCCTGCAGCGCTGGGCGCGTGAACGCCGCAGCGACAACACGGTGTCGACGCTGGCGTTCGAGGCGATCAACCGCGTGTATTCCAACGACCTGCCCGTCACAGCATTGTTGCGTGGGCATGCGCTCGGCATCGCCGGTCGCGTCCCGATGCTGCGCCACGCATTGTGGCGCCACGCGGCGGGGATCTGAGCACGAAACGACGATGCCCGCCGAAGCGGGACATCGTTTGCCTTCCTCTGCGAGGACTTGCGTCAGACCATCACGGAGTGGTGGTCGGAGTCGCGCTCTTGTCCTTCTTGCCGTGCTTCTTGGACTTGGTGGTCGTCGTGGCGCTGCTGTCGGTGGCCGGCTGATCGCTGGTCGACATCGTCGGGCTGGCCGGCGAGGACATCGTGTCGGTCGACGATGCCGGGGTCGCCGGCGTGGCCGGAGTCGCGGGCGTTGCAGGGACGGCCGAGGAACCATCGGTCGCGGGCGTCGCCGGGGTTGCCGGGGTGGCGGGCGTCGCCGGAGTCGCCGACTGATGGGTGCGAGGGGCAGTCTGCGCAGTCGCCAAGCCGGTGGAGGCCAGCAGCGCGGCGGTTGCGATGAACAAGGAAGTGCGATTCATTGCGGGAACCTCTACAACGTGTCGGGGGAGGCCAGACCGTAGTCCCGATGCACGACCACGCACGTTAATGCTCTGCTAAATGCATGAATCGACATTCAGGCTAATCGCTTTCAGGCAAGAAGCGACGGTATCGACGTTTGTCGAACGCAATCCATGGCGAAAGCGGACAGCAAAAAAGTGAATGCGCAAATTGCGCAAAATGAATGCGATATGTAGATATGCAGTGTCAACGCGTGTTCGCATATGCAGCGAATACCGTGATTTCTTCGCGATCGTGATAGAGCTGGCGGGCGCGCAGATCGACTTCGCCGCCGCATTGCGTGCGAAACAGGTCGAGGCAGCGTTGCGTTTCCAGCCAGCGTTTCTTCATCGGCAATTTCAGATTGAAGATCATGCGGCGGCACCAGCCCTCGCGCAGCCACGCGGCCATCCGTTCGGCGACGCGGATCGGTTGTTCCACCATGTCGCAGACCATCCAGTCGAGGTGGTCCTGCGGATGCCAGGAAAACCCGTCCTCGCGCAGATGGGTGACTTGCCCGATTTCGAACAGATGCGGGCGCAGCGGACCGTTGTCGATCGCGATGACGCTCAGGCCATTGCGCAACAACACCCAGGTCCAGCCGCCGGGCGCGGCGCCGAGATCGGCGGCGCGCATGCCGGGTTGCAGCCAGGCTGCGCGTTCTTCGGGCGTGATCAGTACGCCCAATGCTTCGTCGAGCTTCAGCGCGGAACGCGAAGGCGCCTCGGCGTGCATGCGCAGGCGCGGGATGCCGAGCGGCCACGGCGCGCTGTCGTCGCGATCGGCGCTGGCGAGGAAAGCGTGGCGCCCGTCGATGAAGGCGACGTGCAGTCTTCGCCGCGCCTTGGGGTCGAGCAGTCCTGCGCGCTTCAACGCCGGACGCAATGCGTTGCCGAAGCTGCGCGCCAGTCCCGACAGCGGGCGGCCTTCGTCGGAATCGGAATGTTCGACCCAGACATCGTTGAACGGACCTGCGCCGGATTCGCGCAGTGCGGCGACCAGCGGCGTGATGCGGTCGTCGGGATCGAGATCGGAAAGTTCCGCGATCAACCGCAGCTTCTGGCGCGCGAACACCAGCTCGCGCCACGGCAATGCCGCGTCGAGTGCGGCGCCGTCTTCGCAATGGAAGAGCACGTAACCACTATCGCGATCGGTTTGCGCATAACCGGGATGCCCAAGCAACGCGGCGCGATCGCCAAGCTCGGCGGCCAATTCCGGTTCGAATCCCGCCCGGCACCAGCACAGCAGGCCGGAGCGAATGTCCATCAGTAGTGCGTCCCGCTCTCGCCGAATGCGCGCAGCACGGCGCAGGCGGCTTCGCGCTGCAGGTCGCGCACGACTTCGATGCCGCGGCGTTGCAGTTCGCCGACCCAGTCGGCGGGCAACGGACCTTCGTCGAACTCGGTCAGCGCCATCACGTCCTCGGCGCGCGCGCCGATCAGCAGGCGATCGATGCCGGCCCAGACGCTGGCGCCATAGCACTGGCAGCACGGTTGCGCCGATGTGGCCAGCGTCACCGGTCCCCAGTTCGTGCCATCGTCATTGCAGTTGAGGCGCGGTCTCTGCAGGCGTTGCTGCGCCAGCATGAAGGCCATCATTTCGCCATGCGCCACCGAACACGATTGCGGCACCACGCGGTTGACGCCGATCGCGATCACCTTGTGGTCCGGTGAAAACACCGCCGCGCCGAACGGGCCGCCGCTGCCGGCCTCGACGTTGCGCTTCGACAACGCGATCGCCAGCGCGACCTTGTCGTCGTCGTTTTCGTAACGCTCGGCGAGCGGGAACTCGTGCGCCCAGATCGGCAGGGTGAGATGGAGTTGCAGCGGCAGCATGGCGACTCAGGTTTCCTTCTGCATCCAGGTGTCGCGCAGGGTCACGGCGCGATTGAACACCGGTTTGGCGGGCGAATGATCGCGGCGGTCGGCGACGAAATAGCCGACGCGTTCGAACTGGAAGCGGGTTTCCGGCGCAGCATTGGCGGCGTCGGCCTCGACGTACCCGCTTGCGTTGCGTTGCGATCCCGGGTTCAGGTGGTCGCGATAGCCCTTGCCGTCGCTGTCGTCGTCGGGATCGGCGGCGGTGAACAGGCGATCGTAGAGACGGAATTCGGTCGGCACCGCGGTCGCGGCATCCACCCAATGGATGGTGCCCTTGACCTTGCGGTTGGCGCCTTCCATGCCGGGACGCGATTCCGGATCGAGCCAGCCCCGCAGTTCGACGATCTCGCCGGCGTCGTTCTTGATCACTTCATCGCAGCGGAAGATGCCGGCGCCGCGCAGGCGCACTTCGCCGCCGGGCACCAGGCGCTTCCAGCCCTTCGGCGGCACTTCGGCGAAATCCTCGCGCTCGATCCACAGGGTGTTGGAGAAGGCGACGTCGCGTTCGCCCGCGCTTTCGTCCTTGGGATGGTTGTGGAAGCGCAGGGTTTCGCGATGGTCGGCGGGCAGGTTGGTGATCACCAGCTTGAGCGGATCGAGCACCGCCATCCGGCGTTGCGCACGCGCATCGAGGTCCTCGCGCAGAGTGTTCTCGAGCACGGTGTAGTCGATCGTCGAGTTCTGCTTCGACAGGCCGAGGCGCCCCACGAACAGCTTGAGCGCTTCCGGCGTGTAACCGCGACGGCGGATGCCCTGCAGCGTCGGCATGCGCGGATCGTCCCAGCCCGAGACCAGCCCTTCCTGCACCAGCGCCATCAGCTTGCGCTTGCTCATCACCGTGTAGTCGAGATTGAGTCGCGAGAACTCGATCTGGCGCGGCTTGTCGGCTTCGTTGGGCAGGCCCTTGTCGGTCAGCGGCTTCAGCAATTCCGGATGACGGGTGAGGCCGACGTTGTCGACCGCCCAGTCGTACAAGGGACGATGGTCCTCGAACTCGAGCGAGCACAGCGAATGGGTGATGCCTTCGATGGCGTCGGAGATCGCGTGCGCGTAGTCGTACATCGGATAGATCGGCCAGGCGTCTCCGGTGTTCTGGTGCTCGACGTGCTTGATGCGATAGAGCGCCGGGTCGCGCAGGTTCATGTTCGGCGACGCCATGTCGATCTTCGCGCGCAACGTGCGCGTGCCATCGGCGAACTCGCCGGCGCGCATGCGCCGGAACAGGTCGAGGTTCTCCTCGACGCCGCGGTCGCGGTAGGGCGAGTTGGTGCCGGGTTCGGTCAGGGTACCGCGGGTGGCGCGCACTTCCTCGGCGCTGAGGTCGCAGACGAAGGCCTTGCCGTCGCGGATCAACTGTTCCGCGCCGAGGTAAAGCACGTCGAAATAATCGGAGGCGTGGCGCAGGTCGCGCCAGTGGTAGCCGAGCCAGGTCACGTCGTCCTGGATCGCCTGCACGTACTCGGGATCTTCCTTGGCCGGATTGGTGTCGTCGAAGCGCAGGTTGCAGGAACCATGGAACTCGCCGGCGATGCCGAAATTGGCGTGGATGGCGCGCACGTGGCCGAGGTGCAGGTAGCCGTTGGGCTCCGGCGGGAAGCGCGTCTTCACCGCGGCGTGGCGGCCGGCGGCGAGATCGTCGCGGACGATGTTGCGGATGAAATCGGTACGCTCGGCGGGCGTCGGCGTGGTCGTGGACTCGGACATGCGGGACTGGAACTGGAACGGTGTGCGCAGTGTACCGGGTCTGCGAAATCGACTTGCGTCATCGGTCACAGTAAACAGGCATTGACAGGTAGCCGCGGGGCCGGATGCGCAGTAGCGTATGCGCCTCATGTCCGGCTCATTCTTCCCCCGATTCGAGCGCTGGTCCGATCGCGTGCAGCTGGCCCTTCTGGTGGCCTTGCTGGGTGCGGTCTGCATTGCCTTGCTCGGACGGATCTTCATGCCGCCGGCACCTTCGTTTCCGCTGGCCTGGCATTCCGGGGCTGGTGCCTCCGCCCAGCGGGGCGAGAGCGGTCCGGATGGCGACGGCATGGTCGTGAGGATTCCCGGCGGCAGCCAGCCGGTCGGCTTCGACGTCGTCGCCAGCCTGCCCGAGGCCATGCGCGAACAGGGCATCGTCGCCCTGCGTTTCGAACGCACCGCCCTCGACCGCATCGAGGTCGAGGACCTGGGAACCGGCCAGGTGGTGCGGGACGGCTTCTATGAAGTGAATCGCGAGCGCCTGCCGGGCCTGACCTCCTCTTACCAGTTCAATGTCATGGTGCCGCGCGAGGGCGACCTGCACCTGCGCGTCCGTGCGCAATCGGCGACGCCGACTTCGCTGATGGGACGACTGGAGCCGCACCTGCTGGCCGGCCGCGACGATCGCCGGATCGCCGGCACCGCGGCGATGAGCTATGCCGTCTACCTGGTGCTGGCGCTGGTGGTGATCGCGCTTTACATCGCCACCGGGCAACGCAGCATGCTGGCGTTCTCGTGGTTCGCCCTGCTGCGATTGCTGGTCCTGATGTCGGTGAACGGACACCTGTACCAGATTCCCGGAATGGCCTGGTTCGGCGGATTCGGCAACCACGGCACCTCGGCGCTGATGATCCTCGGCATCGCCGCCGGCATCGTGCTGGTGCAGGAACATGGCGCATTGCCCGGCGAAGCGCACGGCAATCGATGGCGGCAAATGTCGCTGGCGGTCGTGGTCGCCGCCGTCATCGTGTCCGCTGCATTGCTGTTCGCGCCGTTGCCTCCGGTGGCGGCATGGGGGCTGGGGCAGGGCGCATGGCTCGTCCTCGCGCTCGTCGGCCTGGCGTTCTGCGTGCGCGCCTATCGCAACGGCATCCCGCATCGGGTCGCGGTCGTGGCCGCGGTGCTGCTGTCGTTCTTCGCCAGTCTCGCCCACCTCGCCTATGAAACCGGCCTGATCGCGCATTGGTGGTGGGCCGGACGCCTGCTGCAGATCACCGGCGCCATGTTGTGCACAGTGGTGGCGATCAGCCTGGTGCGGCGCATCGAGAGCTACCGGATCGAACTGGCGCGCGCGCGCCAGAACCAGCAGCAATTGCGCCGGCAGATGGACGCGCAGACGGCGGTGCGCGAGCTGGAACGCGATCTTGCCCACTCCCTCGGCGACATCGCCGACCCGGAGCTGGAGTTCGCGGCGATCCATCGCCTGCTGGCGGCGGCAACCGCCTGCCTGGGACTGGATGGCGCGGGCCTGGTGCAGTTCCCCGGTCGCCGCGCGCCTCAGGTGTATGCATTGCCGACGACCATGCTCGACGAATTGCGCGGCTGGCTGGCGCCACGACGCAATTGGGTGGAATCGGTGGCCACGGGTGCGGCACCGATCGAGAACCACACGCCGGTGGTCGGGCGCGGACTGCGTTCGGTCCTGGTGCCGGCGCAGGTGTTGAAAGGCAGTCATTCGGTGCTGGTGATCGAGCGCAACGCCGAGGCACCGGCCTTGAGCGCCGCCGATCTCGCGGCACTGGCAAGCATGGCCAACGCAGTGCGCGAAGCGCTCGAACAGCAGCGCGAGGCGCGTGCGCTCATCGTGACCGCGCGCATCGACGCGCTGACCGGCGTGCTCAACCGCAATTCGCTCGACATCGATCTCGCCGCCGCGCTCACCCAGGCCGCGCGCACGCGATCGCCGTTGGCGGTGCTGTTCCTCGACATCGACCACTTCAAGCGCATCAACGACGAGTTCGGCCATGCCGCCGGCGACGAATGCCTGCGTGCCGTCGCCCGCCTGCTGCGTTCCAGCCTGCGCTCCGGCGATCTGCTCGGGCGCTATGGCGGCGAGGAATTCGTGGTGGTGTCGCCGGGCGCGCCGTTGGCAGTGGCGCAGCAGCTGGGCGAGCGCATCCGCGCCGCGGTGGAAACGCTCGAGATCGAGTGGGAGGGTCGGTCGATCCCGGTCACCATCAGCGTCGGCATCGCGATGCGTCGTCGCGACGAGGCCAAGCCCGCGCACCTGCTCGATCGCGCCGACCAGGCGCTCTACGACGCCAAGCGTCGTGGCCGCAACCAGGTGCGTTTCGATCTCGACGCCGCCGCGTTCGATCCGGCCTCCGGGTAGCCGCTGGTAAACTGTCGCCCTTGGCCAACGGAGCAACGGACATGGGCGGCATTGGACCGTGGAAGGACCGCATGATCGCGCCCGAGCGCGCGCTTCCCGGACGTGCCACGCCGATGGCGATCGACAACGTCCATTTCGTGATTGGCGGACCGTTGCGCGACGAGTTTGCCGACTATGGCGACGCTCGTTTCGGCATGGGCTGTTTCTGGGGCGCGGAGCGGATGTTCTGGTCGATGCCCGGCGTCGTCAGTACCGCACCCGGCTATGCCGGCGGCTACACCCCGAATCCGACCTATCGCGAAGTCTGCACCGGCGAAACCGGCCACGCCGAAGTCGTGCGGGTGATCTTCGACCCTGCGATCATCGGCTATGGCGCGCTGCTGCAGGCGTTCTGGGAAAACCACGATCCCACCCAGGGCATGCGCCAGGGCGGCGACATCGGCACCCAGTACCGCTCGGCGATCCAGTGCACCACGCCGGAACAACATGCGTTGGCGCTGGCCAGTCGCGATGACTACCAGAAGCGGCTGACCGCCGCGGGTCTCGGCCCGATCACCACCGAGATCGTGTTCCCCGCGCCCGAGTTCTACTACGCCGAGAACGAACACCAGCAATACCTCGCCAAGAATCCCGACGGGTATTGCGGCCTCGGCGGCACCGGAGTGTCGTGCCCGGTCGGCACGGGCGCCTGAGCGATCGCCGGATGACCCAACAGGCATCGCGCGCTGCGCTGACCCGGATGCTGGTCGGCGCGGCGATCATCGGCACCAACGGCATGATGGTGCGGCTGTCGCACACCTCGCCGACGGTCTCGGCGTTCTGGCGCATGTTGCTGGCGGCGATCGTGCTGGCAGTGCTGGTGCAGTTCCGTCATGGCTGGCGGCAGTTGCCGCGGCGGGTCTGGATCTGGATCGCCGTCGCGGCACTGGCATTCTCAAGCGATCTGTGGATGTGGCACCAGAGCATCATGATCGTCGGGCCCGGTCTGTCGACGCTGCTTGCCAACGCCCAAGTATTTTTCATGGCGATCGCCGGGGTGCTGGTGTTTGGCGAACGCCTGAGCCGGCGTTTCTATCTCGGATTGTTGTGTGCGTTCTTTGGCCTGTGGCTACTGCTGGGCAGCGACTGGGCGATGTTGCCGCAGCATTACCACTGGGGCGTATGGCTCGGGCTTGGTGCCGGGATCGGTTATGCGGTCTACAACGTCGGCATCAAGCGTTCGCAGGAAGTTGTCGCCAAACTGCATGCACGCGTGCCGGTGGAGCAGATTCTGTGCCTGGCAACGGCGGGTTGCGCGCTCCTGCTTGGCATTGCTGCATGGGTGGAAGGCGATTCCTTCGCCATCCCTGATGCGCAATCCGCCATCGTGCTGGTGGTGCTGGCAGTCTTCGGCCATTGCCTCGGCTGGATCCTGATCTCGCGCGCCATGCAGTCGCTCGGCGCCGGCATGGTCGGCCTGCTGCTGTTGTTGCAGCCGATCGTCGCCTATCTGCTCGACATCCTGGTGTTCCCGCACACGCCGACACCGCGGCAGTGGCTGGGCCTGGCGGTGAGTCTCGCCGGCATCTTCATCGCCGGCCTGAAGGCGAAATCGAAATCGGCGCTGCCGCCCGATGCCGAGCCGCAAGCGCCGGCGACCGGCCAGTAATCAGAACCGCGTCACCCTACAGACGTAAATGACTTCGCAGGCCCCGGCGCCGGTGTCGTCGCGCGTCATCGAGCTGCGCCAGTTCCAGCCGCCGCGGTCGTGCGCTTCCACCAGCCAGCCGTCGATGCGCACGCGGTCGTCGCGCTGCACGGCTTCCAGCGCTTTTTCGATCGCGGCATTGGACGGAATCATGTGCATGTTGGCGCTGTTGCGGACGATGACTGCGGGATCGAGCGGCGGACTGCCGAGCCAGCCGTAGCGGTACCAGCGATTCGACTGGCGCACGTTGAGCTGCGCGATCGTCGCGCCATCGGTCATCGGTCCCCAGCCCAGCGCGAGATCGATCGGCGAGAACAATGCGGGGCGATCGCCGCTGTACGCGCGGCGCGACAGCACGCGGGCGTCGACGCTGAAGCCGGCCAGCGCATCGAGGCGGCCATGCGCGACATTGAATGTCGAAATGCCGTTCGGCACCGGTGTTTGCAAAGGCGCTTCGCCATCGCCGGTGGCCTGCGGCTGCGGACAGGCGGGGTTCTCCATCACCTGTTGCGGTCGCGTCGGTGGCGAGTAGGGCGGTGCCTGGAACCACGGCGTTGCCGGCAGGCTTGTCCTTGCCCGCGGCATTTGCGGTGATCGTGCATCCTCCCTTTGCACGATGGCGATCCACGCTGCCAGCGCGATCACGCACGCGCCCAGCGACCACAGCGCGACGCGCCAAGCCATCATTCGGCGATCGCGCTGCGCACGGTCGCGGCGACGTTGCGCAGCAATCCGTCGAGCGGCGAACTGTTGCGCCATGCCAGCGCGATCCGCCGATGCGGGGCCGGAGATTCGAAGCGCACCAGTTCCAGGCCATCCGGTTGCACGTGCGGTGGTCGCACCGACAGGTCGGGCAGCAATGTCACGCCGTTGCCGAGCGCGACCATCTGCCGCAGCGTTTCCAGGCTGGTGGCGCGGAACCCGGGTTTCTCGTGGGCGCCGGCGAGTTCGCAGACATCGAGCGCCTGCTCGCGCAGGCAGTGGCCGTCGTCGAGCAGCAGCAGTTGCTCGTCGACCAGGTCGCCGATGCGCAGGTGTTTCGCGTTCGCCAGGTGGTGGCCGCTCGGGACCGCCAGCAGGAATGGCTCCTCGAACAGCAGCTCCGCGTGCAGGCGATCGTCGCCCAACGGCAAGGCGAGGAAGGCGGCATCGAGACGACCTTCGCGCAGGTCGGACACCAGTACGTCGCTCTTCTCCTCGCTCAGCAGCAATTCCATCTTCGGGAAGCGCTTGCGCAGTGCCGGCAACACCTGCGGTAACAGGTAGGGGCCGAGCGTCGGGAAGGCCCCGAGCCGCAAACTGCCGGCCTCGGGGTCGCGACTGCGTCGTGCCAGTTCCTTCATCTGTTCGACGTCGTGGATGACGTGCTTGGCGCGATCGACAATCTCGCGTCCCACCGGCGTCAACATGACCCGCCGCGGCGCGCGCTCCACCAGCGGCACCCCGAATTCTTCCTCGAGCTTCTTGATCTGCATCGACAGCGTCGGCTGGCTGACATGGCAGGCCTGCGCCGCGCGCCCGAAGTGGCGGAGATCGGACAGTGCAACGAGGTAGCGCAGGTCGCGCAGGTTCATCGTCGCAGTCTCCGGTCAGGCACGTGAAGCCCCTTTCAACTCGATGGTATTGCCATCGGGGTCGCGCAGGTAGAGCGACGGGCCATCGCCTTCGGCGCCGAAGTTGTCCTGTACGGGACCGAGCGCCTGCAATCCGTGTTCGGCGAGATGCGCGACCAGCGCCGCCTCGTCAAAAGGTTCGATGCGCAGGCAGACATGATCGACGTTGCGCGCCTGTTCGGCGGCGGCAGCGCCGCCTGCGAGCCCAAGTTTCCCGTGGACGTCGACCAGGTCGATCAGCGAGGCGCCGCAGCGCAGGTGGATCAGGCCGAGGTCGTCGCGTCGCCGCGCGATGCTGCAACCGAGCACGTCGCGATAGAACGCCAGCGATCGCTCGGGATCGCTGACGCGCAATACCACGTGATCGATGCGCTGCAGTTCGAACGGACGCGTCGCCTCCATGACGATCAGGCCGCCTTGGCTTCGGCTTCGGCGGGCGCGCTGGTGCGGATCAGATAGTCGAAGGCCGAGAGTGCGGCGGTCGAACCCGCGCCCATCGCGATCACGATCTGCTTGTACGGCACGGTCGTGGCATCGCCGGCGGCGAACACGCCCGGCAGCGAGGTCTCGCCGCGATCGTTGATGACGATTTCGCCGCGATTGCTCAGCTCGACCGAGCCCTTCAGCCATTCGCTGTTGGGCAGCAGGCCGATCTGCACGAACACGCCGGACAGGTCGAGCTGGCGGGTTTCGCCGCTGCTGCGGTCGGTGTAGCTGAGCGCGTTCAACTTGCTGCCATCGCCATGCATGCCGGTGGTCTACGCGTTCACGTGCACGGTGCAGTTCGGGAGGCTGCGCAACTTGCGCTGCAGGACCTCGTCGGCGCGCAGATTGCCGTCGAACTCGAGCACGGTCAAGTGGTCGACGATGCCGGCAAGGTCGATCGCGGCCTCGACGCCGGAGTTTCCGCCGCCAATCACCGCGACCTTCTTGCCCTTGAACAGCGGGCCGTCGCAGTGCGGGCAATACGTTACGCCCTTGTTGCGGTGTTCGCTTTCACCGGGCACCCCGGTCTGGCGCCAGCGCGCGCCGGGCGCGAGCACCACCGACTTCGCCTGCAACACCGGGCCGCTGGCCAGGCGCACGCCGACCATGCCGCCGGGTTCCTTCGCC
>JASLDW010000103.1 GCA_030151365.1 Lysobacter sp. | reverse complement strand
ACCCCATATTTCACCACCCGGAATATCTCTGATAATAACGGATCCTGCAGCAATAATCGCTCCGTGACCTACTTTAACACCTTTTAATATAATTGCATTCATTCCTATAAAAACATTGTCTCCAATAATAACCGGAGCCTTTCTCATATGCTTCAGATCATCATCTGAATGCCAGTGTCGCGGATTTAATGAATGAAAATCACTATCGACAATGGTTACTCCCCCTCCAATCATCACATTATTGCCAATTTCTATTGATAATGTTGCAACGATCGATGCATTGCTCATTCCTACTTGATTGCCTATCTTTAATCTGGCGCCTTCTCCAACTACCAGTTTACATTTATTATTTTTACCAAGTGTAGCGTATTTATCCTTACTTACCATTACCAACCCACTGCCTATTTCACATGTACCTGATTTATGAATATCCAATAAGGGTACGCCAATCACCGTAAATCCGTCTGTGTAGATTCCATTCATTCGGAAATATAGATTACAATAGACGCCAGACATTCTTTTAAAGGCAATGAATGAAATAGTTTTAAAAACCCTATTGAGATATCGCAACATATTGAATCCTTAATTTTTCTCCGTAGCCTTGCTATTTGATCGCTCAAATGCCTCATAAATATGGCGTTCAAAAGCCTCGTAAGAGCATGTCTGCAGCGCAATTTCCCGGCATTTTTGAGACATCTTTTCCTTTTCTTCCAGGCTCATAGCGAGTAGTTTTAATATACCTGATGCAAAATCATCTGTATCTTTATACTTAGCCAAGTATCCGGTTTCTTTAACGACGACGTCGAGAGCAGTTCCTATGTTAAAGGCTACAACAGGTGTACCACACATTAACGCCTGATTAACCATCATAGGCCCTGCATCCTGTATTGTAGCGCTCAAATAAATATCTGATAGCGCATAATAGGACGCAAGTTGTTCAAAAGTCAAATATCCTGTTTTAACCACTTCGAAATCGAAATAAGACTCCAAATCAACAGAAGCTCCTCCCGCGGCCACTAATAATAAACGGTCTCTCAAATCAGGTCTCTTTTCAGTAGCTTTCCTGAGCGCCTCGACTAAGAAAACAAAACCCTTTCTCTCTTCATTAATATTTACAGATCCAACAAAAAGAACCAACTTACCTGAAAAATTGTATTCGCCTTTCAAAAGATTCTTATCCTTCGGCCTAAACAAATTGTGATCGATTACAGGAAATACAGTCCCAAAATTAGCAAATAACCCGCTTTTTTTCGCGTGCTCAATCATCCAGTTATTCCCCAGGAATGTGCAATCAATATTTTCATAAACAGCTTTCTTATATTTAAAAATCTTACTGGTTATGTCATTCTTATCTTTTGAGGACAGAGCAGGGCAGAATCCACATCCAGTCTCAAAATTACGACAGTCCCAAAAATAGCTGCATCCTCCGGTCATTGGAAACATATCGGCTGCTATGAAAAAAACAGGAGCCTTAGTTTTCTTGTATATTTCAAAGACAGATTTAGAGGTTAGCATGCCTTGCCAAAAGAAAATCAATACCAAATCGTAATCCTTGTTTATTTTCCTTAGTATCCTGGGTATTTTAACTGGCGGCTTTTCTTCATTTGTCGTAAAAAAATAATAGTTACCAATTGGATTTACACCAGATTGCTTTGGTAATATTCTATTTAAGATTGAATTCAGCCTGCGCTTCAACCCATTAATGACCTTATGCTGAAATATTGCAGACTCTGGATAAACTGAAATGGTCGATGTGCCCTCGCGTTTTACAGGATATTTTAGCAGCAGATCTGTCACATGTCCTCCTGCAGTTAACGCATCGACCATATCAAACGCCATTTTCGGAGAATTATCGGTCGGTGTACCGCTGGAAATCAACAATATATCTAATTTTCTATGCATTCCACATTCCTTTAGCCTTCCCATAGAGCAATTTATTTAGCTGAACCACTCCGATCCAAGATATTGAAAAAGAAAGGATTACCTGAGAAATTACAATTCCATTCAACTGAAACTTATGGCAAAGATAAATAGTAACAGGAAGATTAAGCACCCCAACAAAGAGTGACCCAATGAGCTGAAGCTTGACCTTTCCGATACCATATAACAGCGTAGAATGCAAAGAATTCCAAAGATTAACTATTTGCCAGATTGCCATTAATAATGTCAATAAAACGGGCACATGAACCTTGCTGCCTAACCAAACTTTATAAACATAGGGAGATGCGGCAGCCATTAAAATTGCTATAATCGCGACCCCTCCACAAATCAGCCTTAATTTCGATGCCATCTTAATCATCCAACTGTAGTCACCCATCGCATTAGCTTCCGTAAATGCTGCCCAAAAGGGTGTAATTATAATACTAAAGATCATGCCAACCACTGACATGTATTTAAATGCAATATTATAAATGGTAACACTATCAGGGCTCAGTACCTTAGTGATGATAATATTGTTAGTTTCGTAATATACAAGTGCAATAACCTGAAGCAGGAAAAACTTGAGTCCCAGATTCATTAACTGTCCCGAGTATTTAAACTTTATGTGCTTTAAATTTGGCGCATAGTCCTTTAATTCATGTGTAAATAACCAAAATGAAAATAGCACAAGCACTGCTGAGTTTGCCCCTCCAACAATTAAACTTAGATTAACCAGCGACCCCTGACCGTTTCTGGAAACTATCAAAATCCCGACTAGAATCAACAGCTGGCTGATCGTATTGTATAGAGCCGGAAGGACAGGCTTTTGAAGTGCGTTCAGAACTGTATTGATAAGGCCAAAAATAAATTGACACGCAAAGGTGGTCAAAACTATAAAAACTACACTTCTAAGCTCACTTGCAAGACTTTGGGGAGCATTTAAAAATCCACTCCAGTTAACATAGAATGACGAAATCATAGCAGCACACCATACCAAAGAAATAATCAAAAACAAGATGGCATAAGTCGTACTTACATAGATTCTAGCTAGAGTTTTGTCTCCATTTGTAACCGCTTCTACAAACTTATTTTTGAGGCCGTTACCAAATCCAATGTCAAAAAAGCTAAGCCAGCCAATTATTGATGACAGCGTAATCCAAATTCCGTATTGATAAGGCGAAATGTAGTCTATAGTTAAGGGTACAATTACAAGGCTAAGTAAAATACTCAGGCCTTTCAACAAGAACATTCCTAATATATTGATTTTAGCTTTAGTTGTACGTTCGTGCCCTTTGAAAAAGATTGAAGTAATTTTTTTAGCAACAGCCAACCTCATCTGAAAAATGTTTGAATTGCTTCTATGATCACCTTAAGCTGGCTATCAATTAATTCATAGTAAAATGGAAGTCTTAAAAGCCTGTCAGTGAATTTATCTGAATTTGGAAGCTCCCTGCCGTCATGTTTGCTCTTATAATACTCGCTTTGATGCAAGCTCAAATAATGATAAACAGCATAAACATCCCTTTCCTTGAGAAACTGTATAAGGTTTGCCCTTTCGTCTATCGAATTACAAATGATGTAAAACATATGCGCATTATTAGTTGCATATGCTGGTAATTTTGGCAATTCAAATAGGCCATCTTCTGCCAATGCGCGTAATCCATTAAGATACACCTGCCATATGTGTTTACGTTTAGCCTGTATCTCGTCCAGCTTCTCCAATTGCGCAAACAAGAAAGCAGCTATGACCTCCGACGGCAAGAATGAAGATCCAGTGTCAACCCAACCATACTTATTTATCTCCCCCCGAAAAAAAGAAGCGCGGTTTGTACCCTTTTCCCATATTATTTCGGCTCTAGCTGCGTATTTCAAGTCGTTAATTGCAAGCAAACCACCTTCGCCGGAAATGATATTTTTTGTCTCATGAAAGGAAAAAGCTGCTAAGTGCCCTATGCTTCCCAGAGGCTTTCCATCAAAGTAAGCGTCTATTGCCTGCGCTGCGTCTTCGATTACAACTAAGTTATATTTTTCAGCCAGTCGCATGACTGCTTCCATGTCTACTGCTATACCAGCATAGTGCACAACAACGATGGCCTTGGTTTTAGGTGTAATTAATTTTTTAATTAATTTTACATCGATATTAGGACTATCTGCCTCAGAATCTGCAAAAACAATTGATGCTCCCTGTCTAGCAACAGCTAATCCT
>JASLDW010000021.1 GCA_030151365.1 Lysobacter sp. | reverse complement strand
GCGCCTGCGGCGGTTCGCTGAAGGATTCGACTTTCAGTTCGCCACGCACACCAAAGGCGCCATGCACCCTGCCAATGAGGATGCGGCGCCCGGTGTCGATCATGTGCGGGGTTGCCACCGCGTTGCGCGCGGCAGGCGCCGACCTTGGATTAGGCCGCGGTCGCCGACTTGGCGGCTTCCTTGTACAGCGCGCCGACCTTTTCGGTCATCTGCGCACCGCGCTCGACCCAGAACTTGACGCGCTCGACGTCGAGCTCGACGCGCTTGTCCTGGCCGGAAGCGATCGGGTTGAAGTAACCGACGCGCTCGATGTTGCGGCCGTCGCGGGCGCTGCGGCTGTCGGTGACGATGATGTGGTAGAAGGGACGCTTCTTGGCGCCGCCGCGGGTAAGGCGAATCTTGACCATGGTGCTCTCGTGTTGCCCAGCTGCCGGAATGGCAGGGTAAGCCGGAAATTGTAGCAGGATTCCGAGTGTCTTCGCCACGCTGGCCGCGGCTTGGGCATTTCCTGCCGGGCTGCGAAGGCCTCAGCGCATCATCGGCGGCATGCCGCCGCGCCCGCCCATCATCCCGCTCAGGCCGCGCATCATGCCCTTCATGCCACCGCGGCCGAGCTTGCCCATCATCTTTTCCATCTGCTGGAACTGCTTCATCAGGCGGTTGACGTCCTGCGGCTGCAGGCCCGAACCCTTGGCGATGCGGGCACGGCGCGAGCCGTTGAGCAGGTCGGGGTTGCGGCGCTCCCTGGGCGTCATCGACTTGATGATGGCCATCATCCGCGGGATCTCGCGACCGGTGATCTGGTCCTTCACCTGGCCCGGGATCTGGCCCATGCCCGGCAACTTGTCCATCAGCCCGCTCAGCCCACCCATGTTCTGCATCTGCTCGAGCTGGTCGTGCATGTCCTGGAGATCGAAGCGGCGGCCCTTGGCGACCTTCTCGGCGAGCTTCTGCGCCTTCTCCTTGTCGACGTTGGCTTCCACCTGCTCGACCAGCGACAGCACGTCACCCATGTCGAGGATGCGGCTGGCCGCGCGGTCGGGATGGAAGACGTCGAGGCCGTCGGGTTTTTCGCCGACACCGACGAACTTGATCGGCTTGCCGGTGATGTAGCGCACGCTCAGCACCGCACCGCCGCGGGCGTCGCCGTCGGTCTTGGTCAGCACCACGCCGGTCAGCGGCAACGCCTCGTTGAAGGCCTTGGCGGTGTTGGCGGCGTCCTGGCCGGTCATCGAATCGACGACGAACAGCGTCTCGACCGGATTCACCGCGGCGTGCAGCGCCTTGATCTCGGCCATCATTTCCTGATCGATGGCGAGGCGGCCGGCGGTATCGACGATCAGCACGTCGGCGAAGGATTTCCTGGCGTCATCGATCGCCGCGCGCACGATCGCCTCGGGCTTCTGCCCGGCATCCGACGGGAAGAACGTCACCCCGACCTGCTGCGCCAGCGTCTTCAGCTGCTCGATCGCGGCCGGACGATAGACGTCCGCGCTCACCACCATCACCTTCTTCTTGCGCTTTTCCTTGAGGTGCTTGGCGAGCTTGCCGACGGTGGTGGTCTTGCCCGCACCCTGGAGGCCGGCCATCAGGATCACCGCCGGCGCCGGCACGTTGAAATTGAGGTCGACGCTCTGCGCACCCATCGTGTTGGTGAGTTCGTCGCGCACCACCTTGACCAGCTGCTGGCCCGGCGTCAGCGACTTCATCACTTCCTGGCCGAGCGCGCGCACCTTGATGCGCTGGATCAACGCCTGCACCACGGGCAACGCGACATCGGCCTCGAGCAGCGCGACGCGCACTTCGCGCAGGGCTTCGCTGATGTTGGATTCGGTCAGGCGACCACGGCCGCGGATGCGGTTGATGGTGCCGGACAGGCGTTCGGTCAGCGATTCAAACATTGCGGTCTTGAGTGGTGCGGAAAGCCGCAAAGTATAGACGCTGGCGCCATTCGGGCCGATACGCATGCGACACTGAACGGATGCTGCCGACCCTCGCCGCCATCCTCTTCTACCTGATCGCCACCGCCATGCTGGTCCGCGACGTGGCGCGCGGCGTCGATGGCCGCGCCTGGAGGCTGCCGGCGGCGCTCGCCCTGCTCGATCACGCCTGGCTGCACATCGAGACCTGGCATGCCGGCGGCGCACCCGACATGCATTTCTTCGCGGCACTGTCGCTGGTGGCGGTGGGCATGGCCGCCCTGACCACGTTGCTGGGCAGCCGCAGGCGCATCGAAGCCATCGGCGTCGTAGTGTTCCCTCTGGCCGCGATCTTCGCCGCCTGCTATTCCCTCTATGGCCATCCGCGCCCGCCGGCGATGACCTGGCAGGTGCAGCTGCACGCCTGGCTGGCACTGCTGGCTTACGCCACCCTGGCGATCGCCGCCCTGCTCGCCATCGTCCTGTGGCTGCAGGAACGGGCGATGCGCAACCGCGAATTCCATGGCTGGATGCGTGCCCTGCCGCCACTGACCGAGCTGGAATCCCTGCTGTTCCGGACGCTGAACATCGGCTTCCTGCTGCTGAGCGCCGCGATCCTCGCCGGGGCCCTCTTCGTCGGCAACCTGTTCCAGCAGCACCTGGTCCACAAGACCGTCCTGAGCCTGGTGTCCTGGGTGATCTTCGGGATTTTGCTGTTCGGGCGCTGGCGCTGGGGCTGGCGCGGCGCGCGGGCGATACGCTGGACCCTGGTGGCGATGGCGATCCTGCTGCTGGCCTTCTTCGGCAGCCAGTTCGTGCTGGAGCTGGTGCTTCGCCGGACCTGAGCTGAATGCGGAAATCGTTTGCATTATTGTTGTAACAATAATTGCATTGACAACTATTGCATGGGCGAGCATGATGCCGTCCCATGAATACGCCCCCCCTCCTCTGCGCCGGCTCGTCCCTCGGCCTGTTGTTCCGGCAGGTTCGCGATGCGATGTGGCATGCGATGGAGACGGAACTGGAGCGACTGGGCCATGACCTGACCTTCAGCCAGTTCGTCACCCTCAAGAAGCTCGGGATGAGCGACGGCCACATCAGCGTCGGCGACCTCGCCCGCGCGGCCGAACTCAATCCGGGTGCGATGACCCGCCTGCTCGACAAGCTCGAGGAGAAAGGCCTGATCGTCCGCGCCAACGATCCCACCGATCGCCGCGCCCTGCGCATCCAGCTCACCGATGCCGGTCGCGCCATCTACGACCAGTGCAGCGCCTGCAGCGACCGCGTGCGCGAGCGCGCGCTGTCCGGCATGAGCGCATCCGAATGCGAGCAGTTCGTCGCCACCCTCGAACACGTCCGCGCCAACCTTTCGAATACGGAGTCAGCATGATGGCGATCCGCCACCTGCAACCACTGTCCGCACTCGCGCTGGCCACCGTGCTGGCCGGCTGCGCCAGCACCCATGGCCTGAAGCCGGAGTCCTCGATGCAGGACCCCGATCGCTTCCAGGCAGCGACCAGCCTTGGCCGCACGCCGGTCAGCGATGTCGCTTGGCCGAAGGCGCAGTGGTGGAGCGCCTATGGCGATCCCCAGCTCGACGCGCTGATGCAGGAAGCGCTGGCCGGGTCGCCGAGCATCGCGATCGCCGACGCACGCACCCGCAAGGCCTTCGCGCAGGCCGGCCTTGCCGAAGCCGGCCTCTACCCGACACTGGGCGGTAGCGCGCAGGTCGCCGCGGTGAAGATTCCGGAAACGCTGGCGCCGCCGCCGATCGGCGGCAAGACGCTGCATTCCGAAGTGCTGTCGCTGAGCTTCGCCTGGGCGCCCGACCTGTGGGGCGGCAAGCATGCGAAGTGGCAGTCGGCAGTGGGCGCCGCCCGCGCGCAGGAAGCCGACGCACAGGCCGCGCGCCTGACGCTGGAAGGCAACATCGCCCGCACCTACGCCACGCTTGCGCAGGCTTGGGACGCGCGTGACGTCGCCGAACGCGATCTCAAGCGCAATTCCAGCTTGCACGCGCTGGCCACGCAGCGCGTCAAGGCCGGCATCGACAACCAGATCGCGTTGACCCAGATCGCCAGCGCCGAGGACAACGCGCGCGCGCAGATGCAGGCCGCCGACCAGCAGATCAGCGCACTGCGCAATGCCTTGGCGATGCTCGCCGGGCAAGGCCCGGATCGCGGATTGCAGATCAATCGCCCGCAATTGAAGAACGATGGCATCGCGATCCCGTCGCTGCTGCCGAGCGAACTGGTGAGCCGTCGTCCCGACGTCGCCGCCGCGCGCTGGCATGTCGAAGCGGCATCGCGCGGCATCAAGGCCGCGAAGTCCGACTTCTATCCCAGCCTGAATCTCTCGGCGATGGTCGGCCTCGCCGCCGGCAAGCTCGGCGACCTGTTCAAGTCCGATGCCGGACTGCTGTTCGGCGGCCCGGCGATCTCGCTGCCGATCCTCGATGGCGGCCGCCTGCGCTCGCAACTGCGCGGGGCCAACGCGGACTTCGATCTCGCCGTCGCCGGTTACGACCAGACGGTGTTGAACGCGATCCGCGAAGTCACCGATTCCGTGCAGTCCGCGCGCGAACTCGACGCGCAGATTTCCGCGGCCACCAGCGCGCGCGATCAGCAGGTCCGCGCCACCGAACTGGTGACCCAGCGCCAAAAGGCCGGCCTCGCCAACCAGCTCGACGTGTTGAACGCGCAGAAGCCGATCTTGCAACTCGACCAGCAACTGTCCGCGCTGCGCGCGCGTCGCCTGCAGTCGGCGATCGATCTCGACATCGCGCTAGGCGGCGGCGTTCCCGTCGTGTTGCCCCCGCAATCCTCCAATTCCGAATCCGGGAAGAAGTCGCAATGACCACCGAACCCAACAAGAATCCCGCCGAAGATTCCGCGGCAGCGCCGCGTCCCGCGGCCAATGGCGCGCTGATGCCGCCGACCAACCCCAAGGACACCCCGCTGCAGAACAAGCGACGCCGCGCGCTGCTGATCATCGCCGTCGTCGCGATCGTGCTCGGCATCGCCTGGTTGTTGTACCACCTGCTGGTCGGACGCTGGTCGGAAAGCACCGATGACGCCTACGTCCAGGGCGACGTCGTCACCATCACGCCGCAAGTCGGCGGCACCGTCACCCGCATCAGCGTCGACGACGGCATGAAGGTGGAGGCGGGCCAGGTGCTGGTCGGCTTCGACACCAACGACACCGACCTCGCCTATGCGCAGGCCGAAGCCGCGCTCGGCAGCGCCGTGCGCCAGGTGCGCGCGCAGTATCGCGCCGCCGAAGCCGGCAGCGCCGACATCGACGCGCGCGAAGCGACGGTGAAGCAGGCGCAGGCCGCGGTCGATGTCGCCCGCCAGGACGTCGCCCGCCGCACCGGCCTCGTCGCCACCGGCGCCGTGTCGAACGAAGAACTGGCGCACGCACGTGCACAGCTCGAAACCGCGCAGGCCAACCTCGCCGCCGCACAGGCCGCGGTGTCCGGCGCCCGCGAGAACACTGCGCGCAGCCGCGTGCTGATCGACAACAGCAGCATCCGCGACAACCCGGCGGTCGCCGCCGCGGCGTCGCAGCTGCGCCAGGCCTACCTCGCCCGCCAGCGTTCCAGCGTGCTTTCGCCGATCTCCGGCTACGTCGCCAAGCGCAGCGTGCAACTCGGCCAGCGCGTCGCGCCGGGCACGCCGATGATGGCGATCATCCCGCTCGACCAGGTGTGGGTGGACGCCAACTTCAAGGAAACCCAGCTCACCAAGCTGCGCCTGAACCAGCGCGTCGAACTGACGTCTGAGCTCTATGGCGACAAGGTCGTGTACCACGGCACCCTGGCCAGCCTCGGCATGGGCACCGGCAGCGCGTTCTCGGTGTTGCCGGCGCAGAACGCCAGCGGCAACTGGATCAAGATCGTCCAGCGCGTCCCGGTGCGCATCGCGCTCGATCCCAAGGAGCTGGAGAAGAATCCGCTGCGCGTCGGCCTGTCGGTGACGACCACCGTGGACACCGCGGATCGCTCCGGCGCGCGGCTCGCGCAGCAGGCGGCGGCGCCCTATCGCGGCGACGTGGCGACCGACGCGAGCGATCCCGCCGTCGAGGCGCGCATCCGCCAGATCATCGCGGCTAACCGCTGAGCCGGCGCGGATAAGGGGCCGATCGTCATGGCCGACGCCGCCGCCGCTCCCGCCGGTCCGCCGCCGCTCCACGGCGCGCGGCTGGCGCTCGTCGCCGTCGGGCTGGCGATGGGCACTTTCATGATGGTGCTCGACAGCACGATCGCCAACGTCTCGCTGCCCACGATCGCCGGCAACCTCGGCGTG
>JASLDW010000006.1 GCA_030151365.1 Lysobacter sp. | reverse complement strand
CCGGGGCCGCCACTCTCCGGGCTACGGAGGGCAAACCGACACCATGAGGTGCGCAATGTCACGAGTCTGCCAAGTCACCGGCAAGCGTACGACGACGGGCAACAACGTCTCGCACGCGATGAACAAAACCCGCCGCCGTTTCCTCCCCAACCTGCACGAGCGCCGCTTCTGGGTGGCTTCGGAAAACCGTTGGGTGAAGCTGCGTCTTTCCACCAAGGCCCTGCGCACCATCGACAAGAACGGCATCGACGCCGTGCTCGCCGAAATGCGCGCACGCGGCGAAAAGGTCTGAGGAGTTAAAACACCATGGCAACCAAGCGCGACAAGATCCGCCTGATCTCCTCGGCCAACACCGGCCATTTCTACACCACCGACAAGAACAAGAAGAACACGCCCGGCAAGATGGAGATCAAGAAGTACGATCCCGTCGTCCGCAAGCACGTGATCTACAAGGAAGGCAAGATCAAGTAAGCCTTCCGCTTGTTGGATGCATGATGAAGAAGCCCGCCTCCCGGCGGGTTTCTTTTTGCGGCACGCCGAGGTCAGCCCGCCAGCAACGCATCCAGCTGCGCGAACTGTTCCGGCAATCCCTCCGCCGAACCTGCGAGCGCTTCTTCCAGCCCTTCCTTGGTCGGATAAAGCTCGCTGTAGGTCACCAGCGTCTTGCCGTCCCTTTCCTCGAACGTCACCGTGGTCACGGCGCCCTGGTCGCCGCTTTCCTCGTTGGTCCAGACGATGCGCCGGTCCGGCACGACTTCCTTGTACGTGCCGAAGAACGCCATCGGCTGGTCGAAGGCCGGATGACTGAACACCAGGCGATACCCGCCCCCGGCGCGAATGTCCATGTCGCACGAGACCAGCGTCATGCCTGCCGATTTCGGCACCCACCACTGCTTGAACAGTTCGGGATTGCGCCACGCCTCGAAAACGATATGCGCCGGGGCATCGAAGGTTCGCGTCACCACGAACTCGAAGTCGGATTTGCGTTCCACCACGGTGCGGCGGGCGGCGGCTTGGCTACTTGCGCTTGCGTTGGGCATTTGCCTTCTCCTTGCGTTTCAGTTGGTCGACGATCGTGTCCAGCGCGTCGAAGCGCGCGTCCCACAGCTGGCGATGGCGCTCGATCCACGCGGCTTCTTCCTCCATCCGCTGCGGCCCGAGCTTGCAGGTCCGCACGCGCCCGACCTTCTCCGTGGTCACCAGCCCTGCCTCTTCCAGCACGCCGACATGCTTCTTCATGCCGGTCAACGTCATGTGGAAGCGTTCGGCGAGATCGCTGATGGAGGCATCCGCCCTAGCGAGCTGTTCAAGCACGCCACGCCGGGTCACGTCGGAGAGCGCGGCGAACGTGGTATCGAGACGGGCTTGATACTGAACCATATGGTTCACTGTAGTGCAGGCTTGGCGAATGTGCAAGCAGAGCCTCGCACGCTCCATTTGCCCGCCACGCCTGATCCCGCCACACTCGCCTGACCGGATTCGAGGATTCCCATGCTGCCTGGCTGGATGCTCCTGCTGGCATCGATCGGCTACGCCGCCCTGCTGTTCGGCGTGGCCTGGCTGGGCGACCGCCATCCGGTATATCCGCGCCTGCGCTGGCTGCGCCCGATCGTCTACAGCCTGGCGCTGGCGGTGTATTGCTCGTCGTGGACGTTCTACGGCGCGGTCGGCACCGCCGCGCGCCAGGGCATCGGCTATCTGCCGATCTATCTCGGCCCGCTGCTGGTGCTGGTGTTCGGCTGGCGCATCATCGAACGGATGGCGCTGATCGCGCAGTCGCAGAACACGGTCTCGATCTCCGACTTCCTGTCCGCGCGCTACGGCCGTTCGCAGCAACTGGCGGCACTGGTGACGGTGATCGCGCTGATCGCCGCGGTGCCCTATTTCGCCCTGCAGTTCAAGGCAGTGGCGATCAGCCTCGACGTGTTGCGCGGCAGCGGATCGTCGATCACCCCGTTCGGCGATCCCGCGCTCTACATCGCCGCGTTGATGGCGCTGTTCGCGATCCTGTTCGGTACCCGCGAAGTCGATGCGACGGAACATCGCCCCGGCATGATGCTGGCGATCGCGCTGGAATCGCTGGTCAAGATCGTCGCGTTGATCGCGATCGGCGTGTTCGCGATCGGCTGGCTCGGCAGGCGCGATGCTTCCGTCATCGATGCGACCCGCGCACTGGTGGAGAGTTCGCCGCCGGTCGGTTTCGTCGGCCAGACCTTGCTCGCATTCGCCGCGATCCTGTGCCTGCCGCGCCAGTTCCACGTCGCCGTGGTCGAATGCGGCGATGTCGCCGACATCCGCCGGGCGCGCTGGCTGTTCGGCGCCTATCTGGTGGTGATCTGCCTGATGGTGCTGCCGATCGCCGCGGCGGGCGTCAGCGCGTTCGGGCGCGGCGGCACGGCATTGGCCGACAGCTTCGTGCTGGCCCTGCCATTGGCCGGGCACAGCAATGCGTTGGCGATGCTGGCCTACGTTGGCGGATTTTCGGCGGCCACCGGCATGGTGATCGTGGCGAGCGTGGCGCTGGCGACGATGGTGAGCAACGACATCGTGATGCCGCTGCTGTTGCGTTCGCGCCGCGTCGATCACGCCGGCGCCGACGTCGCCTCGACCGTGTTGTGGATCCGCCGCGCCGCGATCGTGGCACTGGCGGCGATGGCCTGGGGCTATTACCGCTTCAGCGCCAGCGACACCGCGCTCTCCGCCTACGGCCTGATGGCCTTCGCGGCGGTGGCACAATTCGCGCCGGCACTGATCGGCGGCCTGTACTGGCGCGGCGCCAGTCGTCGCGGCGCCGAGCTCGGCCTGGTGCTGGGCTTCGGCATCTGGACCTATACGCTGCTGCTGCCGGCGCTGGCGAATTCGGGATGGTTCGGCGATGCCTGGATCAACGCCGGGCCGTTCAGCATCGGCTGGTTGCGCCCGCATCAATTGTTCGGCGTGTCCGGCTGGGATCCGTTGACCCACGGCACCATCTGGTCATTGCTGCTCAATACGGGCGGCCTGCTCCTCGGCTCGATGCGCTGGCGCCCGAACCTCGACGAACGCCTGCGCGCGTCGCCCTTCCTCGATCCCTATGCCGAACGCACGCTGGCGGCCGGCGAATGGTCGGGCAACATCCAGATCGGCGACCTGCTGACGTTGTGCGCGCGCGTGCTCGGCGAGCGCACCGCGCAACGCGCCTTCGAGGAACAGGCGCGCGCCAGTGGCCAGGCACTGCAACCCGGCGCGCGCGCCGGGCGCCAGTGGATCCAGTTCAGCGAACGCCTGCTCGCCGCGGCGATCGGTGCGGCATCGGCGCGGCTGATGCTGACCAGCGCGTTGCGCGGTTCCGGCATGGAAGTGGCGGAAGTGGTCGCGGTGCTCGACGAGGCCGGGCAGGAATTGCGCTTCAATCGCGAAATCCTGTCCAACACGCTGGAGAACATCGACCAGGGCGTGAGCGTGGTCGATCGCAACATGCGCCTTGTCGCGTGGAATCGCCGCTACCAGGAACTGTTCGGCTATCCCGACGGCATGCTCTACGTCGGTCGCCCGGTCGCCGACCTGATCCGCCACAACATCGAGCGCGGCGAGATCGGCGAAATCAGCGGTGGCGACATCGAGCAGCAGATCGAGAAGCGCATCGGCCACATGCGCGCGGGATCGCCGCACGTCGCCGTGCGCATCAGCGGCGACGGCCGGGTGATCGAACTCCATGGACAGGCCCTGCCGCGCGGCGGCTACGTCACCAGCTACAGCGACATCAGCGAACACGTGCGCGCCCAGCGCGAATTGCGCGAGATCAACGAAACGCTGGAGCAACGCGTCAGCGAACGCACCCGCGAGGCCGAAGCCGCGCAGGAATCGCGTTCGCGCTTCCTGACCGCGGTGAGCCACGACGTGTTGCAGCCGCTGAACGCGGCGCGCCTGTTCGCCTCCGCGCTGCGCGAAAGCGCCGATCCCGCCGAACAGCACCATCTGGCCGAACGCGTCGACGTGTCCTTGCGCGCCGCCGAGGAATTGCTGGATGGCCTGCTCGATGTCTCGCGCCTCGATGCCGGCGCGCTGACGCCTGCGCTCCAGGACGTCGACGTCGCGCGATTGCTGCAGGAGCTCGCCGCGCAGTACGCACCGATGGCCGCAGGACGCGGCATCGACATCCGCGTGCATGCGCCACGCCTGTTCGTGCGCAGCGACCGCCGCCTGCTGCGCCGGGTGCTGCAGAATTTCCTCGCCAATGCGCTGCGCTACACCCCGCATGGGCGCATCGTGCTCGCCGCCCGCACGCGCGGGGCGCAGGTCGAATTGCAGGTCTGGGACACCGGTCCCGGCATTCCCGAACACCACATGCGCCAGATCTACGACGAGTTCCACCGCTACGAGCAGGCGTTCGACTGGGACGGGCGCGGCATGGGCCTCGGCCTGTCGATCTGCCAGCGCATCGCCAAGCTGCTCGACCACACGCTCGATGCCCGCTCCGCCCTCGGTCGCGGCAGCATGTTCTCGATCCATGCGCCGCGCGTGGCGATCGATGCGGCGACCCAGACACCTGCACAAGCCACGCTTGCCGTGGTTGATCCATCGTTGAGCGGATTGCGCGTGCTCTGCGTCGACAACGACCCCGACATCCTCGCCGGGATGCGCGCATTGCTCGGGCGTTGGCAGGTCGAGGTGTCGTGTGCGGCCACGATCGATGAAGCGCTGGCGCAGGCGACACTCGCGCCGGACGTGCTGCTGGTCGACTATCACCTGCACGACCGCATGGACGGACTCGACACCCTCGGTGCGCTGCAGGCGCAATGCCCCGATGCTCGCGGTGCCCTGCTCACCGCCGACGGCAGCGACGCGTTGAAGCGGCGCGCGCAGGAACGTGGCGTGCAGGTCCTGACCAAGCCGGTGAAGCCGGCGTCGTTGCGGGCATTCCTGGCGGCGCGGCGCACCGCATCGGCTTCCGTCGGTTAGCCCAGCGTTTTCGCGAGGCCTGCAATCGCACGCGACATGTCGCGGAGGACGGCATCGGTCTGCTCGAGCGACAATGCGTAAGGATCGATCATCTCGACCGGTCCGCTGCGATCGAACAATCCCAGCAGCGTGGTCTTGCCCAGCGCCTCGGGGAAATCGGACTGCATTTGCTCGAGATGCGACAGGTCCATCGCGACGATGCAGTCGGCATCCGCCACCATGCGCCGGGTGAGTTGCCGTGACGACCAGTCCGCGAGGTCGACGCCCTGCGCGCGCGCGGCGCGGATCAGGTGCTCCGGACTGGCGCGACCGCTGCGCGGATGGAATCCGGCGCTGGCGATGTCCAGGCCCGGCAACGTCCGCTGCGCCAGGCGTTCCGCGAACGGACTGCGGCAGATATTGCCGTAGCAGAGGAACAGCAAATTCCTGACCGGTCGCTCCGGCTTCCCGTGGCGACCGAAACGCGATGCGTGCTGCCTGGCGACTTGCCGTTGCAGCGCTCGCCTGCGCAGCGCCGCAGCGGGACGCGCCAGCAACTCGCGTGCGACGTGTTTCAATTCGGCGACGGCGACCGCGGGGTCGCGCAGATGCCAGCCGTCATAGACCTCGCGGCCACTGAAGACGCACAACCAGCCCGCGAACATGGCCGGCACCGATTGCGTCAGCAGCAACGGATCGGAGCGATCCGCGCGCAGGTTGGCCTTCGTCCAGCGCATGTCTTCGCCGATGTTGCGTGCCGAGACGTTCTCCTTCCAGCGCGTCACCACCTGCACCGGCTTCCCTTGCGCCATGTCGTGGAGGATCGCCGGCACATCGATACCGGCGGCGATCGTCAGCGGCAGCGAACCCCACAGTCGCGGATTGATTTCCATCAGGTGGACTGCGTCGTCGTCGGCACGGCGCCACTCGACCATCGCCACGCCCTGCCAATGCAAGGCGTCGAGCAAGCGCTTCGACATTTCCAGCAAATGCGCATCGGGCTTCACCGCGCGCCGCAAGGTACTGCCACCGCCGGTCAACGGCAGTTCGTGGATGCGTTCGTGGACGAATTCGGCGACGACCTTGCCACCTGCGTAGACCAGCTCGACACCGACTCCATGCCCGGGGACCCACTGCTGTTCCTGCACGTCCGTGTGCGGCAACCATTTCTCCAACAGCGCGCTGCGCATCGATGCGTCGCGCACCACCTCCGGCGCCAACGTGACCAGCCGTCCATCGATCTGCACCTTGCTGGCAGCAGGCTTGAGGACGCAGGGAAAACCCGAGGACGCGCGATCGCCGGGCGACGTGCTGCGCGCCAGCAGGCGCGATCCCGGCACCGGCAAGCCGATGCGTTCGGCCAGCGCGCGCGTGCGCTCCTTGGACAACGCGATATCGAGCGCTTCGTCGGAAGGCAACAGCGCCAGCCTGCGCAACGGATCTTGCGGCGATAACGCGCGCAACCACAGCAGCGACGCTTCGGTCGTCGGCACGATCAATACGAAACGATGTTCCGCATGCAGATCGCGCATCCACGCATGGGCCTCGGCGACGGCTTCCGCCGCGGGCTGCTGATGGATCTGGCCGCACCAGCGCGAATGCGCGGTCAGACTTCCGGCCACACGTACGCCCGCATGCAGCGAAACCCCGCGTCGACCCAGCGATTGCACGGTCGCGAGGCCGGCCCGGCTGTCGGCATCGAGGACGAGCACTGCAGCGGACGGAGTCGACGGCATGATCGCGCTCAGGCTTGCGGGCGATGCATGCGCCATGCGAACAGCGCGACGCTGTCGGCGACCGGGAAGCGCGGGAGATCGTGCAGATCCTCGCCGTCGCCGACGAATCCGCTTTCGGTCGTCACCGCCGCGCGATAGACCTTCGCGGTGGTCTCGCGCACGCGACGATCCTGCGATCCGTTCGGATAGCAGAAGAGATCGACAGGCTTGCCGAGGAATCGTTCGAGGGCATCGCGGCTGCCGCGCAGTTCGCTCTCCAGTTCCGCCTGGTCCAGCGTGGTGAGGATCGGATGGCTGGAGGTATGCGAACCGACGGTGAAGAGATCGCTGTCCAGCGTCCGCAGCTGCTCCCAGCTCACCGGATCGAAGCGCGCATGCTGTTCCGGTGTCGGCACGAATCCCGACGTGCGCGCACGGATCAGCGCCTCCACCTGCTGGCGCGCCATCACCGGCAGCGTCTTCATCCATTCCACCCACGGTTCGACATCGGGCCCGGGCGCGCCGGTGTCCATCGCCAATGCCCGGCGTTGCGCATCGTCGAGCAGATGCAGGCGCACGCGCACTTCGTGGTTCCACAACCAGCGGCGTTCGGACATCAGGCCGGGACAGACGAAGAACGTCGCCGGCAGGCCAAGGCGCGACAATACCGGCGCGACGATCTCGGCGTGGCAACGCAAGCCGTCGTCGAAGGTCAGTGCGACTTCCTGCATGGCGGGAGCTCCAGTGCTCACGCCGGCGATCAATTCGTCGAGCGACACCACGCGGAAGTTGCGCGCCAGCCATTCCATCTGCGCGACGAAGGCGGCGACTTCGAGTTCGCCCGGGCCGACGCCATGCAGCATCACGACCCGCCGCACCGGCATCCGTCGCGCGACGCGCCGCGACAGGCCGGCAGCCAGCGCCGCCGACTGGAGCGGTTTGACCACAAGGGATTTCAGCGATTCCATGCGCTTGGCCTTTGCCGGGAACTGTCCGTGTTGCCCACATGCCGGTGCCATCGTGGCTCCGGGTGTCCCTATCCTACGCCATCCTGTTGCAAAGGCATGGCAGGCGCCCATTCAGGCGTCCGAAGCGTGCGGTCAATCGATGTCTTCGGGCGGCGCCTGCACGGCATCGGGATCGACCGCGAGCCTGCCGGCGATCAGGATCGCCTGGGTGCGGTTGCGCGCGCCGAGCTTGCGCATGATCGCGCTCATGTGCGCCTTGATCGTCGCTTCCGACACACCGAGTTCGTAGCCGATCTGCTTGTTGAGCAGGCCGGTGCCGAGCATCTGCAACACGCGGAACTGCTGCGGCGTCAGCTCGCGGACACGGGCGGCGACGGCGTGTTCCTCGTCGCTGGTCGGCACCGCCGCGAGCGCGGCTTCCGGCACCCAGCGCTCGCCATCCAGTACCTGTTGCAGCGCATGGGCCAGCGTCGCCGCGTCGGAGGACTTGGGGATGAAACCGACGGCGCCATGATCGAGCGCGCGCCGCATCACCGCCGGTTCCTCGCGCGCCGACACCATCACCACCGGCAATTGCGGATGGCTGGCGCGCAGGTGCACCAATGCCGAGAACCCGTGCACGCCCGGCATGTTGAGGTCGAGCAGCAACAGGTCGGCGTCGGGATGCGCATCCACCAGCGCGTACAAGGCGCCGGCGTTTTCGGCTTCGTTGATCTTCGCCTGTGGCAACAGGCGCGCGACCACGCCGCGCAACGCTTCGCGGAACAGCGGATGGTCGTCCGCGATCAGCAGCGTCGCGACCCTGCTCACTTCACCTTTCGTTCTTCGACCAGCGATGCCACCACCGCGGGGTCGGCCAGCGTGCTGGTATCACCCAGTTGATCCGGTGCGTTCTCGGCGATCTTGCGCAGGATGCGCCGCATGATCTTGCCGCTGCGCGTCTTCGGCAAACCCGGCGCCCATTGCAGATGGTCGATCGTCGCGATCGGCCCGATCTCCTTGCGCACGTGGGCGTTCAATTCCTTTTGCAACTCGTCGTGGCCTTCCTCGCCCTGCTTCAGGGTGACGTAGGCATAGATGCCCTGGCCCTTGATGTCGTGCGGGAATCCGACCACCGCCGCCTCGGCGACTTTCGGATGGCTGACCAGCGCCGATTCCACTTCCGCAGTGCCGATGCGGTGGCCGCTGACGTTGATGACGTCGTCGACGCGACCGGTGATCCAGTAATAGCCGTCCTCGTCGCGACGACAGCCGTCGCCGGTGAAATACATGCCGGGATAGGCCTTGAAATAGGTGTCGATGAAACGCTGGTGGTCGCCGTAGACCGTGCGCATCTGGCCCGGCCACGAATCGAGCAGCACCAGGTTGCCCTCGGTCGCGCCATCGAGGATCGCACCGCCGGCATCGACCAGTGCCGGCTTCACGCCCGGCATCGGCAGGGTCGCCGAACCCGGCTTCATGTCGACCGCACCGGGGATCGGAGAAATCAGGATGCCGCCGGTTTCGGTCTGCCACCAGGTATCGACGATCGGGCAACGGCTGTCGCCAACCGTCTCGTAGTACCAGCGCCACGCTTCCGGATTGATCGGTTCGCCGACGCTGCCGAGCAGGCGCAGCGATGTCCGCGAGGTCTTCTTCACCGGCGCGTCGCCTTCGCGCATCAGCGCGCGGATCGCGGTCGGCGCGGTGTAGAAAATCGTCACCTTGTGCTTGTCGATCACCTGCCAGAAGCGCGACGCATCCGGCCAGCTCGGGATGCCTTCGAACACCAGCGCGGTCGCGCCGTTGGCCAGCGGTCCATAGACGATGTAGCTGTGGCCGGTGACCCAGCCGACGTCGGCGGTGCACCAGTAGACATCGTCCTCCTTGAGGTCGAACACCTTCTGGTGGGTGTAACTGACGTAGGTGAGATAGCCGCCGGTGGTGTGGAGCACGCCCTTGGGCTTGCCGGTCGAACCCGAGGTGTAGAGGATGAACAACGGATCCTCGGCGTTCATGCGCTCCGGTTCGCAGGTTTCGGACTGGCCATCGACGACGGCGTCGAACCAGCGATCGCGCGGCATCTGCATGTCGACCGCGCCACCGGTATGGCGCAGCACCAGAACGGTTTCAACGGAGTTGGTGCCGGGCAGCTTCAGCGCGGCATCGACATTGGCCTTCAGCGCGACCGCCTTGCCGCCGCGACGCCCTTCGTCGGCAGTAATGACGAGCTTGCTGCCGCAGTCGGCGATGCGATCGGCGATCGAATTGGGCGCGAAACCACCGAACACCACCATGTGCACGGCACCGATGCGCGCGCAGGCGAGGATCGCGACCACCGCATCCGGAATCATCGGCAGGTAGATGGTGACGCGATCGCCCTTCTGCACGCCGAGGTTGCGCAACGCGTTGGCGAGCTTGCACGCGCGCGCGTGCAACTGGCGATAGGTGATGGTTTCCGACGGCGTCGCGGGATCGTCCGGTTCGAACACGATCGCCGGCTTGTCGCCGCGCGTGGCGAGGTGGCGGTCGAGGCAACTGACCGTGGCGTTGAGTTCGCCATCCTCGTACCACTTGATGCGGAAATCGTCGGCATGGAAGTTGACGTTGCGGATCCTGGTCGGCTTGCGGAACCATTCGATGCGCTCGGCGACCTTGCCCCAGAACGCGTCGGGATCGGCCATCGATGCGGCGTAGTCGCGCTCGGCGTCGCCCTTTCCGGTGCCGGCGGCAGCCGTGAACTCCGGGCTGGCCTTGTAGATGTCGGCGGCGTGATCGGTCATGGCGTCCTCCCAATGGATCGTGTTCGTTGAGGTAGAGAGTGTGCCGCATCCGTGCTGCCGCGATGCAACATCGCACTTAGACCTTGGTCGTAATTCACCTTGCATTCGACCAAAGGTGAATGGTCAGCCGCCCGTCGAGCGGCGCACGCTCCGATCGCCGTGGCCCCGCACGGATCTCTCTTCATGGGAACCCAACATGAAACGACCCAGTCTCCGCACACCGCTGGCGCTTGCGATCACCGTCGCGCTGGCCGCCGCCAATCCCGCGTTCGCCGCCACCAAGAAGGAAAAGGAGCTGGAAGCGCGCATCGCCCAACTCGAAGCGCAGGTGAAGGCGCTGGTGAACGCACAGCAGCAACAGCAGGCGCAGCTCGATACCACGCGCGCGGAAGCCGCCGATACCAGCGCGCAGGTCACGATGACCAAGACCGAACTCGACAAGGTCAAGGCGGCGCAACCGGCGCCGCTGGCGGCCGGCAAGCAACCGATCCAGGCGACGACGATCAGCACCGCCGGCAATCCGGGCACCACGTTCTCCTATGGCGGCTTCGTCAAGCTCGACGCGATGGCGACCAAGACCAGCGACGGCAAGATCGATGACGGCAATGCGGGGCGCCTCTTCTACCTGCCCAGCCAGATCCCGGTCAGCGCACCGCCCGCCAACGGCGGCAATGCCTATACCGACATTTCCGCGCAGCTGTCGCGCTTCTGGTTGAGCGCCGACACCGTGACCTCGGGCGGCGACAAGCTCAAGGGCTACGTCGAGATGGATTTCTACGGCGGCGGCAGCAATGCCTTCCTCGGCAACGAGACCTCGACCAATACCTACGGCGTGACCCTGCGCCAGGCCTATGTGCAATGGAACAACTGGCTGGCCGGCCAGACCTGGAGCAACTTCCAGGATGTCGCTGCCTTGCCGGATGCGGTCGATTTCGTCGGCCCGACCGAAAGCACCATCTTCGTGCGCCAGGCGCAGATCCGTTACGCCAAGGGCAACTGGTCGTTCTCGGCGGAGAATCCCCAGACCACCATCGGCAGCGTCGCCACCGGCGCGCGCCTCGCCAATTCCGGCGCCAACGTGATGCCCGACCTCACCGCGCGCTACACGACCAAGGGCAATTGGGGCCACTTCTCGGTGGCGCTGCTGGCGCGCCAGTTCGAATACCAGAACAAGCTCACCAACGGCAGCTACCAGTCGGCCAAGACCGCGACCGGCGGCGCGGTCAGCGTCGCCGGCAACTTCAACATCGGCAAGAACGACGACCTGCGCTACATGGTCAACGCCGGCAGCGGCATCGGCCGCTACATGGGCTTCGGCCTCGGCAGCGACACCGTGCTCGACTCGGCCGGCAACCTGCATCCGCTCGACGGTTACGGCGGCTTCGTGTCCTGGCGCCACGCTTTCTCGCCCAAGCTGCGCGGCAACCTGATGTATTCGATGGCCGAATTCGACAACAACAAGAGCCTGCCCGGCTGGGGCCTCGGCAGCTATGGCGTGACCGAACGCGCCAGTTCGATCCACGCCAACCTGATCTACAGCCCGATCCCGAAACTCGATCTCGGCGCCGAGATCACCTACGGCAAGCGCGATCTCGAAGACAACCGGTCCGGCGACCTCAAGCGCGTCCAGGCAACGGTGAAGTACAGCTTCTGAGTCCAGTGCAGTCCCACGACAATCACGACAACAAGGAACCCGCACGATGAACGCCACCGGTGATCCACGCATCGACCGCATCGCCGCCAGCCCGATCTACAAGGAGCTGAAGCACAAGCGCAACACGCTGGGATGGACGCTCACCATCCTGATGCTGGTCGCCTACTTCGGTTACATCGGCCTGATCGCCTTCGACAAGTCCTTCCTCGCCCAGCCGATCGGCGACGGCGTCAGCACCATCGGCATCCCGATCGCGATCGGCTTGATGGTGTTCACCATTGCGTTGACCGGCTTCTATGTGCGGCGCGCCAACAGCGAATTCGACCGCCTCGCCGCGCAGGTGCTGGAGGACAACCCATGAGTCGCCTCCTTCATTCGCGCCTAGCCGCATTCGCGTCGCTGGCATTGGCGTCCGGCAACGTCCTCGCCGCCGGCGGCGACATCGGCCAGACCACCAAGCAGCCGACCAACTGGCTGGCGATCAGCATGTTCGTGGTCTTCGTCGCGCTGACGCTGTGGATCACCAAGTGGGCGGCGAAGCGCACGCGCTCGGCGTCCGACTTCTACACCGCGGGCGGCGGCATCACCGGCTTCCAGAACGGCCTTGCCATCGCCGGCGACTACATGTCGGCGGCATCCTTCCTCGGCATCACCGCGGCTGTGATGAAGGACGGCTACGACGGCCTGATCTACGCGATCGGCTTCCTGGTCGGCTGGCCCATCCTCACCTTCCTGATGGCGGAACGCCTGCGCAACCTCGGCAAGTACACCTTCGCCGACGTCGCCGGTTACCGCTTCCAGCAGAAACCGATCCGCATGTTCGCCGCCGCCGGCACGCTGGTGACGGTGTTGTTCTACCTGATCGCGCAGATGGTCGGCGCCGGCGCATTGATCAAGCTGCTGTTCGGCCTCGACTACTGGGTCGCGGTGGTACTGGTCGGCGCGCTGATGATGATCTACGTGCTGTTCGGCGGCATGACGGCAACCACGTGGGTGCAGATCATCAAGGCCTGCATGTTGCTGTGCGGCGTCACCTTCATGGCGCTGATGATCATGGCGCACTACGGCTTCAGCTTCGAACGCCTGTTCGCCGCCGCAGTGGACGTCAAGACGCAGGTCGCCGCCAACGCCGGCAAGACGCCGGAAGAAGCGCACAAGGCAGGATTGGCGATCATGGGGCCCGGCGGATTCGTCAAGGATCCGATCTCGGCGATCTCGTTCGGCATGGCGCTGATGTTCGGCACCGCGGGACTTCCGCACATCCTGATGCGCTTCTTCACCGTCCCCGATGCCAAGCAGGCGCGCAAGTCGGTGCTGTGGGCGACGACCTGGATCGGCTACTTCTACATCCTGATCTTCATCATCGGTTTCGGCGCGATCGCGCTGGTGCTGACCAACCCCGAGTTCTCAGACGTCGCCAAGGGCGTGATCAAAGGCGGCGCCGGCGCCACCAACATGGCGGCGGTGCTGGTGGGCAACGCGGTCGGCGGCAACGTCTTCATGGGCTTCATCTCCGCGGTGGCCTTCGCCACGATCCTCGCGGTGGTCGCCGGATTGACGCTGTCGGGCGCCTCGGCGGTCTCGCACGATCTCTACGCGACGATGATCAAGCAGGGCAATCCGGCCCCGGGTTCGGAACTGAAGGTGTCGCGCATCACCACCGTGATCCTCGGCATCGTCGCCGTGCTGCTCGGCATCGCCTTCGAGAAGCAGAACGTCGCCTTCATGGTGTCGCTGGCCTTCGCGATCGCGGCGTCCGCCAACTTCCCGGTGCTAATCCTGTCGCTGCTGTGGAAAAACTGCACCACGCGCGGCGCGGTGATCGGCGGCTCGCTCGGCCTGATCACCTCGCTGGTGCTGACGCTGCTGTCGCCGTCGGTGTGGGAAGCGACGCTCGGCCACGCCAAGGGCACGGCGCCGTTCCCCTACACCTCGCCGGCACTGTTTTCGATGACGATCGCGTTCGTGGGGATCTGGCTGTTCTCGATCACCGACAAGAGCGCGAACGCCCGACGCGAACGCGCCGACTACGAAGCGCAGGAAGTTCGCGCGGAAACCGGCCTGGGCGCGTCGAGGGCCTCCGGTCACTGAACGAAGAACCACCGCTTCGGGCGCCGCGACCCTCGCGCGCCCACCGCCCGTCTCCCTCGGGCATTCGACGCCGGCGCAAGCCGGCGTCTTCTTGGGTGAATGCGCCGGAACGAAATGACTTCCTGCACATGTTCCTAAGACTGAACGGCGCAACATCGCCGGGTTCCCTCCCGCAAGGTCCCCTGCATGAACGCCCAACCCATCCGCCGCACCGTCCTCGCGCTTGCCGTGCTCGGCGCCCTCGCCGCCTGCAAACCCAATGCCTCCGCGCCCGCCGCCGATGCCAACGCGCCCGCCAAGGCCGCAACGCCGACCACCCCTACCATCGGCATCGATCTTGCCGGCATCGACAAGACGGTGAAGCCCGGCGACGACTTCGACGCCTACGCCAACGGCGAATGGGCGAAGAAGGCCGAGATCCCCGCCGACCGTTCCTCCACCGGCTCCTTCCTCGACGTCTTCAACAAAGCCGAGCAGCGCGAGAAGGAACTGATCCAGGGCATCGCCGCGTCCAAGCCGGCCGCCGGCAGCGACGAAGCGCGCATCGCCAACGCCTACAACGCCTACATGGACACCGCCGGCATCGAGCAACGCGGCATCGCGCCGCTGAAGCCGGAACTCGACGCCATCGACGGCATCAAGGACAAGGCCGCGCTGTCGCAATACCTCGGCAGCGGCCTGCGCGCCGATGTCGATCCCATCAACGCCACCAATTTCCACACCGATCGCCTGTTCGGCCTGTTCGTGACCCAGGGCCTGACCGATCCCTCGAAGAACGTCGCCTACCTGCTGCAGGGCGGCCTCGGCCTGCCCGATCGCGACTACTACCTGTCGAACGACAAGGCGATGGCCGAGATCCGGGGCAAATACGAGACTTATATCGGCGCGATGCTGAAACAGGCGGGCGTTGCCGATGCGAACGCCAAGGCCAAGCAGGTCATGGCGCTGGAAATGCAGATCGCCAAGGCGCACGCGCCGCTCACCGACAGCCAGGACACCCACAAGGCCAACAACCTGTGGGCCACCGCCGACTTCACCAAGAAGGCACCGGGCCTCGACTGGGGTGCCTACTTCAAGGCAGCCGGTCTCGACGGCCAGCAGGCCATCGATGCGTGGCAGCCGCAGGCGATCACCAAACTTTCCGCGCTGGTCGGCAGCCAGCCGATCGACGCCTGGAAAGCCTGGCTGACCTTCCACGCCATCGACCGCAATGCCGCCTTCCTGCCCAAGGCCTTCGATGATCTTTCCTTCGCCTTCAACGGCACCGCGCTCAACGGCATCCCGCAGCAGCGCGAACGCTGGAAGCGCGGCATCGCGGTGACCGACGGCATGCTCGGCGACGCCGTCGGCAAGCGCTACGCGGAGAAATATTTCCCGGCGTCCTCCAAGGAACAGATCACCCAGCTGGTCAACAACCTGCTCGCGGTGTTCCCGGAACGCATCGACAAGCTCGACTGGATGAGCGCCGACACCAAGGCCAAGGCCAAGGCCAAGGTCGCCTCGATCAAGGTGGGCGTCGGCTATCCCGACAGCTGGCGCGATTATTCGCAGCTCGAGATCAAGGCCGACGATCCGCTCGGCAATGCCGAACGCGCCGGACTCGCCGAGTACAAGCACCAGATCGCCAAGCTCGGCAAGGCGCCCGATCGCGCCGAGTGGTGGATGACGCCGCAGACGGTGAACGCAGTGAACCTGCCGCTGCAGAATGCGTTGAACTTCCCGGCTGCGATCCTCGAGGCGCCGTTCTTCGATCCCAAGGCCGATGCCGCTGCCAACTACGGTTCGATCGGCGCGGTGATCGGCCACGAGATCAGCCACAGCTTCGACAACCTCGGCGCCGACTTCGACGCCGACGGCCGCATGGTCAACTGGTGGACGCCCGCCGACGCCGCGCACTTCGCGGACGCCGGCAAGAAGCTCGCCGCGCAGTACGACGCCTACGAGGCGCTGCCCGGCCTGCACGTGAAGGGCCTGCAGACGCTGGGCGAGAACATCGCCGACCTTGCCGGCCTCGCGGTCGCATACGACGCGTACCACAAGTCGCTCAACGGCAAGGAAGCGCCGGTGATCGACGGCATGACCGGCGACCAGCGCTTCTTCCTCGCCTTCGCCCAGAGCTGGCGCACCAAGATCCGCGACGCCGCGCAGCGCAACCGCATCGCCACCGATGTCCACGCGCCGGCGCGCTTCCGCGTGATGACGGTGCGCAACATCGATGCCTGGTACGGCCCGTTCAACGTCACTACCGGCCAGAAGATGTATCTCGACCCGAAGGACCGCGTGCGGATCTGGTGATCCGCGTCGCGACGACGCAATGCAAAACGGGCGCCGCGAGGCGCCCGTTTCGTTTCGATCGATCAAGCGGCGATCACTTCCCGCGCAGATCGCCGCTGTCGAGATCGACCTTGTCGAGCGGGATCGTCACCGTTTCCGGATGCGCCTTGCGCAATTCCGCGCCGAACAGGCCGGCATCGCCGACCACCACCATGGCCGCATGCGCGGGATCGATGTTGGCCTTGGCATAGGCCTGGACCTGCGCCGGCGTCACTGCCTGCACGCGATCGACGTAACGCCCGACTTCGGCGAGGTCGATGCCGTACACCGCGAGCGCCCCGACCGTGCCGGCAAGTCCTTGCGTGGTCTGCAGGCCACGACCGTATTCGCCGACCAGGGTCGCCTTGCGCGCGGCCAGTTCATCTTCCGCCACCAGGGCATTGCCGAGACGCGCGGCTTCGCCACGCATCAGGTCGACTACCTGCGGCGCCGACGGATTCTTGGTTTGCGCACCCGCGCTCCACAGTCCGGAACTGCGACGCGGATCGAAGCGGCTCGAAGCGCCATAGGACAATCCGCGCTTGATGCGGATTTCCTGGTTCAGGCGCGCTGAATACGAACCGCCCAGCACGGCGTTGGCGACTTCGCCGGTGAAGTAGCCGGGATCGGCGCGATCGGGCGCGGGACTCGCCAGCGCGACACCGGCCTGCCCGGCGCCATGCTGGTCGATCACCAGCAGCATCGGCAATTTCGCCGCTGCGCGACCCGCCGGTGCGTTCGCCATCGCCTGCGCGGGCTTGGCCCAGCTTGCGAACGCGGCCTGCGCCAACTGCAAGGCCTGTTGCGGCGTGATGTCGCCGGCCAGCACCAGGATCGCGTTGTCGGGACGATAGACCTGCTTGTGCATGGCCATGACGTCATCGCGGGTGATGCGCGCCAGCGATGCCGGCGTGCCCGTGCGCGAATGTCCGTACGCACCGGCGCCGAACACCAAGCGCGCGCCGGCAAGACTGGCCATCGAACTCGGACGACTCAGCTTCTGACGGAGATCATCGAGCGCCTGCGCACGCGCGCGATCGAGTTCATCCTGCGCCAGCGTCGGCTTCTCGACCACGTCGGCAAGCAACGACAATGCCGCCGGCAGTTTCGGGGTCGTCACCGTCATGCCGACGCCGCCCATGTCCCAACCCGTACTGCTGCCGAGCGAGCCACCCAGTGCATCGGCGGCTTCGGCGAGGTCGCTGGCGCTGCGACCCGCCGCTCCCTTGGTCAACAATGTCGCGGTGAGATCGGCGAGCCCGGCCTTGTCCGCGGGATCCATCTCGCCGCCACGACGCAGCAGCAACTGAGCGGTCACCAGCGGCAGGCCCGGACGCGCGACGGAGATCACTTCCATGCCGTTCGGCAGCACTTGTCGCACCGGCGTCGGGACCTGCAATTTCGGCGCGGGACCGGGCGCCGGCGGCGTCGCGGGGAATTGCGCCGCATTCGCCGCGGCGGTGGCAGCGAACAACGCGCAGGCGAGCGCGGAAATCTTCAGAGCAGTCATGGCGTGGCTCCCTTGCCCGCGGCCTTCGCCGGCTGGTAATCGATGGTGACGCGATGGGCGTCGAGGACGTAGCGCTTCGCCACGCGCTGCACGTCGGCGGCGGTGACCGCCTGCAACGCGGCGAGATCGCTGTTGGCGCGCGCGGCGTCGCCTTCCTGCAACACGGCGCTCCCGAGCGCGAATGCCTTGCCTTCGGCGGTCTGTCGCTTCACCAGTTCGCCGGTCAGCAATTGCGTCTTCACCTTGTCGAGTTCGGCGGCGGGAATCGGTTCGCCGGCGAGCTTGCGCACTTCATCCAGCAGCATCTTCTCGGCTTCCGCGGTTTGATGGCCGCTGGCCATGACCGCAGTGAGCACGAACAGGCCCGGCCCCACCCGCGAATCGACCTCGGCGTCGGCGCTTTGCGCGATCTGCGCGCGATAGACCAGCGACTGGTTGAGGCGCGAGGATTCGCCATGCGACAGCAGCGCCGCGGCGACTTCCAGCGGCACGATGTCGGCATCGGCGGCGGGCGGGATCAGCCAGGTCATCGCCACCGCAGGCAGCGGCGCGGTTTCGCTGGTCAGCGTGTGCCGCGCGTCGGCCGTGCGCGCCGGTTCGACCGCCGTGACTTTCGGAATGGCGGCGGAAGGTTTGGCAATTCCGCCGAAATAGTCGTTCACCCAGCCATCCAGCTGCTTCTGGTCGAAGTCGCCGGCGACGATCAGCGTGACATTGTCGGGACGATAGTACGTGTCGTGGAACGCGACGACATCGGCCAGCGTCGCCGCCTGCAATTCCTCGATGTTGCCGATGGTGGGGCGCTTGTACGGATGCACCTTGTACGACGCCGGGTCGAGCGCGTTGTAGAGGCGGCCATAGGGATTGGCGAGCACGCTCTGGCGATATTCCTCCTGCACCACCGCGCGTTCCGACTTGAAGTTGGCGTCGTCGACCTTGAGGTTGTACAGGCGCTCTGCTTCCGCCCACAACAGGCGCTGCAGGTAGTTGGCCGGCACCATCTCGTAATAGTTGGTGATGTCGCTGCCGGTGCTGGCGTTGTTGTAGCCGCCGACGTCCTCGGTCATGCGATCCATCTGCTCCGGCTTCATGTTCCTGGTGCTCTTGAACATGATGTGCTCGAACAGATGCGCAAAACCGGAGCGGTTCTGCGGATCGTCCTTCGAGCCGACGTGGTACCACATCTGCACGGTCACGGTCGGGCTGGAATGGTCCTCGACCGACAGCACCTGCAGGCCGTTGGGCAGGGTGCGTTGCTGGTACTGGATCGGCGGGACGTTCAGGGTTTGCGCCGCCAGTGCCGTCGGCAGCAGGCAGGCAAGCAGGGTGTGTCGGGTTCGCAGGCGCATCGGGTTTCCGGAGGGTACGGAGTCGTCCTCGAACCTAATCCGAGCGCGCGGCGAAGTCCACTGCCGGAAGTCAGGACGATTCAGCGCGGCGGCAGTCCGTCGAGGAAGGCATCGACCGCATCGGTATAGGCGCCCGGCTGGCCGAGATCGGCATTGATCTGCTCGTGCGTGCGCGCCTGCGGCAGCACTTCGGCGCGCACGCGCAGGCGGTGTGCGGCATCCGCGAATTCGCGCGCGGCCGGGCAGGATTCGCGCCGCTGGCTGGAACAGACCAGGAGCATCGGCGGCGCCTTGGCGCTCAACTGCTGCAACGGCGACAGCACGCGCCAGTTGGCGGGATCGCGACCGAAGGCATCGTCGTACAACGGCAGGTGGCGATTCCGCATGATCGTCGGCACGTCGAGCGCCGCCGAATCCAGCGACACCGTCGCCCGCCATGGCTGCGCGTCCGGCGCCAGCGACGGATCCGCCGACAGCAACGCGACCAGATGCGCACCGGCGGAATGCCCCATCAACACCAGGTTCGACGGCTCGCCACCCCAATGGCGTGCATGGCGTTGCACGTAGGCCAGCGCGGCGGCGACATCCTGCGCCTGCTGCGCGACATCGGCCTGCGGCAGCATCCGGTAATCGACCGAGACGAAAATATCGCCGCGCGCGCTCCAATGCGCCAGCTTGTTGTCGACGACATGCCCCATCGCCTTGTCGCCGATGCGCCAGCCGCCGCCATGCACCATCACGATGATGCGTCCGCTGGCATGTGCGGGCATGTAGACATCGAGACGCTGCGCCGGATCGCTGCCATAGGCGAGATCGGGCAGGCGGCGCACGCCCGCGGGCAGCTCGACGTGTTGCCGCGCGGCGATGTTCGCCTGGATGCGTTGCCCGATGCGATTGCGGATGCCGCCGTCCTGCGCGGCGATTGCGACGGTCGCGCAGGACGCCATCAATGCGACGGCGATGGAAAGTGGGCGGGGCACGCGCATCGCACGATCTCCGGGACGATTATTGTCATCCCGGGAACGCGCATGTCCGTGCCAAGTTGACTCAGCGCGGTGGCGAGGCCAGTTCCTTCGCGTCCAGCGTGCCGTCGTGGTTGCGGTCGAGCTTGCGGAACTGCTCGGCGAGCTGGGCGCGATATGTCTCGCGGGTGATGGTCTTGCCGCGACCACCCGGCTGCTCGTCCGGTGTCAGCACGCCGTCATGGTTGCGATCCATATGGTCGAAGCCGTAGCACAGCCAATCCTGGTATTCGGACAGCTGCACCTTGCCGTCGTGGTTGGCATCCATCATGCGCAGATAGGCGCCGGTATCGCGCACCTGCGCCATTGCCGACAGCGGCAGTAGCAGCGCCGCCATCGACAACATGCGCAGCTTCGTCACGCCGGCAGCGCTGGCGTCGAACCGCGCAATGCGTAGCCACGCAGGCGTTCGGCGAAGGCCTGCAGCGAACGGCTGCCGCTGGCTTCGGCTTCGCTGCACCATGCCTGCAGGCGCGCCAGCGTTTCCGCCGCGTTCTGTCCGCGTGCTTCCAGCACCGCGGCGAGTTGCGCGCGCTTCTCGATCAGCGTGCGGATGCGCGGCGATTCCGCCACCCACTGTTCCAGCTGCGCGCGCGCGTCCGGCGTCAGCCAGCGGCCTTCGTCGGCCAGGCCGTGGCGCAGCTTGCGCGGCAACAGCCGGCGCAGCTTGGTGCCGCGGGCGGCGGCTTCTTCCTGCAACGCCGGCTTGACCACGTGGCGATGGAAATCGGTCATCGCCTGGAAACGGTGCGCCAGCAACGCCTTCAGCGTGTCCATGTCGGGCACGCGGATGTTCGGGCGGATGTTGAGCGTCGGCGCGACGCGCAGCACTTTCGCCAGGCGCAGCGACTGGAAGATGCGGATCGCCGCCCAGCCGATGTCGAATTCCCACTTGCGCAGCGCGAACTTGGCCGAGCTCGGGAAGGCGTGGTGGTTGTTGTGCAATTCCTCGCCGCCGATCCACACGCCCCACGGCGACAGGTTGGTCGCGGTGTCGTGCGTCTGGAAATTGCGATAGCCCCACCAATGGCCGAGTCCGTTGACCACGCCGGCGGCCCAGAACGGAATCCACGCCATCTGGATCGCCCACACCGCGACGCCCTTCAGGCCGAACAGGAAGGCCAGCACGAACAGCAGGATCACCACGCCGGAGGTCGGCCAGCGCGTGTAGAGGACGCGTTCGATCCAGTCGTCCGGGCAGCCCTTGCCGTACTGGTCGATCGACGCGCGATCGGCGCGCGCCTCGCGGTATAGCTCGACGCCGTTCCAGAACACCTTGCCGATGCCCTTGAACATCGGACTGTGCGGATCCTCCTCGGTCTCGCACTTGGCGTGGTGCTTGCGGTGGATCGCCGCCCACTCGCGCGCGATCATCGCCGTGGTCAGCCACGACCAGAAACGGAAGACGTGGGCGATGGCGGGGTGGAAGTCGACGCCGCGGTGCGCGAGCGAACGATGCAGGTAGAGCGTCACCGAGAAGATGGTGAGCTGGGTGGCGAGCAACAGGTACAGGGCGATGGCGCCCCAGCCGGCTCCGATGAAGCCGCTGGCAATGAAATCGAGCATCGAGGGGGAAGCGCTAGGGAATGGATTCCCAATGGTGAGGCTTCCGCGCCCCGGCGTCACCACCGTACGCTTGCGTATTCAGCTTGATGCCGGTGCGGCGGCCTTTGCGGCTTCCTGGCGTTTCAGTTCGGCCTCGATGACCTGGTTGATCTCGGCGGTGATGGCGTCCATCGAGCCTTCGCCGTAGCCGACATGGTGCGCGACCACCTTGCCCTGCAAGTCGATGATCCACAGGTTCGGCAGCGTCTTCACTCCGTAACCGTCGCCGACATCGCCATCGCGGTCGCGCGCCAGAGTCATGGTGTAGCCGGACATCTGGCGGGTCATCGCGCCATATTCCCGCAATTCGTCCTTCCAGTTGACGGCGATGACCTTCAGGAACTTGTCGCCGGCGCGCTTCTGCAATGCCTCCAGGTTCGGCAGCTCCTGGCGACAGGGACCGCACCACGACGCCCAGAACGTGATGACCACGATCCTGTTGCCGCGATACGCGGCCAGATCGACGACATTGTTCTTGAGATCCTTCCCGAGCAGCGGCGGAGGAATGTCGCCGACCACCGGCGCCTTGGGCGGTTCCTTCGCCGATACAGGCATCGCCATGCCCACGGCCACAGCCAGCCCGCAAAGGCCGATCCACATATTGCGCATACTGGTTCCCCGACTTCCCCCGTGAAGTCCCCGGAGTGTACTGAATCCGATGGCCCGCCATGCCTGAACTGCCCGAAGTCGAAACCACCCGCCGCGGCCTGTTGCCGCACGTGGCCGGGCGCCATGTGCGCAAGGTGGTGCTGCGGCGGCCCGACCTGCGCCTGCCGATTCCGCCAGAACTGCCGAAGCTGTTGCGCGGCCAGGAAATCCTCGGCATCACCCGTCGCGCCAAATACCTGCTGATGGACGGCGAGCGCGGCAGCGCGCTGTGGCACCTCGGCATGTCCGGAAGCCTGCGCGTCCTTCCCGCCGACACGCCGTTGCGCGCGCACGACCATGTCGATGTCGAACTCGACTCCGGACACGTGCTGCGCTTCAACGATCCGCGCCGCTTCGGCCTGCTGCTGTGGCAGCCGGCGGGAACCGTGCACCCGCTGTTGCAGTCTCTGGGCCCGGAACCGCTGTCGGATGATTTCGATGGCGATCACCTGTTCCGCCTCAGCCGGGGTCGCAGTGCGCCCGTGAAGGCATTCCTGATGGATCAGGCAATCGTGGTCGGCGTCGGCAACATCTATGCCGCCGAAGCCTTGTTCGCCGCCGGCATCGCGCCGACGCGCGAAGCGGGCAAGGTCTCCCTCGATCGCTACCGCAAGCTGGCCGACGCGGTGCGCGCGATCCTCGCCCACGCGATCGAGCGCGGCGGCACGACGTTGCGCGACTTCATCAGCCCCGACGGCCTGCCCGGCTATTTCGAACAGGAATTGCAGGTGTACGGTCGCGGTGGCGAACCCTGCCGGGTGTGTGGCCGCCGGTTGCGCGAGGAACGCATCGGCCAGCGCGCCAGCGTGTGGTGTTCGCACTGCCAGAAGTAGCGTCGGCGCGCGGTTCATTCCGCCCCGCTATGCTGGACACCTGTTACAGGATTCCGAACCGTGTCCGACTCCAACGCCCACGACGGCATCACCCGCTGGCTGGATGAAGCCCGCGGCGGCGATCGCGCGGCGCTCGATCGCGTGCTGCAGGCACTGTACGCGGAACTGCATGCCATGGCGCAACGGCAGCTGCGCCAGCCCGCCGACGACGAAACGCTCGATCCCACCGCGCTGGTCCACGAGGCCTATCTCAAGCTGGTCGGCCAGCAAGCCGATTTCGCCGACCGCGCCGGCTTCTTCGCCTATGCCGCCTCGGCCATGCGCAGCGTGGTGGTCGATCACGCGCGCAGCCGGCTCGCCCTGAAACGCGGCGGTGGAGATGCCGTACAACGCATCGCCGAGCTGCCGCAGATCGCCGACGAAGGACTGAAGCTCGACGAAGACCTGCTGTCGCTCGATGCCGCACTGACGCAACTCGCCGCGCTCGACGAGCATCTCGCCCAGGTGGTGGAACTGCGCTATTTCGCCGGCCTGTCGGAAACGCAGATCGCCGAACTCACCGAACGTTCCGAACGCAGCGTTCGCCGCGACTGGCAGAAGGCGCGGATGTTCCTGCTCGACGCCTTGCAGGGCCGCTGACCGCAATGGATCGCACGCGCTGGCAACGCATCTCCGCCGAGCTCGACGCGCTGCTGGATCTCGACCCCGTCGCACGCATGCAACGCCTCGATGCATTGCGCAGTGAAGATGCGGCGCTCGCCGACGAGATCGAACGCCTGCTCACCCACGAGGAAACGCGCGACCATCGCATCGACACGCCATTGGTCACCGCGCCACCGGGGCCGCGCGAAGGCGAACGCGTCGGCCCCTATCGCCTCGACGCCCTGCTTGGCGAAGGGGGGATGGGCCAGGTCTGGCAGGCCGAACGCGCCGACGGCATGTACGCGCGCCGCGTCGCCTTGAAACTGTTGCGCCCCGGACTCGCCGATCCGACCCTGCGCCTGCGCTTCAGCCGCGAACGCGACATCCTCGCGCGGCTGGCGCACCCGCACATCGCGCGACTGCTTGATGCCGGCATCAGCGAGAACGGCCAGCCCTATCTCGCGCTGGAATTCGTCGAAGGCCACGGCATCCTCGCCTACGCGCGCGAACACGCGCTCGACGTCCGCCAGCGCATCGCCCTGTTCCGCCAGGTCTGCGATGCGGTGAGCCACGCCCACGCCAACCTGATCGTCCATCGCGACCTCAAGCCCTCCAACATCCTCGTCAGCGCCGACGGCGAAGTGCACCTGCTCGACTTCGGCATCGCCAAGCTGCTCGACGATCCACAGGAACCGATCGAACACACGCGTACCGGCCTGCGGCCGTTCACCCTGCACTACGCCGCGCCGGAACAGGTGCGCGGCGAACCGGTCAGCACCCGAACCGACGTCTATTCGCTGGGCGTGGTGCTGTACGAATTGCTGACCGGGCAGAAGCCCTATCGGCTCAAGCGCGAATCGAACGCGCAATGGGAGGACGCGATCCTCGCCGCCGAGCCGCAGCGTCCGTCGCTGTCGGTCGTGCGCGACGACGAGGGCGATTTCGCGCAACGCCGCCGCACCGCGCGCGAGCTGTCCGGCGACCTCGACAACATCGTGTTGAAGGCGCTGTCGAAAAATCCGGAGCAGCGCTATACCTCGGCAGAGGCGTTGTCGAGCGATCTCGAACGCTATCTCGCTGGCCTGCCGGTGCTGGCGCGCGGGCAAAGTTTCTTCTATCGCGCCCGCAAGTTCGTGCGCCGCCAGCTGTGGCCGATCGCCGCCGGGCTCGGCATCACCGCGTTGCTGCTGGTTTTCCTCGGCATCGCGCTGTGGCAGCGCCAGGAGGCGATCCGCGAGACCGCGCGCGCAGCGGCGCTGCAGGCATTCACCGTCGGCCTCTTCGAGAACGCCGATGCTGCCCAGAAAGGCAAGCCCGTCGATGTGGCGACCCTGCTCGACGCCGCCGAAGCGCGCGGCGAACGCGAACTCGGCCTGCAACCACGCGCGCACGCCGAACTGCTGGGCACCATCGCGCGCATCCGCCTCGCCATGGGGCAGTATCCGCGCGCCGCCGACGTGCTCGAACGCCAGCGCAGGCTGGTCGACGCACTTCCCGACGCGCCGGCGAGCCTGCGCCTGGAATCGGCCAGCCAACGCGGCCGCGTCCAGCGATTGCTCGGCGATCCCGGCGCCTGCCAGCGCACGCTGGAGCCCCTGCTCGGGCTCGCGTCGACGCAGCAGACGCAATTGCCGGCGCACGTCGCCGAATTCGATTCGCAGCTGGCGCGTTGTCGCCGCGGCATCGGCGATCGCGACGGCGCGCAACGCCTGTTCGAGCAATCTCTGGCCTTGCGCAAGAGCGCGCTGGGCGACGACATCGGCGTGGTCGAGAACCTGACCGATCTCGCCGCGCTGTCGGTGGACGCCGGCAACTATCCCGATGCGCTGTCGCGTTTCCAGGGCGCGCTGGCGCAGTTGCGCAAGATCGCCGGCAACCGCCATCCACTCGGCATCGACATCCTGCGCAGCATCGGCACTACGCAACGCGCGATGGGCGATATCGACGATGCCGCGCACAGCATCGACCAGGCGCTCGAGCTGTCGGAGTCGCTGCAGGGTCCGGAACATCCGGTCACGCTCGCCCTGCGCGAAGCCGCCGCGCAATCGGCGGAAGACCTGTCGCACTGGAACGAAGCGCAATCGCAATGGCAGCAGCTCAACACCAGCCTGCAGCGTTCGGCGAACGCATCCGCCGACCTCGCCGACAGCTGGCTCGGCCTCGGTCGCGACGCATACGAGCTCGGCGACCTCGAGCGAGCGCGCGCGTCGTTGCAGCGCGCGGTTCGCCTGTCAGCGGGCCTGCGGCGCGGCGACATCCAGTTCGCCGCCCTGCTCCTGGAAGCACGCCTGTATGCCGAACGCGGCGATGTCGCCAGCGCGCGACGCCTGGTCGATGCCGCGCAGAAATTGCTCGACGACAATGCGGTCCGCGGCAGCGACGCGCGATTGTCCCTGGCGGCAGCGACCGGGCACGTCGAGCTCGCCGCGAACGCGCCACAGGATGCCGTCGCGCTGCTGCAGCCGCTGGTCGCGCATGCCAGCCCGAAACCGTCGGAAGCACAGGCCCTCCTGCTCGGCGCGGAAGCGCGCATGGCCAAGGATCCTGCCGAATTCGATCGCCTGCGCGACCAGCTCGATGTCGCCGGCAAGGTCGCCGACGCACCGGCCACGCGCCTGCTGTCGTTGCGCTTCCGCCTGTACGCCGCGGATGCGCAATGCCGCGGCAATCCCGCGCTCGGGAAGCAACACTACGACGCCCTGATGCCGGCGATTGGATCGACCCAACCCGAAGGCGGCGCGCTGTCGCGCGAAGCCGTGGCCATGCACGACGACTGCGAACGTCGCCAGCCACCGTCACCGCCCACGAGCCGTCGCGGTCAGTCCTCGCGCGCGAACGGCAGCGGGCACTGAGCGGGATCGATCCGCCCTTCCCCGCGCATGATCTTCTTGAACTCGGTGCGACTCACCGAGACGTAGCGGTCATTGCCGCCGATCTCCACCTGGGGCCCGTCCTGCACCGCGCGACCGGCATTGTCGACGCGCACGGTCATCGTCGCCTTGGCGCCGCTGTGGCAGATCGTCTTGATTTCCTGCATCTCGTCGGCCCATGCAAGCAGGGCCGCGCTGCCTTCGAACAGTTCGCCGCGGAAATCGGTGCGCAGGCCGTAGCACAACACCGGCACCCGCAACTCATCGACGACATCGCTCAACTGCCAGGCCTGCGCCCGCGACAGGAATTGCGCTTCGTCCACCAGCACGCAATTGAGCTTGCCGTGGGCGTCGATGTCATCGCGCACGCGCCGCAGCAGGTCGTCTTCGCGCCCGAACGGAACCGCGGCATCGCTGAGCCCGATCCGCGACGACACCACCCCGCGGCCGGCACGATCGTCCAGCGCGGGCGTGAGGATCATCACCCGCATGCCGCGTTCGCGATAGTTGTGCGCGGACTGCAGCAGCGTGGTGGTCTTGCCCGCGTTCATCGCGGAATAGTAGAAGTACAGCTTGGCCATTCCCGCCATGATACCGGCGCGGCCCGCTTCGATGAGAGCCTGCTTCAATGCGACAATGGCCGGCCGTTCCGCGCCCATCTCGCCCCATGCAAGGTCTCAACCCGCCACAACGCCAGGCCGTCCTCCACAGCGAGGGCCCGTTGCTGGTGCTGGCCGGCGCGGGCAGCGGCAAGACGCGGGTGATCGTCGAGAAGATCGCGCACCTGGTCGACAGCGGGCGCTATCCGGCGCGGCGCATCGCCGCCATCACGTTCACCAACAAGTCCGCGCGCGAAATGCGCGAACGCGTCGCCAAGCGCCTGAAGGGGGATCGCGGCGAAGGCCTGACCATCTGCACCTTCCACGCACTCGGCCTGCGCATCCTCCAGATCGAGCACGCGCGCGTCGGCCTCAAGCGCGGTTTTTCGGTGTTCGATGCCGACGACGCCAGCGCCCAGGTCAAGGACCTGATGCCTGGCGCGAAGCCCGATGCGGTACAGGCGATGCAGTCGCTGATCTCGCGCGCCAAGAACGCCGGACTGTCGCCGGAGCAGGCGCTGGAATCGGCGCGCAGCACCCGCGAACGCGAAGCCGCCAATCTGTACGCGCGCTACCAGGCGCGACTGACCTCGTTCAACGCCGTCGATTTCGACGACCTGATCCGCATTCCCGTGCAGTTGCTGGAAACCGACGAAGACGCGCGCATGGGTTGGCGCGAACGCATCGGTTACCTGCTGGTGGACGAATGCCAGGACAGCAACGACGCGCAATATCGCCTGCTGAAAGCCATCGCCGGCGAGGCCGGGCAATTCACCTGCGTGGGCGACGACGACCAGAGCATCTATGCCTGGCGCGGCGCCAATCCCGAAAACCTCGACCTGATGAGTCGCGATTATCCCAGGCTGGAAATCATCAAGCTCGAACAGAATTACCGCTGCAGCAATCGCGTGCTGCGCACCGCCAACACGCTGATCGCCAACAACCCACACGCACATCTGAAAACGCTGTGGAGCGATTCCGCCGACGGCGAGCGCATCCGCGTATGGGAATGCCGCGATTCCGGCCACGAAGCCGAGAAGGTCGCCGCCGAGATCAAGTTCACCGCGCAGAAGCACGGCGCACCGTGGAGCGATTTCTGCATCCTGTTCCGCGGCAACCACCAGTCGCGCGCACTGGAAAAGGCGATGCAGCTGCTGCGCATCCCCTACCACCTCAGCGGCGGCACCGCCTTCCTCGAACGCGCGGAAGTGAAGGACGCGCTGTCGTGGCTGCGCGTGCTGGTGAATCCGGAGGACGACAGCGCCTTCCTACGCGCGGTGCAATCGCCCAAGCGCGAAGTCGGCGCGGCGACGCTTGCGCGCCTGGCCGAACTGGCGCAGCACGCCGGGATTCCGCTGGCGCGCGCCGCCGATTCCAACGCCATCCTCCAGCAGCTGCCAGCGCGCGCCTCGTCGTCGCTGCACGGTTTCATCGAGATCATCCACCGCCTGCGCGCGGAAGCGGCATCGCTGTCGCCCGCCGACCTCGTGCGCAGCCTCAACGAGAAATCCGGCCTGCTGGAAGCCTTGAAAGCGCAGTGCCGCACCGAGCAATTGTTCGCCATCCGCCGCGGCAACCTCGACGAACTCGCCGAATGGTTCGAGGGCGCGAAAGGAAGCGGTCTCGCCGATCTCGGCGCGCAACTCGCGCTGATCACCCGCAACGATCGCGACGACGGTGGCAACCAGGTGCGATTGATGTCGCTGCACGCAGCCAAGGGCCTCGAGTTCCGCTACGTCTTCATCGTCGGCATGGAAGACGGCACCCTGCCGCACGAGGCCAGCATCGACGAAGGCCGGCTGGAAGAGGAGCGCCGCCTGCTCTACGTCGGCATCACCCGCGCCAAGGAACAGCTGTGGCTGTCGCATTCGCGCGAGGCGAGCAAATGGGGCAAGCGCGTCACGCTGGCGCCGTCGCGTTTCCTCGACGAATTGCCCGCGTCGGAACTGCAGCGCGACGGCGCCGATCCCGAAGCCGATGCCGAGCGCAAACAGGAACGCGCCCGCAGCGCGATGGCGGACCTGCGCGCGATGCTCAACGGCGGCTGACACCGGCAATGCCTGGTCTGCGGTTAGACTCGGCACTCGACCGCATCGATCGGCACCTGGGGCAGAGATGACGCGAAACGGGATCGCAGGAGTTGCCCTGTACGGCGCACTGCTGCTGGCCGCCTGCCAGCGCACGCCATCGAACGCGGCCAACACGAACGCGACATGCACGCAGGCAACGACGCCGGAAGCCGCCGTGACCCTGATCGTCGATGCGCTACGCAACGACGCAATCGATGCGATTCCGTGCCGCGCCGTTCCCCCGGCAATGCAGGACAAGCTCGAACTCGCCTGGCGCGAGGGCCGTTCGCGCTGGCCGATCGCGGAACTGCCGCTGTCGTCGAAGCTGCCGACGGTGCTCGCCGCGCTCAACGGGCCCGCCGCCGAAACGAAGTTGCGCCTCGCGTTCGATCATCAGTTCGCCGGCCAGACCACGGAGCTGCAAAGCGCGGCACGCGGACTCGGCCTGTTCGCGGTGCGCTACATCCAGAAGGAAAGCAGTTACCAGCCCGACCAACGCGCGCACTACGCCAACCTGATCGTCGCGCTCAGCGACTGGAGCAGCCACGCGCCGCTGGGCGATCGCACCCTCGGACACCAGGCCGTCGCCCTGCTGGTCGCGGGCGCGAATGCATCCTCCATCCATGACGATGCCGCATTGCCCGCCGCCGGCATGCGTGGTTCGCTGCATGGTCTGACGCCGCTCTATCGCAACGCCAAGCAGGCGCTGGCGTTGTACGGATTGTCGCTCGACGAGGTCCTGTCCAGCGTGCAAGTCAGCCCGAAGGACCAGGACGGCGACCATGCCCGCGTCCACGTGCATTACCTGGTGCATGGCGAGCCGGTCGAGAGCGACATCGCCGTCGAACGCCGCGGCGGGCGCTGGTATCTCGCCAGCCTGCTAACCGATGCCGAGCAGGCGCTGGCCGCGCCCCGGCCCCAGGCCGAACCGGCGGTCGCGCCTGCCGGGTGAGCCCACCGGACGGCGCCGGACGGCGCTTCGCTAGAATGCCCCGATGCCGGATCAGAATTCCCTCCCATTCCCGGACCCGACGCCCAGCACGCCGCCCGCCGCCCCCGCGGATCCGGGCCAGCCGTCGCCCGTCGAGCCCGGCCCCCGCCGCCCCCGTGAATCCACCGGCAAGCGGCCACTGTGGGCGCGCCTGCTGGGCGGGATCCTCAATCCCTGGCTGCAACTGCGCCTGGAACCGCCGGACGCGGCCGACCATCTCGATGGCCATGCCATCTGCTACGTCCTCGAGGACTACGGCCTCACCAACGCCCTGATCCTCGAGCGCGCCTGCCGCGAGGCCGGCCTGCCCTCGCCGATGCAGCCGCTGGCCGGCGATCCGCTCGGCCGCAAGCGCGCCTACGTCGCCCTGTCGCGCCGTCACGCCACCACGCTCAAGCAGCTCGGCCTCGGCCACGGCCCCGAGCAGCGCACGCACTCCGGCTCCCTCGCGCGCCTGTTGCAGGCCCACCGCGACAACGACTGGCTGGACGTGCAACTGGTGCCGGTGTCGATCTTCATCGGTCGCGCGCCGGACAAGCAGAGCGGCTGGTTCTCGGTGCTGTTCTCGGAAAACTGGGCGATCGTCGGCCGCTTCCGCCGCCTGCTGTCGGTGCTCCTCAACGGCCGCGACACCGTAGTGCGCTTCGCGCCGCCGATTTCCCTGCGCGACATCGTCGACGAGGGCCTGCCGCCGGAACGCACGGTACGCAAGTTGTCGCGCGTCCTGCGCACGCATTTCCATCGCATCCGCGCCGCGGTGATCGGACCCGATCTTTCCACGCGCCGATTGCTGATCGACAAGGTGCTGGCCGCGCCGGAAGTCCAGGCCGCGATCGCCGATACCGCGCGCCGCGACGGCAGCAGCACCGGCGATGCCTGGAAAAAGGCGCATGCCTTCGCCTGGGAACTCGCCGCCGACTATTCGCATCCGGTGGTGCGTTCGGCCAGCTTCCTGCTGCAGCCGATCTGGAACCGCATCTACCGCGGCATCCTCGTCCACCACCTCGACGCCTTCAAGGCCGCCGCGCCCGGCAACGAGGTGATCTATGTGCCCAGCCACCGCAGCCACATGGATTACCTGCTGCTGAGCTATCTGCTCTACACCGAAGGCGTGGTGCCGCCGCACATCGTCGCCGGCATCAACCTCAACATGCCGGTGATCGGCACCCTGCTGCGCAAAGGCGGCGCCTTCTTCATCCGCCGCAGCATCCGCGGCAGCGCGCTGTATTCGGTGGTGCTGAGCGAATACGTGGCGCAACTGGTGGCCGGCGGCTATTCGATCGAATACTTCATCGAAGGCGGACGCTCGCGCACGGGCCGTCTGCTGCAGCCCAAGGGCGGCATGATCTCGATGACGGTGCGCGCCTACCTGCGCCAGCCGGCGCGCCCGGTGCTGTTCCAGCCGATCTACATCGGCTACGAGAAGCTGATGGAAGGCAACAGCTACATCGACGAACTCTCGGGCAAGGCCAAGCAGAAGGAATCGATCTGGCAATTGCTGACCGGCATTCCCAAGGTGCTGCGTTCCAACTACGGCCAGGTGGTGGTGAACTACGGCGAGCCAATCCGCCTTGACGAGATGCTGGCCGAGCACGCCCACGACTGGGACGGCAAGCCGCTGCAGGAAGACGATCGCCCGCAATGGCTGTCGGACACCGTCGACGCGCTGGCGACCCGCATCCAGGTCAACGTCAACCGCGCCGCCGACGTCAATCCGATCAACCTGCTGGCGATGGCGCTGCTGTCGACGCCCAAGCATTCGATGAGCGAATCCGACCTCATCGACCAGATCGCGCTGTCGCAGACGCTGTTGAAGGAACTGCCGTATTCCGACCTGGTCACGGTGACGCCGCACACGCCCGAACAGATCATCGCCCACGGCGAGGAGATCAACGTGCTCGAGCGCATCCGCCATCCGCTCGGCGACGTGCTCAAGGTCGAGGACGAGGACAAGGCGATCCTGCTCACCTACTTCCGCAACAACGTGCTGCACCTGTTCACCGCGTTGGCCTGGGTCGCGACCTGCTTCCAGCAGAATCGCCGCCTCGCCCGCACGACGGTCGTGAACCTCGGTCGCCGCGTCTATCCCTTCCTGCAGGCGGAACTGTTCCTGCCGTGGAACGAAGACCAGTTCGCGGAGCGCCTGGATCGCACCATCGATCTCTTCGTGCGCGAAGGCTTGCTGGCGGAAACCCAAGAGAACGATGCCAGCGTGCTGACCCGCGGCCTCGGCGAAACCGATGAAGTGTTCCGCCTTCGCGCACTCGGCCATCCGTTGCGGCAGGCCTTCGAGCGCTATTACATCGCCATTTCGGTGTTGGCCAAGAACGGTCCCGGCACGCTTTCGGCCGGCGAACTGGAAAGCCTGTGCCACCTCGCCGCGCAGCGGCTGTCGCTGCTGTACGCGCCGGCGGCCCCGGAGTTCTTCGACAAGTCGCTGTTCCGCGGCTTCATCCAGAAACTGCGCGCGTTGCGCCTGGTCTGGGCGGACTCGAACGGCAAGCTGGAATTCGACGAACGCCTGGATGCCTGGGCGCGCGACGCCAAGACCATCCTCGGCCGCGAACTCCGCCACACCATCGAACGGATCAGCCCCGACGCGGTGGAAACGGCCAAGCCGACGCCCGCGGGCGAATGACGGCACGCCCGCGAAATGCGGGCGCACGCACGAAACCCGGCTCCAGACAAGAACGACGTCGGCGGGGTGACCCCTCCCTTGGTCCCCGCGCGACGTCTAGCGAATCCGGCGCGGCGAACCTTTGCCAAGCGCATCGTCGCCCTCCCTGGTCGACGCCTTGCAGCCCCCTGTTCCTTCTGAGCTCCGTATCGCGCCGCACACAATCGCATTTCGTGGCAGCATAGGCGACTTGGGAACACCAGTTGACACGGACTTCAACACTCAAGTAAGGACACACACAGTGATCACTGCACTGGATTGCCTGTATGGCAGCCTGCTGGATGCGGGCCTGTTCGATGGATTCCTCAAGCAATTCGCCCGGATCGCCGACGCCGACTCCGTGGCCGTCTTCGACTTCGACCTCTCGCGCCCCGATGCCATGCGCTTCACCAGCACGGCCGCCGACGAGGCCGCCAACGCGCGTTTCATGGAGATATTCCCCACCATCAACGATCGCCTGTGGTGGGAACGCAGCGAGCGCGACATGGCGCCGGGCGCGGTGATCAACGGCATCGACTACGCCAGCGCAAGCGAAATCAAGGCCACGCGCTATTACCGCGAATTGCTGCAGCCGCTGGACATCCTGCATTCGGCGGGGGTGTGCGGCGTCATGCGCCCGGACGCGCAATGCCTGCTGACCATCAACCGCAGCGAACAACGCGGCGCCTTCGGCGCGGACAGCATCGCCGTACTGCATGCCTTCGCGCCACATTGGGTGCGCTACAAACAGCTGGAACACCGGATCGCCGCCGGGCAGCGCGACCATCGCGGCCATCCCAGCCTTGCCGTGTTCGAACTCGGCCCAACCTTCGACGTGCGCCGGATGAACCCGCCCGCCGAACATTGCATCGCCTCGGGCTGGCTGCAGCGGGGCTCCGATGGCGCATTGCGCATGCACGATGCGCGCAGCCAGGCGCTGTGGGCCAGCTGCCAGCGCCAGGCGATATCGGCGGCGGTGCCGCCACCGGCCGTTCCCGTCTATGGCCACCATGCCGAAGTCGTGGCGTATGCCGCCCTGCGCCCGCAGGTCGATGGCAGCCTGACGCCACGACGGCTGCTGTTCGTGCGCCCGCTGCAGCCGATCGGCGTCCACGCCGATCTCACCGCGACCTTGCGCGCCTCCTGCGGATTGACCGCATCGGAGGCGGCGTTCGCGATCGCCCTGCGTCGCAGCGAAACCCTGGCCGACGCTGCGCAATCGCTGGGCATCACCGTCGGCACCGCGCGTCAACGGCTGCAGGAAATCTTCGAGAAGATGGACCTGCATCGCCAAGCCGAACTGTTCCAGGCGCTCGATTCGCTGGCCGAACTCAACGACCACCTCTACCACCGCGCGGAACCGCAATTGGCGTGAGGGCCTGCCAGGGCTAGGCCGGCGCGTCGGGAATCAGCATCGATTCCAGCTTGGCGATCCAGTCCTTGAGCATGAGCTTGCGCTTCTTGAGCCGGCGCAAGGCCAGGTCGTCGACCTCGGAGGCCGCCTGCATGCGGCCGATCGCGAGATCGAGGTCGCGATGCTCGATCCGCAATTCGGCCAGGCGGTGGGCGATGTCGGCGCTGTCGATGGGCATGGCGGGAGCTTAGCCGGCAATTCGCCGATCCGGAACCGGATACCGCCTTTTAACGCCCGGCATGCCAGCCTGCAGCATTGGCCGAACGCCGATATCGCCGCATGAACGCCGATGCTCGCCCGCTCGATACGCCACCCGTCCCGCCCGGCCTCGACACTTCCGCGCGTCGCTGGGTCGCGGAGCTGCTCGCACGCGCCGATATCCGCATCAACGGCGACAACCCTTGGGATATCCGCCTGCACGACCCCGTCGCATTGGATCGCGCGGTGGCGGAGGGCAGCCTCGGCTTCGGCGAGGCCTACATGGCCGGGCTGTGGGATTGCGCCGCCCTGGACATGTTTTTCGAACGCGTCCTGCGCGCGCACCTCGACCGCGACATCCATCCCGCGCAACTGGTCTGGCATGCCCTACAGGCGAAGCTGACCAACCGGCAGAATCGCCGCCGCGCCTGGCACGTCGGCAAGGCCCACTACGATCTCGGCAATGACTTCTATGCGGCGATGCTGGATCCGCGCATGACCTACTCCTGCGGCTGGTGGCAGGACGGCGCGCAGGATCTCGCGCAGGCGCAGGAAGCGAAACTGGAACTGGTCTGCCGCAAGCTGGGCTTGCAGCCGGGCATGCGCGTACTGGACATCGGCTGCGGCTGGGGCAGCTTCATGGGCCATGCCGCCGAACGCCACGGCGTGCGCTGCATCGGCGTGACCGTATCAAGCGAACAGGTCGCCTACGCGCGCGAGCGCTACGCGGGATTGCCGCTGGAATTCCGCCTGCAGGACTACCGCGACCTCGGCGTCGACACGCTTGGCGGGCCGGTGGACCGCATCGTCAGCATCGGCATGTTCGAGCACGTCGGCCGACGCAACCACCGCGCCTTCATGCACGTCGCCCGCCGCTGCCTGCGCGACGACGGACTGTTCCTGCTGCATACCATCGGCAAGAACCGGCGCGACACCACGGTCGATCCGTGGATCGACAAATACATCTTCCCCAACGGCGACCTGCCCGCACTGGGCCAGATCGGCGATGCCCTGGACGGCCTGTTCGTCTGCGAGGACCTGCACAACTTCGGCGCCGACTACGATCCGACGCTGATGGCCTGGCACGCGAATTTCGAGGCCGCATGGCCGCGCTTCGCCGGCGAATTCGACGAAACCTTCCACCGCAAGTGGCGCTACTACCTGCTGTCCTGTGCCGGCGCCTTCCGTGCGCGCGACCTGCAGCTGTGGCAATGGCTGCTGTCGAAGGACGGCGTCCCGGGAGGCTGGAAGCGGCCATCGCTTCCCCGGGGCAACGACGCCCGCGGGTAAAATGGCGGGATGAACGCGATTCCTCTCACCCTCGCCGAGCCATTGCCGGTCGCCCAGCGCCGCAAGCCATCTGTGGGCAAGTACGAAGCCGACAAGCTGGCCAAGCGCCTGCGCCACCAGGTCGGCCGCGCCATCGCCGATTTCGGGATGATCGAGGATGGCGACAAGGTGATGGTCTGCCTGTCCGGCGGCAAGGACAGCTACACCATGCTCGACGTCCTCCTGCAGTTGCAGAAGAAGGCACCGGTGTCGTTCTCGATCACCGCGGTCAACCTCGACCAGAAGCAGCCCGGTTTTCCCGAACACGTGCTGCCGGAGTACCTGCGTTCGATCGGCGCCGATTTCCACATCATCGAACAGGACACCTATTCCGTCGTCAGCCGGGTGATCCCGGAAGGCAAGACGATGTGCTCGCTGTGCTCGCGCCTGCGCCGTGGTGCGCTCTACACGTATGCGGAAGAACACGGCTACACCAAGATCGCGCTCGGCCACCATCGCGACGACATGGTCAACACCTTCTTCCTCAACCTGTTCTTCCACGCCAAGCTCAGCGGCATGCCACCGAAGCTGCTCAGCGACGACGGCAAGCACGTGGTGATCCGTCCGCTCGCCTACGTGCGCGAAAGCGACATCGAGGCCTATGCCGAGGCGAAGCAGTTCCCGATCATTCCCTGCAACCTCTGCGGCAGCCAGGAAAACCTGCAACGCAAGCAGGTCAAGAAGATGCTGGAACAGTGGGAGAAGGAATCGCCCGGCCGCGTCGAAACCATGGCGCGCGCGCTCGGCGACATCCGCCCGTCGCAGCTGGCCGACCCGAAACTGTTCGATTTCCTGTCGCTCGGCAAGCACGGCAACGGCGCGCCGCCCGATGCCCACGCCTGGCTCTCGGGTGGTGAGACGCCGAACGACGACGATTGATCGCGTCGTTCCATCAGTATCGCATCGGCATCGCGCCGCCTCCCCCACTTTTTCATTTTCGAGTCCCGATGTTCTTTCGCAATCTCACGCTGTTCCGCTTCCCTGCTTCCGTTTCCTTCGCCGACATCGACGAACGCCTGCGCGAAACCGCGCTCAAGCCGGTCGGCCCGCTCGAACTGTCGTCGCGCGGCTTCATCCCGCCGTTCGGCAATGCCGCCGAAAATGGCAATAGCGACGATGTCGCCTACATGCACCAGATCGAACGTTCGATCTGGCTGGCCGTGGGTGGCGAGGATCGCCTGTTGCCGTCGGCGGTCGTGAACGATCAGTTGCAGAAGAAGATCGCCGAGTTCGAGGCGCGCAACGGCCGCAAGCCGGGCGGCAAGATGCGTCGCCAATTGAAGGACGAGCTCGTCACCGACCTGCTGCCGCGCGCCTTCGTGCGCCCGGTGCGCACCGATGCGCTGGTCGACCTCAAGCACCACGTCATCGCCATCGACACCTCGTCGAAGAAATCCGCTGAAAACGTCGTGTCGCAAGTGCGCGAAGCGCTGGGCAGTTTCCCGGCATTGCCGTTGAACGCCGAAGTCGCGACCGGAACGCTGCTTACCGGCTGGCTGGCTGGCGATGCCTTGCCGGCAGGGCTGTCGCTGGGCGAGGAATGCGAACTCCGCGATCCGGGCGATTCCGGCGCGGTGGTGAAGCTGCAGGGCATGGAGCTCGCCGGCGAGGAAATCGAAACCCACCTCGAATCCGGCAAGCAGGTGACGCGGCTGGCGTTGAAGCTGGACGACCACGTCAGCTTCGTGCTCGGCGACGATCTGGTGATCCGCAAGTTCAAGCTGCTCGATGGCGCGGTGGAACAGCTGGAATCCAGCGATCGCGACGACATCCGCGCCGAACTCGACGCCCGCTTCGCGCTGATGGCCGCCGAATTCGACCGCCTGTTCGCGGTGCTGGAGCCGGTGCTCAAGTTGAGCAAGGCGGGATAGTGGTCGACGCGGATCGCGACGATCTGCCGGACATCACCCTGCGCCTCGAGGACGGGCGCACGCTGCGACTGCCCTGCAAGCGCCATTCGCGCGCGCGCCGGATCAAATTGTCGGTGGACGAACGCGGCCCGCGCATGACGCTGCCGCTGCGCGCCAGCCTCCGCACGGCCGAGCGTTTCGCGCAGGAGCACGTGGCGTGGCTGGAAACGCAGATCGCCCACCTCGCCGTCGATGCACCGGAGCCGTTGCGCGCCGGCATCACCACGACATTGCCCTTGCGCGGCGAATGGCTGCCGGTGCGCTGGATCGCCGGGCGCGTCAATCGCGTGACCTTGGCCGATGGCGAATTGCTGTTCGAACGGCGCGGCAATTCCGACAGTGCGGTGCGTCGTGCGCTGCGCGACTTCTACGAGGCGCAGGCGCGCGCCGATCTCGCTGCGTGGCTGCCGAAATACGTGGGCGCGCTGCCGCGCCAGCCGTCACGCATCGTGCTGCGCAGGATGAGTTCGCAATGGGGATCGCTGGCGCCGTCGGGCGTGGTGTCGCTCGACCTCTCGCTGGTGCTGGCGCGGCCATCGGCCTTCGAATACGTGCTGGTGCACGAACTCTGCCACCTGATCCGCGCCGACCACTCGCCGGCGTTCTGGCGCGAGGTGCAGGCGCGTTGCCCGCACTGGCGGCGCGAGCGCACGTATTTCCATGCGGAAGGGCGTGCGCTGAAGGCGCGGTTGCGGGCGATTACTTGAATCATCGCCCGGCTGAGCGGCGGTGGGTGCGCCAGTCCGGTGTGCGGGCGTTGCGCCGCATGGATGCGGCGCACGAGCCTACATGGATGTACTTGCGGCGTTCCGCGCGCCGGAGCTGGTCACCCGCCAAGCCAGCGCGTGCCTTGAATGCTGCAGGCGCTCAGCCAGCAGGTGCCAAGAACGGGGCAATCCACCCCGCCACCGGCTGCGGCGTCTCCATGTGCAGATGGTGCGTGCCCGGCATCGCCAGCAATTCGCCGCGCGGCAGGGCATCGACATAGCGGCTGCGCACATCCGCGGGCAGATAGGGCTGCGCCGGATCGGCGAACACCACCCGCGTCGGGCATTCGATCCCGGAACAGACGTTCACCACCTGCGCATCGACCGGACGCAGCCACGTCGGCACCATCAGCCGCGGATCGCTGCTCCATTGCCAACCGCCCTGCACTTCGCGCACGCCGCGCTCGACGATCAATCGCGCCACCGGCTCGCTCATCGCATTGGCGCGCATCCGTGCGTTGATCGCCACGTCCAGTTCCGGGAACACCCGCAGGGACTTGGCGTCGATCGCGCGCATCGCCGCCACCGACTCGCGCATCCGCAGCGCGGTATTGTCGGCGGCATCGGCGAGACCGCCGAGCGCCTCGATGCAGACCAGTCGCTCGATGCGCTGCGGACACGCCGCCGCGACGAGGCTTGCGATGCCCGCCCCCATCGAATGCCCCAACAAAGTGAAGCGTTGCCAACCCAGCGCATCGGCGATGTCGAGGACGTGATGCACCGCCATCTCGAAGGTATAGATCGCGCCAGGCGGCAAATGCACGCTGCGACCGTGGCCGGGCAGGTCGACCGCCACCAGTTCGATGCCGGACAGGTGCTTCGCCAGCGGGATGAAACTCGCGGCATTGTCGAGCCAGCCATGCAGCGCCAGCACGCGCGGCGCGTTCTCCGCCGCGGCGGATCGCAACGCGGCGATTCGCCCCAGCGGGATGTCGATGGTCGCTTCGTTCAATTGCAAACTCATGCCGCGGACTCCGCGATCGCCGCCAGCGCCTGCGCGTGGGCGGCGGCGGCATTGAGACAGGGGATGTAGCGCAACGAATTGCCGCCTGCCGCGACAAACGCTTCGGCGTTGAGCATGGCGATTTCCTCCAGCGTTTCCAGGCAATCCACCGCGAAGCCGGGACAGGCGATGTCGATGTCGCGGATCCCGTCGCCCGCGAGCTGCTGCAAGGTCGGCAGGGTGTAGGGCTGCAGCCAGCGCTCGCGCCCGAACCGCGACTGGTAGGTCAGCAGGATGTCGTCGCGGGCGATGCCGAGGGCCGTGGCGATCGCCTGCGTGCTCGCTTCGCATTGCGCGGCATAGGGATCGCCGTTGCTCACCAGTCGTTCCGGGATGCCATGGAACGAGAACACCAGTTTTTCGGCACGGCCGTTACGCGCCCAGTGCTCGCGGATCGACGACGCCACCGCCTCCACCCAATGCGGGTCGCGATGGTAGTCGGGCACGGTCTTGAACGCGAGCTGCGGATGTTTCGTGCTCAGCATCGCCACGATATCCCCCACCGATGCCGTGGTGGTGGTCGAATATTGCGGATACAGCGGCAGCACCACGATCTCCCGCGCGCCGTCGGCGACCAGCGCATCGACCGTCCTCGCCAACGCCGGCTCGCCGTAGCGCATTGCCATCGCCACCCGCCATTCCGGCAAGGCTTCCTGCACGCCATTGGCCAGGCGCCGCGTGTATGCGGCCAGTGGCGATCCATCATCCATCCAGATCGCCGCGTACTTGCGCGCCACCACCGGGCTGCGCCGCGGCAGGATCACCCAGTTGAGCAGCGGCCACCACAGCGCGCGCGGAATCTGCACCACGCGCGGATCGAGCAGGAATTCGGCAAGGTAGTTGCGCACGGCAGTGGCCGTGGGCGCGCTCGGCGTGCCCAGATTAACCAGCACCAGGGCGCGCGGGAGCGGGGTCTGCATCCGCATAGCTTAGGGCCGTTCACGCTATCGGGACAGGTCATGCCGCGCCAAGGCTTGTGTGCTGCAAGGAAGAACGAGCGAATTTATGCCGATAAATGAGCGAGTGATGACGCAGCAGCGCGCATGCATTGGCGCGGCCCTTCGGGTTGCCGTGTGTCGCCGCCATGCAGCCGCGTGCGGCTTGGACAGGCGGCCAGCCTGCCACAGCGCCGCCCGCGACCACCTGCCGGCAGCACGCGGCAACATGATCCTGTCCCGATAGCGTGAACAGGCCCTTATCGCCCCTGCCCCGCGGACCGCCTGCGGGTTGCGGCTGCGCGCGATCGCGGCCTAGCATCGGCCATCCCCTGCTTTTCCGAATGCCCATGTCACGACTGTTTGCGCGTCTCGCCCTGCTGCTGGCACTGTTCGCCGTCCTGCCCGCTTCGGCCGCCGACGATCCGAGCGACGCCCAGCGCACGCAGATGGCGTTGAAGGTGTTGCGCGACATCCAGGCCATGCCGGAATCGGCGATTCCCGATCGCCTGTTCGACGAGGCGCAAGGCATCCTGGTGGTGCCGGACACGCTCAAGATCGGGTTCGTGTTCGGCGGGCGCCGCGGCCACGGCCTGCTGTCGGTCCGCAACCCCGATGGCACCTGGTCGAACCCGGTGTACGTGCGCCTGACCGGCGGCAGCGTCGGCTTCCAGATCGGCGTCTCCAAATCCGACGTGGTGATGGTGTTCCGCACGCGCCAGGGCCTCAACGACATCACCGCCGGCAAGTTGACGCTCGGCGCCGGCGCGAGCGTCGCCGCGGGACCGGTCGGGCGCGATGCGGCCGCCGGCACCGACCAGCAGTTCAAGGCCGACATCTGGTCGTGGTCGCGCGCGCGCGGCCTCTACGCCGGCGTCGCCTTCGACGGCGCGGTGATCGCGATCGACGACGACGCCAACCAGCGCATGTACGGCGCAGGCGCGACGCCGCGGATGATCTTCGAACACCGCACGCCGGTGCGTCCGCCCAACGTGATCGTCGATTTCCGCGACGCGCTGGAGGAAGCCGGCGCCACCGCCCACAACCGCCGCCTGGTGCAGCGCGAAAAAGGTGCCGACATCGATCGCGCGGTCGAAGCCGCAGAGCGGGGCGCTCCGGCAGCGACGACGCCCGCACCCGCCGAATCCGCGAATACGCCTGCCGCAGCTGAACAGGCAGACAGTCAACCCGAACAGGAATCCGGCGTTACCACGGAAGCATTGCCCGCGGCGCCGACAGCCCCGGCAAAGAAAGCGCCTGCAGCCCAAAAGACCTCCGGCAAGCCCTGAGGCGCTGCTGTATTCTCCCAAGCTGTATCTGAATCGTTGGAAGTGTTGCCATGTTCGAGCTCAGCTTCGGCAAATTGTTGATCCTCCTGGTGATCATCCTGGTGGTGTTCGGCACCAAGCGCCTGACCAGCGGCGCCCGCGACATCGGCAAGGCCGTCAACGAGTTCAAGAAAGGCATGCACGGGGACGAGGAAGAAAAGAAGCCCCAGAGCCTGGGCGATGATTCGCAACGCAGCGACAGCACGACGCAATCGCAGCAGCGCCAGGACGACCAGGCACCGCGCTGATCGCGGACTGCAACCACGGGTCGTGCCATGTTCGAACTCGGTTTCGGCAAACTCCTGCTGATCGGCATCGTCGCACTCATCGTGCTCGGTCCGGAACGTTTGCCGAAAGCCGCGCGGCTGGCCGGCCTGTGGATCCGCCGGGTGCGCGCCTACTGGTTCAACCTGCGCGCCGAACTGGAGCGCGAACTCGCCGCCGAGGACATGCGCAAGCAGCTGGAAGGCGCGAAACAATCCGTGCATGATGCCGGCGCCGACCTGCGTCACCTGTCGCAGGCGGCCATCACCGCTGAAGGGAAGCCCGCCGATGGCGATGCGCCAGCCGATCCCCACGGCGACCATGCGCAATGAGTTTCGCTGACGATCCGGAATCGCTGGTTGGCGGACTGATCCCGCACCTTCTCGAATTGCGTATGCGCCTGCTGCGCGCACTGGCCGGTGTCGGCGTGGTGCTGGCGGTGGCGTTGCCGTTCTCGAACAAGCTCTACGCCTGGCTGGCGCAACCGCTGTTGCGATCCATGCCACGCGGCGGCCAGCTGATCGCCACCGGCGTTCTCACCCCGTTCGTCACCCCGGTCAAGCTGGCCGTCTGCGTCGCATTGATGGCGGCGATGCCGTGGGTGCTCTACCAGGCCTGGGCGTTCGTCGCGCCTGGCCTGTACCAGCGCGAGCGCCGCATTGCCCTGCCATTGCTGGCCTCGGCGGTGGTGCTGTTCTACCTCGGCTGCGCCTTCGCCTATTTCGGCGTGCTGCCGGCGGCGTTCCTGTTCCTCGAGCACACCACTCCTGCGGGCGTGGCGCGCATGACCGACATCAACGCCTATCTCGATTTCGTGTTGATGATCTTTTTCGCCTTCGGCCTCAGTTTCGAATTGCCGGTGGCGCTGGTAATCGCCGTGCTGGTCGGCGTGGTCACCCCGCAGCAGTTGCGCGAGTGGCGCGGCTACGCCGTCGTCGCGATCTTCATCCTCGCCGCGATCATCACTCCGCCCGACATCGTTTCGCAGCTGATGCTGGCCGTCCCGATGTGCCTGCTCTATGAAGCCGGCATCCTTGCCGCCCGCGTGCTGAAGCCGAACACCGCATCGGCATGAATCCGCCGCGGCTGCGCAATCCGCACTGGCAACGGCGCTGCGCCGCCTTCCTGGCCGACTTCGCCGCGCTCGCGGCGGCTGCACTCCTGCTGACCGCATCGTGGTGGCGGGCCGATCTGCGCGAGGCAGATGCCGCGATCGACAGCCTGCGCTCGACCATGGACGCGACGATGGCCCATGCGCTCGACGCCAATGCCGATCCCGCCAGCTTCTACGCCAGCCTGCTCGCCGATCCATCGCTGCATGCCGCGGTCGCGGCATTCGCCCGGCACGTCACCGGGGCCATCCTCGTCGTGACGCTTGCCTATGCCCTGCTGTCCGCCGCCTGGAATCTCGGCGGCGAACTGTCGTCGTGGCAGGGCTCCCCCGGCAAGCGCCTGCTCGGCCTGCGCGTGGTCGATGCGTCGGGGAAGCGCGCGCCGTTCGCGCAGCTGATGGTGCGCCAACTCGCCGCAGGACTGTCGTGGTTCACGCTCAACATCGGCCACCTGCTGGCATGGTGGCCGCCATTCCGCAGCCTGCACGATCGCATCGCCGACACCAATGTCGTCGCGTCGCCCGGCACCGGGCCGTTGCCGGGATGGGGGCGGACGACGCTTTCGATCGCCCTGCTCGCCGCGATCCTGCTGCCGATCCTGTTCGCGGTGTGGTTGGCGATGCGCCTGACCACGCCGTGACGATCACTTCATCGAATGCAGGCCGAACAGATTGCCTTCGCTGTCGTAGCACAACGCGCAATTGCCGTATTCGCCGATCGAAAACTTGGGCTTGAAGATCTTGCCGCCGGCGGCCTCCACGCGGCCCGACTCGACGCCGCAATCCTCGCAGACGAAATAGACCAAGGTACCTCCCATGCCCGAGGGCACGCCCTCCATCTTCACCAGCGCGCCGCCGCTGCCGGGCAATTCCATCTGCGCGGGGAAGAACATCATTTCCATCTTCATGTCGGGCGGTACCGGGTGCTCTTCCAGTTTGGTTGCCAGCACCGTCTCGTAGAACGCGCGCGCACGCGCCATGTCCTGCACGTAGATCTCGGTCCAGCCAATGGGATTGTGTTGCATCTGGAATCTCCGGATACGGTGGGTGAGCCTGATGTTTATCTCGTCAACATGACGTTATGACGAGATGTTATTATTGTCAACATGAAGCGGCGTCTTTTCCCGGGCATGGCTTGTCCCATCCCCCGCCCGCAGGGCTACCACCACGGCGATTTGCGGCGTGCTCTGTTGCTGGCCGCGCGCCAGCTGGTGGAACGTGGCGGCTCCTCGGCACTGACCTTGCGCGCTGCGGCGCAGCAAGCGGGCGTCAGCCCGGCGGCGCCCTATCGCCACTTCGAGGATCGCGATGCCTTGCAGGCCGCCGTGCTGGCGGAGGGCTTCCGGGAACTCGCCACGACCACCGATGCCGCGCGCATTTCGGCATCGACCCCGGTCGACAGCTATCTCGCCGTCGGTAGCGCCTACCTGCAGTTCGCCGGCGAACATCCGCATCTCTATCGCCTGATGTTCGGGCCGGAGTGCAACAAGCTGCAGCACCCCGATCTGCTCGAAGCGGGGCAGGAAGCCTTCGGGGTGGTGCTGCGCGCGGCGCACGAATGCGCGGCAGCGGGACTCACCGGGGCGCGCTCGCCCGAGGACGTCGCGATCGCCGGCTGGTCGGTCGTGCACGGACTGGCGTCGTTGCAGACCGATGGCGTGCTGGAACGCGTCACCCAACGACCGTTGCCGGACGTGGCGCAGGCGCTGTTTTCGATCCTGGTCGAGGGCGTGTCGCCGCGTTAAATCGTGCCGTGGTTCTTGCCCTGCCACGGGCGATACCACTCGCGGATGCGCGCCATGTCAGCGACGGGATCGTCGCTGGTCCAGAACAGCGGACCGATGCCGATCACCTTGTCCGGGTAATGGAAATATTCGAGCAGGATCGGGATCTCGGCGGTGTGCGCGATCTTCCAGAATCCGTTCTTCCATTCCTTCACCGGCTTGCGGGTGCCTTCAGGGGCGATGCCCAGCCAGAACTGGTCGGCGCCGCGAATCGTTGCCGCGGTGTGTTCGACGATACCGCCCGGCGCCTTGCGATCGATCGCGATCACGCCGAGCCGGCGCAGGATCGGCCCCATCGGCCACCAGAACAATTCCTTCTTGCCGAGGATGCGAATGTCGAGGCCGAGCGCCATCTTCGCCGCGAATCCCCACACGCCGTCCCAGTTGGACGAATGCGGCGCGCCGATCAGCACCAGCTTCGGCACGTCCGGGAATTCGCCGACCATGCGCCAGCCGCCCAGCTTCAGCAGCGTGCGTCCGAACCAGCGCGAGAACGGACTGTTGCGCACCCGCGGCGCGCGCGGCGGCAATGGCAGGATCGGTCCGTCGCTGGCCGGCGTCGGCGGATGCGGCGCGTTCGTTTCGTTCATGCGTTCAATCCCAATCCTTGCGGGTGCGGCCGCGCTTGAGTTCGCTGCGTCCGCGCTTCGATTCCAGCCGGCGCTCCTTCGATGCCCGCGTCGGCCGGGTCGCCTTGCGCGGCTTGGCGACTTCGCTGCCGTGGGCGATGAAGGCCATCAGGCGTTCGCGCGCATCGTCGCGATTGCGGTCTTGTGTGCGGAAGCGCTGGGCATGGATGACGATCACGCCGTCGCCGGTGACGCGCCGGTCGCGCCGAGCCAGCAGGCGGCTGCGGACCTCGTCGTCCAGCGAAGGCGAGCCGGCGATGTCGAAGCGCAGCTCGACCGCGGTGGCGACCTTGTTGATGTTCTGCCCGCCCGCGCCCGACGCGCGCACGAAGCGCTCGACCAGTTCGGATTCGGGAATGGCGATCTCGTTCATCGGTGAAGTCTAAATGGGCTCCCCGGCCCTGACCCGTTCACATAACACAACGCCGGTTGAGCATCCGCAAGCGCGATCTTGACGTTGTCCACGCGGGCTTCCGAGCATACCGGTTCGAGATGTCCGAATCGGGGGATGACCATGAACCGCATCGCAGCCGCCCTGCTCCTTGCCGCCGCCAGCGCTGGCGCCCATGCCGGCACCGATCCCGCCGCGCGATCCGCGACCATTCCCACCGCTCCGACCGCCGCCGACACCGCGGCCGCCATGCGCCAGGCCACCGACGAATTGCAGAAGGCGCAGCCGCAGATGCAGGAAGCCATGCGCCAGATGCCCCGGATGATGAAGCAGATGCAGCCGGCGATGCAGGCGATGGCGAAGGAAATGCCGGCGATGATGAAGGCGATGGCGCCGATGATGCGCACCATGGCCGAGACCATGCCGAAGATGATGGAAGCGATGCAGCCCGCAATGGAATCGATGGGCCGCGAGATGGAACCGGCGATGCGCGATTTCGGCAGGGAAATGGAACGCGCGCAGAACACGCCGCACCAGCGCTGAGGTCACGCGTTCCAGCCGAACAGCGCCAGCGCCTTCGCGAATTCGCCGTCGGGCGGCGCGACGATCGAGAGGCGTTCGCCGCTCCACGGATGGGTGAACGACAGGCGCTCCGCGTGCAGCAGCATGCGATGGATGCCGAGCATGCGGAAATTGCGGTTGTGGCGGCCATCGCCGTGGCTGGTGTCGCCGATCAGGTGATGCGACAGGTGCTTGAGATGGCGGCGGATCTGGCGGAAGCGCCCGGTCTCGGGACTGGCGCGCAACAACGCATAACGCGAGGTCGGGAATCCCGCCGAGGGCAATTCCAACTCGCCTGTCGCGAGCTTGCGGAAGCGCGTGCGCGCCGGCTTCTTTTCCGGCTTTCCGGGGCCGCCGTCGAGCGGATGGTCGACGAGGAAGTCGTCTTCCGCCGGCCAGCCGCGACAGATCGCGAGATAGTCCTTGTCGGCGTCGCCCGCCATCCACGCCTTGCCCAGCGCCGATGCGGTGTCGCGATCGAAGGCCAGCAGCAGGCAACCGCTGGTGGCGCGATCGAGCCGGTGGATCAGGAAGATGTCGCGTCCGAACTGCTCGCGCAGGCGATCGGCGAGGAAATCGGTTTCGCCACGGGCGAGCGCGCTGTCGTGCAGCATCAGGCCCGCCGGCTTGGCGACCACGGCGAAGCGATCGTCGGGATGGAGGATGGGGATCAACCGCGGCCGCGCGGCCACGCCGCCAGCAACGCCCACAGCCCGCCAAGCCCGGCGATCCACGCCGATGCCGGGATCCCGAACAGCCGTGGGCCGCCCGCGGGTTCGAGCGCGTACAGCACCGCCGCGACGATCAGCAGGCCGGTGCCGAGGATCGCCGAGACCATCCGTCGTTGCATGCCGTGGAGGTCGTTGGAAAGACGGCGCAGGTCTTCGGACTGCATGTGCAGTTCGTGGCGGCCTTCCACTTGCTGCTTCAACCACGCATGCGCGAGCTCCGGCATTTCCGGGGCGCGCGTCGCCAGCTCCGGCAACTGGCGGGCGAAGTTCTTGAGCAACCGCTTCGGGCTGTAGCGTTCGCGCAGGATGCGCTCCAGCACAGGCCTCGCGACTGCCCAGATGTCGATGTCGGGATCGAGCTGGCGACCGACGCCCTCGATGTTCAACAACGTCTTCTGCAACAGGATCAGCTGCGGCTGCAGCGTCAATTCGTAGCGCTGGGCGACCCGGAACAGTTTCGCCAGCACTTCGGCCAGCGAGATCTGCGACAGCGGGCGGGTGAAGTACGGTTCGCACACCGAACGCGCGGCCGCTTCCAGTTCGTCGATGCGCAGGTGGCCGGGCATCCAGCCGGCGTCGACGTGCAGTTCGGCGATACGGCGGTAGTCGCGATTGAAGATCGCCATGAAATTCTCGGCGAGGTAGTACTGATCCTCGCGCGAAAGCTGGCCCATGATGCCGAAGTCGATCGCGATGAAACGCGGATCCGCTCGGCGCGCCGGATCGACATCGACCCAGATGTTGCCGGCGTGGGCATCGGCGTGGAAGAAGTTGTCGCGGAACACCTGCTGGTAGAACACGCGCACGCCCTTGGCGGCCAGGGCCTTGCGATCGATGCCGGCGGCGTCGAGCGCGGCGATGTCGTCGGAGGGAATGCCGGTGACGCGCTCCATCGTCATCGCGCGCGGGCCGGTATGGCTCCAGATCGGTTCCGGCACGTAGAGATCGTCGGAATCTATCCAGTTGCGCCGCAGGACCGACGCATTGGCGGCTTCGCGCTGGAGATCGAGTTCGGCGGTCAGCGTGTTCTCGATCTCGGCGACGATTTCGCGCGGGCGGATCTTGTCGGCATTGGGATGCGTGCGCTCGACCACGCCGGCCAGCGACTTCAGCAGGGCGATATCGTCCCGGATCTCGGCGTCGATGTCCGGACGCAGCACTTTCACCACGACCCGGCGGCCATCGTGCAGGGTCGCCGCGTGCACCTGGGCGATGCTTGCCGACGCCAGTGGCGCAGTGTCGAAATCGGCGAACAGCACGTCGATCGGTTGACCCAATGACTGCTCGACGATCGCGCGTGCGCGCTGGCCATCGAACGGCTTGACGCGATCCTGCAGCAACGTGAGTTCTTCGGCGATGTCGACCGGAACCAGGTCGCGCCGGGTCGACAGGATCTGCCCGAACTTGACGAAGATCGGCCCGAGTTCCTGCAGGGCGAGGCGCAGGCGCGCACCGCGCGGCAACGCGGCGATCTCGGCGGACGCGCCCGGCACGAACGGGCGAGCCAATTTCAACCAGCGCTCGGCAGGGGTATCGTCGAGCAGGGAATCGAGGCGATAGCGCAGCAGCACGCGCCCGATCCGCCATGCGCGACCGACGCCGAAGTTCACCGTGCCTCTCCGGAGCCGGCGCTCCGCAAACGGGCGATGCGTGCGGCGAGCCGTTCGCCGGCATCGCGCAGTTTGTCGACGTCGTCGTGGAAGGCATCGAGCTCGGCCTGGGCGACCACGTCGCGCGACTCCTCGGTGAGGTATTCCGCCGCCGATTTCGCCACGTCCTGCGCGGCGATGCGCGCGCGCTTGAGCGCGAAGGCGACGCCATTGGCGATCTGGGTGCCGAGCACGTCGCCGAACACCGCGGCGAACGGTCGCCCCCAGTCGGGATCGAAGCGTTCCGCCATCCGCTGCAGGCGACGGGCGACGTCGGCATCGCCTTCGATCCGCATCGATCCCACCGGGGGCCCGGCATCGCGTTGGGAGGCGCTGCCCAAAAGGCCCGGCAGGCGACCCAGCAATCCCGACAGCGTGCTGCGCACCGAGAGATCGGCGCGATCGGCGTCCGGCACCGGGCCGACGCGCAGGCGATCGCCCTCCACCTTCAATTGCAGCGCCAGCGGCGGCGACTCCAGGGTCAGCGCAACGGTGCGGCCATCCAGCGCGGGCAACGCACTACGGGTGTCCTCGTCAAGCAGCAAGGCACGATTGAGCGCAGCTTCCAGCGCCTTGCCGGCGGGCACTTTCCAGTTGAACGGCAGATTGGAGGATGCGTCGCTCATGCCTGCATTGTAGTGGCGGCGCGCGAGCCTCGCGTCACGCGACGTTGCGCCAGTACGCCGCGACCCGCTCCAGGCCTTCATCCATGCTGACGCGCGGCACGTAGCCGAAATCCCGGAGCGCCGGCGCCATGCTGTACCAATGTGGCGTCACCAGCTGTTCGGCGAGGAAACGCGTCATCGGCGGTTCGCCGCGAAGGCGCAGCAATGGCCACAGCAGTTCCATCGTCGCGCCGATGCCGTAGGCCAGCTCGAACGGGATGTGGCGATGGATTTCCGGCGCCCCGGCCGCGCGCAGCAGGTCGTTGACGATGCGCTCCATCGCGCGAGGTTCGCCGTTGCTGATGAAATAGGCCTTGCCGGCGCAGGCCGCGCCGATCTGCAGGTGTTCGAACGCATCGAAATGCGCCTGCGCGGCATTGTCGACATAGGTTGTGTCGACCAGGTTGAGGCCGTTTCCGACCAATGCCAGGCGTCCGGCGCGCGCGCGTTCCACCAGGCGCGGCAGCAACTGGTTGTCGCCGACGCCCCAGATCAGGCGCGGGCGCAGGGCGACCGTCGCCAGCGTGACGCTGTTCGCCGCCAGCACTTCGCGTTCGGCGATCAGCTTGGTCGCCGCATACGGCGCCTTCAGGTGTTCGCCATAGGGCACGTCATCCGCGGTTCCGCCTTCTACCGGATGGGTGGCGCGATGGGTCACGCTGGGGGTCGAGGTGTAGACGAGGCGCGGGATGCCATGCGCGCGGCAGGCGGCGATGACGTTGCGCGTGCCAACCACGTTCGGCTGGAAATAACTGTCGTAGCTGCCCCAGGCGCCGGCCTTGGCGGCGTTGTGGAAGACCGCCTCGCAGCCTTCCGCCGCCGCGAGCATCGCATCGGGATCGGCAAGGTCGCCGCGCACCTGCTCGACACCGAGCACGTCGAGTTCCGGATAGCGCCCGCGATTGAAGCTGCGCACGCGATGGCCGCGTTCGACCAAGCCACGGCACAAGGCCTGGCCGAGGAAACCACCACCGCCAGTGACGAGGATCTTCATTTCGATCTGTTTCCTTGCGGCGTGCGCTGGGCGGCCCAGCGCGCCAGCGCCTCGCGGCCGATCTTGGCGTTGTGGCGGATATCGACCGGGAACAGTCGCGGATAATGCAGGAAGCCGTCGACCTTGGCGGTATGCACGCCGCCATCGGCGAGATGGCGCAATTCGCCGGCGATGCGTGGCCACTGGTCGGCGGCGACGTCCTGCTTCAGTTCGACGCACAGGATGGGCTGCTGGCGTCCCGCTTCGCCCACGCCGACCAATGCCGTGCGCGCGACGTCCGGATGGCTGTTGAACACCGGCTCGATCTGTTCGGTGCATAGCGTGGTGAGCTCGTCGACGACCACCCGCTGCGACTTGCGTCCGCAGAACCACAGCCGCCCGTCGCGATCGAAATAGCCGAGATCGCCCATGCGATGGACGATGCGTTCGCTGCCATCGACCAGGCGTTCGCGGATCTTGGCCAGGCGCGTCTGCGCATCTCGGTTGTAGTAACTGTCGGTCGCGCTCGGACCGGCGACGGTGATCTCGCCGACGATGCCCTGCGCCACTTCGCGCGCGTCATTCCATTCGGCGATTTCGCCATCGCTGATCGTGATGATGCGCACCTCGTTGGGCGGCACCGGGCGTCCGACGCAGGTGCCGCTGCCAGCTTCGGTGCGCGTGCGCAACGTCAGCAATTCGCGCCCTTCGATGACGGCGACCGGCAGGCATTCGGTCGCGCCATAGGGCGTCCAGAATTTCGCATGGGACGGCAACAGTTCGAGCAGCTTCGCCACGACTTCCGGCGGCACCGGCGCACCGGCGCTTGTCGCGATGCGGATGCCGGGCAAGGGCTCGCCATGCTCGGCCAGCACGCGCATCAGAGCCGGCGAACCGAACAATTGCGTCGCCCCGAAGCGCTGCATCGCCGCGTGCAACTTGCGCGGATTGGCGCGCGCGGGACGCGTCGGGTCCATGTCGGGAATGATCGAGGTGAGCCCGAGCGCGGGATCGAACAGCGCGAATGGCGGGAAGGTCGGCAGGTCGACGCCGCCCGCCTCCATCCCGAAGGCGTTGCGCAGCAGTTCGATCTGCGCGCCGAAATGACGGCCGCGATAGACCACTCCTTTCGGGATTCCGGTCGACCCGCTGGTGAACAGGATCGCGGCCATCGCTTCGGGATCGTTGTCCGCGAAAGTTTGCGGATGCGCGGCGCCGTCCGCTTCGATCTCGGCCAACGTGGCATCGGCGAGCAGTGCGCGCCCTCCGGTGGTGATGGCCACCCGCGCCGATCGTGCCCACCCCAGCAGCCTGCGCGCCAGCATCGCCAGCGGGATGCCGATGAAGGCCTGCGGCTGCGCTTCGTCCAGGCATTGCCGCAACGCCTTCTTCGAGATCCCCGGATCGACCAGCACCGGCACCGCGCCGGAGCGGAACAGCGCGAACATCAGCAGGAAGAACTCCGGCGTCGGTCGCACCATCACCACCGTGCGCGATCCGGCCACGATCCCGCGCCGCGCCAGCCCCGACGCGATCGCGCGACTGCGCGCATCGAGTTCGCCATAGGTCAGCGCGATCGAATAGTCGCCGCGCGGACCCGGGCAGCGCATCGCCACTGCGTCCGGGCGTTCGCGGGCCATGCGTTCGAGCGTGGAGGTGAGGGCTGCGGTCACGGCGTTATTGTCGCCTGTTCCTGCCGCACAATGACGACATGTCGTCCCAAGACTTCGTCCATCCCTGCATGCGCTGTGGCGCCTGCTGCGCCGCGTTCCGCGTCGCCTTCCACTGGAGCGAGGCCGACGATGCCCCCGGCGGCACCGTACCGATCGAACTCACCCAGCCCCTGCGCAGCCACGAGCGCGCGATGCGTGGCACCGACAGCACCCACCCGCATTGCATCGCCCTGCGCGGCAAGGTCGGCGAAGCGTGCAATTGCTCGATCTACGAACTGCGCCCGAGCCCCTGTCGCGCGGTGCAGGCATCGTGGGAGCACGGCAGCGCGGATTCGCATTGCGATCGCGCGCGGATGCGTTACGGATTGCCTCTCCTCACGCCAGCGGACTGGACAGAACCCGGCCAATAAATCCCAACAATTGCCCGAGTCACGGGTGGCTTGTCCCGGGTGCGACCGTTCCGCCGCATGGATGCGGCGGACGAGCCTACATGGATGTATTCACGGCGTGTCGCGCACGGGAGCAAGCTACCCGGGACTGCAATGGCGATTGCTATAACGACTGAACCGGGTTCCCGTCCAGGAACGTGCGGATCATAGGCACCAGCTGTTCGTGCAGGTCCTCCAGCACGTAATGGCCGGCGTCCCGGTACGGATGCACTTCGGCAGCGGGCAGCGCCGCACGGAACCCGTCGAGGAAGTGGCGATCGAACACGAAATCGCGCAGCCCCCAGGCGATGAAGGCCGGACGGTCGGCATACGCCGGCAACTGCGCCGCCACCGCCTGCAGCAGCGACCACGCACGATCGCCTTCGCCAAGCGGAATGTCCTGCATGAAGCGCAGCGTCGAGATCGCGCTGGTCCAGCCATCGTACACGCCGGAATATGCCTGGATGACGTCCTGCGGCAGCGTGCGCACCGTGCCGTACAGCGCCGCGCCGCGCGCGAACAGGTTGAAGCGCCGAATCGCCCAACCGCCGATTTTCGAATCGCGACCGAGCGCCAGGCGCTTCGGGAAACGCTTCGCCGCCGGCAGCGGGAAGGCCGCGGTATTGGTGATGACGAGTCGGCGCACCCGCGACGGATCGCGCAGCGCCCAGCCGAAACCGATCATCCCGCCCCAGTCGTGCACCACCAGCGTCACCGGACCGTCGACGCCGAGATGCCCGAGCAACGCATCGAGATCGTCGATGCGCGACTGCAGCGTGTAGTCGTAGCGCGGCGATGCGTCCATCGCGTCATCGGGCTTGTCGGACAGGCCCATGCCGACGTGGTCGGGCACGATGCAGCGATAGCGGTCGCGCAGTCCAGCCACCAGATGGCGCCAGTAATAGCTCCACGACGGATTGCCGTGCAGCATCACGATCGTTTCGCCGTCGCGCGGACCTTCGTCGAGATACGACATCGCGATGCCCGGCCGCGCCTCGAAGCGCTGCGGAGCGAACGGATAATCGGGAAAGGTCTGCTGCACGGCGACCACGGCTGCAGCGCGGCTCACGCCTTTTTCACGAACTCCGACTTCAGGCGCATCGCGCCGAAGCCGTCGATCTTGCAGTCGATGTTGTGGCCGTCGGCGCCATCGACCAGGCGGATGCCCTTGATGCGGGTACCGACCTTGAGCGCATTCGACGCGCCCTTGACCTTGAGGTCCTTGACCACGGTGACGCTGTCGCCATCGGCAAGCAGGTTGCCGACCGCGTCGCGCACCTCAAGGGCGTCGTCGGCAGCGACTTCGCCGGGCTTCCACTCGTGGCCGCATTCCGGGCAGACCAGCATCTCGCCATCGGCGTAGGCATACGTCGAGGCGCATTGCGGGCACGGCGGCAACACGGAATCGCCCATTACCACTCGACCTCGGCCATCGTGCAGTTGAGGCCGGAACCGATGCCGAGCAGCGCGATGCGATCGCCCTTCTTCAGTCGGCCGAGCTCCTTGAGCTTGCTCAGCACGATCGGCACCGAGGCCGGGCCGATGTTGCCGTGGTCGTTGAAGATGGTCATGACCTTCTTCGGATCGATGCCGAAGGCCTTGATGAAGGCCTGCGTATGCGGACGGCTGACCTGGTGGATCACGAACTGGTCGAGCTCGTCCACGGCCCAGCCCAGTGCGATCTTGGCGGCGCTGAAGGTCTTGTTCGCCAGCTTCATGCCCTCGATCAGCAGCATGCGGGTGTCGGTGACCATGCGGTCGAGGTTGCCGCGGCACAGCTTGTTCCACTCGGTGGCGGAACGGGTCACGCCGCCCTTGTAGCGCGGAGCATCGGGCGCCAGCGCGCTGCGCGCCATCACCATCGCAACCGCGCCGCAACCCAGGGTCAGCGCGGCGAGTTCGTCGCGGAACTGTTCCTGGGTGATGCCGGGCGCGTTCATGCGCTCGATGGTCTTTTCGTAGACGAGGTTGGCGGTCTCGCCATCGACCACCAGTGCGTAGTCGATTTCGTCGCGCTCGATCATGCGCGCGGCGATGTCCATGCCGTTGATGAAGGCGAGGCAGGCGTTGGCGACGTCGAAGGTCTGGCAGTTCTCGGACACGCCGAGGTTGCCGCAGACGATGCTGGCGGTCGACGGTTCCAGGTAGTCGCGGCTGACCGAGGTATTGACCAGCAGGCCGACCTTGCCGGCGTCGATGCCGGCGTCTTCCAGCGCCTTGCGCGCGGCGAGCGTCGCGGCGTCGGACGCCTGCATGTCGGCGTCCCACAGGCGGCGCGCATGCACGCCGGCGATGTCGTTGAGGACGTCCGTCTTGATGCCCAGTCGATCCAGCGTCGGCTGGAGGCGGACATTGATTTCATCGGACGTCAGCGTGTGCGGCGCATCGACGTGGGCGAGACCGGCGATGGCGACATTTTTGAACAGCATGGAGGCGGAACCTGAACAGGACCAAGCCGCATAGAATACCGCGTTTTCAGGCCTTCCCGGACGAATGGCCCTTGCCGTTCACCCCCCGCCTTCAGCGGGCGCAACGCCAGGCTTCGAAACTCTGGTGGCCGTCGGCGCTCGGTGCTTCGCGCGGACTGACGGTATTGGCGCCGATCTTGGCGGCCTCCTGGCGGGCCAGGGTCTCCAGCTCATCCTTCACCCGCAGCTGGTTGCGCTTGACCATGGCGAAGCCGCTGGTCGCCGACACTTCGACCCGGCCGGCCGGGGTGCAACCGCTCGGCGGGGTGGCGACGACCTGGACGCGCTCGGCTTCCGGCGTCATCGGGGCGAGGGAGCAGCCGGCCAATGCAATGGCGGCAATCAGGGTCAGTGCGAAACGAGGCATGGGCCGAGTCTAGCCCACGGGCGATGACACCAGCCCAACCGTTGCCCAACGCCTACAACGGCAACGCCGTCGTCTTCTTCACCGTGCGCAGCGTCAATGTCGACTGGACACGCACCACGCCGGGCAACTGGGTCAGGATCTCGGTGTGGATGCGCTCGAAATCGGCCGAATCCGCATACGCCACCCGCACCATGTAGTCGGCGGTGCCGGCGAGCAGGCAGCATTCGGTGACCTCGGGGTGCCGCTGGATCGCCGCCTCGAAGGCATCCAGCGCGATGCGCCCCTGCTGGTCCAGCGTGACCAGCACGAAGGCGGTGCCCGGCAGGCCCGCCGCCTTCTCGTCCAGCAACATGACATAGCGCGCGATCAGGCCCGACTCCTCGAGCAGCTTGACCCGCCGCAGGCAGGCCGAGGGCGACAGGTTGATCTTCTGGGCGAGCTCGAGATTGGTCAGCCGCCCGTCTTCCTGGAGCAGGCGCAGGATGGCGCGGTCGCGGTCGTCGATGGCAGGTTCGATGATTCGCATCCTGTTCGATTATTTTCCGAATTATTGGCGAATAATGCGACAAACTTGCCGTGCGATCAACAATTTTCGCGCCAAAATGCGCAATCACGCGCCCATACTGCTCCACCTCACCCGTCGGCGCGCCGACAACCCCACCCATGGAGCACACAGTCATGCGTATCGGCGTCCCCAAGGAAATCAAAGTCCACGAATACCGCGTCGGCCTCATCCCGTCGTCCGTGCACGAGCTGGTGCACCACGGCCATGAAGTGCTGGTGGAGAAGGGCGCGGGCCTCGGCGCCGGCCTGACCGACGCCGACTACGTCGCCGCCGGCGGCAAGATCGTCGACAGCGCCGACGAAATCTTCGCCAACGCCGACATGATCGTGAAGGTGAAGGAGCCGCAGGCGGTGGAGCGCAAGAAGCTGCGCCCGGGCCAGATCCTCTTCACCTACCTGCACCTCGCCCCCGACGAACCGCAGACCAAGGACCTGATCGATTCGGGTGCGGTCTGCATCGCTTATGAAACCGTCACCGCCGCGAACGGTTCGCTGCCGCTGCTGACGCCGATGTCGGAAGTGGCCGGCCGCCTCGCCCCGCAGGTCGGCGCGCATTCGCTGGAAAAGGCCCAGGGTGGCCGCGGCGTGCTGCTCGGCGGCGTACCGGGCGTGCCGGCTGCCGAAGTGGTGATCCTCGGTGGCGGCGTCTCGGGCACGCATGCCGCGACGATCGCCGTCGGCATGGGCGCCAAGGTGACCGTGGTCGACCGTTCGGCCGACGCGCTCAAGCGCCTGGCCGCCCAGTTCGGCACCTCGATCTCCACCATCTTCTCCACCCGCGCCGCGATCGAGGAACTGGTGCGCCGCGCCGACCTGCTGATCGGCACCGTGCTGGTCCCGGGCGCCGCCGCGCCGAAGTTGGTCACGAAAGAAATGGTCAAGACCATGAAGCCGGGCGCGGTGATCGTCGACGTCGCCATCGACCAGGGCGGCTGCGTGGAAACCTCGCACGCCACCACCCACGCCGACCCGACCTATGTCGTCGACGGCGTCGTCCACTACTGCGTGGCGAACATGCCGGGCGCGGTCGCGCGCACCTCGACCTTCGCGCTCAACAGCGTCACCCTGCCCTTCACCCTGGCGCTGGCGAACAACGGCTGGAAGAAGGCGCTGGCGCAGGACGTCCACCTGCGCAACGGCCTGAATGTCTGCGAAGGCAAGGTCACCTGCGAGCCGGTGGCCGAAGCGCACCACCTGCCCTACGTGCCGGCGGAGCAGCTGATCGGCGCGTAAGAAAAACATCGCCCGGCTTTGCGCCTATCGCGGTTGTCTGCAGCCGCCGACACGCCGTGAACCCATCCATGGGGGCTCGGCTCAGCATCCATGCCTCGCATGGTCGGCGCTACAGACCAACCGCATAGGCACCGCCGGTGGTTGCTTGAGGGGGGTGTGAGTTAAAAGCAACAGCCGCGCGGGCTGTTGCTTTTCAAAATCTCCGCAAAGCCACAATACGCGCGCGGAAGTGGGTCGCCACGCCGATGCGCGGGCATTGCGCCGCATGGATGCGGCGCATGAGCCTACATGGATGTATTCACGGCGTACCGCGCGGCAGCGTGGCGACCCACGCCACCAGCGCGTTCGAGTTAGTGCGCCGGCTTGCCGTTGGCATCGACCACCGTGACCTCGCCCAGATTCAGCGCGCGCACCGGCGCCTCGATCTTCTTGAGGTCGCCGACGACCACCCATGTCAGCGCATCCGGATGGATCGCCTTGATCGCTTCGGCGGCTTGTGCCGGCGTCAGGTTGGCGATCTGCTCGTTGCGCACCTGGATCCAGTTGTCGGGACGGCCATAGCGCACGATCCCGGTCATGGTGCCGAGCACCGCGCCCGCGGTTTCGTAGGCACCCGGCTGGCCGCGCAGCTCGTTGTTGACCACCTTGGTCACTTCATCCTGCGTCGCCGGCTTCTTGCCGCTGGTGTAATCGCTGATTTCGCGACGCGTCTCGGCGATCGACTCCGCGGTCTTGTCGATCTGCACCGGCGCCAGCGCCAGCCACGGCCGCTGCCCCTGCGCATCCACCATGGTGGTGTAGGCCCCATAGGACCAGTGCTTGTCCTCGCGCAGGTTCATGTTGAGGCGCGAGGAGAACACGCCGCCGAGGATGTCGTTGGCCATCGACAACTTCACCGCGCCCGGATCGCGCGTCGACGACACCAGCTCGGCGGCCATGATGTTGGCCTGCACGGCGCCCGGCTGGTCGATCAGGAACACGCGCGGCTTGGTCGGCAGCGCCACCTGCGGCACGACCTTCGCCTTCGTCGCCGCGCCTTCGCCCTTCCAGTCGCCGAGATGGCGATTGAGCACCGGCAGCAGCTTGTCCATGGTGGTATCGCCGACCACGACCAGCGTGGCGTTTTCCGGACGCAGCCAGGTACGGCGGTAGGCGTCGAGATCGTCGCGCGAAATCGTCGTCACCGACGCTTCGGTACCGGAGCCGGTCAGCGGCATCGCATAGGGATGGCCTTCGCCGTACAGCAGCGGCGGCAGCACGCGCATCGCCGCGGTGTTCGGGCGCGCCTTCTCCTGGCGGATGCCGGCGATGCGCATCGCCTTGACGCGATCGATGTCGGCCGGGCTGAAGGCCGGCTTGCGCAGCATGTCCGCGAACAGGCCGACCGAAGCGTCGAGCTTGCTGGTCAGCGCCGACAGGGTGGCGGACGAACCGTCGATCCCCGCGCTCGATCCCAACTGCGCGCCCAGCGCCTCGGCGTCCGACTTGAAGGTCAGCGCATCGCGTCCGCCGGCGCCTTCGCGCAGCATGTTCATCGCGAACGACGCGGTGCCGAGCTTGCCGCCGAAATCGCTGGAATAGCCGCCATCGAACAGGTAGTTCATCTGCACCACGGGGATTTCGTGGCGTTCTGCGAGGATCACGGTGGTGCCGTTGTCGAGCTTGCCGCGCTGCATCGCCGGGAAGGTGAGCGTCGGATAGTGGTCGACCTTGGGCACGCCGGCCTTGCGGTCGACGTCGCTGGCGATGGTCTTGTACTTGGGATCGACCTTCGGCATTACGAACGGCGCCGGCTTCACGCTCGGGTCTTCCGCCAGCGGCTTGCGCTCGCCCGGCTCGACCACGAAGACATGGCTCGGCTTCTTCAGCCACGCATTGCCGGCCTTGGCGACGTCCGCCGCGCTCGCGCCGGAGACATTGGCGAGACTGGTGCGGAAGCAGCCGGGGTTGCCGGTGTAGATGGCGCACGATGCCAGCGCATCGGCCTTGCCGCCGAAACCGCCGATGCGTTCGATGCCGCGGATGAAGTTGGCTTCGAAGGTGGTGCGCGCGCGCGACAACTCATCGGCGCTCGGGCCTTCGCGCAACAGCTTCTGCAACTCCTCGTCGATCACCGCCTCGACCTTCTTGGGATCGACGCCCTGCTTGACCATCGCGGTGACGATGAAATTGCCGCCGAGCTGCGAGGCATCGTTCGACACGCTCACCGAATCGACCAGCTTGTCCTGGTAGACGAGGCGACGGTCGAGACGCGAACTGGCGCTGCCGCCCAGCACCTGCGCGAACAGGTCGAGCATGTCGGAATCGCGCGTCCCCACCTGCGCGACGTTCCACACCCGCATCATCCGCACCTGCGGCACCTTGTCCTGCAACACGGTGCGCCCGCCTTCCTTCAGCGGCGCCGGATCGGCCTTCACCGCCGCCATGGTCGGCGATGCCGGGATGTCGCCGAAATAGCGCGCGGCCTTCTGCTTGGCGGTGGCCAGATCGATGTCGCCGGCCAGCACCAGCACCGCGTTGTTCGGGCCGTACCAGGTGCGGAACCAGGTCTTGACGTCGTTGAGGCTGGCCGCGTTGAGGTCGCTCATCGAGCCGATCACGGGGGGGTGGTAGGGATGTCCCTTCGGGTACATCGTCCGGGTCATCACCTGCCACATCTGGCCATAGGGCTGGTTTTCGTTCTGGCGCTTTTCGTTCTGCACCACGCCACGCTGCTCGTCGAGCACGCCCTGGTCGATCGCGCCGAGCAGGTGGCCCATGCGATCGGATTCCATCCACAACGCCATGTCGAGCGCGGTGGTCGGCACGTTCTCGAAGTAATTGGTCCGGTCGGTATTGGTGGTGCCGTTCTGTCCGGTCGCGCCGGCCTGTTCGAACGGCGGGAAATAGTCGCCCGGATGGTTTTCGGAACCGTTGAACATCAGGTGTTCGAACAGGTGGGCGAAGCCGCTGCGACCCGCCGGCTCGTTCAGGCTGCCGACGTGGTACCAGATGTTGACCGCCACGATCGGCGCCTTGTGGTCCTCGTGCACGATCACCCGCAAGCCGTTGGGCAGGGTGAACTGCTGGTAGGGAATGTCCACCGCGGGCGCGCTGCCCTTGGCGAACACGGTGGTCGGCACGATGGCGCCGCAGGCACTGGCGGCAATGGCAAGCGCCAGTGCGGCGTGGCGGGTCTTCAAACGCATGGGGTCTCCCCTTGGACACGGAACTTCGAAGCCTACCGGTTCGCGCCGCTCGATACACTGGCCGAAGGTCATTCCCCCTCCGTCGCGACTGAATCGCTGAACGCACGTGCTCCACGTCATCCTCCACCAGCCCGAAATCCCGCCCAATACCGGCAACGTGATCCGCCTGTGCGCCAATACCGGCGCACGGCTGCACCTGGTGGAACCGTTGGGTTTCTCGATCGACGACCGGCAGCTCAAGCGCGCCGGCCTCGACTACCACGAGTACGCCGAGATGCGCGTCCATCCGTCGCTGGAGGCCGCACTGGCGGCGATCGGCCCGACCCGGGTCTTCGCCTTGAGCACCCGGGGACGGATCCGCCACGATCAGGTCGATTGGCGCGCGGACGACACCCTGCTGTTCGGCAGCGAAACCGCCGGATTGCCCCCGGAACTCATGAATACGATTTCAGACGAACGGCGGATCCGGCTGCCGATGCGCCCGGAAAACCGCAGTCTGAACCTCTCGAACGCAGTCGCGGTCACGGTTTTCGAGGCCTGGCGGCAGCTCGGCTTTCCCGGCGGAACGTGATGCGGTTCCATAATTTGTGAACTGGCCGGTTTACATTCAGGCAAACCTGCAATTTCGCAGTCATACTTCGCCCTGCAGCACGGATGACTCCCCTCATCGGCTGCACAGACGCGTCTCACCCCCTCCCCGGGACGCGTCCCAAGGCCCGGGCCCTGTCCGGGCCTTGCCTTTTTCAGGCCCGCGAAAACAGTGTGGCCGGATACTCGGGCTTCTGGTCCCGCGCCAACAGGCGATGCAGGCCTTCGGCCGGCGTGCAGTCCCCGTGCAGGACGTCGCGCACGCCGCGACTGATCGGCAGGTCGATGCCGTGGCGATCCGCCAGGCGCATCACTTCATTCGCGGTCTGGATCGATTCGACCACCTGTCCGATCGCGCGCACCGCTTCTTCGATCGATTGCCCGCGCCCCAGCGACAATCCCAGGCGACGGTTGCGCGAGAGATCGCCGGTGCAGGTCAGCACCAGATCACCGAGGCCGGCAAGGCCCATCAGGGTTTCCGGTTGCGCGCCCATCGCCGCGGACAGCCGCAGCATCTCGTTGAGGCCGCGGGTGATCAGGCCGGCACGGGCGTTGAGGCCGAGCTCCATGCCGTCGGCGACGCCGGTGGCCACTGCCAGCACGTTCTTCATCGCGCCACCAAGCTCGGCGCCGACCATGTCCTGGCCGGTATAGGCACGGAAATCGGGGCCGTGGAGGATATCGGCGACCGCCTGGCCAAAGGCCGGCGTGTCCGAATGCACGGTCAGCGCGGTCGGCAGGCCGAGCGCGACTTCCTTGGCGAACGAGGGTCCGGTGACGACCGCCAGCGGCACGTCATCGCCCAGCACTTCCGCCGCGACTTCGTGGAGGAAGCGTCCGGAGCCGGGCTCGAAGCCCTTGGTCGCCCACGCCAGCCCGGTGCCGGGGCGGCGATGCGGCGCGATCGCCGCGACCGTCTCGGCAAAGGCATGCGAGGGCACGACCACCAGCAACAGATCGGCTGCAGCGACCGCCGCGGCCAGATCGGTGGTGGCGCGCAGGTTGTCCGGCAAGGGAATGCCGGGCAGGTAGCGTGGATTCTCGTGGCGCTGGTCGATCGCCTCGACCACCGCCGCATCGCGGCCCCACAGCAAGGTGTCCTTGCCGTGGCGCGCGATCAACGCGGCGAGCGCGGTGCCCCAGGAGCCCGCGCCCAGCACGACCACCGAAGTGGTTGCGATTGCCGTCATGCCGTCACCGGCTTCAGGCGTTGCCGGCCGTCTCCGTGCCCGATTCCAGCGCACCCTGCTCCTGCTGGGCGGCGCGCTGGCGCAGGCCTTCGGCGTACAGCGCGTCGAAGTTGATCGGCTGCAGGTAGAACGGCGGGAAGCCGCCGCCGTTGATCAGTTCGCTGATCGCCTGGCGGGCGTAGGGGTAGAGGATGTTCGGGCAATGGGCGCCGAGCATGGCGTCGAGGCCGGCGGCATCGAAACCGGCGAGGCCGAACACGCCGGCCTGCTGCACTTCGGCGAGGTAGGCGGTCTTGCCGTTCACGGTGCAGGTCAGGGTCACGCCCAGCACCACCTCATAGGCGTTTTCGCCGACCTGGCCGGCGCGCTGGTTGAGGTTCATCTGCAGGTCGGGCTGGCCCTGTTCGGTGAACACGGCCGGGGCATTCGGGGCCTCGAACGAGACGTCGCGGGTGTAGATCTTCTCGACGCTGAAAGTCGCGCCCTGCTCTTCGGCGGTGGCGGGCACGGCGGCGCCGTTGGTCGTCTCGTCGGACATGGAATGCTCCAGTAACTGTTTCGTTTGGGAATCGTCGATTATCGCACGAAGGCGCGACGATCCCTGGATGGGTACGGCCGGGGGTGGAATCAACGCCCCTTGACCAGCGGAAGGTCGGCGCCGATCCAGCCGCCGATGCCGCCATCAAGCACGTAGACCTTCTCGAAGCCGGCCTTGGCCAGTCGCCCGGCCGCGCCGCCGGCGGTCTGGCCGCTCTTGCACACCAGCACCACCGGCAGGGCCTTCGCCCCGGCAAGCTGCTTGTTCTCGGGATCGAACTGGCTCATCTGGACGTTGCGAGAACCGGCGATATGGCCGGCCTGGAAGTCGTTGATCGGGCGCAGATCGACCACCAGGGCATTGTCGTGGTTCATCAATCCGGTGAGCTGGGCCGGCTTCAGCGTCTTCCAGCCCTGCATCAGGCGCATCACCTCGGTGACGATCAAGGCCAGGGTGAGGCCGGCCAGGGCCAGCGACAGCATCAGGTGGCGGCCGGCGAATGCGATCAGGTCTTGCAGGGTCACGAGGAATCCGGGAGTTGCGCGAGCGGACGGCGATTGTCGCCCAGCGCGCGCCTTGGCGCCACGTATCGTCGCCTTATTGCCCGTTCCAGAAATCGGGGAGACCGGAAGTGACCCACCACGTCTTGCTGGCCGTGTCGTAGTGCCAGGTCTCGCGATAGGTCATGGTGCGCGCCGCCATGGTGTTGCGGTTGGCGAGGCCGATCTCGACGGAGCGGACGGCCTCGTCGACGTCGCCACTGTTGCTGTCCATCACGTGATACGACGTGATCTGCAACTGCTTGTAGCGCTCGAGGTCGAAATCGCTGAGCGGATGGGTGTTGCGCCAGGCCGGATCCTGCTGCATCCATGCGCCGCGGATGTCGCCCCAGCGCAACGCCGCCGAATAGGCGTACTGGGCTTTCTCCAGCGCATTCGCCTTGCCGCGGCTGCCGGCACTGGCACAGGCGGCAACGAGGAGCCCGAGCAACAACAGCAGGATGCGTGCATGGCGTTTCATGGCGCCATCCTACTCCGGCCCGATTCGATCGGGCACGACCGCCACATAACGCGATTCCATGCCGGTGGCGACGCGGCCGTCGCTGCGCCGCACCTCGGCCCGGACCTGGAAGGACACGCGGCGCCGGTCGGCCAGTTCCTGCAGCACGGCAGCCGCAATGAGCGGTTCGGCGAACTGCGCGCGGGCATCGAGGTCGTCGTACAGCGGCGCGCGGTACTTCACCTGCGAATCGGCGACGTAAACCTCGGCCTGGATGCCGCGACGCTCCAGCCATGCCGTGACCAGTGCCCAGCCGGCGAGCGTCATCAGCGAGACCAGGCTGCCGCCGAACGCGCAGCCCTTGTCGTTGAGGTTGGCCGCCAGCGGCGCATGCAGGTCGCAACGGTCGTCGGCGAGTTCGGCCAGGCGCGGCTGCAGCGCTGCGACCGGCAGCATCGCGTTCAACAGTTCCTGGATGCGGGCGACGAGATCGGTTTCGGACATGGTGTGCGATTCTTGGCGGATGACGACGCGACGGCGCGAGCGCGAATGGTATGCGATCGGACTGCGACCGCAGGGCCAGCACCGGCGCTTGCGCGACGCGGTGGCGCGCGCCGGCGGCCACCTGCTGGCGCTGGCGCCGCTGCGGATCGTCGCGCTCGATGACGTGGATGCGCGCTCGGGCTTGCGGGACGCCCTCGCCGCACCGCGCTGCATTTTCACCAGTCCGAACGCGGCGACCTGTGCCGCGCGATTGCAATCGCTGTCGACGCCCGCCGCCATCGCCGTCGGCGCGGGCACCGCCGCCGCGCTGCGACGCCACGGCATCGCGCACGTCGTCTCGCCAAAGCGCATGGACAGCGAAGGCCTGCTCGATCTCGCGGAATTGCGCGATGTCTCCGGCCAGCGCATCGGGCTGGTCAGTGGCGAAGGCGGACGCGGCCTGATCGAACGCGTGTTGACCGAACGCGGGGCCAGGGTGGTGCGTGCGAATGTCTATCGGCGCGACGCGGCGGAACTTTCGCCGACGCTGCTGCGGCGCTTCGATGCGCTTCCCGCCGCGGCAGTGCTGTTCGTCACCAGCGCGGAAGCGCTGGACGCCGCACTCGAACAGTTGGGCGATGAACGCCGCGCGAAGTTGCTGGCGATGCCCGCGATCGTGGCCAGCGAACGACTGCGCACGGTTTGCGAACGGACTGGTTTCGGGCGCATTGCCATCGCGGCCAGCGCGCGCCCGCAGGATCTCGTTGCCGTCGCCTTGCGGACGCCGACAAATGCCGGCTGATCCGGGATTGCCGCCCTCGCTCGACCCTGCGCGGTTGTCCGCCGAAGTCGCCGGCTTCCCGCACTGGTTCCGTTACCCGCTGCATGCGCACGATTTTCGGCGGCTATGCAGGCACCAGTGCCTGCTCGGTTATTACGCCGGCAAACCCCTGTACGGAAAACTCGATGCGCGTGGCCGCGTCGATCGCAGCAGCGGCTTCAATGGCGACCTGGTCGCCCTGTTCGTGCCGTCGCCGGCGCGCTCGTGGCGACAGGCGGAGCTGGTCTTCGCGCACATGTCTTCCGCCGATGTCTCGCGCACCGGCGGCAAGCGCAACTGGCCAGCGATCAACGCGGCGCTCGAGCGGGCGCTGCTGGACCATCTGGACGCGCGTACGCCCACCGGTTGAACAGCGCGGACAGGTCGCGACCGCTCGCGCGCTCCATCGCCTGCTGAAGATCATGCGTCTGGACCGAGCCATTGAAGTGGCGCCGGGTGTATTCGCGAATCGCGGTCCAGAACGCCTTTTCGCCCAATTCCCCGCGCATGACGTGGAGGAAATACGCACCCTTCTGGTAGACCACCGCGCGATCGTCGCCGCTCGGCTTGTTCCAGTCGGGAAACACCAGCGGCTTGTCGGCGCCTTTCGCGCGCAGGGCATCGATGCGTTCGCGCCAGCCCTCCACCGCTTCGGCGTAGGCGGCTTCGCCATCGTGGTGCTGCAGGTAGGCCGCCGCCATGAAGGTGGCCATGCCTTCGTTCAACCAGAATTCGTTCCAGTCGCGGCACGTCACCGCATTGCCCCACCACTGGTGCGCGGCTTCGTGGGCGATCAGGCCGATCGAACGTTCGCCACTCGCGACGTTCTCCACGTACCCGCTCGACAGCAATGACAGGCCCGCCATTTCCTGGCCGATGGTGTCGGTGACGACGGCCTGTCCATAACGGCGATACGGGTAAGGGACGCCGGCTTTTTCCGCAAAGAAGGACAGCATGTCGGCAGTCGCGGCGAATGCGGCGCGCGCCTGCCGTGCGTAGGCGGCATCGGCGAGCAGATCAAGCTTCGCGCCCGACTGCGGCAACGCCACCCGCTTGAATTCTCCCGCGACGAAGCCATAGACGTAACTCGGCACCGGCGTCGCCAGATGCCAGCGATGGAGATCGTGTTCGCGATCGACATGCGTGGCCGGCTGTTCGTCGCCCGTCGCCAGCGCCGACCACGTCTTCGGCAAGACCAGGGCAAGATCCAGCGTCGCGCGTTCGGATGGCGCATCCACCGCGACCATCCACTGGCTGGTCGAGAAGATCGTGTAGACCTGTCGTTCCTGCAGATGGAATTCCAGGCCGTATTTCGGCGCGCCGTGGTAGCGGACTTCCAACGACAGCGCGCGCCGTGCCGGTTGATCGCTGCCGAGATCGACGATCAGCTTCTTGTCGTCGCGACGGAACTGCAAGTCGCGTCCATGCAAACGGACGCGCTTGACCTCCAGGACGCCGGCGTCGAAAGCGATTTCGCGCCCGTTCGCCAGCAGCTCGAGATCGATGCGTTCCTCGCCGCGAATGCCTTGCACGGCCGGATCCGGCTCAAGCCGGACCGTGTAATGACGGACATCGAACGGGGCGAGCGCAAGCCCCGCCGCCAGCGCTGCCGCGAACACCTCAGCGCTCGAGGATCGCCACCACGCCCATGCCGCCCGCGGTGCAGATGCTGATCAGGCACCGGCCGCCGCCACGCTGCTCCAATTCCTTCGCCGCGGTCGCGACGATGCGTGCGCCGGTCGCGGCGAACGGATGGCCCGCCGCCAGCGACGAACCGTTCGGGTTGATCTTGTCCGGGTCGATTGAGCCCATCGTACCACTCAATCCGAGGCGATTGCGGCAATAGTCGTCGCTCTCCCACGCCTTCAGCGTGCACAACACCTGCGCGGCGAAGGCCTCGTGGATTTCGTAGATGTCGAAGTCCTGCAGGGTGAGGCCATTGCGCGCCAGCATCTGCGGCACGGCAATCGTCGGCGCCATCAGCAGGCCTTCCCCACCGACGAAATCGACCGCGGCGACTTGCGCATCGCGCAGATACGCCAGCGGTTGCAGGCCATGGGCGCGCGCCCACTCGTCGCTGGCGAGCAGGCAGGCGGCGGCACCGTCGGTGAGCGGGGTGGAATTGCCGGCGGTCAGCGTGCCGCGGCCGGAGGTCTTGTCGAAGGCCGGTTTCAGCGTCGCCAGTTTTTCGATGGTCGAGTCCGGACGCAGGATGTTGTCGCGCTTCACGCCGCGGAATTCGACGACGAGATCGTCGAAGAATCCGCGCTCGTAGGCCGCCGCCAGCTTGTGGTGCGAGGCCACCGCCAATGCATCCTGCGCCTCGCGACTGATGTTCCATTCCTTGGCCATGTCCTCGCAGTGCTGGCCCATGCTCTTGCCGGTGCGCGGCTCGGCGACGCCGGGGAAATCCGGCTTCAACCAGCGCGGCGAGAAGCCCTTGAACGCGCGCAACTTGCCCATCGTGGTCTTGGCGGCGTTCGCGCGCAGGATGGCGTTGCGCAAGGCCTTGCCGTAGACGATCGGCACGTCGGAGGTGGTGTCGCTGCCGCCGCCGATGCCGGCCTCGATCTGGCCGGTCGCGATCTTGTTGCCGATGGCGACGATCGAATCCAGCGAGGTTCCGCAGGCACGCTGCAGGGTGATGCCCGGCGTCAGCGGCGACAGTCCCGACGACAACGCGGCCTCGCGCCCGAGGTTCCAGTCGGAGGAGTGCTTGATCACCGCGCCCATCGCGACTTCGCCCAGCACCTCGCCCTGCAGGTGGAATTTCTCGACCACCGCGCCCAGCGCGCGGATCGAGAGATCGAGGTTGCCGACGCCGGCGTAGGCGGTGTTCTGGCGGCAGAAGGGAATGCGCGCGCCGCCGAGGACGGCGACCGGTTTGGCGAAGGGCATGGCGGACTCCTGTGGCGGCCCACGCGTCGCGGGCCTGCGATACTGGCAGTCTAGTCGCGCCTCCGGCGCTTGCAAACCCTACCGTATGGAGACCGGCTGACCGTGTCCGAATCGCATCTTCCCGGCGTGATCGCGCTGGAACTGTCGCCCGACAGCGCCCCGCCGCGTGCCGCGATCGATTCCGACATGGCCGGGCAATTGCTCGACCACCTCTCCCGCGACCTCGCCCTGCTGGTGCCCGGGTTGGAAAAACTCGATCTCACCCTCGCCGGCGCCCATTTCGATGTCGCCGAAGCGCTGCGCCCGGGCTGGCCGCTGCATCGTCGCCTCGACGAACTGCGCGCACGCGCCCCGGGACAGGCGACGCGCAAGGACGCGCAGCTGATCGCGTTCGGCGCCGACGCCAACGGCGACATTCCGCAACCGCTGCAGAGCGATCCGGCGCTGGCCGGCGCCTCGTTGCGCGTGCTGCCGTTCCTGGTCAGTGGCGATGAAGCCGCGATCGCCGCCGCCGGCGACGTCCTCGAAACCGAATTGCTCGATCGCGGCATGGCCAGTGCGGCCACCGCGTTGCTGGCGCAGGAAGCGTTCGCGACGCGCATCGAACACATGCGCTATCTCACCCTGCACGACCTGTTGGCGATGACCTCGATGCAGTACGGCCACATGGGCCTGGAGCCGTTGTGGCCGATCCTCGAGGCTGCCCTGCTGGCACCGGGCGAAGAGGCGGAGATCGATGCGCCGCCGGAACCGCTGCTGCGACTGCGCGGCGGCGAAGTCTCGATCACGCTGTTTCCGCCGCAGGAATGGAGCCGCCGTTATGCCGCGAACGAGCAGGACTGCGATCGCATGCAACGGCAGATGAGCCGCTTCGAAGCACGGCAGCGCCAGTTCGCCGCCGTGCTGGAAGCGCACGGCATTCCCGTCGTCTACGACTATCTGCCGGGCGCCGCGCTCAGTTCGTGATCACTTCGGCGGCGGGGCCGGTTCCGGCGCGGGCGTCGGCGCCGGAGCAGGCGCCGGCTCCGATGCAGGCGGAGGCGTGGTGGTCGAGCTTGGAGTGGTGCTCGGCGGCATGGAACCGTCGGTCGAACCACTGCTGGCGCAACCACCCAGGACGGCAACCAAAGAAAGTGCTGCGGAAATCGCGATCGCTCGCATCATTGCTCCTCGACAACTGTGGGGGAAACCACAGCTTGCATGCGCGCTCGAAACATTCCATTAAGCGCCATTCATTGCACGCAATGAATGCGCTGCTCGGTATTCGATGAATCGCGTACCGCTTATTTCGTGATGACGCCGCAGGCGACGCGTTTGCCTGCATTGCCCGCGGGTTGCGAGGTGTAATCGTCGGGATCGGCATGCACCACCAGCGCGCGATTCATCACATCGTTGGGCTGGCCGCTGCCGAGCGTGACGCCGACGAAATGCGCATCCACCGTCGCATTGCCGTTGGCATCCGCATGGATGTTCATCTGGTCGCCGAGATGATGCGGCGATGCGCCGATCCTGCCGTGCGGTTGCCCGCCGGGATTGAAATGTCCACCCGCGCTGCCGGCATCGGCGGCACTGCAATCCCCTTTCTCGTGGATATGGAACCCATGGTCGCTGTTGGGCGCGAGTCCGCTGACCTGGCCGCTGACATGCACGCCGTCAGTCATCGCGGCGACCTGCAGCGTTCCGCCGACATTGCTGCCGGAGCGCGCCTCCAGGTTGGCATGCGCGCCGGATGCGGATGCTGCCGGCATGCCCGCGCCGGCACTTGCGCAACCGGCGAACAGCGTCGTCATCGACAGAATGGCGGGAATCGCGACAGTGCGCATTGTTCGCTCCTGGTCCGTATGGGGTCGCAACAGCATGCGCTCGCCGCGATCAATGTTCCATTGCGCGCCATTCATTTGCGGCGACTGCGCGACGACCCAAGCTTGCGCGTCACCGTGTTTCGCCCGAGGCCGAGGCGATCCGCGGCGTGACCGCGATGGCCGGCGGTGGCGTCCAGCGCGGCGGCGAGCAGCACCGCATCGAAACGTTCGCGTGCCCTGGCGTGGAGATCGTCGGCATCCATCGCCAGTTGCGACCGCGCCCAGTCGGCGAGCGCCCGTTCCCAATCGCTTCCCGCGACACGGGTTCGCACCGGACTCAATTGCAGGTCGTCGACGCCGATGCGTGCATCGGGCGCCATCGCCGCCAGCCGCCAGCACAGGTTTTCCAGTTCGCGGACATTGCCCGGCCAGTCGTGCGCCTGCAGTTTCTGCAGCGCGGCACGGGTGAAATGCTTCGGCGCCACGTCCAGGCGTTGCGCGGCGCGTTGCAGGAAACCTTCGGCCAGGCGCGGGATGTCGTCGCGGCGTTCGCGCAAGGGCGGGATCGCGAGGCGCACCACGTCGAGGCGATGCAGCAGGTCGGCGCGGAAACGTCCCTGCACGACCAGCTGCTCGAGCGGTTGGTGCGTGGCCGCGATGATGCGCACATCGACGCGGATCAATTCGCGGCCGCCGACGCGGAAGAACTCGCCCTCGGCCAGCACGCGCAGCAGGCGCGTCTGCAGCGAAGCCGGCATGTCGCCGATTTCGTCGAGGAACAGCGTGCCGCCATCGGCCTGTTCGAAGCGTCCGACATGGCGCCGCGCCGCGCCGGTGAAGGCGCCGGCCTCATGGCCGAACAATTCCGATTCGAGCAATTCGGCCGGGATCGCCGCGGTATTGAGCGCAACGAACGGACGCAAGGCGCGCGGCGATTCGAGATGGATCGCGCGCGCCACCAGTTCCTTGCCGGTGCCGGTCTCGCCGGTGATCAGCACGTTCAACGGCGCCTGGGCGACGCGCCCGATGCTGCGGAACAGCGCCTGCATCGCCGGCGTGTCGCCGATCAGCAAGGGCGCTTCGGGCGATTGCGGCGCGACTTCGCCGTCTGCATCCGCCGCGTTCGGCGTATCCAGCACGCGCGCCGCCAAGCCGACGGCATCGTCGAGATCGAACGGCTTCGACAGGAATTCGTAGGCGCCGCCGCGGAACGCACCCGCGGTGGACGCGACATCGGTGTGCGCCGACATCACCACCACCGGCAATTCCGGATGCAGTCCCTTGATGCGTTCGAGCAGTTTCAGGCCATCGTCGCCGGGCATGCGCACGTCGGTGAACAGCAATGCCGGCGGAGATGCCGCGTCCTGCAGCGCCGACCACGCCGCCGCGCCATCGGCGAACTCGCGCACCTGGTGCCCGGCATCGCGCAAGGCGGTGGCCAGCACGAAGCGCACCGAGGCGTCGTCGTCGACCACCCACAGTTCAGGCCGCGGCATCGTCGCCCTCCCCACGCACCGGCAACAACAGCGTGAACACGGTATGGCCCGGGCGCGAACGGTAACTCACGGTGCCGCGATGTTCGCGTGCCACTTGTTGCGCCAGCGCCAACCCGAGGCCGCTGCCGTCGGCGCGGCCGCTCACCAGCGGCAGGAAGACTTGCTCCGCAAGCTCGGGCGGCACGCCCGGGCCGTCGTCGACGATGTCGAAGCGCAGGGCCAGCGGCACCTGGTCGGCGCCGATGCGCGCCCCGTGTTCGGCGCGCGTGCGCAAGGTGATGTTGGTGGCGCCCGCTTCGATCGCGTTGCGCACCAAGTTCCATGCCGCCTGGCTCAAGCGATCGGCATCGCCGAGCAGTTCCGGCAGGCTGGGATCGTAATCGCGACCGACACGCACCGCCCAGCCGGCATCGCTTTCGGCGAGCCGCAGCACGCGTTCCAACACCGCATGCACGTTCACCGGCGCGTGCGGTTCCTGCGGGCGCGGCGACATCAGGCGCTCCAGCAGCGCGGTCAGGCGCTCCACTTCGGACTGGATCAACTGGCTGAGCTCCTGCGTCGACTCGCCGCCACGGCGCGCGATCAGTTGCGCAGCGCCCTTGATCCCGGCCAACGGATTGCGCAATTCGTGCGCGAGGCCCTTCAATGCCGCAGCCACCGCCGCCGGCAAGGCGTCGCCATCGTGGTGCGCGAACTCGTCGACCGGATGGACTTCCAGCAGCCACCCGCCACCGCGGCGCGACAGCCAGAGATCGGCGAAACGCGGTTCACCGACACCGGGAACCTGCATCGGCACCCGGCGCAGGCGACGCGAAGGGGCGTCGTCGCCGGCATCGGCCAGGGCCGCGACCAGGACATCGCCGCTGACCTCCAACGCGGCCAGCGGCAGGCCCAGCGGGCGCCGCAGACCCACCCCCAGCCAGCGCGCGAACGCCGGATTGCAGCCGACGACGCACCCATCGCCATCGGTCCAGGCCAGCGGCGTGGTCAACAGGTCGGCGGTGGGCACGGGCTCGGTCATCGCAGCGAGTGTGCATCATTTTGGTGCAAACAACGCACCAACCTCCGGATTCGACCGCAAGACCCGGGAGGCGCCACACTGGGCGCGGACGCAGACTGCGCGCCATGGACATGACCCCCGCAATGCATCGAGACGCCCTTGTCGCCGCCACGCTGAGCGATCCGCGCTGGTCCGACGTGCAAGCCCACAACAGTGCCGCCGACGGTCGCTTCTGGTTCGGCGTCGCCACCACCGGCGTGTTCTGCCGGCCCGGCTGCGGCGCCCGCACGCCACGGCCGGAGAACGTGCGCTTCTTCGAGAGCATCGAGGCAGCCAAGGACGCGGGCTTTCGCGCCTGCAAGCGCTGTCGCCCCGAAGGCTTGTCGGACGCCGCGGCCAATCGCGTGCTGGTCGAAGCCGCCTGCCAGCGCATCGATGGCGCCGCTCGCGAACCGACCCTGGCCGAACTCGCCGCCGACGCCGCGATGAGCCCCTTTCATTTCCAGCGGATGTTCAAGGCCGTGCTCGGCATCACGCCCAAGCAATACGCGAAAGCGCGACGCCTGCAGTCGGCGCGAGAGCGCCTGGACGCCGGCAGCGACGTCACCGCGGCGATGCACGATGCCGGCTTCGGTTCGGCCTCGCGCTTCCACGCCGACGCCCGCGACGGCCTCGGCATGGCCGCGCACGTCCGCCGCGACAGCGCGCGCGGCGAACGCATCCGCTACGCGCTCGGCGACACTTCGCTCGGACGCGTGCTGATCGCGGAAACCGATCGCGGCCTGTGCACGATTCTTTTCGGCGAAGACGACGCCGCATTGGTCGCCGACCTCCGCGCGCGCTTCGCGCGCGCCGAATGCATCTCCGACGATGCCGCGCTGGCGCGGCACTTCGCCGAGGTGATCCGGCTGGTCGACGATCCCGCGCACGGCCTCGACCTGCCGCTCGACATCCGCGGCACCGCCTTCCAGCAGAAGGTGTGGTCGCAATTGCGGCGCATCCCCGCCGGCAAGACCGTCAGCTATTCCGAACTGGCGACACGGATCGGCACGCCGGATGCCGCGCGCGCCATCGCCGGCGCCTGCGCGGCGAATCCGCTGGCCGTCGCCATCCCCTGCCATCGCGTGGTGCGCGCCGACGGCGCGTTGTCGGGGTATCGCTGGGGCGTGCAGCGCAAGAAGAAGCTGCTGCAGCGCGAAGGCGCGATCGACTGACGGTCGTGCGCGTGCCGCGCCGGCACTACTTCGTCAGCGCGTAAAGAATCCGCAGGTCTTCCGGCTGGAATTCCGGAGCGAGATCCTTGCCGTCGTCGCGGGCGCGGTAGTGCATGCGGAACGCGCGCAATGCGGCGGCGCGATCGCGGATGTCGTAACCGACCACGCGCATCGCCATCCAGCCGTCGAACCCCGCGGGCGGATCGACCAGTTCGCCTTGCGGCCACTGGCCGTAACCGGCATCGGCCAGGCGCTTCCACGGGAACAACGGGCCCGGGTCGATCTTGCGCGTCGGCGCCAGGTCCTGGTGGCCGATGACATTGCCCTTGGGGATGTGCAGCCGCGTGGTGAGGTCGCCGAGCAGCGTCAACAAGGCCTGGACCTGCGGCTCGGGAAAGGGTTCGCTGCCGTTGTTGTCGATCTCGATCCCGATCGACGCGCTGTTGAGTTCGGTCATCGTGCCCCAGCGCCCGGCGCCCGCCTGCCACGCGCGCAATGCGTCCGGCACCAGCTGGTAGATGCGGCCATCCTTGCCCAGCAGGTAATGTGCGCTGACCGGATGCGCGGCCTTGGCATCGCTCAGCGTCTGCAGGCTTTCCTCGACCGACCCCTGTTCGGTGTAATGGACGACGATCAGCTGCGCCTTGCGGTCATCGACGTTCGGCGACTTCACGAAGGTGGCGATGGGATTGCGCGCCGGCTGGGTGGCGCAGGCCGCGAGGCCCAGTGCGAGCGAGGCGACCAACAGTATCGGAATCTTGCGCATGGCAGGATCATGCCATGGCCGGCGCTCACAGTCGCAGCTGCCAGTAGCCGACGTCGATCCAGCGCCCGAGCTTCCAGCCGACTTCGCGGAATGCACCGATCGCTTCGAACCCGAGGTCTTCGTGCAAGGCGACGCTCGCCGCATTCGGCAACGACACCCCGCCGATCACGACATGGATGCCGCACGCGCGCAGGCGTTCCAGCAATTCGGCATACAACTGCCTGCCGAATCCGCGCCCCACGGCCGCTTCGGCAAGATAGATCGAACTCTCGACCGTGCGTGCATAGGCCGCGCGCGCCTTCCACTGGCCGCCGTAGGCATAGCCGACCACCGCGCCGCGCTCCTCCAGCACCAGCCACGGCAAGCCGAGATCGCGAACCTGTCGCATCCGCCGCGCCATTTCGCCCGCATCGACTTCTTCCAGCTCGAAGGTGACGATGGTGTCGCGCACGTGCACGTTGTAGATCGCCGCGATCGCGGCGGCGTCGCCCTCGCTGGCGTCGCGGATGCGGAGATCGCCGCCCATCACAACTCGTATGCCGACTCGCCATGGCTGCTGACGTCGAGGCCTTCGCGCTCGTGGTCGTGGGCCACACGCAGGCCCGACAGCTTCCCGATCGCGACCAGCAACACGAACGAGACCGCGCCCGACCACGCCAGGGTGGTCACGACGCCGAGCAATTGCACGCCGCTCTGGTGGAGGATCGAATACGTGGCGTCACCGGTTCCGCCCAGCGCCGGCGCGGTGAACACCCCGGTCAGCAACGCGCCGAGGATGCCGCAGACGCCGTGGATGCCGAACACGTCGAGCGAATCGTCCGCGCGCAGATGGCGCTTGAGCGCATTCACGCCCCAGAACCCGGCCAGCCCGCTGGCGATACCGATCACCAGCGCGCCACCGATGCCGACGGTTCCGCAAGCGGGCGTGATCCCGACCAGACCGGCGATAGCGCCGGAGACGGCGCCCAGCATCGAGCTGTGTCCGCGCAACCGCGCTTCGAGCACGCTCCACGCCAGCACCGCAGCGGCGGGTGCGATCAAGGTATTGATGAACGCCAATGTGGCGATGCCGTTCGCTTCCAGCGCGGAACCGGCATTGAACCCGAACCAGCCGATCCACAGCAGTGCGGCGCCGGCGTAGGTGAAAGGAAGATTGTGCGGGGACAGGCGTTCGCGCCCGAGGCCGATGCGCGGACCGGTGCGCCACGCCGCCACCAGCCCGGCGATGCCGGCGTTGATGTGCACCACGGTGCCGCCGGCGAAGTCGAGCGCGCCCAGCTTGAGGAGATAGCCGTTCGATGCCCACACCATGTGCGCGATCGGCAGGTAGGACAGGGTGAACCACAGCGCCGCGAACAGCAGCATGGCGCCGAAGCGGATGCGCTCGGCGACGGCGCCGACCACCAGCGCGCAACTGATCGCGGCAAATGCGCCCTGGAAGGCGACATAGACCAGCTCGGGGATCTGCACGCCCTTGCTGAAGGTATCGACGGCGCTTTGCGGGCCGATCCCGGCCAGCATGAATTTGCCCAGGCCCCCGATCACTTCATTGCCGCCGGCGAACGCCAGCGAATAGCCATAGATCGCCCACAACACCAGTGCGAGGCAGGCCACGACCAACACCTGCGTCAGCACCGACAACACGTTCTTCGATCGCACCAGGCCGCCGTAGAACAGCGCGAGGCCTGGCGCGATCATCAGCACGACCAGCAACGTGCACACCATCATCCACGCGCTGTCGGCCTTGGCGATCATGGCGTCAGATCGTGTAGTACATCTGGTATTCGAGCGGATGCGTCGCCGCGCGGAAGCTGGTCACTTCCTTCATCTTCAGCGCGATGTAGGCGTCGATGAAGTCGTCGGTGAACACGCCGCCGGCCTTGAGGAAGTCGCGATCGGTGTCGAGGGCTTCCAGCGCCTGGTCCAGCGAATGACAGACGGTCGGGATGTTCTTCTCTTCTTCCGGCGGTAGATCGTAGAGGTCCTTGTCGCTCGGCGAACCCGGATCGATCTTGTTCTTGATGCCGTCGAGGCCGGCCATCATCAGCGCGGCGAAGGTGAGGTAGCCGGTGTTCATCGGATCGGGGAAGCGGATCTCGATGCGGCGCGCCTTCGGATTGGCCACGTACGGAATGCGGCACGACGCCGAACGGTTCGACGCCGAATAGGCCAGCATCACCGGCGCCTCGAAGCCCGGCACCAGGCGCTTGTACGAATTGGTGGTCGAATTGGCGAAGGCGTTGATCGCGCGCGCGTGCTTGAAGATGCCGCCGATGTACCACAGCGCCAGCTGCGACAGGCCGCCGTAGCCGTCGCCGGTGAACAGGTTCTGGCCGGCCTTGGCCAGCGACATGTGCACGTGCATGCCGCTGCCGTTGTCGCCGACGATCGGCTTGGGCATGAAGGTGACGGTCTTGCCGTAGCGGTGGGCGACGTTCTTGAGGATGTACTTCATCGTCAGGAGGTCGTCGGCCTTCTTGGTCAGCGTGTCGAAGCGCGTGCCGATTTCGCACTGGCCGGCATTGGCCACTTCATGGTGGTGCACTTCGACTTCGATGCCGGCCTGCTGCAGCGTCTTGCACATCTCGGCGCGGATGTCGTGCAGCGAATCCAGCGGCGCCACCGGGAAATAGCCGCCCTTCACCATCGGGCGATAGCCGTGGTTGCGGCCGTCGTAATCGCGCGCCGAGTTCCAGTGCGCTTCTTCCGAATCGATCTGGTAGAAGACATGGCCCATGTCGTTGCCGAAACGCACGGAATCGAAGATGAAGAATTCCGGTTCCGGACCGAAGAAGCCGGTATCGGCGATGCCGCTGGCCTTGAGATAGGCTTCGGCGCGCTTGGCGACGCCGCGCGGATCGCGGCTGTAGGCCTGCATCGTCGTCGGATCGAGGATGTCGCAGGTCAGGATCAGGGTCGGATCGGCGGTGAACGGATCGATCAGCGCGGTCGACGGATCCGGCAGCAGCACCATGTCGGAGTTCTGGATGCCGCGCCAGCCGCTGATCGAGCTGCCGTCGAACATCTTGCCGTCCTCGAACAGCGCGGCATCGACCACGCTGGCCGGGAAGGTGACGTGGTGCTGCACGCCGCGCATGTCGGCGAAGCGCAGGTCGACCCATTCGACCTTGTGATCCTTGATGAGTTTTTCGACGTGCTCGAACGACATGGCAGTTCCCGGGATGAAGATTGGATAGCCTCTTCATCGCAAGAGACGTGCCAAGACCAGGCACTCGTAACCATTTGATTTTATTAATTCGTCCCGTTTGGCTTGCACCCAATCGCACTCGTTTGGGGATTTGTTGTCACCATTTTGGTGCATTCTCTTGAAGCCCTCCGGAATGCAAGGCGAAAGCCTCGACCGGCTATCCTCCGCCATCCCCCCACGAGTCCCGACGATGCTCGCAACGCTGTCCGCCCTGCCCGATTCGCTGCAAGCCATCCTCCTCGGCATCATCGAAGGCATCACGGAATTCCTGCCGATCTCCAGCACCGGGCACCTGCTCGTCGCCGAATACTGGCTGGGCCAGCGCAGCGAGCTGTTCAACATCGCGATCCAGGCCGGCGCCATCCTCGCCGTGGTCTTCATCTACTGGCGCAAGCTGTGGGCGCTGGCGCTGGCCTTCCTCGGCCGCCGCGACATGATCGATCCCGATACCGGCACCCTCCTCCAGGTCGGCGAGGCCCGCGCCTACGTGCTGAAGCTGGTCGGCGCCTTCGCCGTCACCGCGGTCGGCGGCCTGCTGGTGAAGAAGCTCGGATGGGAGCTGCCGAAAGAGATACATCCCATCGCCTGGGCCTTCATTCTCGGCGCCATCTGGATGATCGTCGCCGAACAACTGGCCGCGCGCCGCGCCCTCGCCATCGGCGAACGCACCGAAGTCTCGTGGACGACCGCCGTGCTGGTCGGCATCGCGCAGGTCGTCGCCGGCGTGTTCCCGGGCACCTCGCGTTCGGCCACCACCATCTTCATCGCCCTGCTGACCGGCACCACCTCGCGCGCCGCCGCCACCGAATTCGCCTTCCTGGTCGGCATCCCGACCATGTTCGCCGCCACCGGCTACGACCTGCTGAAAGTCTTCAAGAACGGCGAAGCCGTGCACGAGAACTGGTCGGCCCTCGGCATCGCCTTCGTGGTCTCGATGATCACCGCCTTCATCGCGGTGAAATGGTTGCTGCGCTATATCCGCAGCCATCGCTTCACCGCCTTCGCGGTCTATCGCATCGTGCTGGGTGTCGCGCTGTTGCTGCTGTTGCCTGCCACTGCCTGAGGAATTCGACCATGACGAAACTGTCCCGCATCACCCCGGCCCTGCTTGCCTGTGCGCTCGCCGCCTGCGCCGGCACCGGCTCTTCCGACAAGGCGGCGTCGCAGCAGCCGACGCAAGCGGCACCGCAGGGCATCGACGCCGCGCAATTGCCGCGCCATCACTGGAAACTGCAGGATGCGCGCGCCGGCGACGGCAAGCGCATCGATGCACTGTTCGCACGCCACGACAAGCCGCTGACGCTGGACTTCCACGATGGCAATGTCTCCGTGCGAAACGCCTGCAATGGCATCGGCGGCAGTTACACGCTGGAAGGCGACACGCTGACCTTCGGCCCGATGATGGGCACGATGATGGCCTGCGCCGATCCCAGACTCACCGCGCTCGATGGCGCCGTCACCACGCGCCTGACCGGCAAGTCGCGGATCGCGCTGGCCGCGGGCGCCACGCCTTCGTTGAAGGTCACGCTCGCCAATGGCGATGTGCTGACCTTCGCCGGCGAGGAAACCGCCGAGGCGAAATACGGCGGCCCGGGCAAGCAGGTCTTCCTCGAAGTCGCGCCGCAGCGCGTCGCCTGCAGCCATCCGCTGATCCCGAACCACCAGTGCCTGAGCGTGCGCGAAATCGCCTACGGCGACAACGGCGTGAAGACGTCGACCGGGCAGTGGCATCCGCTGTACGAGGAGATCGAGGGTTACACCTTCCAGCCCGGCACGCGCAACGTGCTGCGGCTGAAGCAATTCGAACGCACCAACGTGCCGGCCGACGCGTCGCGCACGGTGTACGTGCTCGACATGGTGGTGGAGTCGGAGAACGTGGCGCCGACGAAGGGCTGATCCCGGCGACGGCGGCGCCGGTCGGGACTTACGCGTGCAGGCGGTAGGTCCCGTAGATCGCCACTTCGTCCAGCACGTGGCCATGCATCGCGCGCTGCGCATCGGCCGCGGTGAACGCTGCAGGCACGTCGAGCTTCTCCACGTTCAGCGCGTACAGCCGGAAGAAATAACGGTGCGTGCGCAGGTCGTTCGGCGGCGGATAGGGGCCGTCGTAGCCGTGGTATTGCCCGCGCATGCCGCCGGCATCACCGGCGAACCAGCCGGTGTAGTCATTCAGGCCCTCGCGCATGCCCGTGCCATCGCGCGCCGGCTTGCCACCCTTGGTCACGCCGTCACTGGCGCTGCCGGCCGCGATTTCATGCACGTCGGCGGGAATGTCGACCACCGTCCAATGGACGAAATCGCCACGCGGATGCTCGACCGGAATCTCCACGCCCTCCTTGCCGGCCAGCGAAGCATCGGTCGGCGCGTCGGTATCGATGCACAGCAACGCGAAAGACCGGGTGCCTGCAGGCGCGTCGCTCCACGCCAGGTGCGGGTTGCGGTTGCCGCCGAATCCGTCGGGCGCGCCCATCGCGAACTCGGGCCGGATTTCGCCGCGGTGTTCGAAGCTGTCACTGGTGATTTTCATGCCGAGCCTCCTTCGTCGTGTTGGGCAGTCTGCCCCAAGCCGCGTTCGTTGGCGATGACGCGTTCGGCGATCCAGCGTTCGCCGTAGCCGTGCATCGCCCAGTCCGCGATGAAACCGCAGTGGCCGCCGTTTTCCGACAATTCCAGGCGCACGTTGTCCTGCCGCGCCAGCGCATCGAAATCGGCCAGCGGCACCACCGGATCATCCGCGGCCATCAGCACATCGACCGGAATGCCGCTCGCAGCCAATGCCGCGACATCGACGTGATAGGCGCTGAAATAGGCATCGAGCGATCCGTAGTCGGTATGCGCTTCGACCATCCACGCGGTCAACGCGCGCATCGGCAACTTCAGCACCGCGTCGGCAAAACCATGGCGCTGCGGGAACAATTCGCGCTTGCGCCGCAGCGATCGCCGCCATTCGTGTTCGAAGTGGCGGATGTAGGGCCACCAACCCGCCTCCATCGCATCCATGGTGCGCGCGGGATCCAGCGGCGGACATACCGCCAGTGCCTGCACCACCGGCAATCCGGCCGATCGCGCGTGGATCGCGGTGCGCAAGGCGAAATTGCCGCCCAGCGAAAATCCGGCAACGACCAGGCGCGCGGGATGCCAGCGATGCAGCGCATCCTTCGCGGAATCGAGGACATCCTCGATGCGACCGGAATGGAACATCTCTTCGTTGAGATGATGGGTGCCGCCGTGATCGCGGAAATTCAGGCGCAGCACCGGGAATCCTGCATCCAGCAGCAAGGCTGCGCTCAGGCGCATGTAGTTGGATTCGATGCTGCCTTCCCAGCCGTGCAGCAACAGTACCAAGGTATCCGAGCGCTGCACGCGCGGCCGGCTGTAGATGCCCAGCAGGCGCGCGTCGCCGGCGGCTGCGAGCGTCACCTCCTCGTGCGTGGCATCGCAACGCGCGAGTTCACTTCGGGCGAGTCGGCTGCGACGGAATCCGCTGCCGAGGAAGGTCTGGAGATGACGGTTGCGCAGCCCGCGCGCGGGCCGGAACGCGCTGGGAACAGGGCTGGCGTCCCGACTCACGATCCGTGCAGCGCGCCGTCGATGCGTTCGCGCGCGAGTTCGGCGATGCGCCGACGGCCTTCGGCTTCGCCGGGCAGGATCGGCGTCAGATAGATCACGTCGACCGTGCGTGCCGGTTCGCCGAGCAGGCGCCAGAAGTTCTGCGCGAAACTCTCGCGCTTGGCGAATGCCACGATGGTCTGGGCATCGCCGCGGGTGCCGTAGCGCAGGGCCACGGGCTGCACGGCGACATTGGCTTCAACCGATGCGTAGAACAGGCGCGCATGGAACGGCCCGAGTTCGCGGCCATCGCGGGTTCCGCCTTCCGGGAATGCGCCGACCGAATGGCCCTCGCGCAGGCGTTCCACCATCTGCTGCAGCACGTCGCCCAGCGATTCCTGGCTGCCACGCTGGTGGAAGATGGTCTGGCCCTTCTTCGCCATCCAGCCCACCACCGGCCAGCCGGCGATCTCGCGCTTGGCGACGAAGCCCATCATCCGCGTGCTGTGCAGGACCACGATGTCGGTCCAGCCGACATGGTTGGCGACGAACAGCACCGGATCCGGCAATTGGGCGCCGCTGGCCCGCACGTCCAGCCCGTAGATGCGCATCAGCCAGCGCGACCACCAGCGCACCGCGCGATGGTCGATGCGGACGCCGCGGATGGTCCTCGCCCCCCATGGTTCGGCCATCAGCAGGATCGCGATCGGCAGATCGACGAGCGCGTGCCAGACCAGCAGGGGGATGCGCCAGATGTAGCGCAGGGCGCGGCGGAGCGGGGAATTCATCCGCATTAGGTTACCGGGTTCAAGAAGGAAGCGGGCGCGATCGCTCGCGCCCGCTTCTCGACACTCCCTGTCTTTCTGCTCCCTCAGCGGAGCTTCGGCGGACAAAGCTGCATCCTGCAGCCCCTCCCGAGTCCGGCCGTCGCCCTCATGGACAACTCCCCGCTCATGGATACATAACGGATTCCGGTCGCAAAACCCGACACCGGCTTGCCCGGACGGTCCCGATGGACGCAGAATCAATGGGATGACGCGGTCCGAGACCCCAGCCGATGGCTTCCGGGACGGTCCGCTCGCAGGGGGAGGCTCGGGATGGCCGGACGTCTATGCGGCAGCCTATGAGGACCTGAAGCGGGCGGCCCGCCTGCAGCTGCGCCGTTCTTCCCGCGCCTTCGACACCACCGCCCTGGTCAACGAGACCTTCCTCAAGCTGTCGAGCGAGGGCGCGCTCAAGCCCGAAGATCGCCGCCAGCTGCTGGCGCTGTCGGCGCGGGCGATGCGCCACGTCCTGGTGGACGAAGTGCGCCGGCTGCACGCAGGCAAGCGCAATGGCGAACAGGTCACCCTGGTCACCCAGATCGGCAGCCCCGACCCGGCGTTCGGCGTGCTGGAAGTGGACGAAATGCTGGCCACCCTTGCCGAAGCCGACCCGCGCGCCGCCTCGGTGGTGGAGCTGCGCTGTTTCGGCGGCTACACCGAGGAGGAGATCGCCGAACTGCTGACGATCACCACCCGTACCGTGCAACGCGACTGGCGCAAGGCCCGCGCCTTCCTGATCGCGCAACTGGCCGGCGAATGACCACGAACGCCAGCCGCCTGCAACGCGCGCTGGCGCTGTTCGAGGCCGTGGCCGACCTGCCTGCCGACGAACGCAAGCGCCAACTGGACGAAGCCTGCGCCGACGATGCCGAATTGCGCAGGACGATCGAAGCGATGCTGCTTGCCGATCGCACCGCCGACAGCCTGCCGACCGAACCTTCGGCGTGGCTGGACGGCACGACTCCGCCGCCCGTGGACGACGACGAAGACATTTCCGCGCTGCGCTTCGGGCCGTGGCAGGTCACCGGCGTGCTCGGTCGCGGCGGCATGGGCGCGGTCTATCGCGTCGAGCGCGCCGATGGCGCCTACCAGCAGAATGCAGCCCTCAAGCGCATCCGCATGGGACTGGACAGCAGCGATGCACAACAGCGCTTCCTGCGCGAGCGCCAGATCCTCGCCACGTTGCGCCATCCCAACATCGCGCGCCTGATCGACGGCGGCGTCGCCGGCGAAACACCCTATTTCGCCATGGAGCTGGTCGAGGGCGAACGCATCGACCGCTGGTGCGACGCACGCAGGCTCAACCTGCGCGATCGCGTGCAACTGTTCCTGCAGGTGCTGGATGCGGTGAGCGAAGCGCATCGCAACCTGATCGTCCATCGCGACCTCAAGCCCTCCAACGTGCTGGTCGACGGCGATGGCCAGGCCCACCTGCTCGACTTCGGCATCGCGCAATTGCTCGAGGAAGATGCCGACGCGACACAGACGCAACATCGCGCCTTCACCCCCGATTTCGCTTCTCCCGAACAGTTGCGCGCCGAACCGGTGACCACCGCGTCCGACGTCTACCAGCTCGGCGTGATGCTCTACCTGCTGGTCTGCGGCCGCCATCCGTTCGGGATGGAGGCCGACACGCCCTGGCATCGCAAGATCGCCCTGCTCGATCGCCCCGCGATCCCGCCGTCGCGCGCGCTCGACGGCAACGGCGCCGCCGATCGCGGAGGCACGCAGAAGAATCTTTCGCACCAGATTTCCGGCGACCTCGAGGCGATCCTGCTGCGCGCGATCGCGCGCGTGCCCAGCGCGCGCTATCCGTCCGTCGATGCCTTCCGCAGCGACTTGCGCGCCTGGCTCGACGGCTATCGCGTGCAGGCGCGCCTGCCCGGACGCCGCGAACGCCTGGTGCGGATGATCCTCCGCAACCGTCTGCTGTTCGCTTCGGGCACGGCGGTGATCGCCGCCTTGATGGTCGGGCTCGGAATCGCCTTGCTGGAGGCGCGACGCGCGCACCGCAGCGAAACCGTCGCCCTGCAGCAGCAAGCACTGGCGGAACACAACGCGCGCCAGTCCGCGGCGATCCAGGAAACCTTCGAACGCATGCTGATGCACGCGATGGCGGTGGACGGCGGCCGCAAGACCACGGTGCGCGAAATGGCCGATGGCGCAATACGCAGCATCGACACCAGATCCGGGCGCGGCGACGAGGCACGCATCTCGTTGCTGCTCGATCTCATCCACATCTATATCGTGACCGGCCAGAAGGACGGCGCGCGCGAAATGCTCCAGAAGGTGCGCCCGCGGGCGATGGCCATCGCCGCGCAGCAGCCGGTGTTCGCGTTCCGCATCAAGGCGCTGGAGGCCGACCTGCTGGACGAAGGCGATCCGGACAAGATCCCGCGATATCGCGATGCCTATGCATTCGCAGGCAAATGGCTCGACAAGGCCGACGAATCGACGTTCGAGAGCGTTCGCACCTCGGTCATCAACTACCTGTATTCGCTCGACTGGCGTGGCATGTCGATCGAACAGAGCACCGTCGCCCGCAACATCCATGCGCTGACGCTGGCGCGCTACGGCGAGCAGAACCCGCGAACGGTGCAGATGGCGATGGCCGAGGCCCGCGCCCTGATCGCGATCGGCCGCCATCGCGAAGCCGACAAGATGCTGCAGCAACAATTGGTACTGACGTCCAACCATTTCGGCGCCAGTGGCCAGCTGGCCACCAGCACGCTTTCGATGATCGTCGGCAACGACGCATACATGGACGGACACTGGCCGCGCGCCGAAACCGAATCGCGTGATCTGCTGAAGAAATACGAGGATCGCCACGTCGATGTACTGGGCGAACGCAAGGTGAAAGCGCGCATGACGTTGATCCGGCTGCTGCAACGGCAACGCCGGGACGCCGAGGCCAAGACCGAATTGGCGCGCGTGGAGTCCGATCTCGCAGTGACGATGGGCGACGATCGCGTTCCGCTGGGTGCCGACGTGTCGATCCTCCAGGCCGAGCAGGCCTGGAACGAGGGAGATGAAGCGAAATCACTCGAATACGCCGAAGCCGCGCTGTCGATTCCGTGGAAGCCGCTCGCAGACAACGACGCTCTTTCCCATATCAATGCCCTGATGGCAGCATCGCGGGCGCGGGCGGCACTGGGCCAATGCAAGGCGGCAACGCATGGAGTCGCCGAAGCACTGCACCTGCGTGCCGCCTTCCCGGAGCGACTGGATTTCACCCATGAGTGGACGCAAGCCTCGAATATCGACCGCGCCTGCGGTCAAACCGGCGCCGCGTTGAAACTCGCGCGCCTCGCCGCGACCAACCTGTCGCGCCTGCCGGAACCCGACAGCTGGCGCACCGGCACCGTTCAGCTGGCACTGGCGCGCGCGCTGGCGGCGGCCGGCCGCGCGGAGAACATGGCTGCTTATCAGCGCGCGGAAGCGGCGTTCGCCAGAATCGTGCCGGCCACGCATCCGTATCGCGTGGCGATCGCCCGGGAATACAAGACGATCGACCTTCCGCATACCAGCGAAGCGCCATGGTGATTCATGACTGATTCGGCGGCGACGCGACAGGACGGCCCTGCCGCTTCATGCACGGATCAAGGGAAACTGTGGCAAATCTTGCATTGATCATTGCTGGCGGCCAGCGCCTGCCGACTATCGAGGGACTTGCCGCCATGCATGACCAGGATCGCCTTGGCGATCAGGGAGCGGCCCTGTCCATCCGAGTCACTCGCACTCGCATTCGACGGTGCCGGCGGCACTTCGGATTTTCGCGCCGTTTCCCTGGCATTCGTGGCTGCGCCGGCGATTGCACCGACGCTCATCATCCCCACGACCATGACGCAGAACAGCGGACGCTTGAACATGGCTTGATCCTCCCGCGAGATTGATCGGACGCTATATCAATCGGACCGCCATCACAACCTGGCAAACATGACAGTCGCCCGATATGGCGGCCTGCGGCCTCCGATCGCTTGAACAGGGGGAACAAGCCATCGACGACCGCAGGCCTTGAAGAAAAACCGGGGCACCGAAATGCCCCGGCGACCTGCGGATCGCCGGCCCCACTACGGGAGGGAGCCAGGGAGTGACCGGCGATCCAAGGTCTGAAGCGAAATCAGAGATCCATGCCGAAACCGGCGCCGGCAGTGCCGCGACCGCCACTGAAGGCCGCGCCGAAACTGATCGAACCGCGTCCGATGCGCACGCCGTACCCGACCGAGATCGCCGTGCGCCCGCCGCTGACACCAAAGCCGACTGCAACGCGACCGTTCTTCGAATTTCCATTGACGGAGTTGGCGGTCATCTGCGTTATTGCCGTCGCCATCGACGACACCGAATTGATCTTGCGGTCCTGCATGTAAAAGCGATCGTTCATGTCGCTGCGCAGGCGAGTGACGGCGGTGGTATCAATGCCGGCCAACTTGCTGTCGGTGTAGGCATTGGCAGCCGTCAACGTCTGGGTATCGCCCGCCTGCATCTGCCGCAGGTTCACCGCATCGGTCGCCTGGGTGGCGTCGGCGACGTGGATGATCTGGTGTTCGCCACCGGTCTTGCCGACCGAGACCGCATAGTCGCGATCGCCGACGGCGCCGAACCCGACTGCGGTGCTGCCGGTATTGATCGCGGTGCTCTTGGCACCCACGGCGGTGCTGTAATCGCCTTGCGCTTCATTGCCGTAGCCGAATGCGCTGCTGGCGACGCCGGTGGCAACGTTGTAGGAACCGACTGTCGAAGCACCCAGACCAGCGGCCACGTTCTGGTAACCCACTGCATTGCTGGCATTGCCGTTGGCGTAATTGAGCATGCCCATCGAGCTGCTGTTATCGCCGTTGGCAGAATTCCCGAAGCCGACCGCGCTGGCGGAATACCCGCCGGCAAGATTCCAGCTGCCGATGGCGAGCGCATCGGTGTTGTAGGCGGTGCTGCCTGCACCGATGGCGACCGCGCGCATGCCGGTGGCGGTGGTGTTTTCGCCGGCGTCGACGATCCCATCCTGGTTCTTGTCGTACCAGGTGCCGATGGCGATGGCGTTGTCGCCGCCGGATTGTGCATATGCGCCCATCGCTACCGAATTGGTGCCTTCTGCCCGATTTAGATAGCCGAAGGCGCTGCTCTGGGTGCCCTTGGCCCAATTCAAGAGACCATATGCGCTGCTCCAATCGCCGTCTGTCCGATTGCTGCGGCCGACTGCATTGCTGAAGGCGCCGTTCGCGGTATTGCCCGAGCCGGAAGCGTAGCTGTAGTCGCCGGCGGCATTATTCCCGTAGCCGACGGCAGTGCTGGTATTGCCACTGGCATTGTTGGATGCGCCAAAGATGCTGCTGTAGTCGCCCGTGGCCTTGTTGTTCATTCCGAAGGCATTGCTGGTGTCGCCGCTAGCCAAATTCAATATGCCGACCGCGTTACTGTTGTCTCCCGACGCGGCATTGCTCGCGCCGAAGGCAGTGCTGCCCTTCCCCGAAATGGCGTTGTACCACCCGAACGCACTGCTGTAGTCGCCCGTCACCGTGTTGTGGTTACCGAATGCACTCGCCTGGCTGCCGCTGGCGTTGTTGGATTGGCCATAAGCCGATGCATTCGCGGCACAGGTCGTGTTGTCCGTGCCGTGCTCGTTGCCCTGATTGGTCGACGGCGCCGGATTGATCGGATTGCCGTTGGCATCCAGGCAGGGGCCGTCGGCGGCGAACGCCGGTGCAGAAATCGCCCCCAGCACGGCCAGGGTGAGGATGGATGTCGCCAGCATGCGGCGACGCTTGAGGGTGATGTTGTTCATGGATGACTCCCGTAGTGGTTGTGTCAGCGCAAAATCGCGGCTGCACTAGGGAGTACGCACAGGCGCGGCAAAACCTCGCAGGGTTTCCGAAAATATTTTCCGCCCACGAAAAAGGGCGGGAACCCGCCCTTTTCTTTCCGTTCGAACTGTTCCCATTACCAGCTGAAACCGCCGCCCACCGAAACGCTGCTGCTGCGCCCGGAGAACGCGCCGCTGATGGAGACGCTGGCATTCGGACGCACCAGGCGCTGGTAGCCAACCGCCAATGCGGAACGGCCGTTCTGCATGCCCATGCCGACGCCCACGCGGTTGCGACCTGGCAGGCCGGCGGTGTTCATGGCCGCTGCAGACATCGCCGAACCCATGGCACCGACGCTGTCGATGCGCCGATCCTGCCGGCGGAAGCGGTCATTCATCTCGCCGCGCAACTGCATGGTGTCCATGCCGAGCGCGTTGATGCGGCTGTCGGTGTACGACTTCGCCGAGATCAGCGTCGCTGCATCGCCGGCATCGGCGTGTGCATTGGCAGCGGTGAGCGTCTTGGCATCGCCATCCGCCATGGAGGCGCGGATGGCGGTCTCGCGATTGTCGGTATAGGCGTTCGCGGCAGTCCCGCCGGTGGCGACAGCGGTATCGGTATAGGCGTTGGCCGTGGTGATGGCCGCTTGCAACTGGCGCAGGTTCACCGCATCGGTGGCTTGCGTACCGTCGGCGACGTGGATGATCTGGTGTTCCGCGCCGGTGGCACCGACGGAAACGGCGTAATCGCGATCGCCGACGGCCTGATAGCCAATGGCCGTGCTGCCGGTATTCACCGCCTGGCTCATGAAGCCCACGGCCGTGCCACCCGCACCCTGCGCCTGATTTCCGACGCCGAAAGCACTCGAATAGACGCCGCTTGCGATATTGGTCACGCCCACGGCGGTGCTGCTGTCGCCGCTGGCGGTGTTGTAATACCCGAGGGCATTGCTGCCGAAGCCGCTGGCGATATCGTTGTAACCGGAAGCGTGGCTGCGCTCGCCCTGTGCCTCGCTCTTGGTGCCGAAGGCGCTGGCATAGTCGCCGCTCGCCGTATTGCCGGCGCCCATCGCGCTACTGGCGATTCCACTGGTCAGGTTGAGATAGCCCACCGCCGTACTGCCTTCGGCCGTGGTGGTGGTGGTGTTCTGGTAGCCGAGCGTGGTACTGGACTGGGCGTGCGCCTGATTGCTGATACCGAAGGCGTTGCCATATTGACCATCGACGATGTTGGCCAAACCCATTGCCGTACTCCCGTAGCCACTTGCGCCATTCGCATAGCCGACGGCAGTGCTGGTGAATCCATCGCTTGTGTTGCTGTAGCCGATGGCGGTGCTTGCATAGCCACTGGCTGTATTCCATCTGCCGAAGGCGCTGCTGCTGTCGCCGCTGGCGGTGTTCTGCGCACCAACGGCAGTGCCGTATTGGCAGTAGACATTGTTGAGAACGCCTACTGCGTTACCGGCGTCGGCCAGGACATTGTTGCCGTAGCCGAATGCATTGGCGGCGGAGCCGGTCACGAAATTGTTCGCCCCGAAGGCGCTGCTACCGGTGTTGCTGGCGTTGTTGAAGTAACCGTATGCGGAGGCATTGGCCGCGCAGGTGGTGTTGTCGGTGCCGTGTTCGTTGCCCTGGTTGGTGGATGGCGCCGGGTGAATGGGATTCCCGTTGGCGTCCAGGCAAGGGCCATCGGCAGCGTAGGCCGACAGCGAGAAGGTGCCCAGGATGGCGACCGTGAGGATGGAGGCCGCCATGCGCTGGCGACGGTTGATGCGGATGTTCATGGATGACTCCCGTAGTGGTTGGATCAGCCCGAAAACCGGGCTGCACAAGGGAGTACGCAGTCGCCATGCCGAACCTCGCAGGCTCGGGAAAATATTTTCCTGTTCCGTTGACCGGATTACGGGGACGCGATGCCGGCGGCTTCCCGTGCCTGCCGCAAGCGCTCCGCGCGCTCCTTGTATTCGGCGTTGGTGGGCGGGTATTCCTTCGCGGTCAGCGCCATCGCCTGCTGCAGGACGGCGGCTGCATCGCCATAACGATGCGTTCGCATCAAGGTGTCGGCCAAGCCATCCATCAGCAAGGCGTTCTGGTAGGCCTGCGCGCCCATGATGGCGGACAACCGCTTCAGGGCATCGCGCTGGGTCGCTTCCGCCTGCGCCAGCTTGCCTTGCCGCGCCAGCGCGCGACCCCATTCGCTGGCGGTGTACCAGGTGAGGCCGTTGTCGTCGCCATAGGCGCGGCGGCGCAATTCGAAGGCGCGGCGCAGGTCGGCTTCGGCAGGCTCGGCTTCATCGCGCAACAAGTGCAGCGTGCCGCGATACATCAGCAGCTGCGCCAGTTCCGCTGGCTGGCCATCCGGCATCGCCGCTTCCGCCTGATCGAACAATGCCTGCGCCGCGTCGAATTCCTTCAACTCGGTTTTCAGGTCGCCATAGCGGGTCAACACGCTGGCGAGCCGCATGTTGCGGCCAGCGAAATGCTTGCGTGCCAGCGGCAGCGCGCGTGCATACACCTGGTCGGCCTCGTCGAAGCGACTGGCCTGGCGATACACGCCGGCAAGCGTGGTGAGCGGCAGCACCAGTTGCGCGGCATCCTTGCCGCGCGTGGTCTCGATGGCGGACACCACGCGCTGCAAGCCTGCGCTCGCTTCGTCTTCGTGACGCAATTCCGCCAGCACCTGCGCGTAGCGGAAATCCGCCTGGATGGTTTCCGCCGCGTGCGGCCCGAGTGCGGCGGAGAGATCGGCCACAGCCTCCCTTGCCAGTGGCAACGCCTGCTCGCGTTCCTTCTGGTTGATCAAGGCGATCGCCAGCACCTGTTTCGCCCGCGCGGCCTCGGGCCAGTGCGCCCTCCCAAGTGCGCCCAGGATGGCGATGGCGTGGCGCGCGCGCTGCATCACCTCGGCGGTGTTGCCTTTCTGCAGGGCGACCGCCGCCAGTTTGCGCTCGGTGATCGCCACTTCCGTGCTGCGTTCCCCGTACTGCGCCTGCCGTTGTTTCAGCGCATTCAACAGGGTCGCATGGCCGCCATCGATATCGCCGAGATTGGCCTGGATCTCGCCCAGATCGTCCAGTAATTCGCCACGCAAGACATCGTTGCCCGCGAATGCGCCATCCAGCGAACGGATGCCCGCCTGCACCAGCGCCGCCGGCGTCCGGCTGGTATTACCGCTGCGCGATAGCGGATCCTGTTCGCGGAACATCGACAGCACGAAATCCTTGACCTGTTCCGCGCGCGTGGCTTCGCGGCGCGCCACGCCGGCCTGCCACAACACCAATCCGAATGCTGCGACCACCAATACTGCCGCGACCGCACCGGTGATCGATGCCGCACGATTGCGCCGCACGAACTTCACGCTCCGCGACCACAACGATTCGCGCGCCCCCTTCAGCGGACGATGGCCAAGCCAGCGATCGAGATCCTCCGACAGCGTTTCGACCGAGCTGTAGCGATCCGTCGGGATAGCGTTGGTCGCGCGCAGGACGATCGCATCGAGATCGCCATGCAGCAGGCCAGGCAAGCTTTCCGGCGCGGCATCGCGCGCCCGCGCCAATTCGCGTTCGGCATCGGGAGTATCACGCATCAATGCGCGGATTTCCGTCGACATCGGGCGGTCGCGTGTCGCCAGCGTGCCCGGCAGTCCGCACAGCAGCATCCGCAGCAGCAAGCCAAGCTGGTAGACATCGCTGGCGGTGGTGACGGCTTCGCCGCGAATCTGTTCCGGCGCCGCCCACGCCGGCGTCATCACCAGCGTCTGGGTCTGCTCGGGATCGATTTCGTCCAGCAGTTTGGCGATGCCGAAATCGAGGACGCTCACATGCCCTTCGGCATCCACCAGCACGTTGCCGGGCTTGATGTCGCGATGGACCACCAGGTTGCGATGGGCATAGGCAATGGCATCGCAGGCCTGGCGGAACAGCAGCACGCGCCGTCGCAACGACAGCTTGCGGGCATCGCACCAACGGTCGATGCGCTCGCCTTCGATATAGGCCATCGCGAACCACGGCGCGCTGTGTTCATCGACGCCGCCATCGAGCAGGCGCGCGATGTTGGGGTGCTGGAGCCGCGCCAGCACCTGGCGTTCGCGCAGGAAGCTCTGGCGCGCCAAGGCACCGTCAAGCCCGATGCGGATGCGCTTGAGTGCCGCCCGTTGCTGATATTCGCCATCGGCGCGTTCGGCGACGTAGACCTCGCCCATGCCGCCCTGGCCGAGTTGCTGCTGCAGTCGCCATGCACCGAGGATTTCCCCCCGCACGAAATCGTTTGCGGCGTCGCGCGCGGGGGCTTCGACCAGATCCGCCTCGTCGACATGCGCCAGCAGCTTGCGCATCGCCGCCGCAAGCTCCGGCGATTCGACTTGCAGTCGTTCCAGTTCGACGCTGCGTGCAGTGCCATCGAGCACCAGCAGGTCATCGATCCGCTCCAATGCCAGCCGCTGGATGTCGTCCATGCTGCTCGACATCAGTCCTGCAATTCCGCGCGCAACCAGGCGCGGGCACCGGCCCAATCGCGATAGACGGTGCTGGCATCCACCCCCATCACCTCGGCGACCTCCTCGACGTTGAGCCCGCCGAAGCTGCGCAACTGCACGACCTCGGCCTTGCGCGGGTTCAACGCCGCCAATCGCGTCAATGCCTCGTCGAGGTCGACCACCCGGGCATCTTCCTCGATGGCGAGATCCGGCATCGCATCCATGTCGATGCGTTTCCAGCTGCCGCCGCGCTTGCCGGAACCGGAGGCGCGCGCGCGCGACACCAGCAACTGGCGCATCACCTGTGCGCAGAGATTGTAGAAATGGCGGCGATCATCGACGTTCGGCCCGCTTTCGCGACCCAGCAGGCGCATGAACATCTCGTTGACCAGCGCGGTCGGTTGCAAGGTCGCATGGTTCCTGTGTTGTCCCAGCTGGATGCGCGCGATCCGCCGCAGATCGGCGTAGACCTGCGGCAGCAAGCGTTCCAGCGCAGCGGCATCGCCACCGCTCCACTGCCCCAGCAATACGGTGACATCCTCGCCCGCTTCCATCGCCCGCTCCCCGACGTGAAGGACACTAGCGTCGGACTTCCGCAACGGGCCGTCAACTGGTGGTCCAATGTCCCGCATCACTTCGATTCCAGCCACACCGCCTTTTGCGCGAAATCGCTGGTCATGCGGAAATGACGCAGGATCGACACCCCGATGTTGACGTCGGATGCGCCGTCATTGGGATCGATCGCGGCTTCGACATTCTCGAAACGGTGACCGGCCACTTCGAGCGATTTCAGCGTCACCACCTGGCGATCCAGTCCGCCCCCGAGACCACCACCTTGCTCGATGGCGACCTTGCGCCCGTCGTCGAGCAAGTGCATCAATCGTGCGAACCCTCGACCGATCAGCACGCGCCCCCCATTGCCGAGATCGTATGTGGCACGCACCGGCCCACTCGATTCCACTGTCACGGGCAGCGTTTCCACGCCATGCTCGCTAACCAGGTCGAGGCGCACGCCGCGTGGTTCGCGATCGCGTGGTACCACGGCGATGCGATGCCCGTCGATGTCGATGGCGAGGCGCGCGGCATCGAAAATTTCGCGGCCAAGCACGGCATCCAGGCGATGCCCGAGCAGGCGCCTGCCGATGTCATCAAGGCGAGTGACCGCGATGGTCTGATCCGGCATCGTCACGCCGACGGCTTTCAGCGTGACGCCGGAAACCAGTTCCGCAGCAAAACTGTCCTTGCCGGAACCGTGTCCGGTTTCCGAAGTTCCCCGACCGAGTTTCAGCGTCTTCGCGAACGCCGGATCGACCAGCGTCGCTTCAGCGGCCGAATCGAGCAGCGCCTCGACACGCCGGCCGTTGATCTCGACCGGAAGCATCAGGCGCGATCCGCGCACCAGTTTCAATGTCGCTTCTTGCGCCGGCACCGGCGGCGCAAGAAGCCCAAACGACACCATGAGGACTGCCATGGCAAAGCGATTGCGGCACATGTCGAACCCTCCCGACCCCTGATGATCCATCCCTACCCGAAACCCGGGTCGATTATCCAATCGCAGCCACCTGCATCCCGGCCTGCATCATCCCGACGGCGCCCTGATAAGCATGCGTCCAGCCCTGGCGCGTGGCGCCATCGAAATCCTCGCCCAGCCACTCGGCCAGCGTCTCCAGCAGCGCCTGTCCGACAACCGCGAAATGTTCGGGCTTGGCACCGTAGCCGGCATGCTTGCGACCCAGATGCGCCAGTGGCGCGGCCAGCCGTTCGGGATTGTCGAGACTGCCGACCAGCAAGCCCAGCGTGATCATCAGCTTATGGCCCTGTGCCGCCATGTCCAGCGGGAACAGCGACCGCAGCTTCGGCGCACGATGGAACAAACGGGCATAGAAGTCGGATGCGAACTCGCCTCCCTGAACCCCGATGCGTGCGAATTGCGCACGCATGCGTTCGATCACGGAGAGATCGAGGATGAAAAAAGCGGAATCGTTCACCAGGAATCCATCGTAAAGTTCGGACCAACACTCCATACGCAAAACGGGGACGGAACCTGTCAGCAAGCGAGCAACTTCCCCGCCCTCCCGCATCGCCCCGCCAGCGGAAATTCATCGCCCCCGCATTAAGCTATGCATCCCCGCCCATACCCCGACGCCGATGCGCACCTCTTTCGCTGCCGCCCTGCTCGCCACCCTGCTGACCGCCTGCGCCAGCACACCGAAGGCCGATGTCCGGGCGCACGCAACGCCTGTCACGGTCGCTCCGATGAAGGTTGGCATCGCATTGGGCGGCGGCGCAGCCAAGGGTTTTGCCCACATCGGGGTCATCAAGATGCTGGAAGCGAACGGCATCACCCCGGCGGTGGTCTCCGGCACCAGTGCCGGCAGCGTGGTCGGCGCGCTCTACGCCAGTGGCATGGACGCATATGCCATGCAGGAAAAAGCGTTCGCGCTGGATGAATCGCGCATCCGCGACGTCAGCCTGTTTTCCGGCGGCGTGGTGAAGGGCCAGAAGCTGCAGGACTACGTCAACGGACTGGTGGGCGGGCGCAGCATCGAGAAGCTGCGCAAGCCGTTCGCTGCCGTGGCGACGAACCTCGCCAACGGCGAACGCACCGTGTTCGTACGCGGCAACACCGGACAGGCGGTGCGCGCATCCAGTTCCATCCCCGGCGTGTTCGAGCCTGCGTCCATCGGCAACGCGCGTTACGTCGATGGCGGGGTGGTCAGCCCCGTGCCGGTGGACGCCGCGCGCGAACTCGGCGCCGACTTCGTGATCGCGGTCGACATCAGCAGCAAGGCCGACGGCATCGCGTCAACCAGCAGCATGCTCGGCAACGTCAACCAGAGCATCAAGATCATGGGCCAGAAGCTCGGCGCGCAGGAACTCGCGCGCGCGGACATCGTGATTCGCCCGAAAGTGAACGACATCGGCGCCGCCGATTTCGAGCAGAAGAATCGCGCCATCCTCGAAGGCGAACGCGCCGCGCAGGCGGCATTGCCGCAGATCAGGGCGAAACTGGCCGCGATGCAAAACACGCGCCAAACCAGGGCGCAGCAAGCCGCCGATGCGCGCGCCGAGCAGGAACGCAAGGCGCGCTGTGCGCAGCAGGGCTGGATGGACAAGTTGCGGCGCGACCCGGAATGCCGGGCGGACTGATCTTTTCGCGCAAAAAACAGGGCGCCGAAGCGCCCTGCCGATCCCGGATCGCCCGCCACCGCAGGGGAGAGTGCAAGGATGGCGATTCAGGGCCGAACTGGTCGTGGGCGTGCTACGACGCGTCGGTGGTCGAATCCCACTGCAATCCCAGCGCGCGGCTGAGAAAGGCCGCCATCTGCCCGCGCGTGACCGGCGCATCCGGGCAGAACTGGTCGTTGCCGCAACCCAGCGTGATGCCGGATTTCTTCAGCTGCTCGATTTCGTTGAAGAACGGATGCGAGGTGGGAATGTCGGTGAACGATCCCGTGGCAGGTGCCGGCGCAATCTGGCGGTGATAGTACACACCGATGCCGTTGAGCGAGACGCCTGTCGACGGCATCTGTACAAGCAAGAAGTAGGTGCGATGCATGCCATCACGGTATGAATCGAATACGTGTTCCGCAGGATATGATGCGGTGCTCAGCGTTTGCATGCCGTAACCGGCAATGGTGCTCGAAGTGCTGGAAGCTACTGCCACCGCTGTAGGCGGCGCCGTCGTGGTATCCCCCATCAATACATCGCTGTGCGCGACAACCGTTATCAGTGACGTCCCGGCTGCGTTGCCGTGATACAGCGAATACCCCGAATCGATGTATGCACCCTCCGGCAGGTCCAGTGGTGCAGCATAGGCCACTGTCGACACGGGGCATCCGGTTGCGGGGCCAAAGTACAAGCCACTACCGCTAGCGGCTTGGAGATCACAGCTTGCCCCACCCGCAAGCACTCGGAACTGCATCGCTGAAACGAACTTCGACTGGCTTCCCAATCCGAAGGTTTCCCCTGCACTGGCGGAAGTCGCCGCAGCCAGCGCCGTGGCAAGGATCGCCGTTTTCAGCAAAGTGCGCGCGTGCGTGGTGGATGTGCGAATCGTGTTCGTGATGTTCATCTTGTTGTCCTCTGTCTGGATACTGTGGATTACCAACCGAAACCACCGCCGACGCCGACGGACTTGTCGCTGCCGCTGAACGCACCGCCGAAGGTGATCGTGGCGCGATCGCTGATGGCGCGCTGGTAGCCCACCGACAACGCCTTGCGGCCGTTCTGGAAGCCGGCGCCGACGCCGACGCGGTTCTGGGTGCGAATGCCCGACAGGCTCGAACTCATCGTCGCCATCGCGGTGCCCATCGCGCCCATGGTGTCGATGCGGCGATCGGTCTGGCGGAAGCGCCGATCCATGTCGATGCGCAGGTTGTCGATATTGGTGGTCGAGAACGCCGCGAACTTGGAATCGGTATAGGCCTTGGCCGAGTTCAATGTCGCCGTGTCGCCGGCCTTCATCTGGCCGACATTCGCGGCATCGGTGTCGGCGGTGCCGGCGGCGACATGGATGATCTGGTGCTCCGCGCCCGTCGCGCCCACCGACACTGCGTAATCGCGATCGGCCACGGACTGGTAACCGATCGCGGTGCTGCCGACGTTCAGCGCCTGCGAGCCGTAACCGAACGCACTGCTCTGATTGCCGCTGGCGATGTTCTTGAAACCGAAGGCGCTGCTCTGGTCACCGCTGGCGGTGTTCTCCTTGCCGAAGGCATTGCTTTCCGAGCCACTGGAAACGTTGAGCAGGCCCATCGCGCTGGAATTGCCACCACTTGCAGTATTGAATCTGCCGAATGCGCTGCTGCCTCCACCGGCGGTGTTCTGATCACCGTAGGCCATGCCCGACGTGCCATTGACATTGTTGTGGATGCCGAAGGCCTGGCCAAAATCTCCTGTGACGGTGTTCTTGTAGCCGACCGCCGTGCTGGCTTCGCTGCCGCCCGCACTGTTGTAGAACCCGACTGCGGTGCCCTTCCAGGAACTGGCGGTGCTCGGCCCGACCGCCGTGGCTTCCGAGCCAGTCGCGCCATCGTTGTTGTAGTTGGGGTCGGCCGCGTTGGTGGAGTTGACGTTGAAGAAATGCGACGCGCTGCCACCACCGCCGCTACCGGTGGACAAGGTGGTGAGCTTGCTGTCCACCGCGGCGAACGCCGAAGCCACGTCGCCATAGTTCGTGCCTTGGATGGTGAACACCGGCGCGCTGAACACGCCGCCGCTGAAGCTGGCACCACCGCCGAACCAGTTCACAAGCGTGTTCAACTGATTCACGTTCGCTGCATCGGTGCCGTTGATGCCATTGGCGACGTGGATCAGGCGGGCATCGAGGTCGCTGTCGAATGTGGATTGATGTTCAAAATCCGTATCCCCTGCCGCATGGCCGAAGGACACCACGCCCGATTCGTTGGCGACCGCCTGGTAGCCCAGCGCCGTGCTGTTGTCCGCCATGGCGGAACTGTCATGTCCCAGGGCGCTGCTGTTCACGCCATTGGCATAATTGTTGTAGCCGACGGCCGAGCTTCCTTCCTTCATTGCGTAGTTGTAATAGCCAAGTGCGCTGCTGTACTTGGCTCTGGCGTCATTGGCGTAGCCGAACGCGCTGGCCGCATCGCCCGCGGCGCTGCTCCATGCGCCAACCGCGCTGGCATCGGCGCCCACTGCCCCATCGTTGTTGTAATTCCCGATGGTGGTGTCGATGGAATTCACGCTGAAGAAATGCACCCCCGCAGCGCTGACACTCACGCCCGCGATCGCCGCGTTCAACTGGCCCAGGTTCACCGCATCGGTGGTCTGCGTGCCTGCGGCGACGTGGATGATCTGATGCTCGGCACCGGTTTGTCCCACGCTCACGGCGTAATCGCGGTCGGCGACGGCCTGATAGCCGATCGCGGTGCTGCCGATATTCAATGCCTGCGACTGGAAGCCGAAGGCGGAGCTGTTGTCGCCACTGGCAAGGTTGCCGATGCCGATCGCAGTGGCATTGCTTCCCCTGGCCCATACGCTGGTTCCCACGGCCACCGCGCTGTCGCCGCTGGCGATGGCGGTATGGCTGTTGGCATCGTTGACGCCGTCACCATCAATGTCCAGATCGTAATCCCCCGGCGCGCCTTCGACCTGGAAGAATGTCGAGACCGCCAGGCTGCCCTTGCCGGTCGCCAGGCCATATGCGCCCAACGCGGAACCGTACTCGCCGGTGACTCGATTGCCGATGCCGAATGCATTGCCGAAATTGGCATTGACGGTGTTGTCGCTGCCAAAGGCATTCCCCATCTTCCAGTAATCGGCCGGGGCAACGGTGTTGTTGTTGCCGAAGGCATTGCCGCCCGTGGCAGTGTTGTTCATGCCGAATGCGTTGCCGTCGCTGGCGGTGTTGTGGTTGCCATAAGCCTGGGCATTGCCTTCACCCGAAATGGCATGATTGTCGAAACCGATGGCATTGCTTTCATACTTTTCAGTGCTGTTGCCATAACCGAAAGTGCTGCTGCGATCACCCCCGGTCACGTTGTTCATGCCCACTGCAGTGCCGGAATTGCTGCCGTCCGTACCCGCCGTGTTGCTGCGCCCGAATACGTTGCTGTCGTTGCCCTTGGCGTTATTGCGATAACCGAAAGCACTGCTGTTGTTGCCGTTGGCATAACTCATGAAACCGTATGCACTGCCGTATTCGCCGTTGGCCTCGTTGCCGTAACCGAAGGCATTGCCGTTGAAACCACGCACGATGTTGTATTGGCCGAAGGCGTTGGCGTAATCGGTGAGGGCGTCGTTGTGGTAGCCGTAGGCACTGCTGTAGTCGGCGCCGGCCATGTTGAGCTGCCCGAAGGCGCTGGCGGTGGACTTGCATGTGGAGTTCAGGGCATTGGTATCGGTGTTCTCGCTGCCCTGGTCGGTCGACGGCGCGCCCGGAACCAGGTTGCCGTTAGCATCCAAACAGCCGCGATCAGCGGCTAGCGCCGGCAGGGACATCGCGCCCAACAAGGCCACGCTCAGGGCGGACAGGCCCAGGCGGCTCCGGCGACGGAAATGGGTGTACTTCATTGCACTACTCCCCTAGTGATGATCCAGCGGAATGCCGGTGTCCATTGGGTATGCGAAACTCGGGGGCGAAATCGGACACGCCAAGGGGAGGGCGCCGTGACATCGACTGCGACCTCGGAGGTCACCCTGCTGCTCGCCAAGGCCCGGGCCGGGGATGGTGAAGCCCTGGGGGCCGCCTATTCAGCCGTGTATGACGAACTCAAGCGCGCGGCCCGCCTGCAGCTGCGACGGATGCGCGACGATTTCGAAACCACTGCACTGGTCCACGAGGCCTATCTCAAACTGGGGGGCGCCCGGTTGATGCCGGTGGATCGCAATCACTTGCTGGCCTTGTCGGCGCGGGCGATGCGGCAGGTGCTGGTGGACGATGCCCGCATGCGCAAGGCCGACAAGCGTGGTCATGGGCAGGAAGTCCTGACCCTTACCGCGTCCATCGGCAGCAGCGAACAGGCCGTGGTCGAAGTGCTGGCGCTGGACGGGTTGCTGACTTCGCTGCACAAGCTGGATGAACGCGCTGCCCAGGCGGTAGAGCTGCGCTATTTCGGCGGCTATTCCGAGGAGGAGATCGCGGGAATGCTCAATGTCACCGTGCGAACCCTGCATCGCGACTGGCGCAAGGCACGTGCCTTCATGCTGACGGAGCTGGGTGGATGAGCGATACGGAATTCCGGCGCCGCGCGCTGGCGATCTTCGATGAAATCGCTGACCTGGAACCCGCGCAACGCGAACAGCGATTGCACGAACTGTGCGGTGACGATGGCGAACTGCGCACCCGCGTGCAGGCTCTACTCGATGCCGATGCCGGTGCCTCCGAACCCTTCAGCGGCAATGCGGTCGCATGGAGCAATGCCCTGGCTACGGGCAGCCCCCCCGACGCCATGGCCGGCCGCAGCATTGGCGCCTGGAAGATCGTCGGCATCATTGGCCATGGCGGCATGGGCGCGGTGTATGCAGTCGAGCGCAGCGATGGCGCTTACACGCAACAAGCCGCACTCAAGCTGATCCGCGCCAGCGCAGATTCTCCTGCAGCACGCGAACGCTTCCTGCGCGAACGCCAGATCCTTGCGGGCCTGCGCCACCCCAACATCGCGTCCTTGCTCGATGGCGGCATCAGCGCCAATGGCGAACCGTATTTCGTGATGGAACGCGTCGACGGCGTGCCGATCGACCGCTGGTGTGACGAACACCGACTCGACATCCGCGGTCGCGTCGAACTGTTCCTGCAGGTGCTGGATGCGGTGCGTTACGCTCATCGCAACCTGGTGATGCATCGCGACCTCAAGCCATCGAACCTGCTGGTGGATGTCGATTGCCGAGTGAAGCTGCTCGACTTCGGCATCGCCAAGCAGATGGAAGGCAGCGAACTCACGGTGACGGTGGATCGCGCACTGACCTTCGAATACGCATCGCCCGAACAATTGCATGATGCCCCGGTCACCACCGCGACCGACATCTGGCAGCTGGGCGTGGTGCTGCATCGGTTGCTGTCAGGATCGCATCCGTTCGGGCTGACACGCGAAACGCCGGTGGCGAACCAGCTGCAACAACTGGAACACGATCCCGAACCGCTCACGCGCGCGGCTGCCCATGCCAGTCCGGAGCAGGCCGCGGAACGTGGTGGATTGACGCCATGGTCACTGTCACGGACGCTGCGTGGCAGCCTCGCCGACATCGTGCAGACCTGCCTGCGCCGCGACCCGGAGCAGCGCTACGCCTCTGCCGATGCGCTGGCGAACGACCTGCGGGCATGGCTGGACGATCGCCCCATTGCCGCGGTGCCACTGTCGCGTGGCGAGCGCGCGAAACTGTGGCTGCGGCGCAATCGCGCCTTGGCGGCGTCGGCAGGAGCAATTGCGGTGGCGCTGCTCGCCGGCACCGGCGTCGCGTTGTGGCAGGCGAACGAGGCCAGGCGATCGGCCACACTTGCGGGGGCGGAACGCCGGCTCGCGCTCACGGCGCAACAGCGCGCGGAACAGCATGCGCGTTCGGCGCGATCCGTGGAGGATGCGATGGTCCACGTCCTGTGGACGATGCTTTCCGACCGCAAACCGGACGAAACGCCTGCCGAGCAGACGGACCGCGCTGTCGATACATGGTTGCGCATGGGCAACGCGGACAATGCGACCGTAGCCGAGTTGCAATCGCGCTTCGCCGCCCTGTTCGCCGATACCGACGCCTCCCGGGAACGCGTGGAAGCGCACCTGCAAGCGGCGGAATCCGCGCTGGTGAAGCTGCCTTCTCCGCGCCCCGATCTCCAGGTGGACGTCGCCTTGTTGCGTGCGCAGCTGCTGGTCGATAACGCACCCGAGCGATCGCTGCCTTACCTCGATCATGCGCTGGAGGTGATCGATGCCATGCCGCGCTCCGCGGATGAATACACGGCCCTGCGTCAACAGGAACTGCTGGGACTCAAGATCAACGCACTGCGCTATCTCGGTCGCTACCGCGACGCGGCGCAAGTCGCCGGCCAGAGGCTCGTGTCGTCGCTGCAAGCGTATGGCGCGGGCAACATGCGCACCCAGAACATGCTCACCCATTATGCAGAGCAACTGAAGGACATCGGGCAACTGCGGCGCGCCGGCGAACTGTATTCGGCCGCCCTCGGGTATTGGCAGGCGAAGCATTTCGGCTCCAATGCACGCACCACGGCGCGCTTGCTGGCGCAGACCCGGCGCTACGCCGACGACAGCCTGCACACGGTTCTGCCTCAGATGCAGGCGCAACACGATGCGGAAAGGCAGGCATTGGGGAAAATGCACGCGCGTGGTGCCCTGCTTGGCATGCTCCCGCAAGATCGTTACATCAGCGCAACCCTGCAGTTGGCGCAACAGGAATTGCTGCTCGGGGATATTGCCGCAGCGACGGCGGCAATGAACGAACTGAACGCCCTGCCGACGGAGCTGCGTGCAAACAGCGTCGGCCACATCGCTGCGGAGGCGGCGGACGTGGCATGGGCGCGGAATGACATCGCGCGATCGCTCCACGATGCGGATGCCGCGGTGGCCGCATATCGCAACGTAGTCGGGTTCCGCGAAGGGCTCTATCCGATGCACGCGCGATTGTTGCGCGCCCGCGCCCTGGCTGCGCTGGGCCGTGGCGATGAAGCTGCGAGCGAAGCCGAGGCAGTTCTCGTCGAACGTGCGAAGTACGACCAGGTGCCTTTCGCATGTACCCAAATGACTGCCGCTGCCGAAGTGCTGCGCCTTGCCGGACGCAATCGACGCGCGGTGGAAGTGGCGCGCACTGCGGTGAACGACGCAGCGAAACAGGCAGAAACCGGGTCGTACCGCGCTGGTATCGCACAAGCGGAGCTAGGCTTCGCATTGCAAGCGGCTGGCGATGCCGAGGCTCCGGTTGCCCTGCATCGCGCCGACACCACGCTTGCACGCGTGCTTCCTGCCGAACACCCCCTGCGGGCAAAAATCGCTGCTGCTGTCCAATCGCGCCAATGACGCGAACCCGACGAAGCGACCGGGCACCTGATGCCCCTCCCTTGATGGAACCGCATCCATGAGCGACAGCCCCACGGAACAAAGCCGCCGCGCGCTGGCAGTTTTCGACGAAGTCGCCGATCTGACCGGCGATGCGCGCGAGCAACGGCTCCGCGATTTGTGTGGCAATGACGACGAACTGCGCGCCCGCGTGCAGGCTCTGCTCGATGCCGATGCCGGTGCCTCCGAACCCTTCAGCGGCAATGCGGTCGCATGGAGCAATGCCTTGGCTGCGGACGACACCCCCGATACCATGGCCGGCCGCAGCATCGGTGCGTGGAAGATCATCGGCACTATTGGCCATGGCGGCATGGGCGCGGTGTATGCGGTCGAACGCAGCGATGGCGCCTACATACAACAGGCCGCACTCAAGCTAATCCGCGCCAGCGCGGATTCTCCTGCAGCACGCGAACGCTTCCTGCGCGAACGCCAGATCCTTGCGGGCCTGCGCCACCCCAACATCGCGTCCTTGCTCGATGGCGGCATCAGCGCCGGTGGCGAACCATATTTCGTGATGGAGCGCGTCGATGGCGTGCCGATCGACCGCTGGTGTGACGAACACCGGCTCGACATCCGCGGTCGCGTCGAACTGTTCCTGCAAATGCTGGATGCAGTGCGTTACGCCCATCGCAACCTGGTGATGCATCGCGACCTCAAGCCATCGAACCTGTTGGTGGATGCAGATGGACGGATAAAGCTGCTCGACTTTGGCATTGCAAAACAGCTGGAAGGCAGCGAACTCACGGTCACCATGGATCGCGCATTGACCTTCGAGTACGCATCGCCGGAACAATTGCACGATGCCCCGGTCACTACCGCGACCGATATCTGGCAACTGGGCGTGGTGCTGCATCGGTTGTTGTCGGGATCGCATCCGTTCGGACTCACCCGCGACACACCGGTGGCGAGCCAGTTGCAGCAGCTGGAGCACGATCCGGAACCACTGACCAAGGCGGCCGCACATGCCAGTGCTGGGCTGGCTGAGGAACGAGGTGGATTGACGCCGGCTTCGTTGTCGCGCGCATTGCGTGGCAGCCTCGCTGATATCGTGCGGACCTGCCTGCGACGCGATCCGGAGCAACGCTATGCCTCTGTCGACGCGTTGGCGAACGACCTGCGCGCATGGCTGGACGATCGCCCCATCGCCGCGGTGCCACTGTCGCGTGGCGAGCGTGCAAAACTGTGGTTGCGGCGCAACCGTGTGTTGGCGGCATCGTCAGCGGCAGTTACAGTTGCGCTGCTTGCCGGCACAGGCATCGCGTTGTGGCAGGCGAATGAGGCACGACGTGAAAGTGCGCGGGCACGCGAATCACTGCTACTCCTGTCCGATACACTCGCGGCGGCATCCCCGGACGAAGCGATGGCAACCCAGATCAGCGTGCGCCAGCTGCTCGACAGCGCACGTACGAAACTGGATGCGCGCAACAATGTCGACCCGCAGGTGAAACAGCCGTTGCAGCGCTTGTTGGGCAGACTCTACACATCGTTGGGCGAACCGAAGATCGCCGTACCATTGCTGGAACAGGGGCTGCGCGGCGTGGTGCCGGCCAACCGCGAAGACGCGCTGGCACTGGCGAGCGATATCGACGAATACTCCACTTCATTGGGCGTACTGGAGCGGGGAAAGGATTCGCTGGCGGCGGCGCAACGCGCGGCGGAACTGCGTACCCGGTTCGCGCCGAATGATCCTGTGGAAGCGATGCATACGCACGATCAGTTGGCATATGGCTTCTATTCCAATAACGAGCACAAGAAGGCCGAAGCCGAATGGACGCAGGCATTGGCATTGGCGCACGGCATGACAAAACCGCCGGTCGATACCGCGATCAACAGCAGCCAGTCGCTGTCCTCGATGCTGAACTTCGATGGCGATTCCAAGCGTGCACTCAGGGTTGCCGATGATGGATTGGCCTTCGCCGATCGCGCAGGCGTCCCTGCCGATGCACCGAAACGCATCAATCTGCTGCGCGCCCGTGCCGAAGCCCTGCAAAAACTGGGCAATACCGCCGAGGCGGAAGTCGCAATCCGCCGCGCCATCGCCATCCAGGAGAAGACCACTGGCAACAGCGGCAATCGCATGGCGGTGCTGCAGAATGCGCTGGGCCTTGTCCTCAATGACCTCGGCCGTTATCGGGAGGCCTTGCAGGCGATTGTCCGTGGCAACGATATAGGCACCGCTGCGACGCTCGCGCCAACGGAACGCGCGGTGTCACTGATGAACATGGCTGGCGTCAACGAAAGCGCCGGCAACTATTCCGAAGCGATCAAGCTGAGCCGGCAAGCGCTTGGCAAACTCGACGAGGCCGGATTGGCCGGCAACGACGCCACCCGCCGCATGCTGGAACGCAACTACGCGCGCACGCTTGGCCTTGCGGGACAGCAGCCACAGGCATTTGACCGCATGGCGGCACTGCGCGATCGCGCCAAGGCGCTGGATGGCGAAACCTCCAACGAATATGCCTTTACAACCTGGCAACTGGTGGTGATGGCTCGCCACATGCATGATCCGGAACGCGGCCTGCCGCTACTGGCAGAAGCACGTAAACGCTGGGCTGCACTGGTGCCGGATACCCATCCGGTATTCATCCATGCGCTGCGTGCCGAAGCATCATTCGCACGAGACAACCACGATCTCGCGCATGCCGAAACAACCGAGCGCGAAGCCATTCGCAAACTGGAGACAGCCGGAGCATTGCCGATCGACATGGCCAGCGCAAATGCGGAGCTTGCCGCGATCTTCTTCGCTCGCGGTGACAAGGCTGCGGCGCGCAAACTGCTGGAGCAGGCGCTGCCGATATTGCGCGAATCCCTTGAGCCGCAAGAACTCACCCGCGCCGACGCCGAGAAACTGGCGAAGCAACTCGGCGTGTGATGGGATAGAAACTACGCTCATCGCGGCCGTTGGAACACCTGGAATGCCAGGTCGCGCCCTCCTGGCCAACCCAGCCATGACAACACTGCGACGCCATTGATGAAGAAGGCCTGGCCACCGGCATACGCATCTCCAACCGGGCCCGCCATGATCGAGCATTCGCCGCCAATCGCTTCGACGGTGAACGCATAGTTGCCTCCCGGCAACAGGCGCGGCTGTTCGAATTCGACCATGCGCATGCCCATCGTTCCGTTGGCCGTCACCCATGAATTCATTGCATAACCGGGAACATCCTGGGTTGCCAGCACGGCCCCTGACGGAAAGCCGGCACGCGTGACGGTTTGGAGCGTCACCCGCACGGCCTGAGCGGTGGCGCAGTAGATCGGCAACATGATGTGCGTGATTGCGCCTGCTCTCGTCAATTGAAATGTTTGCGCAAACTTGAAATTGCCGTTGCCGACCTGGCCCAAGGCAACATTGCCGTTGGGCTCGAACATCACCTGCTCGGCCGCGATCTGCGGCGGAATGGCTTGCGCCATGCAGGGCGCGGCGATGCTGGCAAGCAGCAAAGTACCGAGTTCCTTGTACATCTGGGTTTCTCCGAAGACCGATTTAAGGGATCACTTCACGGCCGCCAGGGCATCAATGTGAAGCCATATTTGCGGGCACGCCGGGATGGCTTTTCGTCATTTCAGCATTCCTGCCAGCGCTTCCGGGTCCATGTTCAACACTTTCCTGCCGAACCCGGCGGCCATCGCCCTTGCCTGCTCGACCTGCGCGGCGTTGCCATGCTCCTTGCCGTCCACGTAGAACACCAGTGGCAATCCCGCGCAGGCCAGCAGCACGTTGTACAGCGCGGTCTTGTCCTTGTTCGACGCCTTGGCGATGTCCGACCGCGCGAGTGTCGCGTTGAGCGATGCGTAAAGATCGTTTTCGGCATCGACGCCGGGCTGCTCTCCTGTATTCACGATGTGTGCGGAAACGATGAAGAAGGTCATCGCGCCGGCGATGGTGTGATCCCAGCCCTTGCCTTTGTACTTTTCCTCGAACAATTGCTCTCCCGCTGCGGCCAGCTGCAGGATCTGCCGACGCTCCTGCGGCGTATTGCCCAGGCTTTCGGCAAGCTGCTTCACGGAATCGTCGCCGGCCACCGGAATGAAACGCGTTGCGGTCGGCGGAACCTTCGCCAGCGCTCCGGGGGCTGGAGACGCACTTCCCTGTCGCGACTTCGCGCCGGAATACTTCGGGTACTTCGCGCATATCGACGGCAACGGCTGGCGTTTCTTCATCGCGCTGTCGCAAATCGCCGTTTCCACGACCTGGTTGTTGATGAGGCTGTTCACCAGCCATTGCTGTGCATGTGCCGCTTGGGCGGCAAGCAGCAGCGACACCACCACCGGGGTCTTTTTCATGGCCTGCACTCCGCGACGGGCGTGAGCGTGAAATGTTCACCACCCGAGGTATCGCGCGAGAGCGATCCTGCCGTCGTGGTGCCGCCGGCCTCCACGGTCATCGTGCCCGGCTTGCCGGGGCCATCGGGAAAATCGATGTGGTAGCGCCCGCTGCTCCGCCAGTGCAGCCCGGGGATATTCGGCTGCCGAACGAGCCTGGTGGTGCCATTCAGGCCGCCGCTCAATGCATTGCCGAACATCTTGCCGTTGAGCACGAAAGGCTTTCCGATGTCGCAGACGACCTGGTCAATGGGATCGCCGCCACCGCCCACGAAGCGATAGCCATGCCGTGCAGGCGCAGCGGCGGATATCCCGCCACATCGCGGCCGCTTGTTGTTTTCATCCATGCGCGGCTCGTTGACGCATTTCTGCTTGTCGTCCTGCACGGAAACCGCTGCCTTCGCGGCGGCGCCCTGCCCGTCTTTACGCGCGCAATTCGCCAGCACCAGCAACATCAATACCGCGGCGCAAAAGGCGAGATCCGGGTGCCGGTTCATGTTGCGTCCTTGCAGCTGTCGATCTTCGTCCAGGTGGACGAGAACACCTGCTTGCGCGCGGCTGAACACACGCCAAGGCCCGCGGCCTTCCCGCAAATGGCAGCCTTGGCCTTGAAGGTGCCGATCATTTTTTCATCGGGGCCATTCAACGCATAGTCGTAGGCGGTATCGGCCACGCCTCCGCCACCGGCGAAATGCCAGGACACCGTCCCGCCCCTGGCATCCCTGGGCACGAACGCCAGCGCGACCATGCCGTGGCCGATCTTGCCGCCGAAGGGCTTGGTGATGTCGCAACTGGTGATGGATTCGCCATTGTCCAGCGTGACGCGGTAGGCATGCGTCGCCGCAGGTTGCGCCGTGCCCATGCCGCCACAGCGCGTACGCTTGTCGTTTTCGTCCGTGCGCGGTTCTTTGGTGCATTTTTCCTTGTCTTCCTGATGCGCAACGGCTACGGAAGATGCCGGCGCGGATGCCGGCTTGGCGGTCGTTTCCTGCCCTTGCTGCGAACAAGCAGGCATCCACAGGACGGAAGCGGCCAGCAACAACAATCGTGAACGTTTCATGGCATCGTCATCCGTCCGGTCAGTTCCTGCGGAACAGGCCTTTCAACAGCTTCTTGCCGGTGCTTTCCTGCTCCGGTGGTGTGCCGTCCTGTGACTTTTCGCCGCGCCGCTGCTGCATGCCCGACATATCAACGCCGAGCATCGCGGTGGCGGTGGACTTGGTGCGCACGCGCACGTTCCATTCCGGATTCCACGCCTGTTTCGGATTGGCCGGGCGCGGCGGATACGCGATGTTGGTTTCCGGCCCGTAGGCGATCATGTTGAGCGCGCCCATGGCCTGCTTGCCACCTTCGCCGGCGAAGATGCCTTTCGGGATCGCGCAATGGCTGGCGGTGGCCGGCAGCAGCACTCTCTGCTTCACCCACTTGTCCATACTCGAGCCGGGCAGATAGTTGAGCAATTCGGAACCGGCACCCGCCACGTCCGAACTGCTCCAGACCACGAAGTGATGTTCGTCCTGCATCGCCATCGCCGCGAGGAAATAACCGCGCGCGCGCGCCACCGGTTGCCATGACGCGTCGACGCTGTCGCTCATCGCGCCACTGGTGGACAGCGCGATCTTCGGCATGAAATCGGCATCGGGTCCGAGATCGAACTTCAGCGATTCCGGCACGCCGTCGCCAGCGATGCGATGCGTCCCGACCATGGAAGAATCATCGGACACGCGCTTGTCGTTCTTCTGGTTCGGCCACAACGCGTACTTCGGTTCGGCATCGATGTCGCGATCCGGCACGAACAGCCCGGGCGCGAGGCCGCCCTCCGCACTCGCCTTGCCGCCCTTCATCCGCGCCGTCAGCACCTTGGGCTGGCCGGGGCGCACGTTCGCACCGCACCCCCAGTACTGGCGGATGGTGACTTCGACATCCTGCACTTTGTCCGTGCCGTACTGGCGCCGGCTTTCTCCAGGCGACGGCGGCAGCAACGGCAGCGACTTGCCGACATCCAGGCCCGCGGGCACGAAATCTTCCGCGGCAATGCCGGGCTTCAGGCTGTTGTACATGGCGATGTCGAGCAACTTGCCCGTCGTGCCCGGCACCTTGCGCGATTGCGGATACCCCTGTGGTCCCTGGCCACCGGCCATCTTCCGCATCATGAAGCCGCCCAACCCGCCCATGTCGGGCATGCCGGCCATGCTGTGGGTGGCGACATCGATCCACACCTGCGTTTTCGGCCCCGTTGCCGGCGCGCTGCCCGCGACAGACACGCTGGAAATGGCGACAACCGCCAATGCCATCGTCAATGCGCCGCGATTCGGCTTGTCCATGGTGTTCTCCCCGTTGCGGTGGCGTACCGGCACATCCCGGCACGCGGGTGATTTCAATCCACCTGTTCGTGTATGCGGAACCCGGGAACGGAATCGGACATCGCCGAAGGCAAGGCGGCCACCGGGTTTTCCCCGGTGGCCGCGAATCACGGCGAACGCCCGTGCATCAAAGCACGCCGGGATCCCATTGCAGGCCGAGTGCGCGGCTCAGGAACGCAGCCATCTGTCCGCGCGTCACCGGCGAATCCGGGCAGAACTCGCTGCCACCGCACCCCAGGGTGATGCCCGACTTCTTCAATTGTTCCACTTCGTTGAAGAAGGGATGGCTGGTGGGGATGTCGGTGAATGACGCCGTCGCCGGCGCCGGCGCGATCTGGCGCTGGTAGGCGATCAATGCGCCTTGGAACATCACGAGATAGTTGTTGGCCGGGTAGACGACATCGATCACATACTCCTTGTGGACCGGCACGCCCCCGGACATTTCCCACGAGTTGAAGGTGAAATCGCTGGTCGGTGTCAGCGTGGCGATTTGCGGATTGGCATAGGTCGTGGCCACCCCGCTGTTGAAGCCGATCCCGGTCGCAACCAATTGATTGCCCGAAAACGTATACGGGCTGGACAACGTCAGCTTGTTGGTCATCACTCCGAAGCTGACGCCACCGATTGAGCTGGTGTCCCGGTACCAGACGCGAATGTTCTGCACCTTCGCGCCTTCCGGCAGATCCAGCGGCGCCTGGAAATGCATGGGCGTATTGGTCGATTGATCCGGGCCACCCGGGCAAACGGCGTAGACGTTGTGCGATATGCACCCATTCAGATTGACCAGGCTCATTGGCGAAATGAATTTGTACTGCACGCCCAGTCCCGCCAGCGGCTCGGCGGACGCGCCGCCGGCGATGGCCAGGCCGGCTGCCAGAACCGCTGCCCTCAGGCCGATGTGACGATGTTTCCGGTATTCCATGACACTCCCCTTTCGGTGTGGATGAGCGCATGTGCGGCCGCGACATGCGCGACAGGATTTCCTGCCTGCACGTCTATGCGGATTTCCCGGGCCAAATCGGACATTGGCCAAAAGAAAACGGCCACCCGGTTGCCCGGATGGCCGTGATCCGGTGGAGGTTCCGGCGGAACTACACCGGCGGATTCCACTGCAATCCAAGGGCGCGACTCAGGAATACCGCCATCTGCCCACGCGTGACGGGAGAATCGGGGCAGAACTGGCCGTTGCCGCAACCCAGCGTAATGCCGGATTTCTTGAGTTGCTCCACTTCGTTGAAGAAAGGATGCAACGTGGGAACGTCGGTGAAGTCGGCCGTTGCAGGCGCCGGCGCGATCTGGCGCTTGTAGGCGATGAGCGCGCCGTTGAAGCCGAGACTGGCGTCATTCGATGCGAGCTGCACGAATACGGAATAGGATTGATAGACCGGGACGACGCCGGATGCATCCCACGAATTGATGGTGAAACTGCTGGTCGGAGTCATCGTGGCCATGTGCCAATTGGCGTCGGGAGGCTGGCCACCACTGAAAAAACCCACTCCGGCAAAATTGCTTGTCGTGTTGCCGCTCGTCGGCCGATTGGTGGCGGCGAAATCCATCGTCGTGCGCCCGACGAAGACAGAGATGTTTCCGTTTGCACTATTGTCGAGATACCAGGCGTACATGCGCTGTATTTGCGCGCCCTCGGGCAAATCGATCGGGGCCTGGTACTGCGTCACTCCAAGCCCGAGCCCGGTGCACCCTGACCCCGCCGCGTAGAAACTCTGCCCGCCCTGACCGCAACCCGGCTCCCGGGTAACAAAATTCGCCGGTGATACGAATTTGTACTGCATGCCGAGCCCGGCCAACGACTCCGCCGCCACGCCATTTGTCAGCGTGATGCCCAGGACGAAAGCCAAGCCTGCCCAGGTCTTGAGGTGAAGAAATTTCATTGCGAATCTCCTTTCCGCCTAGACCGGCGGACTCCACTGCAACCCAAGGGCGCGGCTCAGGAACGCCGCCATCTGCCCGCGCGTGACCGGCGCATCCGGACAGAACTGGCCATTGCCGCAACCCAAGGTGATGCCCGACTTCTTCAACTGTTCGATTTCGTTGAAGAAGGGATAGTTGGTTGACACATCGCTGAAGGATGCAGTCTTCGGCGCCGGCGCGATCTGGCGCTGGTAGGCGATCAATGCGCCATTGAACTTGATGTTGAGGTCATCCGCCTTGAGATCGACCTCGATCCTGTTTGCTATATAGATGGGGGTGGTGCCGTCGCCAATTCCCCACGAGTTGATGACGACCGGCACGGCCGGGACCAGATCCGCAACGTGCCAATTCTGGTCGGCTGCGGCCACTCCACTGTCGAACGACATGTTGTCGGGGATGTAACTGGTGAATGCATAAGGAATGGTCGGCGCCAAGCCCATCGAAGTCCGCACGAACGACGCCCTGAACGATCCCGTCGTGCTGTAGTCGTAATACCAGACGTACACATGCTGGACCAGCGCGCCTTCCGGCAAATCGACCGATGCCTTGTAGGGGATCGATCCGCTGACCTGCCCTCCGCAATTGGCGGTCGCGATTTCGTCCATCGGATTGCCGGGCTGGCTGCAGGCCCGCAAATACGTGGTGAAGTTCAACGCCGAAACGAATTGATATTGCACGCCCAATCCGGCCAGCGGCTCGGCGCACGCGCCACCCCCGGCGATCATCCCGGCGGCCAGCAGTATTGCCCTCGCGATATCGCGGCGATCACGTTTCATTGTTCATCCCCCTGGATTCCAATCAATGCGCGTTGGTTGTGCTGTCCCATTGCAGTCCGAGCGCGCGACTGAGGAATGCCGCCATCTGTCCCCGGGTGACCGGCGAATCAGGACAGAAGCTGTCGCTGCTGCAACCCAGGGTGATGCCGGACTTCCTCAACTGCTCGATTTCATTGAAGAAGGGATGCGTCGCGGGAATATCGACATAGGATGGCGTCGCCGGTGCCGGGGCGATCTGGCGGTTGTAATGGACGGCGGCACCCAGGAATCCCGACCAATTGGTTGCGGGCATGGCGACTTGCACCGCATAGAACCTGATCAAATTGCCGACGTGATCGTATGAATCGAAGACCGCGTTGTTCGGAAGCGTCACCGTCGCCATCTTCGAGCTGTAGGTCGTCGCGGGGGTATTCACCGTTCCGTACGTGAAACTGTTGCCGATCGGGCCGCTGCCCCCGGGCTGGGCGGTGTAGTAGTACAGCCCGAACGTCAGTGGATCGTCGTTCGCGCCCCTCGTGTAGTAGATGTCGATCGACTGCATGGCCGAACCTTCCGGCAAATCAAGTTGGGCACTGAAGATTGCGCCGTATTGGACACCGATCTGCTGGGTGCAGGACGCGCCGGGAATGGGCGTCACATGCCAGTAGCCCCCAAGGGGATTCGCCAGGGGACACTGGGGGGAATGCGAGGCGAATTGGCTGGCATATAGGAATTTGGTCTGCGCGCCCAGACCGGCCAGCGATTCCGCCCATGCGCCGTTGGCCAATGCCATGCCCAGGACGAGCGTCATGCCCGCCCATGTCTTGCGGAATTGCACTTCCATCGTTCCCCCTGCTTGGTGATCGGCCGCGCCTGCCCCCGGGCCGTACGCGAAGGGTAAATCGATTCGATGTCCGATTAAAGTCCGTCCGCAACAACTCTACGCCGCGCGTTCCCTACGCGCCCGCGTCAGGTGCACCAGCAGCAGTGAAATCGCCGCCGGGGTGACGCCGGGTATGCGCGCCGCCTGGCCGATGCTCTGCGGCTGCACGCGCGCCAGCTTCTGCAGCACCTCGGCCGAGAGACCCCGCACCGCGTCGTAGTCGAAGCCCCGCGGAATCGCGGTGTCCTCGTTGCGGCGCGCACGCGCGATTTCCTCGCGCTGGCGATCGAGGTATCCGGAATACTTGACCTCGATCTCCACCTGCTCGGCGACCTTGGCATCGGCAACGGCAGGCCCGAGCTCCGGCACCTGCATCAGCTTCGCGTAATCGAGTTCGGGACGGCGCAGCAGGTCGATGGCGCTGGTTTCGCGCGAGACCTCGACGCCGATATGGCGTTTGAGCGCATCGCCCAGCGCATTGTTCGGCGCCGCCCAGATCGTCCTGAGGCGCGCGGTTTCCCGATCGACCATGTCGCGCTTGGCATTGAAGGCGTCCCAGCGCGCGTCATCGACCAAGCCCATGTCGCGCCCGACCGGCGTCAGCCGCGCATCGGCGTTGTCCTCGCGCAATTGCAGGCGATATTCCGCGCGCGAGGTGAACATGCGATACGGCTCCGACGTTCCCTGGGTGATCAGGTCATCGACCAGCACGCCGATATAGGCTTCGTCGCGACGTGGTGACCACGCATCCTTCTGTTGCACGAAGCGCGCGGCGTTGACGCAGGATCGGAGGCGCTGCGCCGCGGCTTCCTCGTAACCGGTGGTGCCGTTGATCTGTCCGGCGAAGAACAGCCCGGCCACCGCCTTGGTTTCCAGCGAAGACTTCAGTCCGCGCGGATCGAAGAAGTCGTACTCGATGGCGTAGCCCGGTCGCGTGATGTGCGCGTGTTCGAACCCGGTGATCGAGCGCACAAGCTCCAGCTGCACGTCGAACGGCAACGAGGTGCTGATGCCGTTGGGATAGATCTCGACGACGCCCAGGCCTTCCGGCTCGACGAAGATCTGGTGCGAGGCCTTCTCGGCGAAGCGCACCACCTTGTCCTCGATCGACGGGCAGTAGCGCGGGCCGATGCCTTCGATCTGTCCCGAATACAACGGCGAACGATGCAATGCGTTGCGGATGATCTCGTGCGTGCGCTCGCTGGTATGGGTGATCCAGCAACTCACCTGCGCCGGATGGTCGGCCTCGCTGCCCATGAACGAGAACACCGGGCGCGGATCGTCGCCCGGCTGTTCGTCCATCACCGAATAGTCGAGGGTGCGGCCATCGATGCGCGGCGGTGTGCCGGTCTTGAGGCGATCGACCACGAACGCGCCTTCGCGCAGGCGCTGCGCCAATGCGCTGGCCGGTGGATCGCCCATGCGCCCGGCGGCGTACTGGGTTTCACCGATGTGGATCTTGCCGGCGAGGAAAGTGCCGGCAGTCAGCACCACTGCCGGCGCATCGAAACGGATGCCGGTATTGGTGATCGCGCCGCGCACGGTTCCGCCTTCGATGACAACGTCGTCGACCGCGGCCTGGAACACGGTAAGGTTCGCCTGCGATTCCACCGCGTGGCGGATGAACTGGCGGTACAGCGAGCGATCGGCCTGGCAGCGCGTCGCGCGCACCGCCGGACCCTTCGATGCATTGAGCGTGCGCCACTGGATGCCGGCCGCGTCGGCGGCACGCGCCATCACGCCACCCAGCGCATCGATTTCCTTCACGAGATGGCCCTTGCCGATCCCGCCGATCGCGGGATTGCAGCTCATCGCGCCAACGGTCTCGATGTTGTGGGTGAGCAGCAACGTGCGCGCACCCGCGCGCGCGGACGCAAGCGCGGCTTCGGTGCCGGAATGTCCGCCACCGATCACGATCACGTCGAAGTTGTGGAAGTCGCTGTTCATCTCGTTTCAATCAAACGTTTTTCTTCGCGGGTGAATTGTGCGCCGATACACAAATCGCTGCAGCGTCGTGGCCAATGCTGCCGAATGACGTTGCGCATCCGACGCAGCGTGTCACTTCCGTCACCTCGCGATCGTCCGTTCGTGCGAAGCGACTGCAAACTGCGAACCCGTTGTATGCGCGGCGTGAAATCACGACCGTTGCATTTTCGCATCGCGACCGTCGAACTTGCTCGTCGTCACGATGCACTCACCGCAGGCAGCATCAAAGTATGAACCTTTTCGCAAAAACGAAAGGCCAGGCATCGACCGGCTTGCGACTGGCACGCCACCTGCTTGGAATACGTTTGCACCCAGGTCGGCAACGCGCCATGCGCGGATCGGATTGGAACAGGGCCGATCGGTACGACCGGGGAAGCAAGAGGGGCTGGATGTCGGGGGACATCCAGCCCCTCACCTTTTCCGGCTCTGGATAAAGGTGCCGGCACCCGGCCGAACCCGGAACAGGGGGGATCCGGAGCGGTTGGGCCGAATGCCGGCATGGCTGATGACAACGTTGGCGCTGAGAGTGCATGGAAGCCCCCACCAACGCAAGCCCCATCTGGGGTGTCAGCGTTTGGCGCCCGGGAACAGGTCGCGGAAGGTCCTGGGCGGGTTGTTGGGCGTCTTCGCCTGGCCGCTCGTCGGCGGCGGTGCCGGTCGATGGTGATGGCGCGGCGGCACATAGACCGGACCAGGGCTGTAGCCATACCAAGGCGCGGCGTAGCCGTAGCCGCCGTAATAGCCGAAACCGCCACCGTAGTAATAAGGGCCGGGGTATCCATACATTCCATAGGGAACCAGGATCACCGGCCGCTCCGATTCCATCTCGGCGGCACGGACGCGCGCATCGGGATCGTAGGTGCCGCCCGGACGCAGGCTGGTGCGCGGCGCATCGGTGGCGCAGCCGGACAACAGCACTGCGGCAAAGGTGCAGGCGGCGAGCATGGAAGTTTTCATCGTCATATCCCCCGTGATACCGGCAACAGCATGCGCGTCATCGACTGACTGCAGGGTACAACCCCGCATTGCCGATGGCGGCGATTCAGCTTGCGGGCCTCGGCAGCGTGCAGTCGGCGCGCCCAAGCCTTAGGCTGGCGCGATGCTCGATCCATCCCCCCGACTCCCCACGATCGCCGATGTCCGCCAGGCCGCGGCCCGCATCGCCGGCCACGCCCACGTCACCCCGGTCCTGCGTTCGCATGGCCTCGATGCCCTCGCCGGCTGCGAACTCCTGTTCAAGTGCGAGAACCTGCAGCGCGCGGGCGCGTTCAAATTCCGCGGCGCCTGCAACGCCGTGTTGGCGCTGGATGATGAGGCCGCACGCGCCGGCGTGGTCACCCAGAGTTCCGGCAACCACGGCGCGGCGATCGCGCTTGCCTGCAAATTGCGCGGGATTCCGGCGACGGTGGTGGTGCCCGAAGGCGCGCCGCAGTCCAAGCTCGATGCCATCGTCGCCTACGGCGCGCGGCTGGTGCGCTGCGCGCCCGGCATGGCCGCGCGCGATGCCGCGGTGGCCGAGATCCTCGCCCGCGACGGCGGCACCCTGATCCACCCCTTCGACAACTCCGACGTGATCGCCGGCCAGGGCACCGCGGCGCTGGAACTGTTCGGTCACGTCGGCAAGCTCGACGTCTTGATGACGCCGGTCGGCGGCGGCGGCCTGATGTCGGGTTCGGCACTGGTCGCGCGCGCGCAGGACGGCCGCGTCGAAGTGCTGGGCGCGGAACCCGAGGGCGCGCGCGATGCCCACGATGCGCTGGAACTCGGTCGCCCCATCACCGATCGCACGGCCGACACCGTCTGCGACGGCTTGCGCGGCCACCTCGCCCAGCGCACCTTCGATCTGCTCGAACGCAACATCGACGGCATCCTCCTCGCCGATGACGCCGCCGTGCTCGCCGCCATGCGCCTGGTGTGGACGCGGATGAAGCTGCTGGTCGAACCGTCGTCGGCGGTGCCGCTGGCCTGCGTGCTGGCGAACCCGCAGCGATTCCGCGGGCGCCGCGTCGGTATCATTTTGAGCGGCGGAAACGTCGATCCGGCGATGGCCGGCCAGTGGTTCTCCTCTTCCGATCACGCGGCATGAGTTCGATTCCGAAACAACCCATCCAGTGGCGCACCTGGCACGTCCTGCTCGCGGCGTCGCTGCTGGCGTTGCTGTTCCTCGGCATGCGCGGACTCTGGGATCCCGACGAAGGCCGCTACACCAACGTCGCGCTCAACATGCTCGACACCGGCAACTGGCTGTTCCCGTTGCGCACCGACGATGTCGGCCACTGGACCAAGCCGCCATTGACCTACTGGGCGATCGCCGCCAGCATCGCCACCTTCGGCGCCAATGCCTGGGCCGCGCGCCTGCCCTCGGCGCTGGCCTACCTGCTGTGCGTGCTGCTGGTGCGGCAGATCGCATCGCGCCTGATCCCCGATCGCCGCAACGAAACCGCGCTGCTGTTCGCGACGATGTTCATGCCCGCGGGCGCATCGCAGCTCATCACCACCGACTTCGTGCTTTCCGCCTGCGAGACGCTGGCGATCTGCGGTTTCGTCTGTGCGCGTTTCGGCGATCCGCCGGCGTTGCAGCGACGCGCATGGTGGCTGGTGATGTGGCTGGGCTTCGGCCTCGCCTTCCTCGCCAAGGGACCTCCCGGGCTGTTGCCGGCGCTGGCGTTGATCGTGTTTTCGCTGTGGGTGCGCCAGCCTCATCGCCCGCGCGATCCGCTGGTGCATGTCGGCGGAATCGTGTTGTTCGCATTGGTGGCGCTGCCCTGGTATCTGGTGGTGACGCAACGCACGCCGGGCTTGCTGCAGTACTTCACCGGCAGCGAAGTGGTCGATCGCGTCGCCAGCGACGTCCATCGCCGCAACGGCGAGTGGTACGGCTGGCTGCTGGTCTATGGCCCGACACTCCTGGTCGGCGCACTGCCGTGGACGTGGTACGTGCTGCGCTGGTTCGGGTCGCTGCCGGCAGCGTCCAAGCGCTGGTGGCGCAATTCGGCGCTTCGCCGCGCCGAAGCCGGCGACGTGCTGGTCGCGTTGTGGATCCTGCTGCCGCTGCTGGTGTTCTGCCTGTCGCGCTCGCGCCTGCCGCTGTACGTGCTGCCCCTGTTCCCGGCGCTGGCGATCGCGGCGATGCGCATGCGTCGTGGCGCGGCATTGCCCAACTGGTGGTGGATGGTCGCGCTGGTGGTGGCGATGAAGATCGGTTCGCTGCTGATCCCGGCGACGCTCGACGTCCGCACGTTCGTCGCCGAAATCCACAAGCGCAGCGGCGACATTCCGGTGAAGCGCGTGGTCTTCATCGACGACACCCAGCGTTATGCACTGCACCTCTACCTCGGCCTGCCGGCGCGGGTCGATCGCGTCGGCATGGATGTCGGCACGCAGGCGCGCTTCAATCCCGATTTCGATCGTTCCGCCGCCGATGAACTCGCGCGTTTCCGCGGCGATCCCGGCGTGCTGTGGGTGACCAAGCAGCGCCACTGGCCGCAGGTGCGGCAGTGGATGGCGGATCGCGGTGCGCGCGCGGTGCTGCTCGGCGATGCGTTCGCGGAGTATCCGCAGGATATCGGCAAGGACGGCAAGCCGAAGCCGGATGATGCGCGGGTGATGTTCCGGGTGGAGTAAAGCATTGCCCGGCTGTGCGCCTTTAGCGGTTATCCGCTATGTCCGACACGCCGTGAATACATCCATGGAGGCTCGTCCGCCGCATGGATGCGGCGCACGAGCCTCCATGGATTCACGGCGTCCCGCGCACCGGACTGGCGACCCGCTGAGACAGCGCGTGCTTACCGCCGCCGGATCGGAATCCGGTTGAGCGGCACCGATGCGAGTTCGCCACCAGGAACGCGAATCGGCGTGCCGGGTTCCGGGCCCCAGGCCTGTGCGTAGATCGCTTCCCATGTCAGGGGGAAGCCGCCCTCGCGATTGCGCGGATAGGCGGCATCGGCGGCTGCGAAGCGCGCACGACCGCTCAGGCTGTGACGACGTGCGTGCAAGGCGTTGGTCGCGCCCATCGCCTTGAGCCCGCGCAGCACGCTGGAAAAATCCGGCAGCGTTTCCACCAGCAGGTCGCGATCGAGCACCGGCTCGCGGAATCCCGCGGCCACCAGCGCATCGCCGAAGCCCGCGATGTCGACGAAGGGGCTGACGTGCGGCACCGCATCGGCCGCGGCGAAGGCTTCGCGCAACTCGTACAGGGTGTCGGTGCCGAAGGTCGTGCACAACAACAGGCCGCCCGGTTTCAGCACGCGCCGGAATCCGGCGAAGGCCGCGGGCAGGTCATCGATCCACTGCAATGCCAGATTGCAGAACAGCACGTCGACGCTGGCGTCGGCGAGTGGCAATGCCCGCAGATCGGCGCAGACGCGCTCGACCGGTTTGCGCCGCAACCATTGGCCTCGCGTGTTGGCATTCGCGATCCGCAACATCGGCAAGGCGGCATCGATCGCCAGCACGCGGGCATCCGGCAATTGCTTGCGGAACCATGCCGCTGCGTGTGCCGGACCGCAACCGAGATCGACCACGACCTGCGGTTTGGCGTCGCCATGGCGAATGGCATAGTGATCGAACGATTCCAGCAGTCGCGATTCGATCTCGCGCTGCAGGGCCGAGGCATCTTCGTAACCTTGCGCGGCGCGGCCGAAGGCATGGCGCACCTGGCGCGTGTCGAACACCTCGTTCACGGCATGATCCGCTCGAGTGCGGTGGCGACTGTGTCGGCATGGGTGAGGAACGGCGCGTGGCCGGCATGATCGACCACTTCGATCGACGCGTTCGGCGCCAGTTCGACCGCTTCCTGCATCGCGCGCGGATCGACCAGGCGATCGCGGCGCCCGCCGATCCACAGACTCTGCACCTTCAACGACGGCAAACCCGGGCGCAGGTCACTGGTTTCCAGCAATTCCAGGCCTTCGGCGAGCACCGATGTCGCCGGTTCGCCGCGCGCGAACAGTTCGTCGCGGAGATGACGCAATTCTTCCTTGGCGCGATCGGAACCGAAGGCTTCCAGCGCGAGGAAACGATCGAGGGTGCCGCGCCAATCCGTGCGCAGTCCCGTCGCGAAGTCGCGGAAGATTTCCGGCGACATGCCCCAGCGCCAGTCGTCCTTGCGCACGAAGCATGGCGTGGCGCACAGCATCGCCAGCGCGCGCATCGGGATTCCGTGTTGCGCGGCGTGCAAGGCGACCAATCCCCCCAGCGACCAGCCGCACCACGCCGCATCCACCGGAACCTGTTCGGCGATCGCGACCGCGCAGTCGGCGAGCCGCAACGGCACATCGCTGTCGCGCGATCCGCCGTGGCCGGGCAGATCAACGACATGCAAGGTGCAGCGATCGCGCAGGCGATCAACCAGCGGCGCGAACACGCCACCGTGCATGGCCCAACCGTGCAACAGGACCAGGTCGGGTCCGCTGCCGATGCGTTCGACGTGCAGGCTCATTGCGCCGGCAGGTCGTCGCGCGCGCGCACCAGGGCCTGCACCAGTGCGTTGACATCGGCATTGCTGTGCAACGCGGAGAGCGTGACGCGCAATCGCGATCCATTGTCAGGCACCGTCGGCGGACGGATCGCCGCCACCCAGAAGCCTTCTTCCTCCAGCGCTGCCGACATCGCCAGCGCGCGTTGTTCGTCGCCGCAGGGAACGGGCTGGATCGGCGTGTCGCTGGCCGGCAGCTCGAAGCCGTATTGCTGCATCTTGTCGCGGAAGCGCAGGATCAGCGACTGCAGTCGCTCCCGGCGCCAATGTTCGCTGCGCGCCATTTTCACCGCCTGCAACGAAGCGACGGCCAATGCCGGCGGCGGCGCGGTGGAATAGACGAAGCCGCGCGCGGCCTGCACCAGGTGTTCGATCAGATCGGAATCGCCGACGACCACCGCGCCGTGCCCGCCGAGCGCCTTGCCGAGCGTGACCAGTTGCAGCGGCACTTCCGCCGCACCAAGCCCGGCTGAGGCGACGCTGCCGCGCCCTTCGTCACCGACGACGCCGACCACGCCGACGCCATGGGCGTCGTCGACGTACAGCAATGCATTCTGCACGCGCGCAATCACCGCCAATTGCTTCAAGGGCGCGATATCGCCATCCATGCTGAAGACGCCATCGGTCGCGACCATCGCCGCGCCATCGACCTGCGAACGCAATTGCCGCAGCGCACCTTCGGCATCGCCGTGCGGGTAACGCCGCAGCATCGCGCCGGACAGGCGCGCGCCATCGATCAGGCTGGCGTGATCGAGGCGATCCTGCACGCACAGGTCGCCTTCGCCGAGGAAAGCCTGCACCACCGCCAGATTCGCCGCGTAGCCGCTGTCGAACAGCAGCGCGCGCGGGTAGCCCAGCCATTCGGCAACCGCGCGTTCCAGCGCCACGTGCGCGGCATGGCGTCCGCACACCAGCGGCGAACCGGCGCTGCCGTAGCCATGGCGGGCGGCGCCATCCTGCAAGGCCGAATTGACCGAGAAATGCTGCGACAGGCCGAGATAATCGTTGCCGCAGAAATTCAGCAGCGGCCGGCCGTCGACCGTGCAACTGGCGCCTTCGCGCCGGGTGACCGTGCGCAGGCGGCGGACGCGATGCATCGCTTCCTGTTGCGCACGCTGTTCGGCGATGCGCGCGCGGATCGAAGGCCGTGCCATTGCTCAGGCCGCGTGCTGGACGGTGATGTCGGCGTGCACGGTGTCGCTGCATGACGATGCTTCCGTCAATTGCATCGGGCGCAGGCCGAGGCGCTCGAACAGCTTCGCGTCTTGATCGACATCGGGATTGCCGGTGGTCAGCAGCTTCTCGCCATGGAAGATCGAATTGGCGCCGGCAAGGAAGCACAGGGCCTGCAGTTCGTCGCCCATGGTTTCGCGGCCGGCCGACAGCCGCACCATCGACTTCGGCATGATGATGCGGGCGACCGCGATCGTGCGCACGAATTCGAAGGCGTCGAGTTCGGCGACGGTGTTCTTCTCGGCGAGCGGCGTGCCGGCGACCTGCACCAGGCGGTTGATCGGCACCGAGTCCGGATGCGCCGGCAGGTTGGCCAGCGTGCGCAGCAGGCCGGCGCGTTGCGCGCGCGACTCGCCCATGCCGACGATACCGCCGCAGCAGGTCTTCATGCCGGCGTCGCGCACGTGCGTCAACGTGTCGAGGCGATCCTGGTACTCGCGGGTGGTGATGACATCACCGTAGAAATCCGGCGCGGTGTCGAGATTGTGGTTGTAGTAGTCGAGGCCGGCATTCTTCAACGCATCGGCCTGCGGCGCGCTGAGCATGCCGAGGGTGGCGCAGGTTTCGAGGCCGAGCGCCTTCACGCCGCGAATCATCTCGGCGACCTTGGGGATGTCGCGGTCCTTGGGCGAACGCCAAGCCGCGCCCATGCAGAAGCGCGAGGCACCGGCGGCCTTGGCCGCGCGCGCGCGTTCCAGGACGTCGGCGGCGTCCATCAGCTTGGTCGCCTCGACGCCGGTGTGGTAGCGCTGGGCTTGCGGGCAGTAGCCGCAGTCCTCGGGGCAGCCGCCGGTCTTCACCGACAGCAGGGTGCTGATCTGGACCTCGGCCGGATCAAAATTGCGGGCGTGGACGGTCGCCGCGCGCTGGACCAGCTCGGTGAACGGCAGAGCGAACAGGGCTTCGACCTCGGACTGGCTCCAGTCGTGGCGCAGGGCGGGGGCAGGTCCGACATCAGGCATGGGGATTTTCCGAGGGTCAAGGCGTGCTGGGCCTGCCAGTCTGGAAACCATGTCCAGTGCTGTCAACCTGAACCCCGTCACGGAAGTTGACTGGCCCGCCCATCGGGGCGGCTGGCGGCGCGCCGTCGATGCCGCCATCGATGCCCTCTACCCCCGCCGCTGCCTGGCCTGCGACGGCGATGGCCAGCCCGGCCTCGACCTGTGCCGGCTGTGCGAGGCCGAACTGCCGTGGTTACCGCCGGCCTGTCCGCGCTGCGCCCTGCCCTCGATGTTCGGCCTGCCCTGCGAGCGTTGCAGTGGTCGCGCTTCGCCGATCCAGCGCACTCGCGCCGCCTTCCTCTACAACGCGCCGATCGACCGCCTGCTGCCGCGCCTGAAATTCCACGAGGACCTGTGCGCGGGCCGGCTGGCGTCGTCATTGATGTTGCGCGTGCTGCAACACGCCGACCGTCCCGACGCCGTCATCGCGATCCCGTTGCATCGGAAGCGCCTGCGCAAGCGCGGCTACAACCAGGCGCTGGAACTGGCCAAGCCGATCACCCAGGCTTTCGATCTGCCGCTGCGCGGCGACCTGCTGCACCGGCGCCAGCACACCACCGCGCAGTCGAGCCTCGACAAGGATGCGCGCGCGGTAAACATGCAGGATGTCTTCGTGGGATTGCGCGGCAAGCGCGAAGTGCCGCGCCATGTCGCACTGGTCGATGACGTGATGACCACCGGCGCCACGCTGGAGGCCGCGGCGATCGCGCTCAAGGCGATCGGCGTGCAGCGTGTCGATGCCTGGGTCTGCGCGCGGGTGCCCTAGCCACGCCAGAAATCGATCGCGATCCCGGCGAAGATCGCCAGCCCGACCCAGTTGTTGTGGCGGAACGCGCGGAAGCAGCCATCGCGGTCGCGGTCCTGCGCCATCCGGAATTCCCATAGAACCAACAGCGCGGCGGCCAGCAGTCCGCCCCAGTACCAGGCACCGCGATGGGCGTCATGGCCGACCAGCGCCAGCGTGCCGAACATGCAGGCGTAGAGCACGCCCTGGGCGATCAGGTCGGCGTCGCCGAACAGGATCGCCGTCGACTTCGCGCCCATGCGGATGTCGTCGTCGCGATCGACCATCGCGTACCAGGTGTCGTAGGCGGTCGACCACAGGATGTTGGCGATGTAGAGCAGCCACGCCAGCTTCGGCACGCCGCCGGTGACCGCCGCGAACGCCATCGGGATGCCCCAACCGAAGGCCATGCCGAGGTAGACCTGCGGGAAATAGGTGTAACGCTTGAGATAGGGATAGATCGCGGCCAGCACCACGCCGACCACGCTCATCGCGATAGTCAGCCGGTTCTGGGTCAGCACCAATGCGAACGCCGCCAGCATCAGCACCGCGAACAGCACCAGTGCCTCGCGGCCACTCACCTCGCCGGTCGCCAGCGGCCGAGCGCGCGTGCGTTCGACCGAACCATCCAGCCAGCGATCGGCGTAGTCATTGATCACGCAGCCGGCCGCGCGCGTCAGCCATACACCCAAGGTGAACACCACCAGCGGCTTCCATGTCGGCATGCCGTTCGCCGCGAACCACAACCCCCACCATGTCGGCCACAGCAGCAGCAGCCAGCCGATCGGCTTGTCGGCGCGCATCAACCGCAGGTAGAGGCGCAGCCTGCGCCGCCACTCCGGCTCGGTCGGCTGCGTCCAGGCGTCGGGAATGTGCGGGGATGACATCCACATAGCCTAGCAGCGCGGCCGGCCCTTACAGTAGCGGCTCATGCCCGCATGCCACGGATCCCGGATGAGGTTCGATCGTCGCAATCTGCTCGCCGTCCTGTTCGCCGCCTGCTGCTCTGCGATCGCGACGCCGGCAGTTGCCGACGCATCGACCGCGGCGACACCCGCGATCGTCCCGTTGCCGGCATCGATCGCAATGGACACCGGCCGTTTCCATCCCGGCAAGACGGTGCATGTCGCGATCGCCGGAAAACTGGCCGACCGCCACGCCATCGCCACGCTCGCCAACGACGTGCTGCGCGAAGCCTGGCATCGGCCGGTCGCTGCTGCATCTGCAAAAACACGTGCTGATCTTCGCCTCGTTCTCGCTGCCGACGCCGGCACCGGTCCCGAGTCGTATGCGTTGAGGATTGCCCACGACGGCATCGTCATCCGCGCATCCAGCGACACCGGCCTGTTCTACGGCCTGCAGACGCTACGCCAGATCGCCGTGCCCGGCAGCGATGCCGGCGCCGGCATCCCCGCCTTGCGCATCGCCGACCAGCCGCGCTTCCGTTATCGCGGACTGATGCTGGATTCCGCCCGTCACATGCAATCGATCGCCGCGATCAAGCAGCAACTCGATCTGATGGCGCGCTACAAGTTCAACACCTTCCACTGGCATCTCACCGACGACCAGGGCTGGCGCATCGAGATCAAGCGCTATCCGAAGCTGGCGTCGATCGCGGCGATGCGCAAGGAAACGGTGATCGGCAATGCCGACGATGGCGCCACCGCGCGCGACGGCATCCCCTATGGCGGCTATTACACGCAGGCGCAGGCTCGCGAGGTCGTCGCTTACGCACGTGCCCGCCACATCGACGTGATCCCGGAAATCGACATGCCCGGCCACATGGTCGCCGCGCTCGCGGCTTATCCGGAACTCGCCTGCACGCCCGGGCCATTCGAGGTCTACACCACCTGGGGCGTCTCCGACGACATCCTCTGCCCGAGCCCGCAGACCTTCGCCTTCGTCGAAGGCGTGCTGGGCGAAGTGATGGCGATCTTCCCGTCGCATTACATCCACGTCGGCGGCGACGAGGCGCCGACCACGCGCTGGAAACAGAGCGCGCTGGCGCAGGACATCATCCGCCGCGAAGGGCTGAAGGACGAACACGCGCTGCAGGGCTGGTTCCTGCACCGCGTCGAAGGCTTCGTTCGCGCGCGTGGCCGTACCCTCATCGGCTGGGACGAAATCCTCGACGGCGGCGCTTCGCCGACCGCGACGGTGATGTCGTGGCGCGGCATGCAGGGCGGCATCGATGCCGCGCGCCGCGGCCACGACGTGGTGATGTCGCCGACCAGCCATGTCTATCTCGACTATTGCCAGTCGAAGGCGCCGGGCGAGCCGTTGTGCATCCACAATTACCTGCTGCTGCGCACCGTCTACGATTTCGAACCGGTGCCCGCCGGGCTGACGCCGGAACAGGCCGCGCATATCCTCGGCGGCCAGGGCAATCTCTGGACCGAATACGTCAGGACGCCGCAGGACGTCCAATACATGCTGTTCCCGCGCAGCTTCGCCCTGTCGGAAGTGCTGTGGTCGCCGAAGCAATCGCGCGACTGGGACGATTTCCTGCGCCGGGTGCCGGCGCAGTTCGCGGAGCTCGATCGCCTGCACGTGAACTATCGCCGGCTGGATTCGTCCCCGTAATCCTCGCAACGATTCTGGCCCTATCCCTGGTTTCGATCTGGCACTATCCGCCTTCTCCACCATCCCGCAGTCTGGTCGCGATCTCAAGGAATCGTGCCGTGACCGACAACACCCGCCTGCAGCAACGCCGCGAGGCCGCCGTCCCCCGCGGCGTCGCCACCGCCCTGCCGATCTTCGCCGCACGCGCCGAAAACGCCGAGCTGTGGGACGTGGAAGGTCGCCGCTACATCGACTTCGCCGGCGGCATCGCCGTGCTCAATGTCGGCCATCGCCATCCGAAGGTCATGGCGGCGGTGCGCGAACAACTGGACTACTGCACGCATACGGCATTCCAGGTCACCGCATACGAGCCCTACATCGCGCTCGCCGAACGCCTGAATGCGCTTGCGCCGATCGCCGGGCCGGCCAAGACCATCCTGTTCTCGACCGGCGCCGAAGCGGTGGAGAACGCGATCAAGATCGCGCGCGTGGCGACCGGCAGCCGCGCCGTCATCGCCTTCACCGGCGGCTTTCATGGCCGCAGCTTCATGTCGATGGCGCTGACCGGCAAGACCGCACCGTACAAGAAGGGCTTCGGGCCGTTGCCCGGCGATGTCTATCATCTGCCATTCGCGTACACGGCCAACGATGTCGCGCGCAGCATCCAGGCCCTGCACGATCTCTTCAAGGCCGACGTTGCGGCCGAGGAAGTCGCGGCGATCATCATCGAGCCCGTGCAGGGCGAAGGCGGTTTCTGGCCGGCGCCTCCGGAGTTGTTGCGCGCGTTGCGCGAGATCGCCGACACGCACGGCATCGCGTTGATCGCCGACGAAGTGCAGACCGGTATCGGTCGCACCGGCCGCATGTTCGCGGTGGAACATTCCAGCGTGCAACCCGACATGATCGTGGTGGCGAAATCGCTGGGCGGCGGACTGCCGCTGTCGGGCGTGATCGGCCGCGCGGAGATGATGGATGCGGTGGCGCCGGGCGGCCTCGGCGGCACCTATGCCGGTTCCCCGCTGGCCTGCGCCGCGGCGCTTGCGGTGCTCGACGTGTTCGCCGAGGAAAAATTGCTCGATCGTGCCGACGCGCTCGGCAAACGCGTGGTGTCGCAACTGGAAATCTGGTCGACGCGCAGCGATCTCCGCCCGATCGGCCATGTCCGCGCCCTCGGCGCGATGATCGCCTTCGACCTGCTCGCCGCGCGCGGCAGCGATGACGTCGATCCTGCGGCGACACAGGCCGTGCTCAAGCGCGCGCACGCGCTGGGCCTGATCGTGCTCGGTTGCGGCAGCCAGGGCGAAGCCGTCCGCCTGCTGTTCCCGCTGACCATCCCGGATGCGGTGCTCGGCGAAGGCATGGCCCTGCTGGAACAGGCGCTGGCCTCGCCATAGCGCATTGCCGATACGATGCGGGAATCGTGAACCGTCGATCCCGTCGATGAAATCGGAACCGCGCACCCTCGATCGATTGAACCTGGCGCTGGATTCCAGCGCGCCATTGAGCCTGCAGCAGCAGCTGCGGCAGAAACTGGTGGATGCGATCCATCGCAACATCCTGCGCCCCGGCCAGCGCCTGCCGTCGTCGCGGCAGCTGGCCAACCGCATCGGGGTCTCGCGCAATACCGTCAGCCTCGCCTACGATGCATTGCTGGCGGAAGGCTATCTGTCCAGCCGTTCGCGCAGCGGCGTCTATGTCGCCACCGATCTCGCCAGCATCCGCATCGGCGCGGCACGCCGCCGTCCGACACCGGAATCGCCGTTGAGCCTGCGCCTGACCCATCCGATAGAGGACGGCGCTTTCCGCTGCCCGCACCACTGGCATCGCTATCCGTTTCCCTTCATCGATGGCCGCATCGACATCGAACTGACGCCTGCCGCGGAATGGGGTGAAGCGATCCGCCTGGCCAGTTCGCGCCATGAAGTGCCGCATTGGCACCAGGATGGCGGCGACACCGACGACGGCATGCTGGTGGAGGAAGTGCGCGGCAAGATCCTGCCGATGCGCGGCATCCAGGCCGGCCCCGAAGATTTGTTGATGTCCGTGTCCAGCGGCCACGCCCTGCAACTCGCAGGCGAGTTGCTGATTCGCCGCGGCACGCCGGTGGTGCTGGAGCTTCCGGCCGATACCGCCTTCGAACGCCGCCTGCGCGAACGCCACGCGGACGTGTCCACCCTCGACCCCGAATTGCGCGAACCGTTGCCCGAAGGCGTGGTGGTGGTGACCAGTTGCCGGCACGGCTACGCGGCAGGCTCCGTGCATCCCCGCAGATTGCTGGAACGCGTGGCCGCAGCCAATGGCGTGTTGATCGAACACGATGTGCCCGCCGGCGTTCAGGATGGCGGCCGCGTCGCACCTGCGTTGCGCGCGCTCGACCCGGACGGTCGCGTGGTCTATGTCGGCGGCCTCGCGCCGGCCGTGTCCTGCGGCGAACCGCCGGGGATGCTGGTCGCCCCACCCGATGTCATCGAGCGCGCGCGCCAGTTGCGTCGCAATCAGGGCATCGCGCCGCCGCGATTGATGCAGCGCGCATGGGCGTACTTCATCGGGCTTGGCCATTACTCGGCGGGACTGGTGCGCGCGGGCCGCGTGCTGGCCGAACGCCGCACCGCGCTGCGCGATGCGCTCAATCATTACCTGCACCAGCGCGTGAGCATCGACACTTCGCCGGGCGCGAGCGCGTACTGGGTCAGCGTGCCCGCCGGCATGGACGCGCGCGAACTGGCGCGGCAGGCAGCGGCCATCGGCGTGCTGGTGGAACCCGGCTACCTGCGCGATGGCCGCGAAGCGCTGTGCATGGGCGTCACCGGCATTTCCGCCGCGCGCATCCGCGAAGGCGTGCGCAGTCTTGCAAGATTGGTGCGCGGCGATCTGTCGCCATCCTCGCGCCGCATCGAGGACGATCCCGTCGCACCGCTGCAGGGCAAGGCGCTGCGGCGTGCGATGGCCGGTGCATCCTGGCTCTACAGCACCGTGTATGGCGAACCGTGCACGCTGGACATCCACGCCGACGGCAATCTTTCCGGCACCGCCGGCTACGCGGGCGAGGATTGCGACCGCGGCCATTGGTGGATCGAAGGCGACCGCTGGTATCGCCAGTGGCAACAATGGGCCTACGGCGAAGTCTCCGGCTATGCCGTGGTGCTGGATGGCGAGCAGATCCGGCTGTATGGCGAGGATGGGTTCCAGGCGGATACGGCGGTGCTGATTCGCGCGCCGAAACGGCGCAAGGAATGAGCGAACCGCCGACCGCAACGGTCGGCGGCTTCGTCCCGCATCCGCAACCTCATTGGCACAAACTGCGAATCTTGTGCGACGCCACCGCCGCATCCATCCACACGTAACTGTCGTCGTCGGAGAAGTAGTAGTACAGCGTGCCGTTGGGCAGGATCAACACAGTGATGCCGCCGTAGCCGGACATGAAGGGAATCCAGCGCTCGCCACTGCAACCGGGCAGGTTCGCGCTGATTTCGTGCGCCCAGAAGCCGTTGTTGTAGCGGTAGCCTCCTCCGGTGATCGGCGGTTCCAGGCCGCGATCGGTGGGCGTGCGCTGCAACGCGGCGTCGAGTTGGGTCTGGTCGAACAGCGTTTGCGGCGCCTTGCTGCCGGTCGCCAGCAGGTTGCCGAACTTCGCCACGTCGTCGCGCAGCCACATCAGGCCCCAGCCGGTGAACGGTTGTTGCACGGTGTCGTAGGTGCGGCGGGTGAAGTCGGCGGTGCGGCTGACGCCGAGCGGCAGCAACACGTCGCCCAGCACGATGTCGGCGAACGTATCCGCATTGCCGCCCTGCAGGCCGCGCAGGTAATCGCTCATCGCGGTGCCCAGCACGTAGGTGTCGGAGGTGTGGTAGATCCACTTCGTCCCCGGCGCTGCCTTGCGGCTGTAGTAGGTGCAGCTGTAGTTGATCTTGTCCGCGTGCGTTTCCGCCAGGAACAGGCCGTTGGTGTGGGTGGCGTCCTCGTCGCTCATGTAGCCGGCCAGCGCGTAGTTGCCGGTGGCCATGTCCAGCGCATTGCCGAAGGTGACGTCGTTCCAGTTGCCGTTGGCGGCGCACGCCGGCACATGCGCGCCGATGCTCTGGTTGAACGTGCCCGGGTATTTCTTCTCCAGCCGCATCATCGCAAGGCCGGCGAATACGCTCTTGGCCGACGAATACGACGGCACCACCAGCGATTCGCAGTACGGATACGTCCCGTTGCGGGTGGCGCAGCCACCGACGTAATGGGTGCCGTCGATCACGAAGCCGACCAGCGAGATGTGCTGCGGATCCTTGCCGCCCGGCGCGGCGAACTTGGTCGGATCGGTGCCGGGATAATCGACCGCCAGCGCGCTGAGCGGCTTCACCGGCATGCGGCCGTTGACCTCCGCCTGGTAGCTGGCGACCAGCGACGCGGCGTTGCTCACCTGCTGCGGCGTGTACGTCGCCGGCAACAGGCCCCACAGGTCCGCCTTGAAGTACAGGCAGGTTTCCGAGGCGATCTGGTACGCCACCTTGGACACCGAGCCGTCATCCTTGAACAGGAAAGTCATCACTCCGTTGTGCAGGCAATTGGCGTTCTTCTGCTGGAGCGCGAACGGCAGCGCGACGCGGCTGTAACCATTGTCGCCGGCCTCGTTCCATACACGGCCGGGCAGCAGCACGAATTCCCAATCCGGGTGCGCGTTGGCGATGGAATCGCGCCGCACCGGCACGATGTGGCTGCCGGTCTGCACGAACTCGAAGTCGAATTCGGGGAGGTGCTTGCGCGGGCTGTCGGCATTGCCGGTGTAGCGGAAGGTGTCCACCAGCTTGGTGAAACGGCCGCCGGTGGCTTCGCCGGTCAGCACCAGGCGACCTTCGAAATGGTTGGTCGGCATCGCCGCGTTGGCGGGTAGCGCGAAGTTGGAGAAATCCATCGTCGCCGTCGGTTCCGCGCCGGTGGTGAGCGCAGCAGAACCGAGCTGGCTGCGGCTGACATTGCCGTTTCCGGTCAGCGGATCGAAATTGGGATCACTGCCGCCGCCCGATGTGGTGCTGGTGCCGGTCAGCGCGATGCTGGCCTGCGGCTGGTCCGGATCGTTCGACGACACCACCACCGCACTGCTGAAATTGCCCGCCACCGTCGGCGCGAACAGCACGCTCACCTGGCAACTGCCGCCGGGCGCGACCGTGGAGCAGGTGTTGCCGGCGATGCTGAAGGGCACGGCCGGATTCGACACGCCGGAAACCGTGAGATTGGCGCTACCGGCATTGTTGATCGTCGCCACCAGGGTCTTGTTGCCGTTCACCGCCACGCTTCCGAAGGCGAGCGAGGCAGGCGCCGCGATGTCGGGCTGGGTCGGCGCGCCGCCGGTGCCGCGGACGATGGCCGCATGCGCATAGCAGTAATCGCCGGTGGTGGCGCCGGTGCCGCGGAAGCGCAGTACCACCTGCGTGTTGTTGTCGATGCCCGCTGGCGATGCGCTGGCGGTGTACTGGCTGCCGCTATCCTGCCCGTCGCCCAGCGTGAGCACCGTCGTCCACGTCGTGCCGCCGTTGGTGGAGACGTCGGCATGGCAGAAATCGCCGCTTTCCAGCGAACTCGCCGACATCGTGAATTCCACCGAGACTGCGCTGTAGCCGGCAGTGGACAGCGCGCGCGTGGCGCTGGCGGTGCCGCGCAGGCGCATCGTGCCCTGATACGCATCCACGCTGCCGGTGGTGATCCAGCCGGCGATGCCGGTACTGAAATCCGCGGAATAAATGGTCGTGGCACCGAAGGCGACGGATATCGCCAGGATCGCCGCAACGGCCGCCGAACCCAGGAACGCAAGCGATTTCATGGCTTCACGCCTCGCAGTCGATGGAGGGATGCACACACGCTGCCCCCAAGCCGGTGGGCTGGATAGCGCCAGTCCGGGCCACGGCATGGAGCCAGCCCGTGCCCATCGGGGGCCGATCGCACTCGCCGAGAACGCACCGCCTTGCCGTCACTGGCACCATTCACTTGCGACAACTGGCACTAATTCGAATCCGCCTGCGCATCTACCTTCGATGCCATCGCGGCACATGCAGGGGGCGGCTTGGAACAGCCAGCACACACACACTCGCCACAGACAAAAACCTTCGGCATCGCCGGCCTCCAGCTCGCCTGTCCGCAGGGCGACAACCTCGAGCACATCGCCGCCGAGATCGGCGCGATGTCGCGACGCTTCCCGTGGGTGAGGATGGTGATGGTGGGCGAACTGTGCGCATTCGGCGCCGCGCCGAAGTACGCGCAGGCGATGCCGGGCGATGCCGAAGCTTTCCTGTGCAACGTCGCGCGCGAACACGGTCTGTGGCTGGTTCCCGGGTCGCTGTACGAACGCCGTGGCGACGCGATCTTCAATACCACGCCGGTGATCGATCCGCGCGGCGAGGTGATCGCGCGCTATCGCAAGATCTTCCCGTTCGCGCCCTACGAGCGCGGCATCGCGCCCGGCGACGAATTCGTGGTGTTCGATGTTCCCGGCGCCGGCCGGTTCGGCATTTCGATCTGCTACGACATGTGGTTCCCGGAAACCACGCGTTCGCTGGCCAGCCTCGGCGCCGAGGTGATCCTCCACCCGACCATGACCAATACCATCGACCGCGGCATCGAGATCGCGATCGCCCGCGCCAGCGCCGCCACCAACCAGTGCTATTTCGTCGACATCAATGTCGCCGGCGATCTCGGCGTCGGTCGTTCGGTGCTGTGCGGACCCGGTGGCGAGGTGATCCACCAGGCCGGCAGCGGCCGCGAGATCATCGCCGCGGAGCTGGATTTCGCCTACCTGCGCCGTTGCCGCGAATGCGGCTGGCAGGGACTCGGGCAACCGCTGAAGAGTTTCCGCGACAACAGCGTCCGCTATCCCGCGTATGGCGCTGCGCGTGCGGACTCCGCAGCACTGTCGCTGCTCGGCCCGCTCGAACGGCCCACGCGCGGCTGACCCGCCATCGTTCAAGCCGCATCCACGCATCCATCGGGGACACACCCATGACCACGAACCACACACAGATCACTTCGCGCCGCCTGTCGCTGCTTTCCATCGCAATTGCCGCTGGCCTGTGCGCGCCGGGCAGCGCGTTCGCGCAGGATGCCCAACCCGCGACTGCGACGGACAAGCCGCAGGAGGATGCGTCGAAAGATGCGCAAACGCTGGGCACGATCACCGTGACCGCCACCGGCCGCGTGCAGCGCGCCGTCGCCGTCCCCTACAACATCAGCGTCGTCACCGGCAGCGCCATCGAGAAGGACCACGTCCAGGACAATGCCGAGCTGTTCCGCGGCATCCCCGGCATCAACGTCGTCGACAGCGGCCCGCGAAATTCCAGCGTGGTGAGCAACATCCGCATCCGCGGCATCAATGTCGACAGTTCCGCAATGGGCGATTTCGCGGTGACGTCGGTGGCGCCGGTGGCGACCTACATCGATTCGGTGCCGCTGTTCGCCAATTTCCTGCTGTTCGACCTCAACCGCGTGGAAGTGCTGCGCGGACCGCAAGGCACCCTCTACGGTTCCGGATCGCTGGGCGGCACCGTGCGCTACATCCTCAACAAGCCGCAGTTGAATGCCTTCAACGGCAGCGTGAGCGCCAGCCTGTCGAGCACGCACGATTCGTCGGGCATCGGCAATTCCGAATCGCTGGTATTGAACGTCCCGCTCGGCAAGACCGCCGCGCTGCGCGTGGACGGGATGCGCAACGATCTCCCCGGCGTGACCGACTACGTCAACCTGTATCGCCTCGATGGCAGGGGCAACCCGGTGGCACCGAGCGGCGTCCTTTCCCCGAATACCGAATACACCGGCAAGAAGGACGCAGACACCATCAAGCAGAACTACGGCCGGGTGTCGCTGCTGTGGAAGCCCAACGACAAGTTCGACCTGCAACTGAGCTACATGGCGCAGGCCGACGCCTTCGGATCGCGTCGCGGCACCTCGTATGGCACGGATGGCCGGGGCAACGCGTACAAGGACAACCAGCTGGGCGCGGTGCAACTGGAACCGTCGAGCCGCCACCTCAACCTGACCAGCCTCGAGGCCAATCTCGACGTCGGCTTCGCGACCCTGACCTCGAGCACGTCGTACTACAACCACGCAGGCGACATCACCAGCGACAACACCGGTTTCTACGCGAAACAGGGCTGGTATTCGAGCCTGTACTACAACTACCCGCGACCGATGTCGACCGCGTACCGCACCTACGGCGACAAGGCCTTCACCCAGGAATTCCGCCTGGTGTCGAACACCGGCGGCAAGTTCGACTACATCCTCGGCGCCTACTACCACAAGCAGGACAGCTACACCTCGCAGACCAGTACGTTGAACGGATTCAAGGACTGGTGGGATGCGGCCTATCCGACGCTGAAGGGCCTGATCGACAGCAGCAGTCAGGACTATCGCTATCTCGCGAAAGGACGCGACAGCGAAGTCGCGCTGTACGGCCAGGGCATCTGGCGGCCGACCGAATCGCTGGCGATCACCGTCGGCCTGCGCAGCTTCCGCGACAAGTTCAGCGCCAGCGTGGATTCGGCGCTGCCGCTGTGGGTCGGCCTGTTCCCGCCGGGACACGCCACCAACGAACAGAAGACCGACAAGACGCTGTATTACGCCAACCTGTCGTGGTGGCTCAATCCTTCCAACCAGTTCTACGCGACCGCGTCGCAGGGCTATCGCCGCGGTGGCGCCAACGGCACCCCGACCGGCGGCTTCTTCGCCGAAAGCCCGAAATGGCTGTTCTACAAGCCCGACACGGTCGACAACTACGAAGCCGGATTCAAGGGCACGGTAGGCGACTTCGCCTATACGGCGGACGTGTTCTACACCAAGTGGAAGGACCCGCAGTTGAACAGTTCCACGCCGAACTGGGGATTCTTCGCGGTGCAGAACATGGCGCGCGCGGAATCCAGGGGCATCGAGCTGGAATTGCAGGGCAAGCTGGGCGAGCACTTCAACTACGGCATCGGCTATGCCTATACCGACGCCAAGCTCGCCGAAGACGCGCGCACGCCGACTGGCGGCCTGATCAATACCAAGGGCACCGAACTGCCCGGCATCTCGAAGAATCGCCTCAATGCCTCCGGCAACTATGCGTTCCAGGCCGACGGCGGACTGTTCACCCTGCACCTGGATGCGTCCTACCAATCGTCCTCGCAGAACTCGATCAGCCGCAGCGTGCTCTACAAATACACGCTGCCGGGCTTCACCATCTGGAACGCCTCGGCCAGCTACGCCCGGAATGCGTGGACCGCAACGCTGTGGCTGAAGAACATCGGCAACAGCAAGGGGGTCACCGGCGTCTACAAGACCGAATACATGGGCACCGCGCCCTCCGAAGGGTTCTACGGCAACGGCTCCAAGCTGATCACCACCCTTCCCCGCACGCTCGGCCTCACGCTAACGTACCGGTTCAAATGACAACTGCCTCGCGGCGACATTGAGCATGGATCGGCCATCCCCCACGCGCCACGTGGAAGAACTGCTGACACGTGGCGACGTGATCGCCGCGCGCAGCGAACTCGACCGGGTGGCCACGGGCGTCGGTCGCGACGCCCGGCTCGCGCATGACGTCGCCCAGCTCTACATGCGCTTCAACGCGGCGCAACAGGCCGCCGATTTCTATGCGCAGGCGGTTGCGCTCGATCCGGGTTGCGTCGCCTATCGCTACAACCAGTCGACGGCGCTGATCGCACTGGGGAAAATGGAAGAGGCCGAAGCCGCGCTCGACGACGTGATCGCGGCGCAGCCGCGGGACAGCGACGCCTGGTACAACCGCGCGACGCTGCGCAAGCAGACGCCGCAACGCAACCACGTCGCGGAGATCGAACGCGAATTGCAGCGCTCCGACCTGCGCCGTCAGGACGAAGTGCCGCTGTGCTATGCGCTGGCAAAGGAACTGGAGGATCTCGGCGAATTCGAACGTTCGTTCGCGGCGTTGACGCGTGGTGCCGCGGCACGACGTTCACTACTGTCCTACAAAGTGGAGGACGACGAAGCAATCATGCGCGACCTCGGCGCGGCCTTCCCGCGCGAATCGATGCAGGATGCGCCCCCCGGCTGCGACGATCCGCGCCCGATCTTCGTGATCGGCCTGCCGCGCAGCGGCACCACGCTGGTTGATCGGATATTGAGTTCGCACAGCCGGATCGGCAGCCGCGGCGAAAGCGCGGACCTCGCGCTTGCCTTGATGAAGGCCGCGGGGCCGTGCCGCGACAAGCAGGAATTGCTGGAACGCTCGACACGGCTGGATCCGCGCGTACTCGGCGATGCGTACAGCACCACGCTCGCGCCGTATCCGGGCGAACGCGTGGTCGACAAGACGCCGGCCAATTTCCTCTATCTGGGCCTGGTCGCGCGCGCGTTGCCCAATGCGCGCATCGTCTATGTGCGCCGGCGGCCGATGGATGTCTGCCACGCCATGTACAAGACGCTGTTCCGGATGGCCTATCCGTATTCCTACGATCTTGTCGATCTCGGCCGCTACTGGCTGGCCTTCGATGCCCTGATGCGCCACTGGCAGGATGCACTGCCCGCCGGGCGCATGCTGGTGGTCGATTACGAGCAATTGGTGTCGACACCGTTGAAAACGACGCGCGCGCTGCTCGCCCATGTCGGCATGCCCTGGGAAGACGCCTGCCTGCGCTTCAACGAAAATCCGCTGCCGTCGCTGACCGCCAGCGCCGCGCAGGTGCGGCAACCGATCTATCGATCGTCGGTTGATCTGTGGCGCCGCCATGAACGCGGGCTCGCGCCACTGGCCAACTTGCTGCGCAACGCCGGCGTCCCTATCGACGGCACCACGCCCACGGAAGCATGCGCATGAACACCGCAACACGACCGCCGACCCCGTTGTGGGTCTATGCGCTGCTGGCCTTCGTCGCTACCGCCGGCTTCTTCTACATCAACATCATGTCGGCGATCGTCGATGGCCTGGTCACCGGCTGGGGATTCAGCAACGCGCAGGCGGGCACGGTCGCCGCCGCCAACATCTATGGCGCCAGCGCCGGCGCGCTGGTCGCCGCGCTGGTGGTGAAACGCCTGCGCTGGCGCACGGCGCTGGCAGCGTTGCTCGCCGTGTTGATGGTGTTGGATCTCGCATCGATCCTGGTGCGCGAACCCGTGTTGCTGGCCTTCCTGCGCGCCTGCCACGGATTCGCCGGCGGCATGGCGGTCGGCATCTCCTACTCGGTGATGGCGCGCACGCAGTCGCCGGATCGCGCCTTCGGCATGTTGCTGCTGGTGCAGTTCGGGCTCGCGGGGCTCGGCCTGATGGTGTTACCGCCGCTGGTGCCCACGCACGGCGCGCAAATCCTGTTCGTGGTGCTGGCGGCGTTTTCCGCGGTCGCGCTCCTGGCCTTGCCGGCGATTCCGCGCTTCGACGACCCGGTTGCGATGCGCGATGCGCAACGCGCAACACTGGCGCCGCGTGAACGTCACATCGCGGTTTTCGCGTTGCTGGCGATGTTCCTGTTCCAGGCCGGCAACATGGCGCTGGCGGCCTTCATCATCGGCCTCGGCGAACGCTTCGGGCTCGGACGCGAATTCGTCAGCAGCACGCTGGGTTGGGCGACCTGGATCGGTGCGCTCGGCGCGGTGCTGGTGATCGTGATGGGCACGCCGCGCAATCGCCTGCGGCCGCTGCTGGTCGCGACGGCGCTGTCGCTGGCGGGCACCGCCGCGTTCTTCCGCAGCGACAGCGGCGCGGTGTTCTTCATCGCCAATGCCGGCACCGCGATCACCTGGTCATTCGTGGTGCCCTGCCTGTTCGGCATCGTCTCGCGACTGGACCGCAGCGGCCGCCTCGCCACGCTGACCGGATTCGTGTCCAAGACCGGATTGGCGTCGGGCCCGCTGCTCGCCGGCTGGATCCTGCGCACGCGCAATGATCACGCGCTCATCACGGCATCCGTCACCTTGATTGCAGTCTCCGCCATCGCCGCGCTCGTCGCCGCGCACCGCCTCGATCGCTTGTCCCCGACGCCATGACCACGCCCATGCCTTCCGATTCCACCGCACGCGCACTCGGCCTGTCCGATTCCGACCTCTTCCGCACCCAGGCGTTGATCGGAGGTGAATGGCGCGACGCCGACAACGGCGGCGGCTGCGAAGTCCGCAATCCTGCCAGCGGCGCATTGCTCGGTACGGTGCCGGACATGGGCGCGAAGGAAACACGCGAGGCCATCGCCGCCGCACATGCGGCATTCCCGGCGTGGGCAAGGAAAACCGCCAAGGAACGCGCGCAAGTCCTTCGTCGCATGTACGACCTGATGCTGCAGCACCAGGACGATCTCGCGCGGCTGATGACTGCCGAACAGGGCAAGCCGCTGGCCGAGTCGAAAGGCGAAATCGCCTATTCGGCCAGTTTCCTAGAATGGTTCGGCGAAGAAGCCAAGCGCATGTACGGCGATACCATTCCCGGCCATGCCGCCGACAAGCGCATCGTCACCCTGCGCCAGCCGGTCGGCGTGGTCGCCGCGATCACCCCGTGGAATTTCCCATCGGCGATGCTTGGTCGCAAGATCGGCCCGGCACTGGCCGCCGGCTGCACCGTGGTCTGCAAACCGGCGATCCAGACCCCGTATTCGGCGCTCGCCCTCGGCGTCATCGCCGAACGCGCCGGCCTGCCGCCGGGCGTGCTCAATATCGTCACCGGCCACGATGCCGCCGCGATCGGTAGCGAGATGACGTCGAATCCCGACGTGCGCAAGATCAGCTTCACCGGCTCCACCAAGGTAGGCAAAATGCTGATGGCGCAATGCGCCGACGGCATGAAGCGCGTTTCGCTCGAACTTGGCGGCAACGCGCCCTTCATCGTGTTCGACGACGCCGATCTCGACGCCGCCGTTGCCGGCGCGATCGCCAGCAAGTTCCGCAACAGCGGGCAGACCTGCGTCTGCGCCAATCGCCTGTTCGTGCAGGACGGCGTCTACGACGCCTTCGCCGCGAAACTGGTTGCCGCGGTCAATGCGCTGGTGGTCGGCGATGGACTGCAGGGCGCAACCGACCAGGGTCCGCTGATCGATGAGGCCGCGCTCGCCAAGGTCGATGCGCTGATGGCCGACGCCAAGTCGAAAGGCGCGCGGGTGGCGACCGGCGGCGACCATCATGCGTTGGGCGGCACCTTCTACCAACCGACCGTGCTGCTCGATGCCGACGCCGGCATGCGCCTCGCCAACGAGGAAATCTTCGGTCCGGTCGCGCCGCTGTTCCGCTTCGGGACGGAAGAGGAAGTCATCGCATTGGCCAACGCCAGCGAAGCCGGGCTGGCCGGCTACTTCTACACCCGCGACCTGGCGCGCTGCTGGCGCGTGGCCGAAGCGCTGGAATGCGGCATCGTCGGCGTCAACACCGGTTTGATTTCGACCGAAGTCGCGCCGTTCGGCGGGGTCAAGCAATCGGGCGTGGGCCGCGAAGGCTCGAAATACGGGCTGAACGATTACACCGAGATCAAATACGTCTGCATCGGCGGAATCTGAGCCGCTTGCCGGCAATCCGCTACAATAGCCGTTCCGCTGCGGCGGACTCGGCACGCGCCCGTAGCTCAGCCGGATAGAGTAGTGGCTTCCGAAGCCATTGGTCGGGGGTTCGAATCCCTCCGGGCGCGCCACTCTGCTTCGAGCATCATCGGTCGGGATTCCTGGCTCAATCTGGCAGCGCGACGGGCATTCCTTCCTGTTCGAACTGCAGGGGATTCGCTTCAAGATCCAACGCCACCTGCGCCCAGCCCGCGGCACGCGCGGATGCGCACATCCGCGCCAGTGTTCCGGCATCCGGCACCCGCGTCATCCCTGTATCGCCATCGACATTCCCCGGCCGCATGTTCCAGGGTTCGAGCCGGCGACCTGCCGCTGCAGCCGCCTCGGCGATCCACCTGGCGATACGGAAGCCGCCTTCGTCGATATCGCCCCAGTGGTACACACGCGTTTCGCGCTGCAATGCCGCGAGGATGCGCCGATAGACATCGCACCACCGCGGTGACGGCATGCCGGCGCTGTACAGGATCAGACCGTCACCGCGATCCCCGAGCATTTCCGCAGCCTCGAAGAAGGTCTGCTGGTTTTCGATGCTCAACAGCCAGCGCGGCGTCGCCGACAGGTTTTCGATGACATCCATCGACACGCCGATATAGGGTCTGCAAATGGCGATATCGCCTGTTCGCAGGTGCAATGATCCGCTGCCCGCCAGCAGGAAAGGCTGGGGAATGCGCCGCAATCCGATCGCAGCGAAAACGTCGTCAAATCCGAGTCCGCTCGATGCAAGTTCGCCTTGCAGCAACAGGTCGATCCACGCTTCCAGACTTTCGGCGCGCTTGCTGTCACCCAACAGGCGGATGCTCTCCCTCCGCAGCAAGGCATCATCCACACACTCCTTGCGCGCTTCGACAAGACGGACTGCGTCGGCAAGATCGGGCGCAGCATCCGGGCCCTTGCCGCGCACCGGCTTGCCCAGGCGCCAGCGTTCGAGCACGGCATCGATCACCAGCCAGGCATCGCGAGCAAACGCAAGCATGTGTGCCGCGGCATCCACGCGAGACTGCCGGGTTTTGATACCCAGAAACGCGGCGAGTTTGTCGATGTCATCGACCACCACGCGCTTGAAGCGGGCATCGCCGAAACCGGTGCGATGCATGTCCACGGCGATCGCGCCAGCGCGTTGCGCCGACAGCAATACCGCCTCGAAGGCCTCGCGTTCCGCCAGCGATGTGCACGCGTGATATTCCGGACACGATGTCGGTGTCATCGGCAAAGCCGCCCGGTCTTCTCCACGCGCATGCGCCGACTCCGCGCGCTTAAGCAAGCGCCGCAACGCGGAAGCGGCGGCGCTGTCGGTCACGCGCCCGCCTGCTCCGCCTCGACCTTGGCGATCTCCGCCTGCAGCAATTCCGGATGCAGGTTGAACTGGTCGCTTTCCATGATCGCGCGGCCCTCCTCGTCCACTTCCACCCGCGTCAGCTGCAGGAACGGACCATCGCGGAAAAGTTCGATGTAGCTGTCAAGCACGCCGGTCAGCGTGCCCTGCGCGGTGTCGGGCGCGGCGACCACCAGCTGCAGGCCCAGCGAGCGCAGGTAGTCGGTGGTGGCGCGGGCGTTCTGCGCGTCGATCTTGTCGCCGAATTCGTCGAGCAGGATCAGGCCCAGTCCGTCCTGCTGGCCATCGGCCTTGCCGTAGGCGGCGGCGAGCGCGGCGCCGGCGATGACGTACAGCGGCGCACGATGCTCGCCACCGGAACCGGAACGCATGCGATCGCTGAGGCTGCCGATCACCTGGTCGTCCTGCTTGACCACGACTTCGAAGTTGAAGAAGCGGCGGTAGTCGTCGAGCGGCGACGCGGCCAGGTTCTTGCCGGACGCCTGGTCCTCGACGATCTCGCGGAACGCGGCCGGCACTTCGCCGGCGCTGCCGAACAACGTATCGGTTTCGCCGGCGTCGGCCGCGCGCGCGATGAAGCGATAGAGCTCGGCATATTCCGGCGCGACTTCCTTGCGGAATTCGTAGCGTTCGTTGTTGGAGAACGCCGGGCTGCGCCGCAAGGTACGGTTGAGCGCGTTGATCTGGTTGGAAAGGCGGGTGAAGTTGTCGTGCAGGGTGTGGGCGACGCTGGAACGGAAGGTATCGACCGCGGTGCGATAGGCGTCGTCGGCCTGCGACTGGTAACTGGCGAGTTCGCTTTCACGCAGCTGCACCAGGTCGTTCTGCAGCAGCGAGCGGGCACCGCGCCAATCGTCGGTGGCGAGATCGAAGCCGAGGCCGTGGTCCTTGCCGTATTGCTGCAGCAACGGCCAGGCATCGAGCAGCAGTTTCTGCAATTGCGAACGGGCGTCCTGCGCGCGCTCCTCGCAGCGGTCACGGCGACTGAGCGGATCGGGATATTTCTCGTCCAGTTCCTCGCGGAACTTCTCGACCAGGTTGGGATCGACATCGGGTTCGGCGAATGCGGCGGCGGCACGGCGCGTCCAGTCGTCGGTCTGTGCCTGCAGTGCGGCGAGCGCTTTTTCGAGTTTTTCGCTATCACTGTTGGCGATCGCGACTTCGCCGATCAGCGCACGCAGCGTCTTGTCGATGCCGTCGATCTCGGCAACCAGGCGATCGCGGTGCTCGCGCGAACGCAGCAGGTCGGGATCGGCGGTGACGGCCATCTGCTCGATTTGCGCGGCCAGGCGCGACTGCGTTTCGGCGTGTTCGAGCAGGGCGTCGTGCAGTGCCGGCAACAGGTCGCCACCGGATTCCAGTCGCGCCAATGTGCGCAACGGCGCCGCGAAGGTTTCCTGCTGGCCGGACAGCGTGCGCTCGCGTGCGGTCAGCGTCTCGATCTCTTCGCGCAACGCCTTGAGCCGGGCACGACTGTCGCCGCCACCGATGCGCAATTCGCCGCTCGAGGGCAGGCGTCGACGTTCCACGCCACCCCCCTTGGCGACCAGTCCGTCGCGAGTGAGGCCGCTGTGGGTCGCGATGACTTCGTCTTCGCCATCCACGCATTGCAGGTCGCCGAGCTGGCGGCGCAGATAGGCCACCGCATCGTCGTCACCGGAGAGCAACGCGGCGACGCTGCCACGCTTCGGCGGCCTCGACGCTTCGCGGCGTGCATGGCTGGACAGCGCAAGCTTGACGCCATACACCGCATTCGGGCCTTTCAGGCGTCGATACAGCGCCAGCGCGTTCTTTTCATCCTTGGGTGCAATCAACAGTGCATCGACATGGCTGCGCAGATAGGCTTCGATCGCCGGTTGCCACGCCGGATCCTCGACGCGCACGAGATCGCTGACTGGCCTGGCTTCGATGCCGGCATCGCCAAGGTAGGCCAGCAAGCGCGCGACATCCGCGCGCAATTCCGACTGCCCGGCGGCAATGCGACTCTGGTTGGTGCGCGCGGCCTTGAGCGATGCCCGCACTTCTTCCAGCTGTGTCGCTACCCCGGCGGCATGTTTCTGCGCCGCGCGGATCACCGGCAATGCCTGCGTACCTGCCTCGCTCAGCCGCGCATGGATCACGGACGGCGCCTGCGGCAATTCGGCATCGCCTCCCAGTGCGGCGAGCGAGTGGTACCAGTCCTGCCATGCCGTGTGTGCGGCACGCAGCACATCGACATCGAGTGCTCCGTCCTGCTGCTTCGACAGCGTCTTGAACGCGTCACTGACCGCACTGGCATCCTTGAGCATGCGCTGGCGAATTCCGGTCAGCGCCTGGCGGTGCATCGCGCCCATCTGTTCGAACGAGGCCTGCCCGGCGTAACCGGCCATGCCATGCAATTCCAGTTCGACGTTCTGCAATGTCGCGCGCAGCCGCGACAACGCCTGCTCGCCTTCGCGCTGCCTGCGCTCGCCGGCTTCATGGCGCTTGCGTGCTTCCTGCAATTGTTCGTCGACGGTGTCGAGCTGGTCCTGGTGGGCATCGCGTCCGTATTCGGTGGCCAGCGCGGTGTACGACGCCGAACGCACCGCGCGCCGCGACACTTCTTCGTACTTCTGCGCGGCTTCCTCGGCCTGGGCGATGCGCCGCACCACCTGGTCGATTTTGTCCTTGATCTGGCGGAAGGTCTCGAGCAGGCTGCGGAAGCGCGCGACATCGGTCGGGCGCTCTTCGGCCACCAGCGTGCGCACGAAGAGATCGATATCGTCTTCGTTCTTCAGGTTGAGTGCGTTGCGCAACGCCTTGCGATAGCCGACCGGATCGCTGCCGCCGCTGCCCTGCGGACGCATGCGGTAAAGCAGATCCTTGACGAAGCGTTCGCTGCGTTTTTCGATCGTGGCCGCGGTTCCGGCCTTCTTGCACAGCCGCGCCAGCTGCGTCTGGAACGTCGCCCACCCCAGCGGAATCTCGTCCCTGCCCTTCTTCTCGAGATGATCTTCCAGCGTGAGGGCGACGCCCGGCGCGAGATACAGACCGTACAGGCGATGATCGGGCTCGTCGGTCGATGCGCCGAGGGCAACACCCGCGCTCAACCATTCGTCGCGCGTTTCATGGCGGAACACCAGGGTGATGTAGGTGGTTGCGGTGTCGCGCACGCGCCCCGCTTCGCCGGGACGATAGGTGCCGAGGCAGTAATCGCGGATGGTGCGCGCCTTGTGCTGACCGCCGGCCTGGGCGTTGAAGCGCAGGTGGCGGTTGTCGGCGCCCAGCATCACGATCTGCAGCGCATCGAGCAGCGCGCTCTTGCCGGCGCCATTGGGCGCGATGATCGCGGTGGTGCGATCGAAGTCGAGCGTCTCCCCTTCGAATAGGAAGAACTGCACCAGATGGGCTTGCACGAGCTGGTACATCAGGCGGACTCCGTCTCGTCGGCATCGCTGCCGTCATCGGCCTGGTGCTGGCGCAGGCGTTGCAGCCACTGTTCGCCCAGCACTTCGCAAATCGCCGGACGGATGATGATGCGAAATGGCTGGTGGGCGTCGGCTTCCTCTTCATCCACCTGCACCAGCGACCAGCGCTTCAGCACCTGCGCGAGTTGGCGCAGCGCGGTGGTCTCCGGCATCGGCCGCTGCACCAGTGCCTGATAGGCCTCCTGCAGCTCCGGCAGCTCGACCGCGACATCGCCATGTTCCTCGACCTGGCCTTCGCGCATGGCGTTGTCGTAGCGATGCCGCAGCACCAGCAGCAACAGCGTTTCATCCAGCCGCAGCTTCTGACCATCGCCATGGAGGGGCTGGGCGATGATGTAGCGGTGGTGCGGATTGCGTTGCAGGCGCACCCCGAACGGCTCGAACACCGCGGTGAATTCGCCGAGATGCGCTTCGACCAGATGATAGAGATGGCGACTGCCGCGTTCGTGGCCGTACAGCACCTGGTCGGTCATCAGCTTGTAGGCCGCGCGCTCGAAATCCTCCACGGCATAGGTGCCGTCGCCCTGCTGGGCCAGGCGTGTCCACGGTGATTTCATGCAGCGGTCCTTGCGGGTTTCCTGAAAGTGACGACGAAGGCCTGGGTGCGCAACGCGCCATCGCGCGCATTGGCATCGGGTTGCAGTTGCACGGTGAAGCCGCGCAGATGGCGTTGCAGCGGATCGTGGGAGCGCAGTCCGCCCTTGCGATGCGAGCGCAACGCGATGGTGAGCAGGGTCTGGTAGGCGCGGATTTCGGCGATGGTGGAAACCGGCAATTTTTCCGATTGCACGCTGCCGCCATGATGGAAGGGCTGCAGGTAATGCTGCAGGTCTTCCGGCAAGACGAGGCGCGCGCGCTTGATCTGGCGCAGCAGGCGCATGCGCGCGATCTGTTCCGGCGTCGGCTGCAGCACCGCATTGGCATTGCGGGCAATCGCCAGCGGCTTGCGCCGCGGCGGGCGCAGGCGCTCTTCCGACAGCAACGCACCGCTGGCCACCGGGAAGCGCAGCGCATCGGCGGGCGCGACCAGGGCGCCGGCGATCGCGCCTTCCAGCAGGGCCTGCACGCTGTCCGGCGTGCGCAGGCGATAGTCGAGGAAGGCCAGCGCGCGCCGATTGGCGTGGCGGATGTCCTCGTCGAGGCGGGCCAGGTATTCGTCGATGCGATCGAGTTCCTGCAGGCGCTGCAGGCTGCGGTGCAGGCGTTCGGCCGCGCGCTCCTCGTCACCCGCAAACAGGTGTTCCGCATACCACGCCCGCAATTGCAGATAGCGTGGACCGCTGGCGAGATCGCGCGCCATGCCGAGGATCGCGGCGCGGCGCGACAGCGGGTGGTCGAGCTTGTGCAGGTCGGCGTAGTCGCCGATGAACAGTTCCGACACGTAACGCTGGAACAGTTCGCGCACGAACATCGCCGTGCTTTCGGTGCGGCTGAGTTGCGGCATCAGGTCACGGACCTGCACGCCGATCGCCGAGACGTGCGACAGCAATTGCCGTGACAGCTGCGCCGCTTCGTCCAGGGTATCGCCGCCATCGACGCCCTCGACCACCTGGCGCAGCATCAGTTCGATTGCCCGCACCTTGGCGCCGATGAAGGCCGGCCCGCGCTCGATGAAGTCGACCAGGGTATTGAGCAGGTGGGCGACGATAGGCGGCATCGACACCATCTCGCGCGCGCCGATGCGTTCCTGGCGCAGCCAGCCGCTGGCGCGGAAGCGTTCGTAGATGAGATTGGCGCGCACGCCCAGCGGGGTATCCGGTGCGATGCCGTCATCGCTTTCCCAGGGATCGTCGCCGAGCAGGTAGCGCTCGATCGCGGCGGTCAGTTCGCGGCGAGGATAGCCATGGCTGGGCGGCAGCGGCGCGTCCGGCCCGAAGAATTCGTCGAACAGCTGCATCAACAAGCGCCAGTAATGGCGCCGGTTGGCAGACGCCAGCGGACCGAACAGTCCCTCCGGCACGACGTCGAAAATCCGAGGTTCCCCCCGCCCCATTACCCGCACGGTTCAATGAATCAGCAACCGTGACATTAGCACGGCAAACCCGGGCCAGCGTCAATGTCGATCGCGGCATCCCGCAAGGCGCTGCCTCAAAGCACCCCTTCGAACTGCGTCCAGTACGTCATCATCATCCTGGTGTCCTCCGGGAACTGCTTCTCGGCCACTTTCAGCGCCGCATTGAACAGCTTCTCCGCCTCGGGACGACGATTCAATGCGACCAGCGCCCTGCCCAATGTGCGGGCGTACCCAAGCTTGTCGCGCTCGGCAGCGCCGTCCAGCGCGCGCTGCAAATAAGGCAGCGCCGCAGCGGCATCGCCTCGCTTGAGCAGACTGCCGCCGTATGCCTCCTGATAGGAAACGTTGTCGGGATAGGCCTCGACCATCGCCTTCTGCAATTCGAAACCATCGCCAGCGGATCCATGGCGACCCACGAATTCGCCATACACCTGGGCCATCGCCTGGTCGCGCTTCACGTCGAGTCCGCCGTGACCATCGTCCAGCGCCTTGCGACCGATGGTGATGGCATTTTGATAGGTCGCCTTTTCTGCAGCGCTGTCGCCCAGCGCCTTGTAGTAGCTCGCCAGCGTGTAGGTCGCGCCACGCAACACGTTCGAACCCGCTGTCGGAACCTGTGCGTCATACAGCGGCTTCAACACCGCCAGCTGCGCCGACGCCAGCGCTTTCTGTTCGGAATCCGGCAGCGGCTCCGCACAGGCCAGCAACGTGCCGGCGACCTGGAAGCGTTCGTCGATGTCCAAGCGGCCATCCAGCGCCTGCCGGGCGTGGGTGCGACAGGCGCCGGCGATGGCGTCGCGCTGGCTCGCGGACAACGCTGGCGGCAGTACGCCCGCCATCTCGAGGATCGCGTTGCGCTTTTTCGCATCGGTTTCCTTGCGCAGCGCCGCATCGATCTGGTCGCGACGCATGCCTTCGCGCAGCTTGCCCATTTCGGCGCGCGCCCGGATCATCGCGAATCGTGTTGCCACGACCGGATCGGACTTGGCGGCATCGCGCACGGTGACCGGCAGCCCTTCATACCAGCGCACCCCTTCCTCTTCCTTGCGGCGATCGGAATACGTGCCCAACACCTTGGCAAGCGCTTCCATCGAGCCATTTCTGGCTTCGTCCTGAAGCTTCGACAAAGCGTCCGCGCCACTGATCAGGCGATCCAGCGCCGGGTAGAACTTCTCGCGCGTGAATTCGCCGGTCAGGCGACCGCGTTCGCTGCCGTCCGGATTGAGCATCACGTAGGTGGGCAGCGCCGGCACGCCGAGCTTCTTCATCCACGCTTCGCCATTGACCGAATCGGCATCGCTGCGCACCAGCACGAAGCGGCTCAGCCTTTCGTCCCATTCGGCGCCGTTCAGCACCTTGTCGTCCATCACATGGCAGGAATGGCACCAGATCGCCGAGAAGTCGATGAACACCGGCAACTGCTTCGCCTGCGCGACCTTGACCGCCTGGTCGATGTCGGTCAGCGCGGTTTCTGCCTGCACGGCGCCCCCCAATGCAAGGAGACCGCAAAGCAATGCAGCGCGAAGAAGGTGGCGTTTCATGGGACTGCCTCGATCAAGAATGTGGAAAGAATCGACTACGACTTCGCCGCTGCCAGCATCAATTCCCGCTGCATCAGCGCAAACGTCAACACCGACGGCAACACCTTTCCGGCATTGCTGTCCTTGGCGAAGACCACATAGAGCGGCACACCGGGCGAGTGGTATTCCTGCAGGAACGCACTGATCTCCGGGTCGACATTGGTCCAGTCGCCTTTCATGTAGACGGCCCCGGTACGTTGCAGCAGGTCGCGGAATGCCGGCGTGTCGAGCACGGCATGTTCATTGGCCTTGCAGGTGATACACCAGTCGGCGGTCATGTCGACGAACACCGGCGTGCCGGACTTGCGCAATTCGGCGAGCTTCTGCGGCGAGAACTTCACGACGCCCGCTTCCACGGACGCACCCTGGCTCGATGCCGGCTGCACCTTGCCGATCCAGTACAACGGCACCACGGCCAGCAGCGCCAATGCGATCGCAAGCGCCTTGGCCCACGCGCCGCGATCGCGGCTGCGCTCGAACCACCACAGCGCCATGGCCAGCACGACCGCAGCGGCGAGTACCAGCGCCACCGCATCGGCGCCGCGCTGGTTCGCCAGCACCCACACCAGCCACACCGCAGTGAGATACATCGGGAACGCCAGCACCTGCTTGAGCGTTTCCATCCACGCGCCCGGCCGCGGCAACAACCTGCCCAGCGCGGGAACGAAGCCGATGAGCAGGAATGGCAGCGAGAGGCCGAGGCCCAGGGCAAGGAAGACCAGCAGTGCCGCGAGCGGTGGCGCGAGGAAGGCATAGGCCAACGCGGTGCCCATGAACGGCGCGACGCAAGGACTGGCGACGACGACCGCAAGCACGCCGGTAAAGAAGTCGCCAAGCCAACCACCACGCGAAGCCAGCCCGTGTCCGATGTTGCCCAACGACGTGCCGAAATGGACCATGCCCGACATCGACAGGCCGACCGCGACCATCACGCAGGCGAGCACGCCGACCACGATCGGCTGCTGCAATTGCGCACCCCAGCCCAGCGCGTGTCCGGCAGAACGCGACGCCATCACGGCAAGACCGATCACCGCGAACGAACACAACACGCCCGCCGCATAGACCAGCGCATGTCCGCGCCGGCGCTGCGCGCTCTCGCCACTTTCGAGCAGGCCGACCACCTTGATCGACAGGATCGGCAGCACACAGGGCATCAGGTTCAGGATGAGTCCGCCCGCGAATGCGAGCAGCAGCGACATCAGCAGGCCTGCAGTTGCGGGAGCGGCGGCATTGCTTGCGGTGTCGTTATCGGAAGCGGGTGCCGGCTTGTTTTCTCCTGCAACCGGCGTGGTCGGATTTGCAACGACAGCCGGCTGGCTTGCAGCAGGCACAACGGGATTTGCAACCGCGCCGGCGGCGGACTCGTTTTGCGCCGGCGCCGGCGCCGGCTTGACCGCCTTGTCGACGTCAGTGGTCGCAACCGCGTCCGATGGCTTTGCAGTCGCCTCGACAGCAACCTCCTTTTGCGCCGGTATCGACTTCGTTGCCGCCTTGCCTGATGCAGCGGCAACAGTCGCGGGAACCTCTAGGTCGAGATTCTCGGTATGCGGCGGATAGCAGATCTTCGGATCGACCTCGTGGCAACCCTGGTAACGCACCGCGAGCCTGATGCGTTGGGTTCCGGGTGCAAGCGTGTAGGGAACGCGGGCGTCGATGCCGCTGTGGTAGATCTCGACATCACCCAGGTATTCGTCGTGGTACTTCTTGCCGTCGGGCAATTGCGCCGTGCCCAGCGTGACGCCATCGCCGCCGGTGAAGCGCATTTGCCCGCGGTAGAGGTAATAGTCCGGCGCGATGGTCCAGTGCAACTTGACCACGCCGGGCGTACTGACGTCCGCGCTGAATTTGTAGGCTTCGTTGATCGGCAACAGGTCTGAAAGATCCTGTCCGCGCGAAGACGCAGGCAGGAAACCCAGCAGCAGAACGAGTGAAATGATGAAATTACGCATGGGTCACCGCAAGGAGGAAGAGGATGCCTTCCTGGCCATCAGGGATCCGATCATTCGCTGCACCATTTGTTCGCTGTCGGCATCCTTGACCATGAAGCCGCTGTAGACGATGCGGCCGTTGCGATCGATCAGCAGGTTGTACGGGGCAATGCCCATCTTGTTGTAGGCCTCGATGACCGCTTTCTCGCCCTTGAGCGGCGTGAAGCTGTATTTCGTCTGCTGCATGAAGGATTCAACGAATTCGTCCTGGTCACGAACGATGTTGATCGCCAGATAGGCGAAATCCTTGTCGTTGCGGGTCGGCCCGATGGCATTCTCGAGGTGCGGGAATTCGGCGCGGCAAGGGCCGCAGCCCGGGAACCAGAAGGAAACGAGTGTCACCTTCCCTTTCAGTTGCTCCAGCGAGATCGATTTGTTTGGGGTGTATGCTTCAAGACTGAACGCGGTCGCCGGTTTCGCGCCGGCATCGAGCGCGGCATTCAAGTCCCCCTCGATCTGCGCGCCCGTCTTGCCGAGCTGCTTGCCCAGTTGCAGCGATGCCGCATGGGTGTCGCCGTCCGGCGCCTTCGCCAGTTGCTTGAGCAGGCTTTCATAGGCTTCCCGAGTCTTCCCGGCCGCCGCCATCGCCTGCGCCTTCAGTCGCACGATCATCGCGACGTTCGATGATCCGCGCTCGACCGCCAGCCCATCGAGCAGCGCCATCGCCTGTTCCGGCCTGCCCTGCGACAGATCCCGGTTCACATCGGCAACGGTTTTCGCCAATGCAATCCGCTTGTCCCATTCCCCGGCCTTTTTCCCTGCCTCGTCTTTTGCTTCGGCAGCGATGCCCGCCCTCATGTCTTCGGCGAACTTCAGCGCCTTTGCCGGATCGCTCTTGAGATAGGCCTCAAAAAGCGGCCCCATCGCAGCGGACGACCAGTTGAACTTGTTCGTCGGGAATTGCGAGCGCAGCTGTTCCCAGGTGGCAATGCGCTTGCCGTTGTCGTCCTGGCCCATTCCCAGCCAGTACAGGGCTTGCGCGCCACGTTCGCTGGTCGGGAAACGTTTGGCGATATCGCCGGAAGCAGTCTCCCATCTGGCACGATCGACCAGCTTCAGCCCGCTGGCGTAGTAGAAGGCGTAATCCGGATTCTGCGGCTCCACGGAAGAAGCCTTCAACATGTAGTCCTGGGCGGCCTGCCTGTCACCGCGACGATCGGCATCTCCCGACAGCAGCGAATACGCCTTGGCATTGTTCGGCTGGAGCCGGATCAATTTCAGCAGATACTCCCTCGCCTTGGGGCTTTCTTGCGCCGAATATCGATTGCCCAGCCCATAGGTGATTCCCGGGGAATCCGGATAACGCTTTTCCCATTCCCGGTACTTGTCGTCGATGGTCTTTTCGGTTGTCTTGAACAACGGCTCCAGTTTCTTGTCTTCGTAAACGGCGAACCTGAAGTCGCCGGACACGGCCTGCAACTGCTCGTGGGCGGCGATGAATTCCGGATCGCGATCGATCGCCTGCACCAGCGCCGCCACGGCTTCGGCATACTTCCCGTCCTTGTCCAATGCGGCTGCATGTTCAAGGACCGTTTTCGCTGCGTCAGTCGGCGCGTGCTGCGCGTGGACTGTGCTTGCGGACGCGAGGAGACCGCAAACCAATGCGGCCTGGAAAAAACGGTGTTTCATGCAGCAGCCTCTAAGGAGAAAGGTGCCGGTTCCGTCCCGGTGGGGTAAGAACGGAACGGAACCGGGTCGAACTCAGCGCGACGACGATCCGCCGAATGCGTATTTCGCCTCGAACGAGAACCATCGGCCGAGCACGCTGTAGTTGCCGGGGTTGTACGGCGTCGGCGACAGTTCGGGCACCGTGTCGTCGATGTGCGGCATGGTGTTGAGCAGGTTGTTCACGCGGAACGACAACTGCAGTTTCGACATCGCCTTCCAGCTCACGCTGGCGTTGTACAACGTCCAAGGCGCAATGGTGCCGGATGGCGGAATGCCGTAGCCGTCATTGATGGTGGCCGCATAGTTGGGCGTCCTGCCGTAGTACGAGCCGTACAGCGTGGTGCTCCAGTTGCCGATGTCCCAGGTCACGCCGGCGTTGCCACGCGTGCGCAGCTCGGTGCTGTAGGCGGGATGACGCAAGTAATCGATCTCGCGGTCACCGATGTACACCTGGCGGTGGTGGGTCAGCACATTGGTGTATGCGGCATCGAAGCTCAATGCGCCCCAATCCTGCAGCTTGTGCTTGTAGTGTAGGTTTGCGGACAGGGAGTCATTGACCTCGCGCGCCAGGTTGATCTTGCTGATCCGGATGCCCGAGACGCTGCCCAGGGTTCCGGGAGGCGCGTTCGGCGCTGGCGGATTGCGCGTGACGGAAGCGAAGGCCATCTTGCAGGAAGGCGAACTCGCATCCAGGCGACCGTCGAGGCACCATGCTTCGGTGAACAGCAGGCTGTCGGGCGTCTGCCGCACGACCTCGTTGCGGATGTCGAGGTGCTGGAAGTCCACGCCCACCGAAAAATTGGCAGCCGGCGCATACACGACGCCATACGACCACGCCTTGGTGGTGATCGGCTGGAGGTGCTCGTTGCGGAAGTTCTGGCGAAGCGCGCTTTCACGCGAATACTTGGGCGGGCAGTTGCGGTTGTATGCGGAGCTGGCGCCACCGTAGCCGGCGCGCTCGCAATTCGCATAGTCGTAGACGGAAATCCTGGCCGGCGGATTGACGCCCTCGAACTGGTCCGCGAGCGAAGGCGCCTTGAATGCCGTGCCGTACTTGCCGCGCAACAGCAGCGATTCGAACGGGCGCACCTCGATGCCGAGGCTGTAGGTGGCCTTGTTGAAGGTGGAACCTTCGGCGTCGTAATGGTCATAACGCGCCGACGGGCTCAGGGTCACCCACTTCAGCACCGGGAGACGCCACTCCATCGCCATCGCGCCGCGCTTCTGGCTGCCGCCGCTGGGATTGAAGGCTACGCCCAACAGTTTCCCGGTGCGCAAGGCCTGGTCCGGGGAGTAATGCCAGGATTCGCGCCCGCCTTCGGCGAGCAAGGCCAGGCCGGCATCGCCGCCCGGCAACTTGAACAGACTGCTGCCGGTCACCAGCGCGCGGAATTCGTCGTTGCGGGTGGAACTGGTGATGCTGCCGCTGATCAGCGAAGCCTCGAGCACATCCCGCGGAATCGGCGAATACATGTGGCTGTAGTCGGGCGCATACATCGGCATGCCCATGCCATAGGGATCGAATCCGAGTTGCGGCCCGAGCATGTAGGTATCGAACGCGCTGCCGCCGGCCATCGGTCCGACCTGGGTATTCTTCGCGCGCTCGCCGCTGTGGGACACACTGACGTCATAGATCCAGGAATCACCGAAGGCGCCGTTCACGCCGGCGCTGGCGGTCAGGGTGCTTTCGTGCAGCTTGTTGTCCAGCTGGTGGATGACTTCTTCCGGCGCGAACTGGCGGAACTCCAGCAACAGCGTCTGCCGGTCGCGATCCCAGTACACGGGACTGGTCCAGTTCTGGAACGTGTGCTGGGCCTGGCTTTGCCGGCTGTAGAACAAATCGGAATACACCTGCAGCCGCGGACTGAAATCGTAGCTTGCGCGCAGACTGACGTTGCCCAAGCGGCTCTGGTTGATCAACGTGTGGTAAGTGTTCGGCGAACCGCAATAATTGTTGCCCGTTTGCGGCTCGACCACTGCGGTCATCGTCCCGCCCCACAGGTCCTTCATGTTGCTGCAGGGCTTGGGATTGGGATCGAGGAGGACCGCGCCACCGTTGAACAGGTCGAGCGCGAAGAAGGTGAGGTCCGGCTTGCCACTGGCGGTCGTTGCGCCCACCTTGCGTTGGCCGCTCCAGATCGGTTCCTGCGTGCCGTACTGCGCACCGGCCAGCAGGTGGAAGTTGCCGCGGTTCAACGCCCCCATCGCATTGAAGCCGCGCTCGCTGCCACCGCCTTCGTCATACCAGCTGTAGCGCGCGCTCACGGCCGCGCTATCGGCATTCTTCTTTAGGACGATGTTGACGACGCCGGCAATGGCGTCCGATCCGTACAGCGACGACTGCGCGCCCGGCAGGATTTCGATGCGGTCGACCAGGTCGATCGGAATGCCGGTGAGGTTGGTGATCAGGTCGGTGCTGTCCCTGTTCTGCGACATCGGCGAAAACGCCGCCATCGGCCGGCCGTTGAGCAGGAACTTGGTATAGCTCGGCAAGAGACCGAACATGCTGACGGTCTTGGCACCCCAGATGTCACCGGCGCTTTGCGCGGTGTTCTGGATCGAGCCGGTATTGAAGGTCGACTGCTGCAAGGCATCGGCGACGCTGGTGAAACCGCGTGCCTTGATCTCTTCCGCCGTGATGGTGGTGACCGGGCTGGCGGTTTCCGTTTGCGTGCGTGGAATCAGCGAACCGAGGACGGTGACTTTTTCCAGTTCCTGGGGTGGCGCATCCGCAATGGAGGCGCCCTGGTCGGCGGCGGCCACGCTCCTTGGTGCGACTGCGCGCGGTGTAGCCCTTTTCTGCGGCGCGGACGGCATCGGCGCCCGCTTGACCACGACGGTGCCGGCATCACTGAAATGCCCAACGAAGCCGCTGCCCTGCAACAGCTTTGCAAGCGCCTGCGACGGCGACATCTTTCCGGTCACGCCTGCAGTGCGTTGCCCATCGAGGTTTGCACCCGCGGTCAGCACCTGTACCCGGGCCTGCTGGCCGAAAGCCACGAGCGCAGTCGACAACGGCTGCGGAGCGATAGCGAAATCGACGGTCGTTTCCGCCTGACCGGATCCAGGAACCAACGGTTCGGCGAATGCGATGGTCGGAACGGCGGCGCCTGCCAACGTGGCGGCGAGTGCGAAACGGATTGCGGAAGCCAGACAGCGATGCATGCAGGAACCCCCAAGCGTTGAATGATGGCCGGAATTGCCCGGTTCTAAGCCATGACGTGCGAACGATGTTTTTTTGCAATGGACCGCGAACCCGGCTGCCACCATGCAACCGGGCTCGCATTTCCGGCGTCAATGGCGGAGCACCCGGCCATCGGCGTCCATCACCTCGACGTCGCCGAGACCCAGCGCGCGCACCGGTGCCTCGACTTTCGACAGGTCTCCGACCACGATCAGGGTCAGTGGTTGCGACTTCAGGACCTGGGCCAGCGCCGATTGCGCCGAAGCCAGATCGACGCTTTCCGTTTTTGCCTTCAGCGTGCGCACGTAATCGTCGGGACGTCGGTAAAGCAGGATGTCGTTGATCGTCGCGAGCACGCTGCGGTTGGCCTCGTAGGTTCCCGGCAACTTGCGCACCCTGTTGTCCTTGATCCTGGCGATTTCGTCCGCGGTCAGGGGCCGCGACCGGACGACATCGCGCAACTCCAGGATGAGCTCGACCACGGATTCAGCGGTCTTGTCGGTTTGCACCGGGGCACTGGCAACGAACGGACGCTGACCGACGGCATCCTGCACCGTGCTGTAGGCGCCATAGGCCCAATGCTTGTCTTCGCGCAAATTCATGTTGATGCGCGAGGTGAAGCTGCCACCGAGGGCATCGTTGGCGATGCCCAGAGCGAGGGCGTTGGCATCGCTGGTCGGCGGTGCGAGCAATCCGGCCATGATCTGCGTTTGCGGTGAATTCGGGCGATCGACCAGGATCACGCGCGTCTTGCTTGCGGGCGCGACAGTACCGAGCGCCTTGGACGCGCGCGGCGTTGCGGGGGCCTGCCAATCGCCGAACGCGGCTTCCAGCTCGGGCAGGATCCGGGCAAGCGTGGTGTCGCCGACCACGGCGATGGTCAATGCATCCGGCCGGAACCCGCTGCGATGGAAATCCGCCAGATCCTGTGCAGTGAATGCATTGACGACTGTCTCGTTGCCGTCGTTGGGATGACCATAGGGATGTTCCGTGCCATACAACAGGCCCGGAAGGATGCGAATGGCGGTGTAGGCGGCACCCTTCTTCTCCTGCGCGATGGACGATAGCACCTGCGCGCGAACGCGCGCCATGTCCGCTGCGTTGAACGCCGGATTGCGCACGCGATCCGCCAACAATGCCAGCGAAGGCTTCAGTTTGTCGTTGAGGGCACTGACGCTGCCGCTGCAGGAATCGCGACCACAACTGACGTCGATCTGCGCGTCGAGCATCTCCTCGCGCCGGGCGATTTCGCGGGCATCGAGCGTGCGTGTGCTTTCGCCCATCATCGCGGCAGTGAAACTGGCGATGCCGGGCTTGTCCTTCGGATCGGCGGCGAAACCCGAATCGAAAATCAGCCTGACGTTGGTTACCGGAATCGAGTGGCGTTCGGCGAGCACCACCTCGATGCCATTCTTCAGGCGCGCACGCTGCAAGTCCGGGAACGTCAGGTCGGGGAAACGATCCACCTTGGGCACGCCGGCGCCGCGATCCACCGTGCTCGGTGTCACGTGATAGTCGGCTGCGGGCGGAGCTTTCGCAGCCGGTCGGCCCGCGATCGGGCCCAGCGCCACGACCTTGGCATCTTCGGCATCGGGATTGAATCCTTTGCCCGCCGGCAGGATCTGCAGGCGGTAATCCGGCTTGCCCAGCCAGCGCATGGCGGCCATTTTCAGACTGGCTGCATTGGCGCCTTCGACCACGGCCAGGTCACGCTTGTAGGCGCCGGGATCGCCGCGATACACCTGTCCTTCCGCCAATACGGTGGCCTTGGCGTTCGCCTTCTCGAGGCCACGAATCCACGCGCCCCGATAGCCGGTCTTCGCGCGCTCCACTTCTTCCTGCGTGAGCCCCTTGGCGAGGAGCTTGCGCATTTCCTCGTCGACCACCTTCTCGACGCGCGCCGGCTCCACGCCCGGTTTCAGGTCGACGGAGATTTGCGGCATGCCCGCCAGCGCGAACGGCGATGCCTCCGCGCCGATGTTGTCGGCCAGCTTGTCCTGCACCACCAGGCGCTGGTAGAGGCGCGATGCCTTGCCACCTCCAAGCACCGACATCACCAGTTGCAGACGCGTTGCATCGTCATCCGACAGGCCTGGGCCGACCCAGCTACGCACCACTCGCGGCTGCGGGATATTGTCGTGCTGCACGCCAGTGCGCGGTGCAGCCAGCGTCGGTGCCCAGGGCTGCTGGTGTGCGACCGGCGGACCAGCAGGAATGTCGCCGAAGTACTGCATGACCTTCGCTTTCGCCTGCGCCGGCGTGATGTCGCCGGCCAGTACCAGGGTGACGTTTGCGGCGCCGTAGTTGGCGCGAAACCAGTTCTTGACGTCTTCTAGCGACGCGGCATCGAGATCGGCCATGGAACCGATGGTGTCGTGCTGGTAGGGATGGTTGGCCGGGAAGATGTTGCTGAGCACGTTCTGGCTCATGCGTCCGTAAGGCGCGTTCAGGCCCTGGCGCTTTTCGTTCTGGACCACGCCGCGCTGCGCGACGAGCTCCTTGTCGCCGATGGCGCCGAGCAGGTGGCCCATGCGGTCGGATTCCATCCACAGCGCCATGTCGACCGCGGTGGTCGGCACGGTTTCGAAATAATTGGTGCGATCGAACCACGTGGTGCCATTGAGCCCGGTGGCGCCGGCGATTTCGAACGGCGCGAAGTAACTGCCCGAATGATGTTCGGAGCCCGAGAACATCAGATGTTCGAACAGGTGCGCGAAGCCGGTCTTGCCCGCGGGTTCGTCGCCGGAGCCGATGTGGTACCAGATCGATATCGCCACCACCGGTGCCTTGTGGTCCTCGTGGACGATCAGCGTCAATCCGTTGGGCAGCGTTTCGCGCGTGTACGGGATGTTCGGGGCTGCACTTGTCGTCTTCGTCGACTTTGCGGCCATTGCCGGCGCCGCCACCAAGGCCGGCGCGGTCGTCGTCATGGCGAGTAACACCGCCGGCGCGATTCCGCGCAAACGCATTTTCTTGCTGAAATTCATCGATGAAGTCCTTCGGTATGTGGTGCGGAAAATCCGCGCATCACACCCATGACGTCCGACGATGATGTTTTTGAAACGCGCGAACGGATTATTCGCGCGTCGTGCCGCCGTCGCGCGCTTTCAGCACCACGGCCCCATCGCCGCTCTCGACCTTAAGCGGGAAGATCTGCGGCAAGGCACCCAGCCAGCCGTCGAGATGATCGAGTTGCACCGTGCCGGTGAACGACATCGCGGCCAGCGCCGGATCGGAAACCCGCAGCGGACGCCGCTGGTAGCGATTGATCGATGCCACCACCGATGCCAGCGGCTCGTCGATGAATTGCAATTGGCGATTGCGCCACGCGCCTGCCGTCGCCGGATCGACATTGCGCACCACCAGACCGTAGGCGCCGTCATGCCAGGACACCTGCTGGCCGGCCACCGCCTCGACCGCTTCGGTATTGGCGATGTTGCGGCCGCTGGCAATCCGCACGCGACCTTCGGCAATCGTGATCGTCACGCGATCGCCATCGCGACGGACGTCGAAGGCGGTTCCGATCGCGCGTACCGACAGCTTGCCGGCACTGACCACGAACGGTCGTTGCGCATTGTGCGCGACCTCGAAGAAGGCTTCGCCCGATTCGAGCTCGATGTCGCGTTCGGCGCGGCTGAAGCGCGTGCTGATGGACGATGCGCCGCCCAGCGCGACCTGCGATCCGTCTTCCAAACGCAAGCTGCGGTTCTCGGCGACCTGGCTGGCGTAATGTTCCTCGGTGATGCGCTGGCTCATCGCGAACCAGCCGCCCGCGCAAACCGCGACCACCAGCATCGCCGCAGTCGCCAGCTGCAGCCACGAACGCCGCACCTGCCCACGCGCCGGCACGAACTCCGCCACCAACGCGTTCTTAGCGGCATCTTCCAGTCCGTTGAGCTGCGCACCGAGTTCGGCCACGCGCTCGAAGGCATCGGCATTGCGACCGTCGGCGCTGCTCCATTCCAGCCACTGCGACGCCGCATCCGCCGAAGCATCGCGGCCACGCAGGCGCGCCCACCACGCGGCGGCATCCTGTAGCCGTTCTTCGGTCAGCCGTTCGCGAATGTTGTCGTTCATGGCGTGTCCTCCTCGCCATCGATGCGCGCACGGCAGTGCGCCAGCGCGCGTGCCACGTGATACCGCACCATGCGTTCGCTCAACTTCATTCTTGCCGCGACCACGTCGAATCCCTTGCCCTCGATCACGTGCATGACGAAGGCCTGGCTGCATTTCGCCGGCAGCTCGCGCAGGGCGGCCTGCACGGCGCGCAGATGTTCTGCGCTCAACGCCATCCGTTCCGGCGAGGGCGTCTCCAGCCACTGCTCGAACAGGCTCTGCACGGGCGCCAGCTTGCGCACCTTGCGGCCGCGCAGGCGATCGATCGCGAGATTGCCGGCGATGTGGAACAGGTAGGCGCGCAGGAAGCTGACCTGTTCCGGATTTTCCAGCCGCAGCAGTCGGACATACGCTTCCTGCGCCACATCCTGTGCTTCCGCCAGCGAATCGAGCTTGCTCTGCAGGAAGCCGATCAGCGCGGTGTTGTGCGCCTCGAACAGGGCCGCCACGTGGCCGGCATGCGACTGCCCGCCCGCTTCCGCGGGAGACGGCGATCCGGCATCAGGCTGGACGGGTTTCACGAGCTTCAAGGACGTTTTCCTGCACGACTCCATATACCAGAACGTTTCAGGCCTGGGATTTTGAAATGGCCGGGGACGTCCCGTTCAGCCGCTGGCGGCGGTGGCGTTCGTACCCCCACAAGGCCATCGCCAGCAGGGTCATCGCCACCAGCAGCAGTCCCACGGCATCGGCGCCGCGCTGGCGCGCCAGCACCCAGACCAGCCAAGCGGCGGTGAAATACATCGGGAACGCCAGCACCTGCCGCATCGTCTCCATCCAGCGGCCGGGACGCGGCAGCCAGCGAGCGAGCGCCGGGATGAATCCGATCAGCAGGAAGGGCAGGGCCAGTCCGAGTCCCAACGCCAGGAAGACCAGCAGCGCGGACAGCGGCGACGCCGAGAACGCATAAGCGAGCGCCGCGCCCATGAATGGCGTCGTGCACGGGCTGGCGACGAGCACGGCGAGCACGCCGGTGAAGAAATCGCCGATGGGTCCGGAACGCGATACCGGCGATCGCCCGGCCTTGCCGCGCGCGGTGCCGAAATGCACCATGCCCGACATCGACAGGCCGATCACCAGCATCAGGCAGGCGAGTACGCCGATCATCATCGGTTGCTGCAGTTGCGCACCCCAGCCCGACGCGTGGCCGCTGGCACGCAAGACGAACAGCAACGACCCGAGTGCGGCGAAAGTGGACAACACGCCGGCGGCATAAAACAGCACGTGGTTGCGCAGGCGGCGCTGGCTCTCGTTGCTTTCCAGCAGCCCGACCGCCTTCAGCGACAGCACCGGCAACACGCAGGGCATCAGGTTGAGGATGAGGCCCCCGGCGAACGCGAGCAGGATGTATTTCATGAAATCTCCGGAAGCGATCGCCGCGGGCATGGCGATCCACGCCATGGCAGCGACAGTTCCCAAGACGCTCGAGGATCTCTTTTTTGAAATGAGTCCCGTTACGACCGTTCAGGCTTGAACCGCAGCCCCACTCCCGGCTCGGTGACGATCCAGCGCGGTGCCGCAGCGTCGTCGCCCAGCTTGTGGCGCAATTTCGCCAGCAGAATGCGCAGGTAATGAGTGTCCTCGGCGTGGGTCGGCCCCCAGACCTCGCGCAGCAACTGCGGCTGGGTGACCACGCGGTCGGCATGCTGCACCAGGAGCGCCAGCAAGGCGTACTCCTTGCGGGTGAGCGCCAGCGGCTGGCCATCGAGCACGACTTCGCGACGCGTCAGGTCGATCCGCAACCGACCGTCGTCGTAGACGGGGGATTCGGTGACCGTCGCGGGCGCGACGGCATCGCGCAGCAATGCCCGCACGCGCGCCATCAGCTCGGGAACGCCGAACGGCTTGGTCACGTAATCGTTGGCGCCGGCATCCAGCGCCCGCACCTTACCGCCTTCGTCGGCGCGAACGGAAAGCACCAGCACCGGCACCTTCGACCATTCGCGGATCGATCGCAGCACGTCGTGGCCATCCATGTCGGGAAGACCGAGGTCGAGGATGACGAGGTCGGCGCCGCGGGTCGCAAGCGCATCGAGCCCGCTGCGTCCGTCTTCGGCGAGCAGCACGACATAACCTTGCGCACGCAGGCTGATGTCGAGGAACTTGCGGATCTGCGGCTCGTCGTCGATGACGAGCACGCGGATCGCCTGTCCGGTTGCGGTGTTCACTGCGGTGCTGGGTCCGGCGTGGTTCGCGGCAGTGTGATGCGGATGCAGGTGCCGCGTCCATCCCGCCCCGGCAATGCCGCGACGGAACCGCCGTGTGCGCCGATCATGCCCTGGGCGATGGTGAGCCCGAGCCCGGTGCCGTGGCGCCCGCGATCGCCGCGCTCGACGCTGTAGAACATGTCGAAGATGCGGGCGCGATCCGCCTCGGGAATGCCCGGCCCCTCGTCGACGATGTCGATCTGCAGCGCGCCGTCGGGGACGTCGCCGGCGCGCACGCGTACCGGCTTTCCGGCTGGCGAGAACTTGGCGGCATTCTCGATGATGTTGAACAGCGCCTGCTCGACCAGTGCCGGATGCACCCACAGCGGCGCCAATCCGCGCTCGACATCGGCTTCGACCTGCGCGCCGGGAACGAACTTGCGGATGCGTTCGACCGCCGCGCCCACCACTTCGTCGACACCGATCCAGTCACGGTTGAGCTTCAGGCCGCCGTGACCGAGCCGCGTCATGTCGAGCAGGTTCTGGATGTAGCGATCGAGCCGCTGCCCTTCCAGGCGGATGGTGTCGAGCAGTTCGCCGCGATCGTGCCCGTCCATCTGCGCGCCGTAATGCTGCAGGCTCGATGCCGAACCGATGATCGCCGCCAGCGGCGAGCGCAGGTCATGTGAGACCGACGACAGCAGCGCCGAGCGCAGGCGTTCGGTTTCGCCGGTCATGCGCGCATCCTGCAGGTCACCGACCAGTCGCGTGCGCAAGGCCGCCTGTGCGATGTCGTCGGCCATCGCCTCGGCCAATCGCTGCTGTTCCGCCGTCAATCGCGTCACCGAATCGTCGGGGCGCAACCCGACCCAGCCAATCGTGATGCCATTGCCGCGCAGGGGTAGCAACCACCATGGGCAGGTCGACAAGGTCGCGGTGAAGCGCCCGGCAGGCTGGCCGTGCGCGATCACCCATTGCGCCGCCGCCCGCGCCTTGTCGTCGAATTCCTCGATGGCGGAAGCATCCGCGCCAAAATGAACGATCGCCTTGACGTCGAGCGCGCGCTTCAAGGCATTGCGACCGGCGCGTTCGACTTCGCCGGGATCGGCGGCGGCAGCGAGATCGCGCGACAACGATTCCAGCGCGGTGGCATGCGCATTCGACGCGCGCAGCGCCACCACCTGCATGCGCAGGCGCGCCGCCAGCCGCCCCGCCAGCAGGGCTGTCGCCAGGAACAGCAAGGCCGTGGTGACGCCACGCTGCGCCGAAATGTAGAGGGTGAAGTACGGCGGGATGAAAAAGAAATCGTAGGCGAAGAAACACAGGACCGCCGCATACACCGCGGCAGCGACGCGCGTGCGCGTCGCGACCACCAGCACCGCGACGATGAAGATCATCGACAGGTCGCTGATGTCGAGCCAGCGCTTGGCGATCGCGGCGATTCCGACGAACAGGGCCGAGATCAATGTCGCCTGCGCGAAATCACCCAATCGCAATGCCGCGCCGATGCCGTCGCCGACCCGCTTGCGCGATTCCGCACGCGCTTCCGGTGTGCTGACGATGACGATCTCGAAATGCGCGCCACGCTCGATCAGTTGCTGGGTGATGGTGCGATTGAACAGGCGGGCCAACGGACGATCGCGGGTGCGCCCGATCACGATGGAAGACGCGCCGAGGCGATTGGCGTAATCGAGCAAGGCATCGACCACGTTGTCGCCATGCAGGACTTCGGTCGCTCCGCCGAGACGACGCGCCATCGCCAGTGCGCGATCGATTTCCAGCTGGACGTCGTGCGGCCACGCCCTGCCTTCGACACTGACCACCGTCCACGGCGCGTCGCGGCGCTCGGCGAGGCGGCGGGCGACGCGCACCAGGTATTCCGACTGGCCGCGGCCATCGATGGCGACGATCACCTGCCGGCGCAACGGCACCGCGGCGACACCGCGCGCGGTCTGGGCCTCGCGCAGGTCGGAATCGACGCGATCGGCGGCGGTCTGCATCGCCAGCTCGCGCAATGCCGCGAGATTCGACGGCACGAAGAACGATTGCAGCGCCTGCGCCGCCTGCTCCGGCAGATACACCTTGCCCTGGTGCAAGCGTTCGATCAGTTCGCCCGGCGGCAGGTCGACCAGCACGATGTCGCGCAGGCGATCGAACACCGCATCGGGGACGGTTTCGCCGACGCGCACGCCGGTGATGCGATGGACGACATCGTTGAGGCTTTCGAGGTGCTGGATGTTGATGGTGCTGTAGACATCGATGCCGGCGTCCAGCAGTTCCACCACGTCCTGCCAGCGCCGTTCGTGGCGGCTGCCGGGCGCGTTGCGATGGGCGAGCTCGTCGACCAGCGCGACTTCCGGCTTGCGCGTCAGCAGGCGATCGAGATCCATTTCCTCGACTGCATGCCCGCGATACGGGATCGCGAGGCGCGGCAATACTTCGAGGCCATCGACCATGGCCGCGGTTTCGCCGCGACCATGCGTTTCGACGATGGCGACCACCACGTCGACGCCGCGCCGCCGCAATTCCTGGGCGCGACCGAGCATGGCATAGGTCTTGCCGACGCCCGGCGCGGCGCCCAGGAACAGCGTCAACCGGCCCTGGCGCTGGCGCTGGAGTTCGCCGATCAGTGCATCAGCCTGTTGGGTGCGCGCGTGCTCGGGCATGGCCACAGTATCGGCGCTCCGTCATCGCCGCGCATCCAGCGCGAGGTTGAGGCGCACCACGTTGATCCGCGACGGCCCGAAGATCCCGAACTGCGGCGCGCGGGTGTTGGCATCGACCAGATGGCGCACTTCGGCTTCGGGCAAGCCACGCGCACGGGCGACACGCGCCACCTGCTGCAGCGCTGCCGGCACGCTGATATCGGGATCGACGCCACTGCCGGACGTCGTCAACAAGTCGTCGGCGACCTGCGCCGGTGTGACGCCATCACGGCGCGCGATCGTCGCCCGCAACTCCTCGACCTGCTTGCGCAAGTCCGGGTTGGTGCGGGCGAGATTGCTGCCGGCGGCGTTCATCGGATCGTATTTCGCCGCCGAGGGACGCGGCTGGAAATAGCCGGGTGCGATGAACGGCTGTGCGACCAGTTCCGACGCGACGGGCTTGCCATCGCGCGGGATGATGCTGCCACGCGCGTGATAGGGGAACAGCGCGCCATCGATCCCTGTGGAGAGCGCCGAATACGCGAAGCCGAACACCCCGAGGGTAATCACCATCAGCGCGATCGCAGCGCGCCACAACGCGCCCGATCCGACCGGAAGATCCTGTTGTTGTGCAATGTCCATGATTCAGACTCCGAAGACCGCGAGGGCCAGATCGATCAACTTGATGGCGACGAACGGCAGCACCACCCCGCCAACGCCATAGATCAGCATGTTCCGCCGCAGCAGCGACACCGCACTGGCCGGCTTGAAGCGCACGCCACGCAGGGCCAGCGGAATCAGCGCCGGAATGATCAGCGCATTGAAGATCAGCGCCGACAGCACCGCCGAACGCGGGCTGGAGAGGTGCATCACGTTGAGCGCCGCCATCGACGGAATCGTCGCCGCGAACAAGGCCGGCAGGATCGCGAAATACTTGGAGACGTCGTTCGCCAGCGAGAACGTGGTGAGCGCGCCGCGGGTGATCAGCTGCTGCTTGCCGATCTCCACCACCGCCAGCAACTTCGCCGGATCGGAATCGAGGTCGACCATGTTGCCGGCCTCCTTCGCCGCCTGCGTGCCGGAGTTCATCGCCAGTCCGATGTCGGCCTGTGCCAGCGCCGGCGCATCGTTGGTTCCGTCGCCGACCATCGCGACCAGGCGTCCTTCGGCCTGTTCCTGGCGAATGCGCGCCAGCTTGTCCTCGGGCCGCGCCTCGGCGATGTAATCGTCCACGCCGGCTTCGGCGGCGATCGCCGCGGCGGTCAGCGGGTTGTCTCCGGTGATCATCACCGTGCGCACGCCCATTTCGCGCAGCCGGGCGAAACGTTCCTTGACGCCGTGCTTGACCACGTCGCCAAGCTCGACCACGCCGAGCACATGCCGTCCTTCGGCGACCACCAGCGGCGTCGAACCACCACGCGCGACTTCGTTGACACGTGCCTGCAACTCCGGCGAAGCCACGCCACCCAGCGCTTCGACATGTTTTGCAATCGCATCGCCGGCGCCCTTGCGGATCGAGCGTTCGACATCACCTTGTGCGTTCTTCAGATCGACGCCGGACATCCGCGTCTGCGCGGTGAACTGCACGAAATGCGCGTGCTCGGGATCGACGCGCTGCGCACCCTGCTCGATCGCCAGCTGCACGATCGACTTGCCTTCCGGGGTCGGATCGGCCAGCGACGACAGCATCGCCGCGTCGCGCAACTGCACCGGGCTCACGCCGGCCAGTGGCCAGAAATGCGTGGCCTGGCGATCGCCGAAGGTGATCGTGCCGGTCTTGTCGAGCAGCAGCACGTCGACGTCGCCGGCGATCTCCACCGCCTTGCCGGATTTCGCCAGCACGTTGGCGGACAGCGCGCGATTCATGCCGGAGATGCCGATGGCCGGCAGCAGGCCGCCGATGGTGGTCGGGATCAGGCAGACCAGCAGCGCGATCAGCAGCAGCGGATCGAGTTTCGCGCCGACGAAGCCGGCGATGAACGGCAGCGACACCACCACCATCAGGAAGGTCAGCGTCATCGCCGCCAGCAGCATGTTCAGCGCGATTTCATTGGGCGTCTTCTGGCGGTTGGCGCCCTCGACCAGCGCGATCATGCGATCGAGGAAGCTGCCGCCCGGTTCGGCGCTGATCTCGACGATGATTTCGTCGCTCAACACCTTGGTGCCGCCGATCACGCCGGAATGATCGGTGCCGGCCTCGCGCAGCACCGGCGCCGATTCGCCGGTCACCGCCGCTTCGTTGATGCTGGCGAGACCATGGACGATTTCACCATCTGCGGGAATCAGTTCGCCCTCGGACACGATCACGCGATCGCCCTTGCGCAGCTCGGTCGCCGCGATCCGGGTCTCAACGCCAGCATCATCCAGTCGCCGCGCGACCAGGTCCTTGCGCGCCGCGCGCAGGCTGGAGGCCTGGCCGCGACCGCGCGCTTCCGCCACGGCATCGGCGTAATTGCCGAACAGCACGGTGATGAAGAGGATCGCCGAGACCGCGAGCCCGTAACCGAGCGCGCCGGGAATCGCGAAGCTGACGACGACCGACAGCAACGTGCCGAGCAGCACGATCGCCATCACCGGGTTGTGGACGATCTTGTCCGGCGCGAGCTTGAGGAAGGCATCGCGAATGGCGGACGTATTCATGGAATCGCTCCTTGCGCGACCAGTTGCAGGTGGTCGGCGACCGGGCCGAGCACCAGGGCCGGCATGAATTGCAGGACGGTGAGGATCACCACGACCGACACCAGGGTCAGTGCGAAGGTCGGCGTTTCCACATGCAGGGTGCCGGCACCTTCCGGCGCGACGCGCTTCCTCGCCATGCTGGCGGCAATCGCCAGCGGGAAAACCAGGGCCGGCAAGCGTCCGCACAGCAGGACGATGCTGCAGGTGACGTTCCACCACACGGTGTTGTCGCCCAGTCCCTCGAAACCCGAGCCGTTGTTGGCGAAGGCCGACATGTATTCGTAGAGGACCTGGGAAATGCCGTGGTGCGCCGGATTGGAATTGGCGGCCAAGGACGGTACGGCCAGCGCGATCGCGGCGAAGCCGAGGATGACCAGCGGCTGGATCAGGATCAGCCCGGCGAGCAATCGCACTTCATGCGCTTCGATCTTGCGACCGAACAGTTCCGGCGTGCGGCCCGTCATCAATCCGGCAAGGAACACCGCCAGCAATACATAGACGAAAAACTGCAGCGCGCCGCAACCGATGCCGCCCCAGATCCCGTTGATCAGCATGTTGACCATTTCCACGCCACCGGACAGCGGCGCGTAGGAATCGTGCATGCCGATCACCGAGCCGTTCGATGTCTGGGTGGTGAGCGCGCCATACACCGCCGATGCATCGACGCCGAGACGGACTTCCTTGCCTTCCATCACCAACGGTCCGGCACTCGTCGCGGTATGGCTTTCCAGCGCCAGCATCGCCACACTCGATGCCAGCGACATCCCCAGCATCGTCGCGAACACAAACGCGGAAAGGCGCCTGCGCCCGGTGAACGGACCGATCATCGCCACGCAGCCGATCGGAATCAGGATCAGGAACACGGTGTTGAAGAAACTGGAGAACGGCGTCGGGTTTTCCAGCGCCATCGCGCCGTTGGGGCCGTACCAGCCGCCGCCGTTGGTACCAAGTTGCTTGGCCGCGACCATCGACGCCACCGGGCCGACCGGAATGTGCTGTGTCGCCATGCCGGCGCTGGCGTCGATCGGCACGACATCGGCGCCGCGCGTCAATGTCGCCGGCACGCCCTGCCAGGCCATCATCAGCGACGCGACCAGGCATAGCGGCAACATCAGCCGCACCGTCGCGCGCACCACGTCCTGCCAGAAATTGCCGACGTCGCGATCTCGCCCTTCGATGCCGACTTCACCATGGTCGAGCACTTCACGTCCGCCGAAGAAGGCGCGCAACGTCGCCACCAGCATCGCCAGCCCGAACATCGGCGTCACCACCTGCAGGCCGACGATGGCGACCATCTGCGACAGCCACGACAGCTGCGACTGTCCGGAATAGTGCTGCTGGTTGGTGTTGGTGAGGAACGACACCATGGTGTGCAGCGCCAGATGCCAGTTCATGCCCGGCGCATTGTCGGGATTGAGCGGCAAGCGGTCCTGGACCATGAACTGCAGCCAGCACACCAGTCCGACGACGAGGTTGGCGGCAAGGAAGGACAGTGCATAGGTTTTCCAGCGCATGCGCAGCGACGACGCCGGGCCGATCAGCGCATACAGCACTTTTTCGACCGGCAGGAATACCTTGTCGAGCGGCGCCTTGCCGCCACGCATCACCTTCGCCATGTACAGGCCGAGCGGCCAGCCCAGGACGATGGCGACACCCATGACGAGAACGAGATTGATCATGTCGGTGCCTCAGAAGCGCTCGGGACGCAGGATCACGAGCACGAGATAGACCGCGGCGGCGAAGGCCGCGAGCAGGGAAACGATGGCGAGCCAGGCGGGCATGGCGTTCTCCTCAGAAGCGGCGCGAAAGGCCGAGATACACCTGCGAATGCGGTGTCGCGTCGTTGAGACCGAGGTTCGCCCCCGCATCCAGTTGCAGCGTCGGCGTGGCCAGCCATGTCAGCGCGATATCCGCCGAAGACTGCTTCACCGTGCCGGACGGTTCGCGGTTGGACATCGACCACAACTCGACTGCCAGCGATACGCGGCTGCCCAGCGGGTGCGACAGGTTCGCCAGGTTCACGATGGCGGAATGGCGGCCATTGCCATCGGCATTGGCGAGGGCATCCACTTCCGGCCCGAATGTCAGGGTGAAGTTGCTCGGCAAATTGACGACAAGCGGCAGCGCCACGCCACCTTCCCACGTGCCATTGCCGATGCCGGTGCGGGCCGTCGGCGCTTTCACGAACGGAATCGCGGCGATGCTGACGCGGTCGTTTTCGTAAAACCGCGTTTTCAGCCGTACATACACGTCACCTCCGCCGGAAAGCGATCGACGATCATCCGTCATCCGGTCGGTGGTGCGAATGCGAATGTCCGGCGCCCAGTTCAGTTGCAGGTCCGTGCGCTTGCCGATGCCGTATTTCAACGTCGGATTGGTCAAATAGAGGGTTTCGGCACGCGTGTCGGATTGGCGATCGACGGTCTGGTTGCCGAGGTCGGTTTCCAGTTGCCACTGCCCCTTCGGAACCGTGCAGGTCGCATTGGCCTTGGTCGGGCGATCGGTGCAGATCGGCGTTTGCTGCGTATCGGACTCCGCGGCGTGCGCCTGCGCGCTCAGCAGCATCGAGCCGACCGTGGCAAGCAGCGTCGCAAGCAAGGGCGCCCGGGCTTCGCGGATCCGGAACAACTTCTGTTTCATGAACACACCCGTGAGGGCCAACGAGGCCAATTGGCCACGAGGAAATTTTCCCGGGATGGTTCGTAAAACTTCCATTCGCCAATCAGCATCCAGCGCAAAATTCGCGTAAATTTCCGCATCATCCAGCCGACGTTTCGGACGCCATCACTTGCCACGGGACACGCCCGACATCGCGATGCAATGCCAAGGGCTGACCAAATCCTTCGGTGACGGCGATGGCCGGGTCGCCGCCCTGCGCGGGGTCGATCTCGATGTGCGGATGGGCGAACTGCTGATCATTTCCGGGCCGTCCGGCTGCGGCAAGACCACGCTGCTCTCGATCCTCGGCACCCTGCTGGCGGCGGACGACGGCCGCTGCGAAGTGCTCGGCCATGACCTGCGCCAACTCGACGAAGAGGCACGCGGTCGCTTGCGCGCGCGCTCGATCGGATTCGTCTTCCAGTCCTTCAACCTGCTGCCCGCGCTGACGGCCGCCGAGAACGTCAGCCTGCCGCTGCTACTCAACGGCGTGTCGCACGGTGACGCCATGGCGAAGGCACATGCCATGCTGGCGCAACTCGGGCTCGACGATCACGGCGGCCATTTGCCGCGCCAGCTCAGCGGCGGCCAGCAACAACGCGTCGCCATCGCGCGGGCATTGGTGCATCAGCCCCGCGTCGTCATTTGCGACGAACCCACCAGCAGCCTCGATGCCCGCGCCGGCCAGGCGACCATGGAGCTGCTCCGTGATGTCGCGCGCGCCCCCGATCGCGCCTTGATCCTGGTGACACACGATTCGCGTACCTTCGGCTACGCCGATCGCATCGCCCACATGGAAGACGGTCGCATCCTCTCGATCGAAACCATCCGCCGGACACAGACTGCATGAAACACCTGAAATGGCTGCTGGCAATCGCGGTGCTCGGCCTCGTGGCGGTGGTGTTCGCGGTCGTCGACAGCAATCGCGCAACGCAGCCGACGACACCCGCAGCGGCCACCGCGACGAAACCGCCATTCACGTCCTCCGTCTCCGGTTCCGGGCTCACCGAAAACGGCCGTGGCAACGTCGCCATCGCCACCAGCATCGCCGGCGTCGTCAGCGCGATCGACGTGCATGTCGGCGACAGCGTGGCTGCCGGCACCCCGTTGTTCCGCATCGATGACCGCGACACCCAGGCGCGCCTGCAGGTCGCACGCGCCAACGTGGCCAAGGAACAGGCCGCGCAGGAAAAGCTGCAGCACCAGTACGACTACCTGCAGCGCATGGACAAACTCGGACATGGCGCGATCAGCGTGCAATCGGTGACCGCCGCGCGCGACGACGCGATCGCGGCGCAGGCTGCGGTGAAGGCCGCGCAGGCCGACGTGCGGCAACTCGAAAGCGAACTGCAACGCCTGACCGTGCGGTCACCGATCGCCGGGCGCGTCCTCCAGGTGAACATCCGCGTCGGCGAATCGGCGGACAACGCTTCGGCGGCGCAACCCCTGATGCTGGTCGGCGACGACAGCCGCATGTTCCTGCGCGTGAACATCGACGAGAACGATGCCTGGCGCGTGCGCCCCGATGCGCGTGCCATCGCCATGCTGCGCGGCAATCCGGCCGTCCGCATTCCGCTGCACTTCGAATACATCGAACCCTACGTCCGCCCGAAGCCATCGCTCAACGGCCAGGCCACCGAACGCCTCGACGTGCGCGCGCTGCAAGTGGTCTACAGCTTCCCGCACGACCGCTGGCCGGTCTATCTCGGCGAGCAGATGGACGCCGTCATCGAAGCCGCTCCCGCAGGCAACGGATCGCGCTGATGTGGCGCATCGCCATCCGCATGCTGGCGGCGGACCGCGCCAAGCTCTATGGCCTGCTTTGCGGCATCGCCTTCGCATCGCTGCTGGTGACGTTCGCGGCGGCTTATTTCAGCGGTTTCATGACCCGCGGCTTCGCGCTGGTTTCGGAAAACCCGCAGGCCGATGTCTGGGTGATGGATCCCGCGGTCGATTCGACCGAGCAGACCACCAACATGCCCGACTCGGCGCTGGAACGCGTGCGCAGCGTCGATGGCGTTGCCCACGCCGACCCGCTGATGCTGGGATCGGTGGACCTGCGCTTTGCCGATGGCCGTTTCCAGCCGGTGCAGGTGCTCGGCGTCGACGATGCGACACTCGCCGGTGCGCCCGTCATCGCCGGCATCGATGCCCATGCGTTGCGCAGTCCCGATGCCGCGATCGTCGACGCCGGCGGTACCGACGAAAAACTGCTGACGCCTGCCCGCCGCACCGACCAGTGGCCCGCCGACGGCGCCCATCTCGATGCGCCGTTGCGCGAACTCGAGGCTGGCGACGAGGTGCTGGCGAACGACCATCGCGTGCTGATCGCCGGACGTGGCGACATCTCGCCACGCTTCCCGCCACGGCCACTGCTTTACGTCACCCGGTCCAATGCCCGACGCATCCTGCCGACGGAAGCGCGCACGCTCACTTTCGTGATGGTCACGGCGGCGCAAGGTATCGATCCCGCGACGCTGGCGCAGCGCATCAGCGCGCGCACGGGATTGCGCGCCCGCAGCGCCGCCGATTTCAAGGCCGATACCGTGCGCTGGTACCTGGTGAACTCCGAGGACGTCGGCGACATCGCCACCATGCTGACGCTGGCCATCACGATCGGATTGGGCGTCACCGGCATCCTGCTCTACCTGTTCACCTACGAGAACCAGCGCCACTACGCCGTGCTCAAGGCGATGGGTGCGCAACCGCGCACGCTGGTGGCGATGGTGCTGCTGCAGGGCATGGTGTGCGCATTGCTTGGAATCGGCATCGGCACCGGATTGTGTGCACTCGCCGGCGAGTGCGCGCTCCGCGCCGGCTTCCCGTTCCGGATGTTGTGGTACATGCCCTTGGCCAGCAGCATCGTGGTGCTGGCGATCGCCGCGCTGGCGGCGCTGGTCAGCCTGCGCCCGGTGTTGCGCCTCGATCCCGCGGTGGTGTTTTCCGCGCGTTGAATTTCTTCAGGAGTCCGATGATGAAGGCCACCACGCTTGCCACCTTGCTGCTCGCCGCGTTGCCGTTGTCGGCGCATGCCGATGGCGATGACTACGCGGTCGGCAGTTACGTGCAGGAAACCGATCCCCTGGTCGTGCGCAAGCTCGAGCAATGGCAGGACTGGAAATTCGGCTTCATGATGCATTGGGGCGCGTACAGCCAGTGGGGCGTGGTCGAGTCGTGGTCGATCTGTTCCGAGGACGTCGACTGGTGCGGCCCGCCGAAACACAACGCGTTCACCGCGAAGTACGCCGACGATTACATCGGCTACAAACAGGCCTACGAAAGGCTGCCAGCCACCTTCGATCCGGTGAAGTTCAATCCGGACCTGTGGGCGAAGATCGCGAAGGACGCCGGAACGAAATACGTGGTGTTCACGACCAAGCACCACGACGGCTTCGCGATGTTCGACACCAGGCAGAGCGACTACAGGATCACCGCCGCAAGCGTTCCGTTCCACGCCAATCCGCGCGCCAACATCGCGAAGGAGGTTTTTTCCGCTTTTCGCAGGCAGGGTCTCGGCATCGGGGCGTATTTCTCCAAGGCCGACTGGCACAGCCCCGATTACTGGTGGCCGCGCTTCGCCACGCCGAACCGCTACGTCAATTACGACACCCGCAAATATCCGCAGCGCTGGCGGGACTTCATCCGATTCACCCACGCCCAGATCGATGAGCTGACCGGTGGCGACTACGGCCGGATCGACATCCTGTGGCTGGATGCCGGCTGGGTGCGGCCGCCGCGCCCGGACGACAACAAGGACATCACCGCCATCGGCCAGTTCCGGCCCGGCCCCGAAGACATCGACATGCCGGGACTGGCGAAGATCGCGCGCGGCAACCAGCCGGGACTGATCATCGTCGACCGCGCCGTCGGCGGCCGCTACGAGAATTACCGCACGCCCGAACAGCAGATCCCCGACAAGCCGCTGCCATATCCGTGGGAAACCTGCATGACCCTGGGCGATTCGTGGTCGTTCGCGGCGAACGACAATTACAAAAGCGCGCGCAAGGTCGTGCACCTGCTGGTCGATGTCGTCGCCAAGGGCGGCAATTTCCTGCTCAACGTCGGCCCAGACGGCAACGGCGAACTGCCGCCGGCCGCGGTCGAACGCCTGCACCGGATCGGCCAGTGGATGCACGTCAACGGCGAGGCGATCTATGCCAGCCGCGCGGTCGCGCCCTACAGCAACGGCAAGTTCCGTTACACGCGATTGCGCGACGGCAGCGTCTTCGCGATCTACCTGCCCGACGACGACGAACTGCAGTTGCCGGCGACGTTGAGGATCCCGGGGCCATCCCCCGCGCGCGGCGCGCAACTGCGCCTGCTCGGCAGCACCGCGGCATTGCAGTGGACACGCGATGGCGATGCCACCGTCGTCGCCATCCCCGCCGCGGTGCGATCAGGCGCCGCCGGCGCTGATGCCTGGGCGTTCCGCCTGCCCGGCGCCGCGATCGCGCCGGGTGGTTGATGCCGTCAGCGCGCCGGGCACGCCGGCGCCGGCGCATCCTGTGGTCGCGTGCCCCAACCATCGGGATCGGGCTTGTTCGTCAGCGCGAATTGCAGCGTGCCGCCACGACGCAAGGCATCGACATCGAGCCACACATTGCTCACCGGCTTGCCATCGAACTTCACCGCTGACACGTAGTCCATCGCACCCGGTTTCGCCGCCGACGCCTCGACGCGCAACTTGCGGCCCTCGCCGAGATCGAGGGTGATGCGCGGATAGCGCGGCGGCACCAGCAGCACCTGGCCGCTGCCCGACATCAGCGGCGAGAAGCCGAGCGTGCTGAACAGATACCAGGCCGACATGGTGCCGAGATCGTCGTTGCCGGTGACGCCGTTCGGCGCATTGGTGAACAGCGTCTGCGCCGCGCGCAACACGCCCGCGGTTTTCCACGGCTGGCCGATCAGGCTGTACAGGCTCGGCACCAGCATGGTCGGCTCGTTGTTGGGATTGAAGCGGTACTGGCCGTAGTAGTCGTAGGCGCCGCCGACCCAGGTCTTGCGCGCGGCCTTGGGATCGGCGCCGATGACGTCGTAGGCGAAGAAGGCATCGAGGCGCTTGCCCATCTGTTCGCGACCGCCCATCGCGGTCGCCAGCGCCGGGACGTCCTGCGGCACCATCCATTGGTACTGCCACGCCGTGCCTTCGTGGAAGCCGTAGTGCGAACGCGGGCTGTAGTGGCCGCTCGGCGGCGTGAACCATTCGCCGCCTTCCAGTTTCGGGCGCGGGAAGCCGACGAAGGAAGATTCCGGCTCGCTCAACTTCGCATCCCACAGGTTGCGCCAGTTGCCCGCGCGCGACTGCAACGCCCTGGCGTCATCGCCATGCCCCAGGGCCTGCGCCATCTGCGCGAGCGAACAATCGGCGGCGGCATATTCGAATGTCGCGGAACCGCCGTTGCCGGGATCGACATCCATGCCCTTGGCCGGGAAGGTGCGATCGAACATCACGAACCCGTGCGCGATGTAATTGGCGTTGCCGGCGCGACCTTCGCTGCGCGAGGTCAGCGGCGGCACTTCCCAGGCGTTCTTGCGCAGCGCCGTCCATGCCTCGTTTTCCATGCCTTTCAGCGCGCCATAGCGCCACAGGTCGACGAGGAAGGGCGTCACCGGATCGCCGGTCATGGTGTTGGTGTCGAAATCGGCATAGCCCCACTTGGGCAGCCAACCGTTTTGCGCATCGATCGCGATCAGGGTGCGGCCGATGTCGCGCGCGCGTTGCGGCTGCAGCAATGCCAGCAGCTGGTTCTGCGCGCGATAGGTGTCCCACAGCGAGAAGTACTCGTAGTACGTCCAGCCATCGGCGCGATGGATCCTGTCGTCGTAACCGCGATAGCGGCCATCGGCGTCGTTGCCGGTCATCGGCTGCAGGAAGGCGTGGTAAAGCGCGGTGTAGAACACGCTGCGATCGTCGGCGGAGCCGCCATCGATCTTCACCTTCGCCAGTTCCTTCTCCCACGCCTGCTGCGACTGTGCGCGCATCGCGTCGAAGCCGACCGGCTTGCCGCCCTGCGTGCCTTCGGCGCGCAGGTTGTTGCGCGCGCCTTCGATGTCGACGTGCGAGATCGCGGTGATCGCGGTGACGCTGCGGCCATCCTTCAACCCGAAGCTCACCCAGGCACCGTTCAACGGTTCGTATTCGCTCTCCATGCTGTAGCGCGCACCGGGCGTGCCGCCGGCCTGCCCCCACACGCCGAATGCGGTGAACGGACGATCGAATTCGATGCGGAACCAGGTCGAATACTGGTGTCCGCCGCAGAAACTCAGCGTGGTGATCTTGCCTTCCACCGCACGATCGCCGACCACGCGCACTTCACTGCCGATCACCCGATGCTTGGCATTCGCCTGCGCGACGTTGACCAGCACGTGGCCGGTATCGACATTCGCCGCGTAGGTATAGCGTTCGGCCGATGCACGCGGCAGCGCGGTGGTCTCGACATCGATGCCGCCGTAATCGGTCAGGCGCGCCTTGAAGTAGCCGGCCTCGTGGGCGCCGCCTTCCAGCGTGTAGCGCGCGCCATACGTTTTCTGGTCGAAGGCCTTGCTGGTCCTGGTATCGAAGCCGCCACCCGGCGCGATTGTCCCGGTGACCGGCAATACCGAGACCTGGCCGCCCTGCTCCCAGCAGCCGGCGCCCGAGAGGAAGGAATGGCCGATGCCGAGGATCTTGTCGTCGCCATAGCGCCAGCCGGCGTAGTGCGATCCGATCGGGCTGGCCTGGATCATCCCGAACGGCGCCGACGCGCCGGGGAAGGTATTGCCCTCGTCCTGGGTGCCGATCAAGGTATTGACGGTTGCGGCCAGCGGCGGGCGCGATTGCGCCGAGGCGGTCATGCTTGCCGGGATCGTCAACGCCAGGGCGGCGGCGAACGTTGCCAGCGAACGGGAAGGAAAATGCGATCGGGACAGGTTGGGCATGCGGGCCTCTGGACTGTGCGAACACGGGTCGTCCGGGATGATATGCTCGATTTGAATCGATTTAAAAGCCCGATCCCGTCATGAGTGCCCGGCAACGCGTCACCGTCGAAGACATCGCCCGCGCCTGCGGCGTTTCCCGCGCCACGGTGTCGCTGGTGCTGCGCGGCAGCCCGCTGGTGCACCGCGACACGAAACAGCGCGTCGAAGAGGAAATGAAGCGCCAGGGCTATGTCTACAACCGCGCCGCCGCCAACCTGCGCCGACGCGTCTCCAACAGCGTCGCCCTCGTCATCAACGATCTCTCCAACCCGTTCTTCGCCGAATTCGCCAGCGGCGTCGACGAAGCGCTCGGCGGCAAGGGCTACGTCACCCTGCTCGGTTGCAGCAACGAATCGCCGCAACGCCAGCTGCAGGTGCTCAATTCGTTGATGGAACACCATCCCGCCGCAATCATCCTCTCGCCCGCGGAAAGCACCGACGCCCGCGACATCGCCCGCGTGGTCGGCAACACGCCGGTGGTGGTGTTCAACCGCATGCTCGACCACGACGGCGAAGGCTTCGAACATGATTTCCTCGGCCTCGACAACCGCGGCGGCGCCATGCAGGCGACCGCGCACCTGATCGCGCGCGGCCATCGCGACATCGCCTTCTTCGGCGGCCACGCCCATTCCAGCTCGTGCCAGGAGCGTCGCGAAGGCTACCGCGATGCCATGAAAAAGGCCGGTTTGCGCGTGCGCGGCGAATGGCTGGTCGAATCGGCGCCGACCCGCGTCGATGCCTGCGCCCGCAGCGAGGCGCTGTTTTCCGGCAAGACCAAGCCGACCGCGGCGGTCTGCTACAACGACGCCGTCGCGCTCGGCCTGATGCTCGGCCTCGCCCACCACGGCCTGCGCCCCGGCGTCGATTTCGCCGTCACCGGATTCGACGATATCCCCGAAGCGGCGATGAGCATGCCCGCCCTCACCACGCTCGTTGCCGATCCGCGCGCGCGTGGCCGCCAGGCCGCCGACATGGTGCTGCAACGCGTCGAACATTCGACGCCGACATCACCGCCCAATATCGTGCCGGTGCGGCTGGTCGAACGCACCAGCAGCCCACAGCCAGGAAACCAGCCTTGAGCACCATCGTCTGTTTCGGTGAAGCCCTGATCGATTTCCTCGCCGCGCCCGAGGGCGGACAGGGCCGCGTGTTCCGCCAGTTCGCCGGCGGCGCGCCGGCCAATGCCGCGGTCGCGATCGCGCGCCTCGGCGGCGATTGCGAATTCGTCGGCATGCTCGGTCGCGACATGTTCGGCGACTTCCTGCTTGAAAGCCTCAACGAAGCCGGCGTCGGCACGCACCATGTGCGGCGTACCGATCGCGCCAACACCGCACTGGCCTTCGTTTCGCTCGATGCCCGCGGCGAACGCAGTTTCAGCTTCTATCGTCCGCCCGCCGCCGACCTGCTGTTCGCGCAAAACGATTTCGATGATGCCTGCTTCCGCGACCTCGGCATCTTCCACGTCTGCAGCAACAGCATGACCGACGCCGGAATCGCCGAGGCAACCTTCGCCGGCATGCAACGCGCGCGCTCAACTGGTGCGCTGATCAGCATGGACATCAACCTGCGTCCGGCGCTGTGGCCCGAAGGCAAGCCGGTGGTCGAACGCCTGTGGCAGGCGCTGGCGCTGGCCGACATGGTCAAGCTCGCGCGCGAGGAACTGGAATTCCTGCAAGAGGGCATGGCACCGGCGGAAGAGATCATCGAGCGCCTGTTGCGCGATGCGCGCCTGGTCCTCGTCACCGATGGCGGCGAACCCTTGCGCTGGCATACGCGCAATGGCTCCGGCGTCGTCATGCCGCCGCGCGTCGCTACGCTCGATACCACCGCTGCCGGCGACGCCTTCATCGGCGGACTGCTCTGCCAGTTGCAGAAGGCCGGAATCCGCACGCAACAATTCAATGCCTTCGTCGGCGACGAAGTCATGCTCGCCGCGGCGCTGCGTTACGCCGCCGCCTGCGGTGCCTTTGCGGTGACGCGCCATGGCGCCTTCGCCGCGCTGCCCACCCATGAAGAAGCCGTGGCGCTGCTCGCCAACGACCGAATTTCCTGAATGCGAATAGTGTTGCATGGCAACATGCATCCACCGCGCGCCCGTGTTATTAATCCGTTGCCGTGACATTAGATCGATCTAAATCGGTCGACCACGGTTGCAGGGAAGGGTCGGGAGTCTGACGGCGGGCGGCTGCGGCAATCCAAGGGCAGTCGAAGCGGTTTCCCCTCGATTTGGATCGATCCATATCCTCCCCGCGCTTGCCGCCGATCCAATCCCAGCAGAGAGAACGGAATGAAACTGTCCCCCCGCCCGCAGCACCGGAACCCGCTGTCCGCCGCCATTGCCGTCGTCCTCGCGACTGCCGTGGCCAGCCCCTCCATCGTGTTCGCCCAGCAGGCGACTGCCACTGCCACCGCGCAGGCGGACCAGAAGAACGCCAACGAACTCGACAAGGTCACGGTCACCGGCTTCCGCTATTCGATCGAGAAGAGCCTCGATCAGAAGCGCGACGCCAACGCGATCGTCGAGGTGATCACGGCGGAAGACGTCAGCAAATTCCCCGACAAGAACGTCGCCGACGCATTGCAGCGCGTGCCGGGCGTGGTCATCGAGCGCAGTGGTGGCGAAGGCAAGTCGGTCAGCGTGCGCGGCCTGCTGCCGGGCCTCACCCTCACCCAGTTGAACGGCAACTTCATCGCCTCGTCCGAGACCAACAATGAAGCGACGCGCTCGTTCAACTACACGCTGATGCCGGCGAACATGCTGTCCAGCGCGGAACTGTTCAAGACCCCGGAAGCGCGCCTCGACGAAGGCGGCATCGGCGGCACGGTGATCCTGCATACGCGCAAGCCGCTCGACATGAAGCCGAACTCCGGCTATGTCTCGCTGGAAGGCACCATGTCCGATACCCGCGCCAACGATCGCATCGATACGCAGTCGTCGGCGATGTATTCCTGGCACAGCAAGGACAACCGCTTCGGCGTGCTGATCGGTGCGACCAAGCAGAAACGCACCAATCGCAGCATGGAAGTCAGTACCGAGAACTGGCAGTGGTACGGCAACGATTACTCCGGTCATCCGCCCACCGATGTCAATGGCCACGCCTTCCCCGCCGGCAGCGGCGTCGGCAAGTGGTGGGGCGAATCAGGCTTCAACGACCAGAACCATCCATACACGGGGACGTTTGATCAGAGCGGTTGGCCGACAGGCTGTGGCTACTACTGCAATTTCTTCATGCCGACCTCGGTCGACTTCGCCGTCCGCAACGAGCATCGCGAGCGCACGGGCGGCCAGATCACCTTCCAGTTCCGCCCGACTGACAACCTGACGTTGACGGCCAACTATTTCCGCTTCCAGCTGAAGGGCGATTACAGCCTCAACATGCTGAAGGTTCCGGAATGGAACCTCGCGCGCTATGCCGGCGACGGCAACTGGCCTGGCGGGCGCATGCTCGATGGCCTGACTTTCGATCGCAGCGGCACCATCGTCACCGGCGCGCAGTATTCGATCCATCCGGGCACGACCTACTACTGCGACGAAGCCGCTGCCGTGGCAGCCGGCATGAAAAAGGGTGGCTGGGGTCCCGACGATTGCACCATTCCGACGCCACAGCTGACCGGTGGCTACAGCATCGAGAAGACGACATCGCAGACCGCCGACCTCGGAATCGAGTGGAAGATCAGCCCGCTGTTCAGCGCCAGCTTCAAGGGTGGCCGTACCTGGTCGTCGGGTGGTCCGTCGATGAATTTCCGCATGTCGGCCAAGCCACGCCGAATGGTCAACGGCTCCTACGCCAATCCTGGATCCATTGGCAATTCCTATAGCGCCTGGGATCTGAGCGGCACGCCGACGATGACGTTCTCTCCCAACCTGCAGCAGAACATCATGAACGGCATCGCCGAAGTCGACCTCGGCTCGACCGATTCGTCCTGGGTCCAGACCAACGTCAAGCAGAACTATTTCCAGGCCGACTTCAGCAAACTGTTCGAGAAGGGCTGGCTGGACTCGATCCAGTTCGGCGTCAAGTACACCGACAGCAAGGTCCATCGCAATACCGGCAACAACTACTGGGCCTGCCCAGGCACCGATCCGAACAACTACGAAAACCGCTACCAGAACGGCTGCGATCCGAGTGCCGGTGTGGGTCAGCCCTACTACTTCCTCGACCAGCCGGTCGGCAACATCACCGGCGGCTTCAAGGCCAACGTCTTCCCGGGCATCAACTTCCCGGGCTACGTCAATTACCTGAACAACCACTACGGCCCGATGCGGACACGCATCGAACCCGATTTCATCTACAACGTCGGCGAGAAGGCCATGGCCGGTTACTTCCAGGCCAACTTCAAGACCGAACGCCTGCGCGGCAATGTCGGTCTGCGCTTTGTTCGCACCAAGCAGCTCGCTGCATCGACCGATGCCGTCGAATCGTTCCTCGACTACTTCATGGACGGTCCGGATGGCAATCCGTTGCCCTGCCCGGCCACGCTGCCGACCGGCACCACCTGCGAAAGCGGATTCGTGCGCCTGCCCGGCGGCGACCCCTCGGACCCCAACAACACGGTGCACAGGAAGTCCTTCGCACTGGCATCGTTGAACAAGACCTACAACGACATCCTGCCGAGCTTCAACATCGCCTACGACCTGACCAAGGATCTGGTGCTGCGTGGCGCCGCGTCCAAGGTGATTTCGCGTCCGGCATATACCCAGATCGCCTATCCCGGCAACCTCAGCTATTACAGTCCGGAATACAGCAACGATCGCCGCGTCGCCGGTGGTACCACCAATCCCGGCTGGTATGGCAGCGGCAGCAACAAGGACCTGGAACCGTTCCAGGCGTTGCAATACGATCTCGGCCTGGAATGGTATTTCCACCCGGGTTCGGTGCTCGGCATGGGCCTGTTCCGCAAGAACATCAAGAACTTCATCGTGCCGGTGACCCACGATGCGCAGATGAACGTGGGTGGCCAATCGGTGTTGGTGCAGCAATACTCGACCGATGCCAACGGACGCAACGGCGTTTCGAAAGGCGTGGAACTGTACGGGCAGTACACCTTCGATTTCGGCCTCGGCTTCCAGGCCAATTACACCTACAACAAGACCAACTACGCTGCGGTGACCCTTGGTGACGGCACGGTATTGGGTCGGTCGCCGTTGGTCGGCAGTGCCAAGACGCAAGCCAACTTCACGGTGTTCTATGAGACCAAGAAGTTCCTGGCACGCGCGTCCTGGAACCGTCGCGGCGAGTTGGTCGGCGGCCTCGACAACGGCCTCAGTGTCTACTCCGAGCCGTACGACCAGCTCGACCTCAACCTCGGTTACAACTTCACCGACCAGTTCACGATCACCGGTTCGGTATTGAACGCGACCAAGTCGGAGCAACGCGCCCACCTCGGCAACGACACCAAGGATCGCTTCTATTCCAACAACTACTCCGGCCGCCAGATGTATCTTGGCGTGACCTACAAGTTCTGAGGTCCTCCCCGCCCCGCGTCGCGCATGGCGATGCGGGGCACTCCGGTGCCGGCAGTCCCGCCTCCCCGGGCTGTCGGCTTTTTTCTTTATCGAGGAATGCATGATGACGCACAACGACCACCGGATCAGGAAAGTCGTTGTCGTCGGCGGGGGCAGCGCGGGCTGGATGGCCGCGGCTGCACTTGCCACCTATCTCGACGCATCGGTGTCGGTGCGCCTGGTCGAATCCGAGGAGATCGGCATCGTCGGCGTCGGCGAATCCACCGTTCCCTTCATGAAGACCTTCAACGGCCAGTTGCTGGGGATCGACGAAGCCGACTTCATCCGCGAAACCGAAGGCACGTTCAAGCTCGGCATCCAGTTCAAAGACTGGGCGCGCATCGGCGACAGCTACGTCCACGGCTTCGGCACCATCGGGCGTTCGCTCGGGCCGCTGCCTTTCCATCAATACTGGTTGAAACTGTTCCTGGCCGGACGCGCGCCGGAGATCGGCGCGTATTCGCTGCCGACCGTCGCCGCGCCGCTCGACAAATTCATGATCAGTCCGCCCGACGCCCCTTCGGACTCGCCATTGTCGAACATCGCCTACGGTTACCAGTTCGATGCCGGGCTGTATGCGCGCTACCTGCGCAATCTCGCCGAACGCCGCGGCGTGCAACGCACCGAAGGCAAGGTCGTCGACGTCGTCCAGCGCGGCGAGGACGGGTTCATCGAGGCGATCGTCATGGAAAGCGGCGAACGCATCGAAGGCGATCTGTTCATCGATTGCTCGGGTTTCCGCGGCCTGCTGATCGAACAGACACTCAAGACCGGCTACGAGGCATGGACCCAGTGGCTGCCCTGCGATCGCGCGATGGTCGCGCCCAGCGCCAGTTCCGGACCGCTGACCCCCTACACGCGCGTCAGCGCGCGCGCGGCGGGCTGGCAATGGCGAATCCCGACGCAATCGCGCGTCGGCAACGGTTACGTCTATTCCAGCAACCACATCGGCGATGACGAAGCCGCCGCCACTTTGCTGGCGACGCTCGACGGCCCGGCGCTGGCCGATCCGCGACCGTTGCGCTTCACGCCCGGTCGGCGCAGGCAGTTCTGGAACCGAAACGTGGTCGCCGTCGGGCTTGCCGGCGGTTTCATGGAGCCGCTGGAATCCACCGCGATCTATCTGGCGCAATCGGCCGTGCAACGACTGCTCGGCCTGTTCCCCGATCGCGATTGCGATCCGCTGCTGCGCGAACGCTTCAATCGCGAATCGGCGTTCGAGCACGAGCGCGTCCGCGATTTCCTCGTCCTCCACTACAACGCGACCGAACGCGACGACACCGCATTCTGGAACCACTGCCGGACGATGGCGATTCCCGATCCGCTGCGGGAAACCATCGACCTGTTCCGCATCGATGGCCGCTATTTCCGCAATGCCGAGGATTTCTTCGCCTTGCCGAGCTGGGTACAAGTGATGCTGGGCCAGCGCATCGTCCCGCGTGGTTATCATCCGATCGTGGACAAGCTGCCGGAAGAACGATTGCAACAGTTCGTCGAGCGCATGCGCCAGGACGTGGCCCGCGCAGCGAATGCGATCCCGTCCCACCAGGCTTTCATCGACCACTACTGCAAGGCGATGCCGTGATGGCCCTGCGCAACTGGCTCGGTTTGGCGCTGGCGACGGCACTGCCGTTTTCCGTCCAGGCAAAGGACGCCTCGAATACGGTGTCGATCCGGCATCTTGACGGCGCGTGGTCGTTCCGCCTCCAACCCGATGACGCACAAGCCGCGAGTCATCGAACGATGACGACGTGGCGACAAGCGATCGTTCCGGGCACGGTGCATACCGATCTTCTCGCCAACCATCAGATCCCCGATCCCTACGTCGGCGCACCCGAGGCGGGATTGCAGTGGATCGGCCTGGCCGGCTGGGAATATCGCCGCAGCTTCGATGTCGATGCTGCGGCCCTGGGCGCACGCCGCAACGAACTGGTGTTCCAGGGCCTCGACACCCTCGCCGATGTCTGGCTCAACGGCGAGCGCATCCTCTCCGCCGACAACAGTTTTCGGACGTGGCGAGTGCCGGTGCATGGCAAATTGAAGGCGCATGGCAACGAATTGCGCGTGGTCTTCCATTCGCCGATCGCCACCCTGCTGCCGCAGGTGCAGGCGATGCCGCACAAGATCGCCGGCAATTACACCTCGCCCTATGGCGACGAACCGAAGGACGCGATGACCGCGAACTTCGTGCGCAAGCCCGGTTATCACTACGGCTGGGACTGGGGTCCGCGCTATGTCACCGCCGGCATCTGGCAGCCGGTGTCGCTGCAAAGCTGGAGCGGCGCGCGCATCGACGACCTGCAGATTCGCCAGGACCATGTCGATGGCGATCGCGCCGAGCTGACCGCTCGCGTGCGCATTGATCCCGCAGTATCCGCGCACTATCGCGTGCGCCTGTGGCAGGTCGCGCCGGGCGGCAGGCGCTCCGCTGTCGGTGAGCGCGGCGTCGATGCATCGACGGTCACGGCCGTCGATGTTCCGGTGCATATCGACCATCCGCAGCGCTGGTATCCGAACGGTTACGGCGCGCAACCGCTGTATCGCTACGAAGCGGAAGTGCTGGCAAATGGTCGCGTGGCTGATCGCTTCGTTCGCCGCACCGGTCTGCGCAGTGTCGAACTGCAACGGGAAAAAGATGCGAATGGCCGCAGCTTCGAATTTGTGGTCAACGGCATTCCGGTGTTCGCCAAGGGCGCGAACTCGATTCCCTTCGACATGTTCGCGCCGCGACCCAGCGACGCGCAGATCCGCCACATCCTGCAATCGGCGCGCGACGCCAACATGAACATGTTGCGCAGCTGGGGCGGCGGTTACTACGAACGCGACGCCTTCTTCGACGCCGCCGACGAGCTCGGCCTGATGGTGTGGCAGGACTTCATGTTCGGTGGCGGCATGCAACCGGCCTGGGACCCCGCCTTCCGTGCCAATGTCGTCGCCGAAGCGCGCGACCAGCTGCAGCGCCTGCGCAACCATCCCAGCATCGTCCTGTGGTGCGGCAACAACGAAGAAGAGATCGCCTGGAAATACTGGGGCCACGGCAAGGAACTGACCGCCGCCGATCCCGCGTTCGCGAAGAAGGTCTGGGAGGGCTGGCAGCAGTTGTTCGATCGCGACCTGCGCGAGGTGGTGCAACAGGAAAGTGGTGGCATCGCCTACTGGCCGAGCAGCCCCAGCGCCGACGATATGGCCGGCAAGGCCGACATCAACGAGTCCGGCGACCGCCATTACTGGGAAGTCTGGGGCGGTCCTGCCTACCCTTATGAAAAGTACCTGGAGATCACGCCGCGCTTCATGTCGGAATACGGCTTGCAGGCATGGCCGGAGATGCGCACGATCCGCGCCTTCGTCGGCAAGCAGGCGCTGGCGATCGACAGCCCGGTGATCACCGCGCACCAGAAGTTCATGGCCGGCAAGGGCAACGAACGCCTGATGCATTACATCACCATGGAATACGGCACGCCGCGCGATTTCGCCGATTTCGTCTACCTGAGCCAGGTGATGCAGTCCGATGGCATCTCGCTGGCGGCGCTGCACCATCGCGCCAGTCGCCCGGTCACCATGGGGTCGCTGTACTGGCAGCTCAACGATGTCTGGCCGGGTGCCTCGTGGTCGAGCATCGACTGGTTCGGTCGCTGGAAACCGTTGAACTACGCTGCGCGCCGCTTCTATGCGCCGGTGGCGGTGGCAGCGCTGCGCCAGAACGGACGCACCACGGTGACGCTGCTGTCCGATCGCACCACGGAACGCCACGGCCAGCTGCGAACGCGCCTGTTCGATCTCGATGGCAAGCTGCTGCGCGATGAAACCACGGCGGTGAAGTTGCCGCCGCTGAGCGCTTCGGTGGCGATGACGCTGGACGATGCACAACTGCTGCGCGGAATCGACCCAAGGCGCACCGTCGCCGCATTCGATCTCACCGTTGAAGGCGAACCGGCTTCGCGCGGCCTGGTGTATTTCGCGCACGCCAAGGACATCGCCTGGCCCGATCCCGGCCTGCGCCGCGAGTGGTCGCGCGACGGCAAGACCTTGCGCCTGACCGCCACGCGTTTCGCGCGCAACGTCTGGCTCGATTTCGGCGATCTCGACGCCACGCCCTCCGACAACGCATTCACCCTGCCGCCGGGCGAAACGGTCACGCTGCAGGTTCGCGGCAATGCAACGCCGAAACAACTGCAAACAACCTTGCGCATCCGCAGCCTCGCCGACGCGCTTTCTTCCATTCCTTCATCGAATTGATGCCATGAACACGCCGATTCTCCCGCTACCCGATTTCCGCAACCCCGACGCGCTGCGCACGCACATCCGCCAGACGATGGCCTTCTACCATCCGCACTGCATCGATCCCGACGGTGGTTTCTTCCACTACTACCTGGATGACGGCACGATCTACGACCGCAGCCATCGCCACCTGGTCAGCAGCACGCGCTTCGTCTTCAACTACGCGATGGCCGCCAACGAGTTCCGCGAGGACGCAGCATTGCGCCAGCAATATCTCGATGCCGTCCGTCACGGCCTGCGTTACCTGCGCGACGTGCATTTCGATCCGCAAAGCGGCGGCTATGCGTGGACGATCCGCGACGGCAAGCCGGAAGACCTGAGCCAGCAATGCTATGGCGCGGCCTTCGTGCTGCTGGCCTACAGCTGCGGCTTGAAAGCCGGCGTGGAAGAAGCGCGCGCATGGATGGGCGAAGTCTGGGATCTGCTGGAACACCGCTATTGGGAAGCCGGCCCCGGCCTTTATCGCGACGAAGCCACGCGCGACTGGCAGTTCTCCGACTATCGCGGCCAGAACGCCAACATGCACATGTGCGAAGCGATGCTGGCGGCGTTTGAAGCCAGCGGCGAACAACGCTATCTCGATCGCGCCCTGCTGCTCGCCGACCACATGACGCGTCGCCAGGCCGACAAGGCCGATGGCCTGGTATGGGAGCACTACGACAAGGATTGGAACGTCGACTGGGATTTCCATCGCGACGATCCCAAGCATTTGTTCAAGCCCTGGGGTTTCCAGCCCGGCCACCAGACCGAATGGGCCAAGCTGCTGATGATCCTGCACGCGCACCTGTCGAAACATGGCGGTGCGCCGGAGTGGCTGGTGCCGAAGGCGCGCTTCCTGTTCGACGAGGCGATGCAAAAGTCGTGGGACGAGGAATTCGGCGGCATGGTCTACGGCTTCGCGCCGGACAGGCTGCGCGCCCCCGGTGTCGAGGGCCGCTTGCTCGCCGACGGCGAGACCTTCGTCTGCGACGAGGACAAGTATTTCTGGGTGCAGGCGGAATCGATCGCGACCGCGGCGCGCCTCGCCTCCGTCACCGGCGACGCACGCTACTGGGCGTGGTACGACAGGCTGTGGCAGTACGCCTGGCAGCACATGATCGACCATCGCCATGGCGCCTGGTACCGCATCCTCGATCGCGAGAACCGCAAGTACAGCGACGAGAAGAGCCCCGCCGGCAAGACCGATTACCACACCATGGGCGCCTGCCACGACGTGCTGTCGGTGCTGCGCGCCCGCGGATAAGGACCCACGACATGGCGATGCGCGCACGAATCCTTCCCGTTTTCATCCTCGCCGCGCTCGCCGCCCACGCTGGCGCGCAGTCGCGTCCGGCACCGGGGTTCGCGAGTTCGTTCGAACCGAACGATCCGCAACCGCAACTCAAGACCGATGGCGGCATTGCGCTCGCCATCGGCGATGGCCCCGAGGCGCCGTACAACGCCAGGGCCAAGGCCGGATACAGCGGCCTGCGTGCCCTGCGCTACCAGGGTCAAGGTGACGGTGGTCGCGCGCAGTTGTTCGCCGTGGACATCCCGGTCAATGCCGATAGCGCACTGTCGTGGCTGGTGCTGCCGGAAATCGTCGCCGGCAATACCGTTGCATCGACCGGCGTCGGCATCGATCTCGTATTCGACGATGGTCGCCGCCTCTCGCAAATGAACGCACGCGACCAGCATGGCGCCAGCATCACGGCAGCCGAACAGGCGGCATCGAAGACGCTGTATCCCCAGCAATGGGCACGCAAGCAGGTGCGTTTGGGAGATATTGCTTCGTTGCGCGGCCACCGCATCCGCTGGATCGAACTCGAACTGCAGCCGATGGACGGCGCAAAAGCGCAAGGCTGGATCGACGACATCGCGATCACCTCGCAACCGCGCATCGCCAACGCGCATCCTTCCGATGATGTGCTGACCACGCGTGGTACGCAGTCGAACGGCACGTTCTCGCGCGGCAACAATTTCCCCGCGACCGCGCTGCCCCACGGCTTCAACTTCTGGACGCCGGTCACCGATGCCGGCACGCTGGGCTGGCTGTATCGCTGGAACGAAGGCAACGATGGCGACAACCGTCCACGCCTGCAGGCGCTGGCCTTGAGCCATGAGCCGAGTCCGTGGATGGGCGACCGCCAGACCTTCCAGGTGATGCCGTCGCTGGCGGCAGGCGAGCCGGAAGTCGATCGCAGGAAGCGCGCACTGTCCTTCAGCCACGACAACGAAGTCGCGCGCCCCTATCTCTACGGCGTGCGCTTCGACAACGGCATCGCCGCCGAGATCGCGCCGACCGATCACGCGGCCATCTTCCGGTTCCGCTTCCCTGCCAACCGCGGCGGCACCCTGCTGTTCGACAATGTCGATGCGCGCGCAGGGCTGATACTGGATGCCGCAACACAGAGTCTCAGCGGCTACACCGACACCCGCAGCGGCCTGTCGAACGGCGCGACGCGGATGTTCGTCTATGCGCGCTTCGACCAGCCATGGCGCAGCAACGGGATGATCAAGACCGGTCGCGCGACCGGTTATGTCAACTTCGACACGGGCGCCGATCGCGAGGTGCGCATGCGCATCGCGACCTCGCTGATTTCGGCCGAACAAGCGAAACACAATCTCGAGCTGGAAATCGGCGCCGCCACCTTCGATGCCATCCGCGATCGCGGGCAGGCGGCGTGGGATGCGGTACTCGGTCGCATCCGCATTGCGGGCGCCAGTGCCGACCAGCGCACTACCGCGTATTCCAATCTCTATCGCCTGTTCCTCTATCCCAACAGCGCGCACGAAAACACCGGCAGCAATGCCCAGCCGCGCTGGATGCATGCCGACCAGAGTTCATGGTCGAAGGACAACGCCGGCGGCGATGGGCAACGCACGTCCGTGCGCGTACTGCCCGGCAAGCTCTACGTCAACAACGGTTTCTGGGACACCTATCGCACCGCGTGGCCAGCCTATGCGTTGCTCGCGCCGAAGCAAGCCGGCGCGATGGTCGATGGCTTCCTCCAGCAATATCGCGACGGTGGCTGGGTCGCGCGCTGGTCGTCGCCCGGTTACGCCGACCTGATGGTGGGCACCAGCTCCGATGTCGCCTTCGCCGATGCCTGGTTGAAAGGCATTCGCGGCTTCGATCCGCGCGAAGCCTATGCCGCGGCGCTGCGCAACGCGACCACGATCGCGCCGGCCCCGAACGTCGGTCGCAAGGGCATGGCGGGATCGCCCTATCGCGGCTACATCGACACCGGCGTCGGGGAAGGATTGTCGTGGAGCCTGGAAGGTGGCCCCAACGATTTCGGCATCGCGCAACTCGCAGAGTCGTTGGCGCAGGCGGCACGCAGCCCGAAGGAGGCGCGCCGGTACAACGACGAGGCTGCATACTTCCGCGCGCGCGCGCTCGATTACGCCCACCTGTTCGATCCCGCCGCGGGATTCTTCCGCGGTCGCCAGGCCGATGGCAGCTGGCAAAAGCCGGCGAATGCCTTCGATCCACGCGTCTGGGGTGGCGATTACACCGAAGGCAATGCCTGGACCTACGCCTTCCCCGCGGTGTACGACAGCAACGGGCTCGCTGCGCTGTACGGCGGTCGCGACGGTTTGACGGAAAAGCTCGACGCGCTGTTCGCCACGCCAGAAACCGCCGGCAAGGAGTTCTCCGGCAGCTACGGCGAAGTCATCCACGAAATGACCGAAGCCCGCGACGTGCGCCTGGGGATGTACGCGCACAGCAACCAGCCATCGCACCACCTTGCCTGGCTCTACGACAGCGTTGGCCAGCCATGGAAGACCCAGGCACTGACGCGCGAGATCCAGCGCCGGCTCTATCTCGGCAGCGAGATCGGCCAGGGCTACCCCGGCGACGAGGACAACGGCGAGATGTCGGCGTGGTACGTGTTCGCGATGCTCGGCCTGTATCCGTTGCGCATGGGCGCGCCGGAGTACGCGATCGGTTCGCCGGCTTTCGATCGCGTCGACGTCGCCATGGACAACGGCCGCACCCTGCGCGTGATCGCACACGGCAACAGCGCCACGAATGTCTATGTGCAGTCGCTGAAGGTCAACGGCAAGCCATGGACGAAAGCCTGGCTGCCGCACGCGGCGATCGCCAATGGCGGCACGCTCGAATTCACCATGGGCGCGAAGCCCTCGCGCTGGGGCAGCGGCGAGCGCGATCTCGCGCCATCGTTGACGGCTGCCGGACAGGCACCGAAGCCCTTGTGTGATGTGACGACACAACTGGTGTCCTCGACGTTCGCGAATGGCGCTTCCGCAAAGGCATTGGTCGATGGCGACGCAATGGTCGGCGCGGCGATTTCCGGCGACAACCGCGAGGTGCGCCTGCGTTTCGATCAGCCGCAGAAAATCGATTTCTACACGCTCACCACTGGCGAACGCGACGGTGCGCTCACATTGGGCTGGACCCTGCAGGGTCGCAACGATGCGGGCGTCTGGCACGACATCGATCGTCGCACGCAGGAAAGCTTCCCGTGGTCGCGGCAGCTGCGACCGTTCCGCATCGCGCGTCCGCAGGCATGGCGCGAGTTGCGGCTGCGTTTCGATGGCGGCGCGTCGTTCGATCTGGCGGAAGTCGGACTGATGCAGGCGCGACGCTTTGATGTCTCCTGCGAGGTGCGCTGAGCGCCTGCAGCGTTCACGGCACGCGCTGGCTTCGCGGGTGTTGTGGCTTCACGGAGATTGAAAGCAACAGCCCGCAAGCCGTTGCTCTTCACTCCATCTCACCCGAAAGCATCCACCGGCGGCGCCGTGCGGTTCGTCCGCAGTGGTCGACCATACGAGGCATGGATGCCGAGTCGAGCCTACATGGATGTATTCACGGCGTGTCGGCCACTGCGGATAACCGCTAAAGGCGCACAGCCGGGCGATGCTTTCCACCTACCCGTTACTTCTCCTTCCGCCAGTTGACGGAAGCGCGGTTCTCCACCGTGCTCGATTCGATCTGGATGTCGAAGCCTTTGCGCAGCAGGTATTTCAGCATCAGCACCTGGCCGGTGCCGAGCAGCGACACGCCGTAACCGACGTACATCTTCGGCGACAGGTACTTGCCGACCCCGAGCACGCTGCCGCCCAGCGCGCGCGACTGCATCACGCCGGCGTCATCAAGGCCGATCTTCGAACCCAATTGCGATGCCAGCAATCCTTCGCCCGCACTCAGCGCCGCGGACATCGCGCTTACTTCGCTTTGCGCGTTGCTGTCGAGGCCGGACAGCGAATGGCCAGTCACCAGCAGCGCCAGCGCATCATCCTGGCTGCTCGCGGGATCGCTCCACACGTCCGCCTGCGGTCGCGACGCCCGCCCGCTCACCGAAATGCCGGCGGTGACGTCGCCGAGATCGCGTTCGGCGCGCACGTCCAGCACCGGATTGCCGACCGGATCGTTCGACCACACCAGGCGACCGCGGGTGATGGTGAGGTTCTGGCCATAGGCGCGATAGCGACCGCTGACATCGAGCGTGCCGGTCGCCAGCGTGTCGCGCCCGGGGCGCGCGCGCACGCGCAGGCTGCCGCCGAGCTGGCCCTTCAAACCGAATCCGTTGATGTTGACGTTGTCGCCGAGCGCGAGCTTGAGGTCGAGATCGAGCGGCAGGCCGGAACTGGCGCGATCGGGATCGACCGGATCGAGGATCACCACGTCACCGGAACGCGTGGCGCCGCCACTCAGGCGTTCGAGATCGATGGTCGCCGACGGCAGTCCGACGGTGCCGGTCACCGTCAGCGGCTGGCCGGCGCGGAACTTCACCAGCACGTCGGGATCGGCGATCGCCTTGAGCTCGCGCGTGTCCGACACCAGCACGTTGCGTCCCTTCACCGACAACTGCAGCGGCGTGTCCTGGCCCAGCCAGCCGAGGGTGCCGTCGACGTTCAAGGTGCCTTCGCCGGACCGCAGGTTGCCACTGATGTGCGCGTTGCCATCGGCCTGCGCTTCCATCCTGATCGTGCCGTTGTCGATCACCAGGCCAAGCGCCGGCAGGTCGGTGCGGAATTCGCTGAGCACGGCATTGCCGCCGATGCGCGGTGCGGCCCGCGAACCCGCCAGCAGGATGTGGCCGGCGAGATGGCCCTGCGGTTCGACGATGTCGGGCGAGAACAGTTCGATCAGGGTGAGATCGCGGGTATCGACATCGATGGCGCCGGTCAGTGGCGCGTGTTCGTCCCATCCCGTCGAGATATCGGCGGCGATATGGCCGTTGCCGTTGTAGCCGGCGTTCAATTTGCCTTGCAGGCGATTGGGATCGAAGGTCGCATCCAGCGCCAGGTTCGACCATTCGAATGCAGTGACGTGGCGCTGCACCGGCACGCGCACGCCACCGCGCGCAGAAGTGAGATGCACGCTGCCGCGCCAGCTGCTGCCGACCGCCTGCACCGCGCCCGTCAACGCGATCTCGCCGGCGAGGTCCCATGGCTTGCCATCCTTGCGCTGCGGCAGATAGGGCAATGCCAAGGCCAGCGGCAAACCATGGCCGTCGACCTGCACGCCACGACGCGGCCATTCGGCATTCGCGCACAGGCTGCCTCCGGCTGTGGAACTGAAGCAACTTTGCGACAGCGTCCAATTGCTGCCGTGCTGGGCGAACTGCGCCGGTGCCTGCAGCTGCCACGCCGCGCCCTTCGCCGGCGCGAGATGCAATGACGACAGGGTGCCGCGCCAGTCATTGCCCTGCTTCAAGGCATTTCCGGTCACCGCGAGCTGACCGATGCCGCCACTGGCGTTCGCGGTGAGCGCCAGGTGTTCCATCGCGCCGGTCGCGTGCGCTTCCAGGCGATCGAACGCCATCCCCGCTTCGATGCCGGTCCCGGTGATGGCGAGATTGCCGTTGCCGTTCTGCCACGGCAGGCGGCCGCGCGCGCTCAAGGTCGCCGCGCGATAACTGCCGTAGCGCAAGCCGCTGCCGGACAGGTCGGCGTCGATGTCGGGACCGGCGCGCGGTCCGGTGATTTTCAGCGTGCCCGCCAGCGTGCCGGCGGCATTCGGCAGCAGGTCGTCGAGACGCAGCGGATTCAATTTGGCATCGACGTTGAAGGCGCGATCGATTTTGCCCTTGGCATCGATGCGGCTGCCGCCGAGCGCGAGCGCGACATCGCCACCGAATTCCATCACGTCCTTGGCGGTGGCGGCGGTGCGCAATTCCACCTTCGCGCGACCGGCAATGGCGCGGTCGCGCAACTTGCCGCCGAGTTGCTGGGCATCGACCACGATGTCCATGCGGCGATCGTTGCGCGTCGTCCCGGTGGTCGCGATGCGGCCGTTCAACGCGCCTTTCCATTCCGGCAGGAAATAGCCGGGATCGAAGCCCGACAGCGTGGCGTCGGCCTTCCAGTTCAGGCTCGGCGCCCAGGCGACGCGACCGCGCCCATCCAGTCGTCCCTGCGGCATCGTCGCGCGCAGCGCATTGAAGCTGACGCCTTCGCCATCGCCAATGCCGTCGAACGCGATCCGCGCGCTGTCCTTGCCGCGCACGGCGACGCCGGTTCCGGTCGCGTTCCACTTGCTGGTCACGCCGGAGAAACGGAAATCCGCGCTGGCGCCGATGGCATCCGCGCCGGTACCCCAGCGCAATCCGCGCGCAGCCACCGCGAAATCGAATTGCCCGTTCTTGGCCGTGCTGAAATCGCCGTGTCCGGTCGCGGCGATGCGCCCGCCGAAGACATCGACGACCACCGGCTTCAACTCCAGCACCTGGTTCGCCAGTCGCACCTTCGATGGCTGGATCACCGCGTGCAGGTCACCGCGATCGAGCCGCCCGCGCAGCGTCGCCTCGTAATCCTTGCCATCGCCTTGCAAGTCGAAGCCCAATGGCGTCGCGGGTTCCGACGTGCCGGCAAGCAAGCCGGGATCCAGCGCCTCGGCGTTCGCGCGCAGGCTCCACACCGGATTGCGTTCGCCGTCCATGAGGGTGAGGTGCGCATACAGCGGCGCCGGCACGTTGCCGGACAGCGCGATGTCCATGCGATCGAGATCGCCGCGCGCGGCCAGCCCGACCGCCGGACGCGTGCGCCCCAGCGGCGCCGGCATCAGTGCCGACGCGGTCAGCGCCATGCGGTAGCGATCGGCCGGCGCGTAGTCGCCATGGACCTTGAAATCGCCGCGATCGGTTTCCGCGGCCAGGTGATCGGCGTGGAGGCGGCCATCCTCCACTTCCAGCGCGCCGCGCACCTGGTGCACGCCGACCAGCGGCACGTTGACGCGCGTCACCGCCAGGTTGTTGATGGCGATGGCATCGACGCGGATCGGCAGCGGCGTGTGGATCTGCGGCAGCGATTGCGGCCAGCGCGGCAGCTCGAACGGCTTGTCGCTGTGCGGAAGATCGAGCGTCGCGTCGGTGATCGCGATCGAATCGAGGCGCAGCTTGCGACCGAGCAACGGCTGCAGCATCGGCCGCATCGTCAGCGTGTCGGCGCTGAAGGTGGTCACTTCCGGCGTCTTGCACAGCGGATAGGCCACCGGCTTGCCATCCTTGTCCGGACAGGCGCGATAGACGAAGCGCACGCCATGCAGCGTCATCGGCCCCGATACCGGACCTTCGGCGGTCTTCCAGGTCAGCTCGGTGCCGGTCGGCAACAGGCCGCGGATGCGCGCGAGCAGGAAATCGCGCCCGGCGATCGTCGTCAGCAACCAGTACAGCCCGCCCACCGCGAGCACCGCCAGCAACAACATGCCCAGGCCGCTGCGCCAGGCGATCTTGCGGGCGCGCCTGCGGCGCAATCCGCGCAGTTCGGCGATGCGCGCCTCGCGCTGTCCCGGCGTCGCGTCGTCCGGCAACGGTTCCAGTCCGTAGCGCTTTTCGAGATCGCGGCTCACAGGTCGGCACCGATGTTGAGGTGCAGCGTGAACGGCGAATCCGGATGGTTCAATCCACGTGCGATGTCGATGCGCACCGGACCGACCGGCGACCGCCAGCGCAGGCCGATGCCGACGCCGGTATGCCAGTCGAGCTTGCGATTGTCGAAGGCGCTGCCGCCGTCGACGAACGCCGCGGCGCCCCAACTCGTGTTGAAGTAGCGCTCGTATTCGGCGCTGCTGGTGACCACGTTCTTGGCGCCATAGGCGAACAGGTAGCGGCCTTTCGGATCCTGCAGGCGCGGCCCCACTTCGCGCCAGTTGTAGCCGCGGATGCTGCGATCACCGCCGGCGAAGAAACGCAGCGACGGCGGCAATGCCAGCGCATCCTTGGCGACGGTATAGCCGAGTTCGCCGCGCAGGATCAGGCGATCCTGCGGACCCAGCCCATGGAACCATTGCGCGCGTCCGTGGGCCTGGACGAATCCGCCGCCGGCGCCGGCCGAGCCGCCGCGCAGGGTGAAGTTGGCGCCGATGCCGCGCCGCGGATAGAGGCGATCGTCGACGCCGATGTAATGCAGGTCGACCTGCGGAAAACTCAGGCTGGCGGTCTGGTACGGCGTCTTGAGGGTGCCGTCGGTATAGGCCCAGCGTTCGCGCAGCACGTGCAGCGAAATCGCGGCGTCGAGCTTGGTGTTGATCTGCCCGGTCCGGCTGAACACCAGTTCCGAGCGCCGGTTGTCGATGTAACGGCTCTGTTCGTCGCCGAACTGCAGGCCGGCGGTGTACCAGCCGTCCAGCCACTTGAACGCCGGCACGCGGTACTGCAGCGTCGCCACCTTGCGCTTCTGGGCGTAATCGACCTGCGCCAGCGCCTTGTGGCCGCGCTTGTTGAGATAGCGCCGCTCCAGCCCGAAGCGCGCGCCGGCGCCACTGTCGGTGCCGTAGCTGACGCCGGCGGTATAGATGGTGCGCTTGGCCGGTTCCAGCGTGACCTGCACCGGAACGCGCAGATCCTTGGCATCGCCCGGCAACGGCTCGATGTCGATGCGGCTGAAGTAGTCGAGCGATGTCAGCGATTTGCGCAGGCGGTCGAGACGGCCCTGGTGGTAGTAGTCGCCTTCGTTCCAGTACACCAGGCGTTCCAGCAACTGCGGGCGGATGATTTCGTTCGGCGTCTGTTCGAAGGTCACCGGGCCCATTTCGTAACGTTCGCCGCTGGTCCAGCGCAGGTCGACATCGGCGGCATGCGCGGCGCGCGTCACCTCGACCTTGTGGCTGATGAAATCGGAATCGAAATAGCCGCGTTGCGCCAGGCGCTGGGTGATGGCGGTCTTGCCCGCCTCGTAGGCGCTCTGGTCGAATACCTGGCCCGGCACCGGCCGCACCTTCCCGATGTCCTGGGTCAGGTACTGGTCATCCGCGCCCGGGCCCTCGATGCCGTAGGCGACCTTGCGCACGATCACCGGTTCGCCGCGCTGGACGTCGACGGTGACGACCAGGGCATTGCGATCGCTCGATGGCGTGACCCGGATCTGCGGCGAGTAATACCCGTACGGCTCCAGCGCGTTGCGCGTTTCCGTCTCGGCCTCCTCGAGCAGGTAGTCGAGGCGGCGATCGGAGACCTGCTTGCCGATCGCGTCCTCCAGCGACAACGCCGCGCGGACATCGTTCGCCATCGCTCCGTCGATGCCGCGGATCTCCACGCGCTTCACCTGCGCCGCCTGCGCACCGGCGCAGGACAGGCAGAACAACACCGGCAGGAGTCGTGGGAAGCGCATCGCCCACAGGATACCGGGCAGGATGCGCCGGGCGTTAACGCATTCCCTACATTCGGAGCGATTTCAATGCCTTGCGATCAGCGCCCGGCGGGAACCGCGACCGCGACGTAGCGCGATCCTTTCTCCGGATCCTCGTCCTTGAGCACCTGCACGCGGGCGATCCCCGGGCGGCGGCAGACGCGCGCGATATCGGAGACCAGTCGTTCGCGCGCGGCGTAGGCCGCGGCGACGTTGTCGATGCCGGTCCATTCCCCGACCTGGCGCTGCGTGGGCGGGACGCGATGGCTGCATTCGGTGACATACAGGGCGCCGCGCACCCGCACGGTCGTCAGGGTGTCCGATGATTCCTGGGCCATGGCCGGAACGGTGGCGATGGCCAGCAACAGGGCGGTGCACAGTGGGCGGTTCATGGCGTACTCCTCGGGTCGAATCCGGGCGATTCCCGGTGCGACCAGCTTCCTGCGGAGGCCGTCGCCAGTCTTGAGGGCCCTGCGGAGATCCCGTGAGGCTTTGTCGGAAAAGCTTGGGGAATGCTTGGGGCGCCCCGTGGCGCGGCCGGAATCCGTATCCTGTGCGGGTGCGCCCACGGACGAGGCCCATGGTTCAACCCGATCCAACCCGCGTGGTCTTCGACGATGTGGTGGTCGATCTCAGCGGCCGCCGCCTGTTCCGCGCCGGCGTGCAGCAGACACTGGAACCCAAGGCATTCGGCGTGCTCGCCCTGCTGGTGCAGGCGCCGGGCCGCGTCTTCGCCCGCGACGAGATCATGGACGCGGTCTGGGGCCATCGCCATGTCACGCCTGGCGTGCTCAACCGGGTCGTCACCCTGCTTCGCCACGCCCTTTGCGAAGACGCCCAGGGCGCGCGCTATCTGCACACCCTCCATGGCGTCGGCTATCGCTTCGACCTGCCGTCGGCGCCGGATACCGTGCCGGAACCCGATGCAAACGGCGCGGCCGATGCGGTTCCGCCCACGCCCTCGCGCCACCACGCCATGCCCAAGGCGCTGTGGTGGTTGCCCGTGTTCGCGCTGCTGGCAGCGGGCGGATGGTGGTGGTCGCGCACCAGAACCGTGGCATCGACGGCAACAGCATCCACCGCACTGTCGGCGGCGCCTCCCAGCCTGGTGATCGTTCCGCTCAAGCCGATCGGCGACAACGACAGCGCGCGCACGATCGCCGACGGGCTCAGCGAGGAACTGATCGGCAACCTCGCCCGCATCGACGGATTGCGCGTGATCGCGCGCGAATCCACCCATCTCGCCGTCGCCGAATCCGACGATCCAAGGCGGCTGGCGCAACGGCTCGGCATCACCCATGTCCTGCAGGGCAGCCTGCAGCAGGCCGGGCAGGCCTTGCGCGTGCACCTGCGCCTGGTCGAAGCGAAGACCGGCAATACGTTGTGGGCCCGCGACTTCGATCGCGACGCGTCGCAGGTGTTGCTGATGCAGCGCGAAATCGCCGAATCGGTGGCGGCCTCGCTCACGTTGAAACTGGGATTGCCCACGGCGGCCACCCAGGGTGGCGACGCCGAATTCCTGCGTCGCTTCCTCGCCGCGCAAAAACTGCTGTTCGACCGGTCGCTGTCGCAGGAGCGCAGGCTGGAACCCGCGGAAGCCGAATTCCGCGCGCTGTTGCGCCAGCGCCCCGATGATGCGCGCACGCACGCGGCGCTCGCGGATGCATTGAACATCCGTACCGTCTACAACCTCGGCCTGCCGGATTCCGTGCGCGACGAAGCCCTGCAGGAAGCGATCACAGCGCAACGCCTGGATCCGTCGCTGGCCGAGCCGTACTTCGTCCAGGCCTTCATCGCCTGCCAACGCAACCAATGGGAGCCTTGCGTGTCCCAGATGCACGCGGCGGAACTGCGCGGCATGAAGGTGCCGCCGCTCGCCAATCCGGCGGTGGTGCTGGCGCGGCTGGGCTACCTCGATCGCGCCGAAGCGCAGACGCGCGAATGGATCGCCCGCGATCCGCTCAACAAATACGCGACGTTCACCCTCGGCCGCCTGCTCGACACCATGGGCCGGCACGAGGAGGCCAAAGCCAGCCTCGCCTCTTCCCGCCACTCCGGCGAATTGGCCCACTACGGCCACTGGTTCAACGCCTATTGGCGCAAGGACTACGCGGAGGCGCAAGCACTGGTCGAGGAAGGCCTCGCCGCGAACGACGAAAACTGGCCTCGCCTCAAGCCCGGTTACGAAGCGGTGATGCGCGCACTGGCCGGCCATGGAAACTGGGCCGACGTCGACGCCGCGAATCGCAAGTTCGAACAGGACACCGGCCTCTTCGCCCTGTTGCGCGTGATCCAGCCCGGCGCACAGGCACATGCGGCGGAACTTGTCGCCGGGCTGGAGCGGATGCGCAAGGGCAGCTATTCGACCTGGGACCTGGCGCTGTGGGAAAAGGAATTCGCCTTCCTGCGCCGCGATCCCGCGTTCCAGACCTATCTGAAGGACAACGGCATCCTCGCCTACTGGCAGCGGCACGGTTTTCCGCAGCAGTGCCGTCCGCAAGGGGACGGCGCGTTCTGCGAATGAATCGTCAGTCGTTCAGCTGCGCATCCCGACGCCGCGCTTGAGCAACCACAGCGCCAGGGAAGTCAGGCCGACCACGAACAGCAGCATCAGGCCGAAGGCCGCGCCCATCGCTACGTCGCTCTGCCCGAGCAAGCCGTAGCGGAAGGCGTTGACCATATAGAAGATCGGATTGAGGTGGGTCATGGTCTGCGCCCATTCCGGCAGCAGCTTGACCGAATAGAACACGCCGCCGAGGTAGGTCAGCGGGGTGAGGATGAAGGTCGGGACGATGGCGACGTCGTCGAACTTCTTGGCGTAGACGGCGTTGATGAAACCGGCCAGCGAGAAGATGGTCGCGCCCAGCAGCACCGACGCGATCGTCACCAGCGGATGCGGCACGCGCACGTGGGTGAAGAACATCGCGATCACCAGCACGATCGCGCCGACCATCAGGCCGCGCAGCACCGCGCCGGCGACGTAGCCGGCCAGCATGACCCAGTTCGGCATCGGCGACACCAGCAGTTCCTCGATGTGGCGGCCGAACTTGGCGCCGAAGAAACTCGAGCTGATGTTGCCGTAGCTGTTCTGGATGATCGACATCATCACCAGGCCCGGCACGATGAAATCCATGTAGCGGATGCCGTCCATGGTGCCGACGCGCGAACCGATCAGGCCGCCGAAGATGAGGAAGTAGAGCGTCATGGTGATCGCCGGCGGCATCAGGGTCTGGCCCCAGATGCGCAGGATGCGCATCACTTCGCGCCGCGCGATGGTCAGGAAGGCGACCAGATTCGGATTCGAACCGCTCATGCCCGGGCCTCCTTGGGGTCGGCAACCATGCGCACGAACAGTTCCTCCAGTCGATTCGATTTGGTGCGCATCGAGCGCACGCGGATGCCGGCATCGGCGAAGGCCGCGAACACGCGGTTGAGATCCATCGCGCGCGGCATCTCGAGGTCGATGGTGTGGTTATCAAGCGCGACCAGCGTGGTGCCTTCGATCTGCGGCAGCTGCGCCGGCAGCTCGCCGTCGACGTCGAACAGGAAGCCTTCGACGTCGAGTTTCGCCAGCAGCGCCTTCATCGGACCTTCGGCGACGATCTGGCCGCGGTTGATGATGGCGAGGTTGCGGCACAGGCTCTCCGCTTCCTCGAGGTAATGCGTGGTGAGGATGATGGTGGTGCCAGCGGAATTTATCCGCTTCAGCGTTTCCCACATGCCGCGACGGATCTCGATGTCGACGCCGGCGGTCGGCTCGTCGAGGATCAGCAGGCGCGGCTCGGTCATCAGCGCGCGCGCGATCATCAGCCGTCGCTTCATGCCGCCCGAGAGCGTGCGGCTCATCTTGTCGTGCTTGTCCCACAACAGCGCGTCCTTCAGCACCGCTTCGGCGCGCGGCAGCGCGACTTCGCGCGGGATGCCGTAGAACCCCGCGTAGTTCACGCAGATGTCGAGCGGCTTCTCGAACATGTTGAAGTTGAGTTCCTGCGGCACCAGGCCGATCAGGCGCATCGCTTCGTCGCGGTGGCCGTCGATGTCGACGCCGAACACCTTGACGCTGCCCGAGGTCTTGTTGACCAGCGAGCTGATGATGCCGATCAGGGTCGACTTGCCGGCGCCGTTGGGGCCGAGCAGGGCATAGAAATCACCGGGCTGGACATCCAGCGAGATGCCCTTGAGGGCTTCGACGCCGTTGTCGTAAGTCTTGCGCAGGTCGTGCACGCTCAGGGCGGGCACAGAAGCGGAATCCGTCATTGCGGCGAAGGATCGCAGGGAGAGAACCGTTATTATAGAAGCCTTATGTCCAAGTTCTTCCCGATCCGGCTGCTCGAACGCCGGCAGATCGCCGCCTCCGTTCTCCACCTCGCCTTCGTCCGCGACGACGGCGAAGCCCTGGACTACACCCCCGGGCAGTTCATCCAGATCCATTTCCCGCTGGCCGACGGCAGCACCGCGCGCCGCAGCTACTCGTGCGCGACCCGCCACGACCATCGCATCGCCAGCGGCGAAGCCGTCGAGTTCGTCGCCAGCATCGTCCCCGGCGGCGCCGCCACCGCGCTGTTCCAGGGCATGGCGATCGGCGACCACTTGCAGGCCAGCGGCCCGCTCGGACTGTTCACCCTCAAGCCGGACGACGCCAATCGCCGCTACCTGCTGATCGCCACCGGCACCGGCGTCGCCAGCTATCGCTCGATGCTGCCGCAGCTCGACGCGCTGATCCGCGAACGCGGCGTCGAGGTGGTGCTGGTCCACGGGGCGCGCGTGCCCTCGGAACTGCTGTTCGCCGACGAATTCCTGGCCATGGTCGACAAGCATCCGGGCAAGTTCCGCTACCTGCCCTGCCTGTCGCGGGAAGCGTTGAGCGGGGATGATGTCGCCGCCTTCGCCAAGGCCGAGTCCGCGCACGGTTACGTGCAGAACCGCCTGGCCGAACTGGCGCCGAGCGCCGGCGGCGACATCGCCTACATGTGCGGCAATCCCAACATGGTCGATGCCGTGGTCGCCGCGCTCAAGGAACTCGGCCTGCCGATGAAGGACATCCGCCGCGAGAAGTACATCAGCCTGAAGTAGGGAGACGATCGTGGACATTCCGCTGCTGCGCAAGCTGGGAATCACCACGCCGATTTTCCTTTCGCCGATGGCGGGCGCCGGTACCCCGGCGCTGGCGGCGGCAGTCGCGAATGCCGGGGGGCTCGGCGCGATCGGCATCGGCGCCGGCGATGTCGAAACCGCGCGGCGGATGATCCGCGACACCCGCGCGCGCACCGCCAAGCCGTTCAACGTCAACCTGTTCTGCCATCGCCCGGCGCTCGCCGATCCGCAGCGCGAAGCGCGCTGGCTGCAGTGGCTGGCGCCCCGCTTCGCCGAATTCGATGCGCAGCCGCCGGCAACGCTGCGCGAGATCTACGCCAGCTTCGTCGATGACGACGCCATGCTGGCGATGTTGCTGGAGGAACGCCCGGCCGTCGTCAGCTTCCATTTCGGATTGCCGGCGGCGGCGGCCATCGCCGCCTTGAAGCAGGCCGGGATCGTGCTGTTCGCCACCGCGACCCAGCCAGGCGAAGCGCGGGCGATTGCGGCGGCCGGCATCGACGCGATCGTCGCGCAGGGCATCGAAGCGGGCGGGCATCGCGGCATCTTCGATCCCGATGGCGACGATGCCCGGCTGGGGACATTCGCGCTCACTCGACTGCTGGTCCGTGCCGGCGAACTGCCGGTGATCGCCGCCGGCGGCATCATGGATGGCGCGGGCATCGCCGCCGCGCTGGCGCTCGGTGCGCAGGCGGCGCAACTCGGCACCGCGTTCGTCGCCTGCCCCGAATCGGCGATCGATGACGGGTATCGCGATGCCTTGCTGGGCGACGGACCGCGACGCACCGTGCTGACGGCATCGATCTCGGGCCGCATCGCGCGCTGCCTGTGCAATCGTTTCACCGAACTCGACGGCGATCCGCAACGCCCGCCCGTTCCCGAGTATCCGATCGCCTACGACGCCGGCAAGGCGCTGCACGCCGCGGCGAAATCCCGTGGTGAATACGGTTATGGCGCGCAATGGGCCGGGCAGGCGGCGGCACTTGCGCGGGCGATGCCGGCGGGCGACCTCGTCGCCACGCTCGACGCCGAACTCAGGGACGACTTGCGCAATTTCCTCGCAATCGCCTGAACTCCACGTCCGTCGTGCGTTCCGGCGTCAAACCGGCACGTGCACCTGGCCGCTCATCAGCACGCGCGCGCTGCGCGACATCACCGCCTTGGTCACCGTCCATTCGCCATCGCGACGTTCGGCGCTGGCGCCGACGCGCAACGTGCCGGAAGGATGACCGAAGCGCACCACATCGCGTGGCGTCCCGCCCGCGGCTTCGCACACCAGCGTGCCGGGTACAGCGGCGGCGGTTCCGATGGCGACGGCGGCAGTGCCCATCATGGCGTGGTGCAGCTTGCCCATCGACATCGCGCGCACCAGTACGTCGACATCGCCGGCCTTGACGGCCTTTCCTGCGGAATTGACGTACTCCTGCGGCGGCGCGACGAAGGCGATCTTCGGCGTGTGCTGGCGGCTGGCGATTTCATCCAGCGATTTGATCAGGCCCATCTTCAGCGCACCATGCGCGCGCAGCGTTTCGAAACGCGCGAGCGCCGCGGGGTCACTGTTGATCGCATCCTGCAATTCTGTGCCGGAGTATCCGATGTCACGCGCGTTGACGAAGATGGTGGGGATGCCGGCATTGATCAGGGTCGCGCGCACGCGATCGTCCTTGAGGCCGATGCCGGGAACATGCAGCTCATCGACAACGTTTCCAGTGGGGAACATCGCACCGCCCGCGCCTTCCTCGTCGGCGCCGGGGTCGAGGAATTCCAGGCGGATTTCCGCCGCCGGGAACGTCACCCCGTCGAGTTCGAAATCGCCGAGTTCCTGTACTTCGCCGTCGACCATTGGCACGCGGGCGATGATGGTCTTGCCGGTATTGGCCTGGAAGATCCGCACCTCGCATTCGCCGTCGCGGGGCACGCGTGCGGGATCGATCAGACCATGCGTGATCGCAAACGGACCGACCGCCGAGGTGAGATTGCCGCAGTTGCCGCTCCAGTCGACGAAGGCCCTGTCGATGCCGACCTGGCCGAACAGATAGTCGACGTCGTGGCCAGGCTTCGAACTCTTCGCCACGATCACCGTCTTCGACGTGCTCGAGGTCGCGCCGCCCATTCCGTCGATCTGCTTGCCGTAGGGATCGGGCGAACCGATCACTCGCATCAGCAGCGCATCGCGTGCTGCGCCGGGAACGCGCGCCGCTTCCGGCAGATCATTCAGCGAAAAGAACACGCCCTTCGACGTACCGCCGCGCATGTAAGTAGCAGGGATCTTGATCTGCTTCATCATCGTGTTCACGCCACGTGCCTGTGTTCGAGGAAATCCTGGGCGAAACGCTGCAACACGCCACCGGCTTCGTAGATCGACACTTCCTCGTCGGAATCGAGGCGGCACAGCATCGGCACGTCCACGCGTTCGCCGTTGCGGCGATGGATCACCAGCGTCAGCGTCGCGCGTGGCGTGCGTTCGCCGACTACGTCATACGTCTCGGTGCCGTCGATCGCCAGCGTCTTGCGATTGGTGCCGGGCAGGAATTCCAGCGGCAGCACGCCCATGCCGATCAGGTTGGTGCGATGGATGCGCTCGAAGCCTTCGGCGGCGATCACTTCCACGCCGGCGAGGCGCACGCCCTTGGCCGCCCAGTCGCGCGAGCTGCCCTGGCCGTAATCGGCCCCGGCGATGATGATCAAGGGCTGGCCGCGATCCATGTAGGTCTCGATCGCTTCCCACATCCGCATCACCTTGCCGTCGGGTTCGACGCGCGCCAGCGAGCCCTGCTTGACGTGTTGTTTACCGTCAGCACCGTCGACCACCGCCATTTCGTTGATGGTCTTCGGATTGGCGAAGGTCGCGCGTTGCGCGGTGAGATGGTCGCCGCGATGGGTGGCATAGGAATTGAAGTCTTCTTCCGGCAGGCCCATTTTCGCCAGGTATTCGCCGGCGGCGCTGCTGGCGAGGATCGCGTTCGACGGCGACAGGTGGTCGGTGGTGATGTTGTCGCCGAGCACCGCCAGCGGCCGCATTCCCGTCAGCGTGCGGGCTCCTGCCAGCGCGCCTTCCCAGTACGGCGGACGACGGATGTAGGTGGACTGCGGGCGCCATGCGTACAGCGGCGCGACCTGCACGCCGTCGTCGGCGTGGCGACGGAACATCGGTTCGTAGACCGCGTTGAACTGTTCCGGCTTGACCGCCGACTTCACGATCGCGTCGATCTCGGCGTCGTCCGGCCAGATGTCCTTGAGATAGACCGGCGTGCCGTCGGCGCGATGGCCGAGCGTGTCCTTCTCGATGTCGAAACGCACGGTGCCGGCGATCGCATAGGCGACCACCAGCGGCGGCGACGCCAGGAAGGCCTGCTTGGCATAGGGATGGATGCGGCCGTCGAAATTGCGGTTGCCCGACAGCACCGCGACCGCGTACAGATCGCGATCGATCACTTCCTGCTGGATCTTCGGATCGAGCGCACCGCTCATGCCGTTGCAGGTGGTACAGGCGAAGGCGACGATGCCGAAACCGAGTTGTTCCAGTTCCGACTTCAATCCGGCTTCTTCCAGGTACAACGCCACCGCCTTCGAGCCCGGCGCCAGCGACGACTTCACCCACGGCTTGCGCACCAGCCCGGCACGATTGGCATTGCGCGCGATCAAACCCGCCGCGATCACGTTGCGCGGATTCGAGGTGTTGGTGCAGCTGGTGATGGCGGCGATGATGACCGCGCCATCCGGCATCGTGCCGTTCGCTTCTTCATCGCGACCGGCTTCCAGCTTGGCTTCGTCGGCGATGCCGCGCGACTGCAGTTCGTTCACCGGCAGGTGCGCATGCGGATTCGACGGTCCGGCCAGCGAGCGCACCACGTTCGAGAGATCGAAGGTCAGCGTGCGTTCGTACTGCGCATCCTTCAGCGTATCGGCCCACAACCCCGCGGTCTTCGCATAGGTTTCGACCAGGGCCACTTGCTTGTCGCCGCGCCCGGTCAGGCGCAGGTAGTCCAGCGTGTTCTGGTCGATGAAGAACATCGCCGCGGTCGCGCCGTATTCCGGCGCCATGTTGGAAATCGTCGCGCGATCGCCCAGCGTCAATGCCGCCGCGCCTTCGCCGCGGAATTCGAGGAAGGCACCGACCACCTTCTGCTTGCGCAGGAATTCGGTGAGCGCCAGCACGATGTCGGTGGCGGTGATGCCCGGCTGCGGCTTGCCGCTGAGTTCGACGCCGATGATGTCGGGCAGGCGCATCCACGACGCGCGACCGAGCATCACGTTCTCGGCTTCGAGGCCACCGACCCCGACCGCGATCACGCCCAGCGCGTCGACGTGCGGCGTGTGCGAGTCGGTACCGACGCAGGTGTCGGGATAGGCGACGCCATCATCCACACCCACCACCGGCGACATCCGCTCCAGGTTGATCTGGTGCATGATGCCGTTGCCCGGCGGGATCACGTCGACGTTGCGGAACGCGTGTTTCGTCCAGTCGATGAAGTGGAAGCGATCGTCGTTGCGACGATCCTCCACCGCGCGGTTCTTGGCGAACGCGTTCGGATCATTGCCGTCGAATTCGACCGCCAGCGAGTGGTCGACGATCAGCTGCACCGGCACCACCGGATTCACCTGCGCCGGATCGCCGCCCTGGTCGGCGATGGCATCGCGCAGGCCGGCGAGGTCGACCAGCGCGGTCTGGCCGAGGATGTCGTGGCAGACCACGCGCGCCGGGAACCACGGGAAATCGAGGTCGCGGCGGCGCCCGATCAGCTGGCCCAGGTAGTCGGCGATCTTCGCCGGCTCGGCGCGGCGCACGATGTTTTCGGCGAACACCCGCGAGGTATAGGGCAGTCCGGCCCAGGCGCCGGGCTGGATCGCCTCGACGGCCGCGGACGCGTCGAACCAGGCCAGATCGGTGCCCGGCAACGGCTTTTTGTGGGTCTCGTTCATGGTGCAAATGGTACTCCAGCGCCCCGGTCCGCTTCGAGCCGGAACGCCCCATTGTCAAGGACGCTTGACAATCCGGATTTGCCGGGCTTAGTGTGTTGTCAAGGTCACTTGACACACCGCCATGAACGACAAGCCCCGCTCCACCCGCAGTTCCGGTCTCGTCTTCCTGATCGTCGGGATCGTCTTCCTCGCCGCCGGACTCGCCACCCGCAACACCGGCCTGTGGGCGCCCGGCCCGGCTTTCATCGCACTCGGCGTCGCCCTGATGGCCAGCGCGCGGAGGAAGCCGCAATGATGTCCATGAGCTTCCGCAACCGCTTGTGGCTGGGGTACGCCGGCATCGTGGTGACGTTCGCCCTGGCGCTCTACGGCAACCACGCCGGCTGGTCGGACACCCGGGTCGGCTTCTTCACCGGCATGGGTTCGGGGCTGGTCGCGCTGGTCGCGTTCATGCATTTCGCGCCGCGCTGGTGGCGCGACCACTGCGAGGAGGAATATTCCAGCCGCGCCAGCCGCGATTACCGCCGCCGCCTGTGGCCGGCGATGATCCTGTACACCGCGCTCGTGCTCGCATCGACCTGGCTGCTGAAGCATTACCAGATGGCGATGCCGCTGCGCGCGCTGATCGCGATCGCGCCGGCCTTGCCGATCTCCTTCGTCATGTTCGCCTTCCTGCGCTACCTGCGCACGGTCGACGAGATGCAGCGTCGCATCGAGATGGAAGCGGTCGGCGTCGCCGCGCTGATCGTCTCGCAGGTCTATCTCGCCGGCGGTTTCCTCCAGCTCGGCAAGGTCATCGACGTCCCGGCCGGCGTCGCCATGATCTGGGTCTTCCCGCTGATGTGCTTCACCTACGCCATCGGCAAGTTCCGCGCGACCCGGCGCTACCGCTGATGGACAACCGCCTGCGCGAATTGCGCGAACAGATGGGCTGGTCGCAGGCCGCGTTGGCCGAACGCCTCGACGTCTCGCGCCAGACCATCAACGCGCTGGAAACCGGTAAATACGATCCGTCGCTGCCGCTGGCGTTCCGCATCGCGAAGTTGTTCGACGAACCCATCGAATCCGTTTTCATCTACCACGAACCTTGAGGAGGGGGGCGAATGTCCAGAAAGATCCGCATCATTCTCGCGGTGCTGGCCGCCGTTGCACTGTTCGGCTACCAGTCATGGCGCAAGCATCAACCATCGACGCAAGCGGCGAATGGCGCTGCATCCGCGCAACCCGCGCACGTCGAACCGGCGCAGCTGCGCAAGCTCGGCCAGCTGAGCTTCAAGCCCTGCACCTTGCCCGGTGCGGCAGGACGCGAAGGCTTGCCGGCGCAATGCACGACGCTGTCGGTGCCGGAAAATCGCGCCGATGCCGATGGCCGCAAGATCGACCTGCGCATCGCCTGGGTGCCGGCCGATGAAGATGCCGACCGGCATGACGATCCGGTGTTCCTGATCGCCGGCGGTCCCGGCCAGTCGGCGGTGGACAGTTACGCCATGCTCGCACCGGTCTTCCAGGGCGTGCTCAACCAGCGCGACGTGATCCTGGTCGACCAACGCGGCACCGGCGGCTCCAACAAGCTAGCCTGCGATGTCGGCGACGAAAGCGCATCGACGCCGGATGCCGCCGCCGTGCAGCGGATCACCACGACCTGCATCGACACGCTGTCGAAGCGCGCCGACCTGCGCCAGTACGGCACCACCGAAGCGGTCGCCGACCTCGACGCCGTGCGCGCCGCCATCGGCGCGAAGCAGGTCAACCTCTACGGCGTGAGCTACGGCACCCGCGTGGCGCAGCAATACGCGATGCGCCATCCGCAGCAGACCCGCAGCATCGTGCTCGACTCCGTCGTGCCCAACACGCTGCATCTCTCCAACATCTGGGCGCGCAACCTCGACGACGCGCTGGCGCTGCAATTCGGTGTCTGCACCAAGGACGCGCAGTGCAAGGCGAAGTTCGGCGATCCGCGCGCGGAACTCGGCAGCTTGCTGGACACGCTGCGCAAGGCGCCGCCGCAGGTCGGCTATCGTGATCCCCTGTCCGGCGAACAGAAGACCGAGGCACTGACCGCCGATGAAGTCGCCGGGCTGGTGCGCATGTTCGCCTACATGCCGGCGATCGCCTCGATCCTGCCGCTGCAGATCCACGAAGCCGCGCAAGGCCGCTACGCCGGGCTCAAGGCGCTGACATCGATGCTGCGCACGCAGATGAAGGACCAGATGGCGATGGGCATGCAGCTCTCGGTGGTCTGCGGCGAAGATGCCGGCCAGGCACCCGCGGCCGCTCAGGACGACAGCGGCACCGTGCTCGGCAACGACATGGCGCGCTTCATGGCGCAGGCCTGCACGCAGTGGCCGAAGGGCAAGGTGCCGGCCGATTTCCACAACGCATTGACGACGCCGGTGCCGGCGCTGGTGCTGGAAGGCCAGTTCGATCCGGTGACGCCGCCGCGCTACGGCGAGGAAGTCGCGAAGTCGCTGCCCAACGGCCGCCTGCTGGTGCTCAACGGCCAGGGCCACAACGTGATCGCCGCCGGCTGCATGCCGCGCCTGTTCGCCAAGTTCATCGAGACCGCCGACGCCAAGTCGCTCGACGCCAAGTGCCTCGACGCGCTCAGCCCGACGCCTTCCTTCATCGACTACAACGGATGGACGCCATGATCGTCGCCGAACACCTCCACAAGACATTTCCCGGCAAGGGCAAGCACGACACCCCGGTGGTCGCCGTTAGCGACGTCAGCTTCACCGCCCGCGACGGCCAGATCACCGGCCTGCTCGGGCCCAACGGCGCCGGCAAGACCACCACCATGCGCATGCTCTACACGCTGATGACGCCGGAACGCGGCAGCGTCACTGTCGACGGCATCAATGCCCGCGTCGATCCCAACTCGGTGCGCCGCGCGCTCGGCGTGTTGCCGGATGCGCGCGGCGTCTACAAGCGCCTGACCGCGCGCGAGAACATCCGCTACTTCGGTGAACTGCATGGCCTCTCGCCGCAGCAGATGGAGCAGCGCATCGCTGCATTGGCCACTGCACTGCAGATGGAGGATTTCCTCGATCGCCGCACCGAGGGCTTCTCGCAGGGCCAGCGCACCAAGACCGCGATCGCGCGCGCGCTGATCCACTCGCCGCGCAACGTCATCCTCGATGAACCGACCAACGGCCTCGACGTGATGACCACGCGCGGCCTGCGCGGCTTCCTCAAGCACCTGCGCGACGAAGGCCATTGCGTGGTGTTCTCCAGCCACATCATGCAGGAGGTCGCCGCGCTGTGCGATCGCATCGTCATCATCGCCAATGGCCGCGTCATGGCCGAAGGCAGCCCGGACGAACTGCGCGAACAAGCCCATGAATCCAACCTCGAAGACGCTTTCGTCCGCCTGATCGGCAGCGAAGAAGGACTGCACGCATGAATGCCCCGAACCCGCTCGCCGCCATCGTCGGCAAGGAACTGCTCGACTTCTCCCGCGACCGCAAGACCATGCTGCTGACGCTGCTGATGACGCCGGTGCTGATGTTGCTGCTGATCTTCGGCCTCGGCACCTTCATGCAGCACAAGATGAAGGAACTCAACGACAAGCCGCTGGAAGTCGCCATTGTCGGCGCCCAGCACGCGCCCAACCTGGTGAAGTGGCTGGCCGGGCACGGCGTTACCGCCAAGAACGTCGCCGATCCCGATGCCGCCATCCGCAGCCAGGGGGAGGACGTCTACATCCGCATCGGCGACAAGTTCGAGGAGCAGTGGCGCAAGGGCGAACCCGCACTGGTCGAAGTGGTCAACGATTCCACCCGCCAGGACGCGCGCATCCCGACCGAACGCGTGACCACCCTGCTCAATGCCTATACCCAGCAGATGGGCGCATTGCGCCTGCTCGCCCGCGGCATCAATCCGCAGGTCGCGGCGCCGGTGATGGTGGCGAACAAGGACCTGTCGACGCCGGAAGCGCGCCGTGGCCGGGTGATGTCGTTCCTGCCCTACCTGCTGATCCTCGGCGGTTTCCTGGGCGGCGCGGCGCTGGTGATCGACATGACCGCCGGCGAGCGCGAACGCCAGTCGCTGGAGCCGCTGCTCACCAATCCGGTCGCGCGCGGCACCATGGTCAGCGGCAAGGTGGTCGCGGCCGTGCTGATCGGCATCGTTTCGGTCACCCTCACCTGCCTGTCGTTCAAGCTCGGCGCCCAACTCACGCCCGGCATCGGCAAGGCGATGGACATCAGCGCAATGGCAGTGTTGAAGATGCTGTTGATCCTGTTGCCGCTGGTCGCGCTCGGTTGCAGCCTGCTGACGCTGATCGCCTCGGGCGCGAAATCGGTGAAGGAAGCGCAGAGCTTCATGTCGATCCTGATGCTGCTGCCGATGGTCCCGACCATCTTCCTGATGGTGAACCCGGTGAAGAACGCGCTGTGGCAATTCGCGATCCCGTTCCTCGCGCAGAACCAGATCATCCTCAAGGTGCTGCGCAGCGAGGCCATCCAGCCGCTGGAATGGCTGGTGTACTTCGCCTCGGCGATCGCCGTCACCGCGTTGCTGTGGTGGCTGGCGGTGCGCCGCTACGGCCAGGAAAAACTCGCGGTCGCCTCCTGACCGCGACGGGAAGCCGGCAACAAAAAAGCCCGGCGAACGCCGGGCTTTTTTGCAGGCATCGAAACGATCACTCGCTCGGCTTGAACTGCATCGTGCGGCGGGTGGTGACCGGCGAACCGACAGGTTCGAAGCGCCACTTGCGGACCGCATTCAGCGCTTCGCGATCGAACACGCGCGGCGGATCGGCATTGACCACGCGGGCGGCGCCCACGGAGCCATCCTGCGACACGGTGAATTCGACCGTCACGCTGCCGCTCTGGCCGCTGCGCAGGGCCTCGACCGGGAAGCGCGGGCTCGGCGTGCTGATGGCGCGCAATTCGCTGCTGGCACTGCGCGTCGGCGCTGCCGCCGCGCGCTGCTGCTGTTGCTCCGCGGCGCGCTCGGCGGCGGCCTTGCGGTCGGCTTCGGCGCGGCGATCGGCTTCGGCCTTGCGATCCGCTTCCGCCTTGCGATCGGCGTCCGCCTTCGCCGCGGCGTCCTGCTGCTGCTTCTGGGCCGCCTGCGCGACCTTGTCCTGCGCCTGCTTGGCCGCCAGCTCCTTCGCCGCCTGTTCCTGCAACTTCTTCTGGTCTTCCAGGCGCTTCTTCTCGAGTTCGGCCTGCTTGGCCTGTTCCTGCGGCGTCAGCACCGGCGTGGTCCCGGAGGCCGCCGTCGCGGCGGCGGCCTTCTCGCCATCGGCGATCGCGTTCTTCAGGCGCGGCAATGCCGGCGCCGCGGAGTCGGCCTTCTCCAGCAATGCATAGAGGCGGTCGGCTTCGGTGAAGTCCTTGCGGGCGATCGCCTGCTCGGTGGCGATGGTCGCGTAGGGTTGGAGGTCGGTCAGCGCGCTGGCGACCGACGGATCGTTCGCCGACTTGTCGCGCAGTGCCAGGTAATACTCCATGGCGTTGTTGCCGGCGGGCGCATACAGGCGCTGCTCGCTCAGGGCCTTGGCCGCGGCATCGCGCAGCTGGTCGGCGCCCATCGCGGCGACTGCCGACGACACCGCAGGTGCCGGGGCCGCCGCCGGGGTGGCGGCCGGCGTGCCGGCGGCCGGCGTGGCGTTCTCGTCCTTCTTGCAGGCCGTCATGCCCAGCGCAAGCGCGAAGGCGACGCCACCGGCAAGCAGGGAGCGGGACAACAGGGTGGGCGCGGGCCTTGCGGCGGCGGTCGATTTCATGTGGATTTCCCCGGGCGGATGCGTAACCGAACGAATACAAGCCGCGGGCAGGCACCTTGTCAACACCCCGATGTCCGGATATGTCGGGCGCGTCACAGCGCAGGGGGCTATTTGCCGATGCAGAAGCTGGTGAAGATGTGCCCGAGAAGGTCGTCGGCCAGCACGCGCCCGGTGATTTCGCCAAGGGCGTCGTGGCCCAGGCGAAGATCCTCCGCAGCCAGTTCCAGTTGGCCATGCCCGAATGCCGAACCGGCGGCCGAGAGATGTTCCCGTGCGCGTTGCAAGGCTTCGACATGGCGCGCGCGCGCGCTGAATGCGCCCTCGCCGGCCTGATGGCCGGCCAGTCGCGACAACCGTTCACGCAAGCCGGCGAGACCTTCGCCCGTGCGCGCGGACACAACGAGCGCGTCATCGCCGACGCACGGGGCCACGAGCAGGTCGCCCTTGTTGTGGATCCACAGGATTCGCGGAACGGCTGCGAGCAGCGGTTGCAATCGTGCGCGCTGGCTGTCGGCATCGCGCCCATCCAGCACCGCGATCGCCAGGTCGGCGCGTTCGAGTTCGGCGCGGGCGCGGCGCATGCCCTCGCGTTCGATCGCATCGCCATCGTCGCGTTGTCCCGCGGTATCCACCAGCGTCAGTTCGACGCCATCGACGCGGATAGTTTCGTGCAAGAGGTCGCGCGTCGTGCCCGGCACGTCGGTGACGATGGCGCGCTCGCTGCCGGCCAGGGCATTGAGCAACGAACTCTTGCCGGCATTGGGCAGGCCGACCAGAACCGCATGCAGGCCATCGCGGAGGCGGCGTCCCTGCTCGGCGGCAAGCAGCAGCTCCCCGAGTTCGCGCGATGCCGTGGCGATGCCCTCCCGCAGGGCGTCGCCACCCAGTGTCTCGATCGGTTCGTCGGCGAAATCGATCGCGGCTTCCATGTGCACGCGCAGATGCAGCAGCCGCAATGCCAACGCATCGACGCGCGTCGAGAACGCGCCATCGAGCGAACGCCGGGCCGCGCGCGCGGCCTGCACGTCGCGCGCGGCGATCAGGTCGGCGATCGCTTCGGCCTGCGCGAGATCGAGCTTGCCGTTGTGGAAGGCGCGTTCGCTGAATTCGCCGGGTCGTGCGCGGCGCGCACCGAGTTGCACCGCAGCTTGCACGACCTGTTCCAGCAATACCGGGCTGCCGTGCAGCTGCAGTTCCACCACGTCCTCGCCGGTGAAACTCGCCGGCGCGACGAAACGCAGCGCGATGCCGTCGTCGATGGGATCGCCGTCATCGGCCGCGCGCACCTGCACGCGGATCGCCTGCCGCGGCGTCAATGTTTTTCCGCACAGGCGCGCGGCGATGTCATGCGCCAGCACGCCCGACAATCGCACGATGCCGACGCCCCCCTGTCCGGGGGCGCTGGCGATGGCCACGATCGTGGTCGTGCTGGCGGCAGTGCTCATGCCCACATCATGCCGCCATGCGACTTACTTCTTCTTGGCGTCGTGCGTGCCCGGCGACGGCTTGTCGGCGTACTTGCGCAACATGTAGGTCTGCTGGATCAGGCCGAGCGCGCCGTTCGCCACCTGGTACAGCACCAGGCCGGCCGGCAGGAAGGCGAGGATCACGCCGAAGATCACCGGCATCGCCTTCATCATCTTCTGCTGGGTCGGGTCCATGCCCGGCGCCGGCGGCGTCAGGTGCTGGGTGAAGAACATGATCGCGGCGTTGAGGATCGGCAGCACGAAATAGGGATCGCGCGCAGTGAGGTCGTGGATCCAGCCCATCCATGGCGCGTGGCGCAGCTCCACCGATTCCGACAGCACCCAGTACAGCGTCATGAAGATGATCGTCTGCGGGATGATCGGCAGGCAGCCGCCGATCGGATTGATCTTCTCGGTCTTGTACAGCTCCATCATCGCCATCTGGAGCTTCTGCTTGTCGTCGCCGTAGCGTTCCTGCAGCGCCTTCATCCGCGGCTGCACGCGGCGCATCTGCGCCGTCGACTTGTACTGCGCGTTCGACAGCGGGAACAGCGCGAGCTTGAGCAGGAACACCAGGCCGATGATCGACCAGCCCCAGTTGCCGATCAGCGCATGGATCTTCATCAGCAGCCAGAACAACCAGCCGCCGAGCACCGCGAAGATGCTGAAGCGGCTGTAGTCGATGACGCGATCGAGGCCGGCCACGTTCAACGCCTCCAGCGCCTTGACGTCCTTCGGCCCGACCCACAGTCGCGCACTGGTCGTCGCGGTCTGGCCCGCCTGCAAGGTGAAGCCCGGGCCCATCGCCGCGATCGCGTCGACCGGTCCGGCCTGGCTCAGCGAGAACTTGGACTGCTGGTCAGCCTGCGGGATCCACACGCTGAGGAAGTGGTGCTGCGGCATCGCCAGCCAGCCGCCCTTGATGGTCTGGTCGACCGCACCGCCATCCATGTAGTCCTTGAACGCGCGGCGATCGTAGTGCTTGCCGTCCGACCACGTCGCGCCGACGAAGCTGTAGGACTCCGGATGCATCATCCCGGTCTGGAAATTCGGCGGCACGCGCACCAGCTGGCGGTAGACATAGCCTTGCCACGGCGTGGTTCCGCCATTGGTCACGCTGTCGCGCACGTCCACCGCGTAGCTGCCGCGGGTGAAGCGGACGACGCGATGGATGGTCACGCCATTCGCGCTCCAGGTGAACGGCACGTCCAGCGTGGTCGCGCCGGGCGCGAGGTCGAACCGCGCCGCGCCGCCGTCGGCGACGAAACCCGCGTGGTTCGGCGCCGGCGAACCGCCCTGCCCGCTCCAGCCGCTCTGCGCCTGATAGTAGTCGGCATTCGCCGCGGAGAACAGCCGCACCGGATCTTGCCCATCCATGGTCTTCGGATAGCGCGGCAGGTCGACCTGGCGGAAGCTGCCGCCATCGAGTTCGACGTCGAGCACGTCGGTGCGCACATGCACCACCGCCGGCGCGGCCGTTGCACTCGCGTTCGCCGCCGGTGTCGCCGGCGCCTCCCCGGGGACGGCTGCCGTCGGCACCGCGGCCGGCGTTGCACCCGGCACGACCTGCGGAACCGCCTGGGCGGCCACCACCGGCGGCGGCGCCATCTTGGCGGCGCGTTCCTTGCCCCATTCCATCCACAGCAGGACGGCCACCATCAGCCAGGCGAACAGGAGGAAGAGACGGGTCTGCTGGTTCATGCGGTCAGCCGGAGTGCGGCGCCGCGGAGAGGGCGCCATGGGAAGAAGGAGTGGATGGAACGTCGGGCGGCATTGTGCCGGTGGCGGGTGATCCCGGCAATCTGGCGGCGCGCGCTAACAAATCAAGCAATGCGGCGCGGAGCGCAGGATTGTCCGCCTGCGCGGCCGCCGGCTTGGCGATCGCGACATAGCTTCCCGGAGGCAGCAGGGCGCACTGGTGGCGGAAGGTTTCGCGCCAGACGCGCTTGATGCGGTTGCGGCCGACGGCATTGCGATCGACCTTGCGCGAGACCGCGATGCCAAGGCGCGCGCCCGTGGCGGCAGTGATGTCGGCTGGCGCTGCGCCGCCGGTGTCCGGATCGCGCTTCACCGCGAGCTGCAGCAACGGCGAATGCAGGCGCCTGGCGCCCTCGAAGGCGCACGCATAATCGGCCCGCGTTCGCACGCGAGCCGATTTGGGGAATTTCCGGGTATCCGCGAGGGACGGCATCAGTCCGTCCCGGTCTCTTGCCTGACGATCAGGCGCAGAGACGATTGCGGCCCTTGGCGCGGCGGCGCGCCAGGATCTTGCGGCCATCGGCCGTCTTCATGCGGGCACGGAAACCGTGATCGCGCTTGCGCTTGAGGTTGCTGGGCTGGTAGGTGCGCTTGGTGGCCATGGTGTCGGCGCCATCGATATAAACGTGGAACCGGAAATTCTAGCGGGGTTCATGGCGCCGTGTCAAACCGGGACCAACCCGCAGGTGCAGCCCCCGCGCCCCGATGATAGTCTGCAAGCTTCCCCTTCCCAGTCCGGATTCCCGCGCGTCGGGCCGAACGCACGTCCACGAGTCCGATGAGCCTGTTGCCTCCGTCCGCCACCCTGGAAGCCTGGCCCCGCTGCCTGGCCCAGCTCGAACACGAATTCCCGAGCGAGGACATCCACACCTGGTTGCGCCCGTTGCAGGCCGATGCCCGCGACCAGGCGCTGGTGCTGTACGCGCCGAACCAGTTCGTCGTCGACACCGTGCGCGACCGCTTCCTGCCGCGCATCCGCGAGTTGCTCGACCACTACGCCGGCAGCCGCGACGTCGCCATCGAGGTCGGCGCGCTCAAGCGCGCGCCGGCTCCGACCACTGCGGCATCGGCGCGGGCGACCACGCGCGCCAGCGAACCGGCCTTCCACGGCAACCTCGACAACCAGTACATCTTCGAGAACTTCGTCGAGGGCCGCAGCAACCAGCTCGCTCGCGCCGCCGCCTGGCAGGCCTCGCAATCGCCCGGCGATCGCGCCCACAATCCGTTGCTGCTCTATGGCGGCACCGGCCTTGGCAAGACCCACCTGATGTTCGCCGCCGGCAACGAACTCCTGGCGAAAAACCCGGCGGCCAAGGTCCTGTACCTGCGCTCCAAGGACTTCATGGACGGCTTCACCAAGGCCCTCTATGATCCCGCCAGCACCGGCGGCATGGACGCCTTCCGCAGGCAGTTCCAGGGCCTCGATGCGCTGCTGATCGACGACATCCAGTTCTTCGCCGGCAAGGACCGCACCCAGGAAGAGTTCTTCCACACCTTCAACGCGCTGTTCGACGGCCGCCAGCAGATCATCATGACCTGCGACCGCTACCCGCGCGAAGTCGACGGCCTCGAACCGCGGCTCAAATCACGGCTGGGGTGGGGCCTGCCGGTGGCGATCGATCCACCCGACTACGAAACCCGCGCGCAGATCGTGCTGTCGAAAGCGCGCGAGCGCGGCGTGCCGATTCCCGACGACGTCGCCAGCCTGCTCGCCAAGAAGATGCGCTCCTCGGTGCGCGACCTCGAAGGCGCGCTCAACACGCTGATCGCGCGCGCCAACTTCACCGGCCGCCCGATCACGCTCGACTTCGCCCAGGAAACCCTACGCGACCTGTTGCGCGACCATTCCGTCGGCATTGGCCAGATCCAGAAGGCCGTGACCGACTACTTCGGCCTGCAGATCAAGGACCTGATCGGACCCAAGCGCACGCGCTCGCTGGCGCGCCCGCGCCAGATCGCGATGGCGCTGGCCAAGGAGCTCACCGACCACAGCCTGCCCGAAATCGGCGACGCTTTCGGCGGCCGCGATCACACCACCGTCCTCCATGCCTGCCGGCAGATCCGGACATTGATCGAAACCGATGGCAAACTCCACGAGGATTGGGAGAAACTGTTGCGCAAACTCAGTGAATGAGAGCCGGGGCATCCTGTGGGCAACTTCGGGACAATTTGGCGACGCCAACTTGTCCACACCTTGTCCCAGTACTCCAGGGCCACTTGTCCACTGCCTGTTTCGAACGAAATTTCCTTTTTAATCAATGGTTTGAACTGAGTTTCCACAGCCAGTCGCGATACAACAACAACCATCGTTTTTGATTTATCCACTCATTAAAAGCAGTGGATCGATCCCGAACCGGAACTGCATCCATGCGCTTGACCCTGCAACGCGAAGCCCTGCTGAAACCCCTGGCGCAAGTGGTGAATGTGGTGGAACGTCGCCAGACCCTGCCCGTGCTCGCCAACCTGCTCGTCCAGGTTCGTCAAGGCGGCCTTGCCTTGACCGGCACCGACCTCGAAGTCGAGATGGTCTCGCGTTCGCACCTGGACGAAGGCGCCGAGGATGGCGAGATCACGATTCCCGCCCGCAAGTGGTTCGACATCGTCCGTGCCCTGCCCGATGGCAGCAAGGTGACGATGACGCAGTCGGGCGACAAGGTCAGCCTGCAGGCCGGCCGCAGCCGCTTCAGCCTGGCTACCCTGCCCGCCAACGATTTCCCCTCGATCGATGAAGTGGATGCTACCGAGCGCGTCGAAATCACCGAATCGGCACTCAAGGAACTGATCGATCGCACTTCGTTCGCGATGGCCCAGCAGGACGTGCGCTACTACCTCAACGGCCTGCTGTTCGATCTCCGCGACGGTATCCTCCGCTGCGTCGCCACCGATGGCCATCGCCTCGCCCTGTGCGAAGCCCAGCTCAACGGCGACAGCCGTGCAAAGCGCCAGATCATCGTGCCGCGCAAGGGTGTCCATGAACTTCAGCGCCTGCTGGAAGGCGGCGACCGCGTCATCGAACTCGAACTGGGCCGCAACCACCTGCGGGTCAAGCGCGACGATGTCACTTTCACCAGCAAGCTGATCGACGGCAAGTTCCCCGACTACGAAGCGGTCATTCCGATCGGCGCCGACAAGCTGGTGACGATGGATCGCGAGGAACTCCGCGCCGCCCTGCAGCGCGTCGCCATCCTTTCCAACGAAAAATACCGTGGCGTGCGCCTGGAAGTGACGCCGGGCCAGCTGCACATCAGCTCGCACAATCCGGAGCAGGAAGAAGCCCAGGAAGAAGTCGAGGCCGATACCCGCGTCGAAGGCGTCACCATTGGCTTCAACGTCACCTACCTGCTGGAAGCCTTGTCCTCCCTGCGCGACGAGAAGGTCGTGCTGGCGCTGCGCGACGCCAACTCCTCGGCGCTGGTGCGCGAAGCCAGCAACGAGCGCTGCCGCCACGTGGTGATGCCGCTGCGGCTGTGAAGGAATCGCGTTCCACGTGGAACATCCACAACGCCCGGCCTGTCCGGGCGTTGTTGCCTGCGGGGCCGCTGCATTGAAACTCGAACAGCTCGATATCGGCGACGTCCGCAGCATCGCCCATGCCAGTCTCCAGCCCGGCCCTGGTCTGAACCTCCTGATCGGTGGCAATGGAGCCGGCAAGACCAGCGTGCTCGAGGCACTGCATCTGCTGGCTTACGGCCGCAGTTTCCGCAGTCGCGTGAGGGATGGGTTGATGCGGACCGGTGCGCCTGCCGTGCAGGTATTCGCACGCTGGTCGGAGCAGGACGGCCAGCGGCGTCGCCAGGTGGGATTGCGCCACGGTGGCGGCGAATGGCAAGGCCGGCTCGATGGCGCGGATGTCGGCCAGCTCAGCGAACTATGCATGGCGCTGGCCGTGGTGACCTTCGAACCAGGCAGCCATGCCCTGCTCTCCGGTGGCGGCGAGCCGCGGCGGCGCCTGCTCGACTGGGGATTGTTCCACGTGGAACCGGAATTCCTCCCCGTCTGGCGGCGACATTCCCGTGCCCTCAAGCAACGCAACGCCCTGCTCAAGAGTGGTGGCAGCGGTGCGGCGCTGGATGCCTGGGATGCGGAACTGGCGCAGGCCGGAGAATTGCTGGATCGCCATCGCCGCGCCTACGTCGAGGCGCTGGAACCAAGGGTCGCGCATTGGGGCGGGCAACTGGTCCCCGAATTGGGCCTGGTCCAGCACGACTACCTGTCCGGCTGGCGGCGCGAGGACATGACCCTGGCCGATGCCCTGCTGGTCAACCGCGAGCGCGATCGTCAGTTGGGACATACCACCTCCGGCCCGCATCGCGCCGACCTGTTGCTCGGGTTTGCAGCCCGCCCCGCCCGCGAACCCCTGTCCCGAGGCCAGAGCAAGCTGGCGGCGCTGTCGCTGCTGCTGGCGCAAGCCGAGGACTTCCACGCACGACGTGGCGAATGGCCGCTGGTCCTGCTGGATGACCTCGCCTCCGAACTGGATCGCGGACATCGCCGGACCCTGCTGGCGGCACTGGTCGGCAGTGGTGCGCAGGTTTTCATCACCGGCACCGAACTGGATGCGCTCGAACTCGATCCGGCATGGACAAGAACACTGTTCCACGTGGAACAGGGATCGATTTCCCCAGCCTGAGCGATTGTTCCGCAGGTTCCTGAATGTCGCCCCGGAACCGGGTGGAAACCGCTGCAAAACAAGCCGTTCCGCTCGATCGGGAGGGCCTTGGATGGTATGATCGAAGCATCGAAAATCCCGGCGTGGGCGGCTTTGCAGCCTGCCTCGCCGCAGCCATGGGATCTGCATGACGGACACCTCCGAGGGCGCTTCGGGCGCCCCACAGAACAACAGTTACGACTCTTCCAAAATCACGGTCCTGCGCGGCCTCGAAGCCGTCCGCAAGCGCCCGGGCATGTACATCGGCGACGTCCATGACGGCACCGGCCTGCACCACATGGTGTTCGAGGTTGTCGACAACGGCGTCGACGAAGCATTGGCCGGCCATGCCGACGCCATCATCGTCACCATCCACCACGATGGCTCGGTCTCGGTCTACGACAACGGCCGCGGCATCCCGGTCGACATCCACAAGGAAGAAGGTGTCTCGGCGGCCGAGGTCATCATGACCGTGCTGCACGCCGGCGGTAAGTTCGACGATAACAGCTACAAGGTTTCCGGCGGACTTCACGGCGTCGGCGTCAGCGTGGTCAACGCGCTGTCCGACAAACTGACCCTCGACATCTGGCGCGACGGCGGCCATTACCAGCAGGAATACAGCCTGGGCGAGCCGGTGGCGCCGCTGAAGAAGCTGGGCGAGCAGGGCGACAAGCGCGGCACGCTGCTGCGCTTCTGGCCTTCGGCCGAGATCTTCACCGACGTCGAATTCCACTACGACATCCTCGCGCGTCGCCTGCGCGAACTCAGCTTCCTCAATTCCGGCGTCAAGATCGTCCTGACCGACGAGCGTGGGGAAGGGGAGAGCACCACTTTCCAGTACGAGGGCGGCATCCGTTCCTTCGTCGAGCACCTGGCGCAGCTCAAGACGCCGCTGCACCCGAACGTGATTTCTGTGACCGGGGAGCAGAGCGGCATCACCGTGGACGTCGCCCTGCAATGGACCGACGCCTACCAGGAAACGATGTTCTGCTTCACCAACAACATCCCGCAGAAGGACGGCGGCACCCACCTGCAGGGCTTCCGCGCCGCGCTGACCCGCACGCTCACCAACTACATCGAGCAGAACGGCATCGCCAAGCAGGCCAAGGTTTCGCTGTCCGGTGACGACATGCGCGAAGGCCTGATCGCCGTGCTGTCGGTGAAGGTGCCGGATCCGAGCTTCTCCAGCCAGACCAAGGAGAAGCTTGTCTCATCTGAGGTGAGACCAGTTGTTGAGAGCACGTTCGGTGCACGTTTGGAGGAGTTCCTCCAGGAACACCCCAACGAGGCGCGTTCGATCGCCGGCAAGATCGTCGATGCAGCCCGTGCCCGCGAGGCCGCGCGCAAGGCCCGCGACCTGACCCGCCGCAAGGGCGCGCTCGACATCGCCGGCCTGCCCGGCAAGCTCGCCGATTGCCAGGAGAAGGATCCGGCGCTCAGCGAACTCTTCATCGTCGAGGGCGACTCGGCAGGCGGTTCGGCCAAGCAGGGACGCAACCGCAAGACGCAGGCGATCCTGCCGCTCAAGGGCAAGATCCTCAACGTCGAACGCGCGCGCTTCGATCGCATGCTCGCCAGCGCCGAAGTCGGCACGCTGATCACCGCGCTCGGCACCGGCATCGGCAAGGACGAGTACAACCCGGACAAGCTGCGCTACCACCGCATCATCCTGATGACCGACGCCGACGTCGACGGTTCGCACATCCGCACGCTGCTGCTGACGTTCTTCTATCGCCAGATGCCGGAACTGATCGAGCGCGGGCACGTCTACATCGGCCTGCCGCCGTTGTACAAGATCAAGCAGGGCAAGAACGAGCTGTACCTGAAGGATGACGCCGCGCTCGACGCCTATCTCGCCAACAACGCGGTCGAAGGCGCGCAACTGGTTCCCGCGCAAGGCGAACCGGCGATCGAAGGCGCGGCGCTGGAAAGACTGCTGATGGCGTTCGCCGATGCGCGTGCCGCGATCGCGCGCAACGCGCATCGCTACGATCCCGTGGTGCTCGAGGCGCTGATCGATTTCATCCCGCTGTCGGCCGACGCGAACGTCGCGCCAGGCGATCTCGACTTGCTCGCGGCGAAGCTCAACCAGAGCGGGCTTGGCAAACCGCGTTACACGCTGAAGCTGCAGCCGGCGACACTGGCTGCGGAAGGCGAGACGCGCACCGGGGGACATCCCGCGGCGCTGGTGGTGACGCGCCTGCACATGGGCGAGGAGTTGATCCAGGTGCTGCCGTTGACGGTGTTCGAGCAAGGCGAGCTCAGGCCGTTGCGCGAAGCCGCGGTGCAGTTGCATGGACTGGTGCGCGATGGCGCGCAGATCCTCCGCGGCAATCGCGCCACGGAGATCGCCTCGTTCGCCGATGCCCAGGCCTGGTTGCTCGACGAAGCGAAGAAGGGCCGCCAGATCCAGCGCTTCAAGGGCCTCGGCGAAATGAATCCGGAACAGCTGTGGGAAACCACGGTGAATCCGGATACGCGCCGCCTGTTGCAGGTGAAGGTCGAGGACGCGGTCGCCGCCGACCAGATCTTCACCACGCTGATGGGTGATGTCGTCGAACCGCGCCGCGAGTTCATCGAGGACAATGCGCTCAAGGTTGCAAACCTCGACGTGTGACGCCACGGCGCCGGCGGAGCGCCATCGGATTTCCGTTGGCTGTTGCGCGCCCGTGGTGTTTCACCGGGGCCGGATGGCCCGGGGACGTTGACGTCCCCTTCAGCGCCGATCGCCTACAACCGCTCCATTCATCGATCGAGGATTCCGCCATGCCCGGATCGGGTTTCCGTGCCGTCGCGTTCGCGGCCGCGCTCGCGGCGACGCTCGCAGGATGCGCCACCACCACGACGTCGCCCACGGGTCGCCAGCAGCGGGTTGGCGGGGTGTCGCAGCAGGACCTCGACCAGATGGGCGCGCAGGAGTTCGCCAAACTGAAGGCGCAGAAGGCCCAGACGCAGAATCCGCGCGAGCGCGCCTATGTCGACTGCGTGGTGAGCGATCTCGTCCAGCAACTGCCGGCGCAGTGGCAGCAGCGCTATCGCTGGGAAACCGCGGTGTTCGTCGATCCCGAGCCCAATGCGTTCGCGCTGCCGGGTGGCAAGGTCGGCGTGTACACCGGGATCTTCAAGGCGGCGCGCGACCAGGACCAGCTCGCCGCGGTGATTGCGCACGAGATCGGTCACGTCATCTCCAACCACCACAACGAGCGCATCACCCGCGCGCAGACGGCGCAGGGCGGCCTGATGGCGGCGCAGGTCCTGGCGGCGCTGGCCGGGATCGATCCCAACGCGGTCGGGCAGCTCGGCGGCGCGGTTGCGCAAGGCGTCTTCCTGTTGCCGAACAATCGCCAGCAGGAAACCGAGGCCGATGTCGTCGGCCAGCAGCTGATGGCCCGGGCGGGCTTCGATCCACGCAAGGCCGTCGACCTGTGGCAGAACATGATCGCCGCGGGGGGTAGCCGGCCGCCGCAATGGCTGTCCACCCACCCCGATCCCCAGGCCCGAATCGGCGAGCTGGGCAGGCGCGCGGGCGCTTTGGTCCCAGTTTATGAACAGGCGCGTGCCGCAGGCCGCGGGCCGAAATGCGGGTAAGCTTCGTTCACCGGGACCGGCGCATCATGGCGACCGGTCATGACCGCAACACGACGGCGAACCGCGAGCCGACGTGTCCCACCCCCAGGAGCCCTCCCATGCGCCGCACCGCCAGTCAGTCCCTGTTGCCCCTCCTTGCCGTGCTTGCCTGTTTGTTCGGCTCGACCGCGGCATTCGCGCAAACGCCGGCCATGGACCGCGCGACCGCAGCCCAGAGCCGCATGGAGCGATCCGCGGCGGCCCAGGACCAGGAAAACAACAAGACCGCGCGCCCCGACCATGCGAAGGACAAGTCCGCGCAGGACGCGTTGCGCTATCCGAATGCCTCGCGAAAGGAACCCAAGCCGGAAGTCTCCCGCGACAATTCCAAGGCGCTCACCGAAATCAGCAAGACCTATGCCGCGCAGGACTTCAGCAAGACGCGCAGCCTGGTCGACGAATTCCTGCCGAAGGCGAAAACGCCTTATGAAAAGTCGCTGGCCTACGAGCTCGCCGGAAGCGCGGCGTTCTCGCAGAAGGACTTTGCTTCGGCGGCCACCGATTTCCAGGAAGTCATCACCGCGAATGGCCTGGACAACAATGGCCACTACGACTCGATGAGCAACCTGGTGGCGAGCCTGAGCAATGCCGGCAAGTACCCCGAAGCCCTCAAGGTGCTGGACCAGTTCATCGCGGAGACCAGGACCGCCGATCCGCAATACGCCAACATGCGCCTGTCCCTGCTGTCGCATACCGGCAAGGCCGGCGATGCCGAGGCGGCATACAAGGAACGCCTGGCGAAGGATCCCAACGACCACACCGCGTTCCAGAACCTGCTCGCCACGTACCAGCAGCAGAACAAGCGTGCCGAAATGGTCGGACTCATGCGCGACCGCTACAAGGCGGGGCTGATGACGACGGCGGAAGACGTCCGCATGTATTACGTGGCGTTGCTGCAGCAGCCCGAACAGAACTGGAAGGAAGCCCAGGGCCTGCTCGACACCGAAGTGGCCAAGGGCACGGTTCCGAAGAACGACCAGACGGCGACCGCCTACAGCGTCGTCGCGCAGACCGCGTTTGCCCAGGACCAGTGGAATATCGCCCTGACCAACTACGCCAAGGCGGCAAGCATGTCCACCAGCGGCGATGCCGACCTGAATCGCGCGCGCATCCTGTTCGGCCAAGGGAAGAAGGCCGAGGCCAAGGCAGCGGCGCTCGAAGCACAGAGAAAAGGCGTTAAGGACCCGGCCTCGCTCCAGCGCTACCTGAAGTAACCAATCGTTTCATCCGCAGTCATCTGTGGAATGCAGACCCGGAGTTGGTATAAGCTTCGGGGCCCCGTCGTCGAACCTGGCGACGGACAGCTGCAATCTCCAGCCGGCGTCGTGCCCCCTCCCAGAGTTATCGAATGACGGAAACCATCGCCCCTCACCAATACCGACACGGCGACGATGACGGCGCCGTGGGCCTGAACTGGCCGCGCATCGCTGGCATGTCCGCTGCGTTGGCGGTGCACGTGGCGGCCTTGTTGCTCCTGATGGCGCCGGTTTCGCCGCCGCAGTCCGATGCCGACAAGACCGAACGCGTCGCCGTGCAGATGATCAAGCCGCCGCCGCCGCCGCCGCCGCCGCCGCCGAAGGAAATCGTCCCGCCGCCGCCGGCTCCGAACCTGCCGCCGCAGCCGCCGCGCCCGACGCCGCCGGTACCGCCGACGCCGCAGCCTCCCGTCATCAGTGACGTGCCCAGTCCGATGGCCTACCAGGCGCCGCCGCCGGCCCCCC
>JASLDW010000077.1 GCA_030151365.1 Lysobacter sp. | reverse complement strand
ATGCCGAGGGGGTAGCTTTCCTCGTTAATCCAGCTGCAAAAACTCAGACGCCAACGACGACGTCTACGCTCTGGCCGCTTAAGGCCTAGCCCCGAACCCGCTTGTGCCCGTGCTCGCGGATGTAGGGTCATGATCACGGGATAGGAGCCGGTGGCGACCCGTCAGCAGGCTCCGAAATCAAAGCGGGTGTGGATGATGGTGTGCCTCGCACGGTGTGTTGCCATCATTCGAGACCAAACACCGGGCTAAGCATGTAGTGCCGGGCATGGAGTGCCTTCGGACGCGGGTTCGATTCCCGCCATCTCCACCAACAACGACCCCGGATTCGCGAGAATCCGGGGTTTTTGTTTGTATGCTGCGCACAATGTCACGATCGATGCACGCCATGAAGATCCGTTCGTTCCGCCTCGGAATGTTGCGCATTCCCCTGAAGACGCCGTTCAAGACCGCGTTGCGCACGGTGGAACAGGTCGAGGACGTGGTGTTCGCGCTGGAAACCGACGATGGCAGTGTCGGCCATGGCAGCGCGCCGGCGACCGCGGCGATCACCGGCGATACCCACGGTTCAATCATCGACGCGTTGCGCACCTACATCGGTCCGCGCCTGGTTGGCGGCGACATCGCGCAACTCAATGCACTCGTCGCGAGCGTGCAAGGATCCCTCCAGCGCAATACCAGCGCCAAGGCCGCGGCGGAAATCGCGCTCCACGACCTCTGGGGACAGTTGCACGGCGCCCCGCTTTACCGACTGCTCGGCGGCGGCGATCCGCGGCTCGAGACCGACATCACCATTAGCGTCGACAGCATCGACAAGATGGTCGCCGACAGCCTCGATGCGCTGGCGCGCGGCTTCACCTCGCTCAAGGTGAAAGTCGGCAAGGACATGGAGACCGACATCGAGCGCATGCGCGCCGTGCACGACGCCGTGGCCGGGCGCGCGCTGTTGCGCCTCGACGCCAACCAGGGCTGGAGCGCGCGCGAGGCGATCCATGCCATCCGCACGCTGGAAGACGCCGGTGTGCGCATGGAACTGGTGGAACAGCCGGTGAAGGCGCACGACATCGATGGCCTGCGCGAAGTCACCGCGAACGTGCGCACGCCGGTGATGGCCGACGAAAGCGCCTTCGGGCCGCGCGAAACCATCGACCTGCTGCGCATGCGCGCCGCCGACATCATCAACATCAAGCTGATGAAGGCCGGCGGCATTTCCAATGCAGTGAAGATGGCCGACATCGCCGCCGTCCACGGCAACGAATGCATGATGGGCTGCATGCTGGAAAGCCCGATCGGCGTGACCGCGGCCGCGCATGTCGCGGTGGCGCGCGCGGCGACGATCACCAGGACCGATCTCGACGGGCCATCGCTGTGCACGTACAACCCGGTGCACGGCACGACGCGTTTCCATGAGGCGGAAATCGTGCTCGGCGACGGACCGGGATTGGGAATCGAAAAGATCGACGGAATCGAGTGGCTGACGGCCTAGAACGGCCACCAGTCGCGACCGCTCATCGCATAGCGATCCGCCGCCTGTTCGAAGCGATTGCGATGACTGACGCCGCCGCACAGCAGGTACAGCGGCAGGAACAGTACGCCCAGCACCATGTACTGGTAGACGTGCGCGCGCTCGTGGTCGCCGAGCACGATCGGCGGCGTCTGCGCCAGACCGGCGCGTTGCGCATAGGTCACGCAGGGACAGTCGAGCGTGTCGCCGGTGTGGAGGATGACGTTGCCGAAGGTGATCGCCCCGCCCGGCCCCCACGGCCAGTGCTGGAACACCAGGGCGAGATCATTGCGTCGCCAGCGTGGCTTCGCGCCGAACGGCAACGCGACGATGCCGAGCAAGGCGCCGACGAGGCTGTTCGGCAGGGTCCAGGCCATGCCGAGCAGTTGCAGCAGCCCGCGCAACAGCGGATGCATCGGCATCGCGGCTCAATCGCTCAACGCGAGCGTCGGACCAGCCAGGTATGGATGGTCTCCGGAACCTCGTGCTGCGCGCGGCTCGACACGTAGATGCCGATGTGGCCGCCGCGGAAACTGAGTTCGGTGTAGTCGTCGGTGCCGACCAGTCCCTTCAATGCCTTCGATGCATCCGGCGGCACCAGGTGGTCCTGCTCGGCGTAGATGTTCAGCACCGGCATGTCGATGAAGCCGAGGTCGACCTCGCGGTCGCCGATGGTGATGCCGCCGTTGACGAAGCCGTTGCCCTGGTAGAACTGCTTGATGAACTGACGGAACGTCTCGCCCGCCTGGTCCGGCGAATCGAAGATCCACTTCTCCATGCGCAGGAAATCCTCGAGCGCCTTCTTGTTGTCGAGGATGTCGACCAGCCCGACGTACTTCTGCATGTTGAGCCGGAACGGCTTCAGCATCAGGTAGGAGTAGTTCATCAGGTCGGCGGGAACATTGCCGAGGGTGTCGATGAAGAGATCGACATCGAGGCCCTGCGTCCAGTTCGACAGCATGTTGTCCGGCGTCTGGAAATCGACCGGCGTCACCATGGTGATGAGGTTGCGCACCTTCTCCGGGTGGAGCGAGGCATAGCACAACGAGAACGCGCCGCCCTGGCAGACGCCGAGCAGGTTGATGCCGTGGACGCCGTGCTTGTCGCGGAGGAAGTCGACCGCGCCGCCAAGGAATCGCTCGATGTAGTCCTCAAGGGTGAGGTAGCGATCGGAACGGTCGGTATAGCCCCAGTCGATGACGTAGACATCCTGCCCGCGTTCCAGCAGGCCCTTCACCAGCGAGCGATCGTCCTGCAGGTCGATCATGTAGGGACGATTGACCAGCGCATAGCAGACCAGGATCGGCGTGCGCGCCAGCGCCTGTTTCTTCGGATGGAAGCGGTAGAGCACGGTCTTGCCGTCGCGCCACACCTCCTCGCGCTCGGTCGCGCCATAGTCGTAATCGCCGACGTCGCGCAGCGTTTCCAGCCCGGCGCCGAGCTTGGACTGCATGCCGATGGTTTCCTCCACCAGCGCTTCCGGCGTGAAATTGAGCGGGCTTGTCCTGTTCGCGTCTTCTGCGGCCATGTCAGCGGCTCCGTGGACGTTTGCTGTCGGTGGTCTTGGTGGCCGTTGCCGCCTTCTTGCGCGGCGCCGGCTTGCGCGCGGCGGGGGCGTCGCCAGCGGGTTTCGATCCCGCCGACTGGCGGCGCACCATGCGCTCGAGCTCGGCGATCTTGCGATGGGCGGCATCGAGTTCGGTGCGCGTCGGCAGGCCGAACACCGAACACATCTGTTCGATTTCGCGCTGCACCTGCTGGCGCAGGCGCATCTGTGCATTGACCATCTCGCCGTAAACGCGACGGAATTCGTCGGACAGCGCGATCTTCGCATATGCCTGCTCGGCGGCATCGACCCAGACATCGAACAATGCGCGGGCGGTGGTGAGCTGCTTGCCGGGCTCCTCGTGCTTCTTCAGCAACCCTTCGAACACGCCAACCGCATCCTGGCTGGCCTTCAGCAGCAGCGCGTTGTAGGCCGACAGGCGATCCTGGTAGTCGACCTGCGATTGCATCAGCGACTGGATGCGCTCCTGGTGTTCGCGGGTCAGTCCGAACGCCGGCATGCCGAGCCAGCTGTGCGTTTCCCGGCGCCAGGCGTCAAGCCACGGTCGCGCGGCGTCGTACCACGCTTCCAGGCTGTGCGATTCCGCGCCCTGCAGGCCCTTGAACATGTCGAGCACGGCCTGGTTGCCCTGCCCGTCCATCACCTGTCGCCATTGCCTCGCGATTTCACTGGCGTCGGCATTCTGCGCGGCCAGCTGCGCCGCCAGCTTCTGCATTTCGCTCCACCACGTGCTGGCCTGCGCGTTCATGCGGTCGGCGACATTGCGCACGCCGGCATCCGGAATACCCATTGCCACATTGTTGTTCCAGAACGCCATCGCTTCACGCCAGCCAGCCGGCGCACCGCCCATGCCGGGCATCGCGCCGCCCATCATGCCGGCCATGCCCGGCATGCCGAATCCCGGCGTCCCCATCATCCCCGGGGAAAATCCGAACGGTGATGCGGGCGCCGCGCCAAAGGGCGACGCAGCCGCGCCGCCGTTGCGCATCATCTCGTTCCAGGCCGTCCAGTACTGACGCGAAAGCTGCTCGAAATCCGCGGGCCAGGGCGAGTTCATGCGGTGTCGTCCGTGTGGAATGGGACGATGCTAGCACGCAGCCATGGCGTGCCCGTGGTGCTGTTTCAGGGCTTGGGAATGCGGATGGTGCTGATCATCAGCGAGCCCGACAACGCGAACATCAACACCAGCGGATGCAGCTGCCAGCGCCCGAGCATCACCACCCCGCCCCACAGGTTCTGGCCGATGTGGCCCTGCCACACCGCGATCGCGAGCACGATCACCAGCAGCAGGCTGGTCGGGATCGGCGTGCCCTCGAAATACTTGACCTTGCCTTCGGCGCCGGACAGTTGCTCGGCAGTGACGTTGTAGCGCGCCAGCCGACTCACGCCGCAGCCGACGAAGAAGCTGAGCACGATCCAGTCCCATAGTCCCTGCATGCCGCAGGCATAGGCCAGCGCTGCCGGGGCGACGCCGAAGGAAATCACGTCGGCCAGCGAATCGAGTTCGCGCCCGAGGGTGGACGCGACCTTGCGCCAGCGCGCGATACGGCCATCGAGCGCATCGAAGATGAAGGCCAACGGGATCAGCGCCATGCCGATCAACAGGTCGCCGGTGACGTCATCCTGCAGGAAGCGCATCGCCGCGAAGATCGCGCCGGTGCCGCAGAACGCATTGCCCAGCGTGAACCAGTCGGCGAGGCGGAACTCGCGCAACATGGAAAAGCGCTTGGGCTTGCCGGTCAAGCGGTCATCGGGGGTATTCATGCCACCAGACTGCCAGATCGGCGGTGAAAACGGCAAATCAGTCGGGGAAACGGAGGTCGTCGCGGTTCAGCGCGGCATCGCCGCGCGGCCTGGCGTCGATGTGGACATCGTTGGTGGCGATGGCGCCCTTTCCTTCGATCTGCGCCCACACGCGATCCAGCCCCTCGTACATGTATGGCAGCAGCGGCACGAAGCGCTGCGCGTATGACGGGAACGCGAGGAAAGCATCGAAGTGTTCGGCCTTGCCCACCGTCCAGTACGTCACCGGACGACCGGCGGCGCGCGCCGCTGCCACCCACGGCGCACTGCTGAATGCCGGCGGCACCAGGCCATCGTCGCTGCCGTGGATCACCAGGATCGGGAAACCCTTCTGCGGCACCTTGGCATGCGTCGCGGCGATGCCGTCACGCACGCGCTTGCCGTCTGCGCCCTGATCCGTCCACAACGCGCGCAGGCAACGCTCTCCAGCCAAGGTCGCATCCGGCAGCGACATTTTCGGATCGATCATGCCGATGGCGTTTCCGGGCGGAATGCCGCTGCCATCGCTCCACCATGTCGCGCGCTCGGCGGATGTGGTCGGACGCGGCTTGAGATCGGCACCGATCGCCGAATAGTTGAATCCGCAGGGATGTTCGCCGGCACGATACCGACCATAGGCCGAGGCATAGGCCACCGCGACCGCGCGCCACAGGTCGAAACCGACCGATGCGGCGCCGCCGTGCAGCGCGCCATCCGTCCAGCCCTTCGCGCGCAACTGTGCATGCGCGGACGCCGCCTGCTGCGCGACGGTCTCGCCTTCGACCAGGCCGAGTTGCTTCAGGCTGGCGCAACGCTGCGTCCACAGCGGTTCCACCTGCGCACGCAACGGCGGCTGCGGCAAGTCCGCGGCAGGCATGTCGAGCAAGGCGCAGGGCATCAGCAGCGCCGCTTCGGTGGCGAAGTCGTACAGCGGACGACCGCCTGCGGCGTAAACATTCGGTTCGCCGGCGACGACGCCAGCCAGCCAGCCGCCATCGAGTTCGGCGGCGCGCAACACCGCGCCGCCACCGTTGGAAATGCCGGTGGCGATGATCTTGGTGTTCTGCGGCGTGAACGGTACCTGCGCCGGATAGGCCTGGTCGAGCATGCGCAGCGCGAATTCCGCCGCCTGCTTCACGTGGCGCCCCCAGTCGGCTTCCGGATTGTCGCCGGAATGCGCATGCTTGAAGGCGACGCCGCTGGCACCCGCGGCGAATTGCGGCTTGAACGCGCCGGCCTTGTCCGCGGCCACGCGTTCGCCGGCGGCATCGACGCCTTCGCTGGCGTCGATGTCGAAATAATCGGTGCCGGCGGCCTTGTCGGTATGGACGACGGCGCACCCTTTCGGCAAGCCCCAGGCCGCACCGACCGCCATCGATCCGTACACGCCGCGCGAACCCGAAGCCACCGACACCACCACGCAGCGCTTGCGGGTGTCGAAGGCATCCGGCAGTTGCAGCACCACGCGATGCGGCGCCTGCGCGCCCGGCAATGTCAGCAGGGTCGAATATTCGCGCCCAGGCACGCTGGCAGTGCTGCCGTAGACCGTGCCGTAGCCGCCATTGGGCGAGAGGTCGGCGATGCCGCGCCAGTTCGACCAGATCGCGCGACGGCGGCGTTCGGCGGCGGTGGGATGCGCAGCATCGGCGAACGCGGGAGGCGTCATCGCGCGCAGGCCGTCGAGCCCGAGCCCGGCGGTGAGCAGGTCGTCGCCGTTGCGATGTTCGGTGATGGTGACGTGCGCAGCGTCCATGGCGTTCTTCGTGGCATGTTTCGAGCGCGTGGCAGCGGCGACGGAACCAGCCGACACGAGGGCCGAAAGTGGGAGCAAGAGCAGGAGGATGAGCGGTCGCATGCCGCGACGATAGCCCGTCCTGCCATCATCCGCATCGTACTTTGGTGCGAGGCAGCGCGATCGCGCAGCTGATAGGCTGGACGCGATGCCCACCGTGCTGATCGCCGACGACCATCCACTGTTCCGCGCGGCCCTGAAGCAGGTCGCGGCCGATGCCGTGAGCGACATGCGCATGCACGAAGCCGACTCGCTGGACGCGGCGCTGGCGGCGCTGGATGCACATCCCGACATCGACCTGGTGCTGCTCGACATCCACATGCCCGGCAACCACGGCCTGACCGGGCTGGCTGCGATCCGCGCGCAATATCCCCACGTCGCGGTGATCGTGGTGTCTGCCAACGATGATCCGCGGGTGGTCCGCCGCGCCCTGGACCATGGCGCCGCCGGATTCCTGCCCAAGGTCTCCGGCCTCGACGAACTGCATTCGGCGATTCGCGCTGTCCTCGCCTGCGAACGCTGGCTGCCCGACAGCCTGCGTGCCGCGGTCGAACACGCGCATTCGTCGCCCGACGACCGCGCCCTCGCCTCGCGCCTGGCCAGCCTGTCGCCGCAGCAGTTCCGCGTGCTGCAGATGGTCGCCGAAGGCCTGCTCAACAAGCAGATCGCCGACCGCCTCGACATCCAGGAACGCACCGTCAAGGCGCACGTCACCGCGATCTTCGAGCGCCTCGGCGTGCGCAATCGCACCCAGGCGGGCGTGGTGCTGCGCGAACTGGAACTCGGCGATCCCAGTCGCCACGTCCCGCTGGTCTAGGCGACGCGCACCGCCGACGCCAGCACGCGATCCAGCACCGATTTCAGGGCCAGCGGCCGCAATGGCTTCCGCAGCAGCGTGAGGCCGTGTTCCAGCACATCGCGACGGGTCGCACCGCCATCGTCGGCGCTCAGGATCATGGCCGGCCGCGCGCCGAAGCGCCGTGCCAGCTCGTCGTGCAAGGCGACCCCGGTGAGTCCATCGTCGAGGTGGTAGTCGAACAACCAGGCATCGACTTCGCCCGCTTCCATCACGGCGACTGCAGACGGTTGGTCCGTCGCGGTCACCACGCCGTAGCCCCAGCCGCGCAACAATGTCGCCAACGCGTCGAGTGCCTGCGGATCGTTGTCGACGGCGAGGATGCGCATGCCGCCCGACTGTCGTTGCGTCGCGGGCCTGGTCGCCGCCGGTGCCGCCGCCCGCGGGATATCGATCGAAAACACGCTGCCACGCCCGATACGGCTGCGCAGGCCGATGCGCGAATCGAGCAAGGTCGCCAGGCGATCGGCGATCGCCAGGCCAAGACCGAGGCCCTGTCCCGGCACGTTCTCGCCGCGCCGGAATTCCTCGAAAATCATCGCCTGCTGTTCGGGCGCGATGCCGGGACCGGTGTCGTGGACTTCCAATCGCAATCCGCCGTTGACGTGGCGAACCCCCAGAAACAGCGATCCCCGCGCGGTGTAGCGCACGGCGTTGGCGAGGAAGTTCTGCACGATCCGCCGCAACAATCGCGGATCGCTGTCGACCCACGCACGTGTCGGGCGACAACGGAAACGCAATCCCTTCGCCTGCGCCAGTGCCGCGAATTGCACCGCCAGCGGGTCCAGCACTTCGGCCAATGGAAACGCGCGCGGTTCCGGCACCAGTCCGCCGGCCTCCAGCCGCGACATGTCGAACAGCCCGGTCAGGAGATCGGTAGTGGAATCGAGCGCGCCGTGGATCTGCCCGACCACGCGCCTGTGCTCGATGTCGTCCAGTTGCTGCGTCAGCGCGTCGGCGAACAATTGCGCCGCGTGCAGCGGCTGCAACAGGTCGTGGCCGACCGCGGCCAGGAAACGCGTCTTGGCGTCGTTGGCGCGCTCGGCTTCGCGACGGGCGACGTCGAGCAGGTGCGTGCGCTCGTCCACGCGCTGCTCCAGCGTGGCATTGATGTCCTGCAACTCATTCTGGGCGCGACGGAACGCGGTGACATCCGTGAAAGTGGCGACGAAGCCGCCGCCGGGCATCGGATTGCCGCGGATTTCGATGATGCTGCCGTTCGGGAACACCCGTTCCGACAGATGCAGGGTGCCGGCGCGCATGTGCGCAAGGCGTCGCTGCAATGCACGTTCGCGATCGGACGCGGGATGCATCCGCTCCAGCGCCCAGCGGCTGAGGGCTTCCACCGGCATCCCGACCTCGAGCATGCCTTCGGGGAACCCGAACAGTTCCTGGTAGCGCGCGTTCCACGCCACAAGCTTCAATTCGCCATCGACCACGCTGATGCCCTGGCTCATGTTCTCCAGCGCACCCTGCAGCACGCGCTGGTTGAAGTTGAGATCCTTCGAGGCCTGGTCGACGATCATCGCCACCGTGTCGAGTTCGGCGCCGGTCTTGCGTCGCGCGGTATCCAGCAGCAAACGCGCCGACGCACTGCCGAGCAACGCCGCCAATTCGCGCTCGACCGCGTCCGAGACCTGCGGCGGCACGTCGCCCTTGGCCGGGGCATCCGCCAGCAAGCTGCTGATGCGTTCCAGTCCGAGGAAGCGCAAGCCGGCATTGCGCAGGGTCGCGGCGTCGAAGCGTTCAAGTTCCCGGCGTTGTTGGCGCGGCAGCCACAAGGCGACCGCAAGCGTCACCGCCGTCGACACCAGCAGGCTCACGCCGACCGCACGCGCCAGGCGTCCCCATCCTGTCAACGCCAGCAAATGATCGGGCGCCAACCAGCGCCAACCCAACGGCCCCTGTTCCACCAGTGCCGGCGAGATCAAGCCGGCATCGCCGAGCAATGGCACCAGCATCGCCCATGCCCAGGCGACGAATCCGGCGATGATGCCCACCGATACTGCGCGCGCCGGCATCTGCGGAAGCCACACCGCGAACGCCATCGCCGGCGCGAGCGTCGCCAGCGCCGAGAACGACACCGCGCCGACATCGGCCAGCGCGACCTCGCCCGCGACGGCGCGACCATATCCCCACGCCAGGAACACGATGATCAGGATGCCGACGCGCCGCAGCATCAATACGCGTCCACGCAGGTCGCCGCCACCACGCGCCCATGCGCCGCGCAACAGGCCCGGCGCCAGCCAGTGGTTGCCGATCATCAGGCTCAGGGTGAGCAGGCTGATCACCACCATGCCGGTCGCCGCGGCCATGCCGCCGAGATAGGCGAACAGCGCGAGTCCGGAATTGCCATGCGCCATCGGCAAGGCGATGACGTAGAGATCGGAGCTGACGCCGCCGGCGAATTCCGCGCCGCCCATGCGCGCCAGCGGCAGCAGCGGCAGCGAGATCAGCAGCATGTACAGCGGGAACAGCCAGCGCGCCGTGCGCAGATGCGATTCCTGTCGGCACTCCACCACGCCCACGTGGAACTGGTGCGGCAGGGTGAACATCGCCAGCACGCCGAGCAGCACCAATGGCGCGAACCCCTGGCGATCGGGAGGTTGTTGCAGCGTCGCGACTGGTGCCGGTTCCGAATGATGGCGCGCCACGAAAATGGCGAGCGCGAGCATCGCCGCCAGCTTGAACAACGACTCCACCGCCACCGCGAACACCAGCCCGCGGTTGTGCCAGCCGGCATCGCGGGTTCCGAACAGCATGGTGAACGCCGCCATCACCAGCGCGATCACCAAACCGATATCGATACCGCCCGTATCGACTTTCCCGCCAATGCCATGCGTCAGCAGGCCATAGCCCATCGCCACCGCCTTGAGCTGCAGCGCGATGTAGGGAATCAGGCCGAGGATCGCGATCAGGGTGACGATCGCGGCGAGGCGCGGATCGCGCCCGAGGCGTCCGGCGATGAAGTCGGCGATGGAGCCGGCGTGCACTTCGCGCGCGCGCCGGACCAGCCCGATCATCGCGGTGCCGGCCAATGCGTACAGCAGGATGGTGCCGACGAAGGTCGGCGGCAGCGGCCATTGGTAGCGCGCGGCCTGGGTGACGGTGCCGAAGAACGTCCACGACGTGCAGTACACCGCCAGCGACAGCGCATAGATCCAGCCCCAGTGCCGCGACAGGAGCGCGGGCCGGCGATCGGCGAACAGCGCGGCGGCGAAGATGAAGGCCAGCCACGCCAACGCCACCAGCGCGACCCATGCGCCGCTCAAGCCCATGCGGGCTTCCTGCTGGCGAATGGAACGGGTGGTGGCGCGATCATCCGTCGAGGATAGGGCCTGCGCCCCGTGAGTGCATGCCGGGCCCGATCACGACGCGGGCATCCACCGCGTCGCGTCGGGCCGGCTGCGACTCCCCTCAGAAGTCGTAACGCACGGACAGCGTGTACTGGCGCGGCGCGCCGTAGAAACCGGTGCGGACGCCGAGCGCCGGAATCACGTAACCGGTGGTGAGGTATTTGGTGTTGTTGAGATTGCTGCCCTGCAACGACACCGTCCACGGCTTCGACGGTTTCCAGATCACGCCGGCGCCGATCAGGCCGTAAGCGCCCTGCTCGATCGGCTGCGTGTCGACGCCGGTCACCGGGTCATGCACCACTTCGGTCGTCGCCACCACGCTGCTCTGGCGCGTGTAGCTCACGCGTGCGGTCAGGTCGCCCGCGCCGCCGAGGCTGGTGCGGTATTCGGCATTGATCGCACCCGAGAAATGCGGTGCATTGGTGAACTTCTGCTGGGCCGCGATGTTGATGTTCTTGTACATGTACTCGTCGAACTTCGCGTTCAGCCAGGACAGGTTGCCCGTCAATGCGAAGTGCTTGCTCGGCAGCCACTGGTATTCGAATTCGAAACCGCTGACCGTGCCTTGGCCGGCGTTGGTGAAGTCGCCGAAGAACGCCTTGGTGTTGGCCGGCGTGGTGTATTCGGTGAACACCGACAGCTGGATGTTCTTGTACTTGTTGTGGAAGTACGCCATGTTGAGGAACAGCGACTGGTCGAGCAGCGCCATCTTGCTGCCGAATTCCAGGCTGTCCACGCGCTCGTCGCGGAACGGCTCGGCCGAGCGCGGCACCGCCACCGATTGCGCGCGGATGTTGTAGCCGCCCGACTTGAAGCCGCGCGACGCAAGGCCGTACACCATCACGCCGGGCGTGACCTGGTAATCCAGCGACAGCTTCGGCGAGACGTTCTTGAAGCCGATCGACTTGTCGAAATCGGCCGCGATCACCCCGCTCGGCTTGGTGAACGTGCCGTCGGTGTAGCCGATGTTGTGGACGATCGCGTGCTTCTTCTCGTCGGTGTAGCGCACGCCGGCATCCAGCTTGAACTTGCTGGTCAGGTCGAAGGTCCAGTCGGCGTAGAGCGCAGTGCTCTTGGTGTAGACGGTGCCGCGGGTGTCGCCGAACGACAGGTTGTAGAAGTTGTTGAGCACCTGGCCACCGGCATCGCCGTCGAAGGCATAGATGCCCATCACGCCGCGGGCGCGGCCGCCGGCATCGTAGTTCACCTGGATTTCGTTGCTGGTCTGGTGGTCGCGATAGAACGCCTTCACGTCGGCGACCTTGGCCGGCAACGTGTCGAAGTCGATGTTGGTTTCGGTGTTCGACTGGCGCTTGGCCCAAATGTACTTGCCTGACCAGTTCTCGTTGAGCTTGAAGTTGGCCGTCATCGACAGGCCGTCGAGCTTGGTGTGGTTGACGTCGGGCATGCCGTTGCGGACGTCGTAGCGACTGGCCAGCGGCGCATAGGTCGCCGCCTTCGCGCACTCCGGGAACACCGCGGGGCAATTGTTCCGGGCCAGCATCTGCGCCCCGCGCACACCCGACTGGTCGTCGGTGTGGTCGTAGGCGAACTGGAGGTTGAAGTTGTCGGTCACGTAGGCGCCGACCGCAAGGCGCCAGGCGAAGATGTCCTTGTCGCTGACGTCCTTGCCGCTGGTCAGGTTCTTGCCGAAGCCGTCGCGGGTGAGCTTGGCCATCGACAGGCGCGCGCGCAGCGCCTTGGCATCGCCGAAGGCGTCGCCGACCGCGAACTTGAGGTCGCGCTCGTTGTAGTTGCCGACCGTGCCCTGCACGAAGCCGTTGAAGTTGGTCGCCAACGGCTTGGTCACGTACTTGATCGCGCCACCGATGGTGTTCTTGCCGTACAGCGTGCCCTGCGGGCCGCGCAGCACTTCGACGCGGTTGACGTCGAGCAGGTCGAACAACGCACCCTGCGGGCGCGCGACGTAAACGTCATCGATGTACATGCCGACACCGGGATCGACGCCCCACAGCGGATCGGACTGGCCCACGCCGCGGATATAGGCGGTGATCGTGGTGTTGGAACCGCGCGCCGCATACAGGGTGAGGTTCGGCACCTGGCCCTTGAGGTCGCCGAGATCCTGCACGTTGAGCTTGTCGAGCGCCTGCGAGGTGAACGCGGTGACCGCCACCGGGACTTCCTGCAGCGTTTCCTCGCGGCGACGCGCCGTCACCGTGATCGACCCGAGATCGCCATTGCCCGATGCCTGCTGCTTGTTGGCCTGTTCGGACGGCTGGCCATCCTGCGTCGCCTGCTGGGCATGGGCGGCCGGACCGGCCAGGCCAAGCGCGATGGCGAGGCAAAGTGGAGCGTGACGATAAGTACGGCGCATGGATGTGTTCCTCTCGCTGATGACAGCCGGGAGCGGATTCCCCCGATATGGCGTGCAGACTAGGGGGAAGCCGGCGCCGGCCACATCGTACCTTCGGACAAGGGCGCGCCGGAGCGTGACTGCGCACACTCCACGGACGTTTCCCTGCCGGATGTCCCGATGGCGTTCCTGATCGTGCTGGCCGCGTTGTGTTTCCTGATGTTCGTGGCCTACCGCGGCTACAGCGTGATCCTGTTCGCGCCCATCGCGGCCCTGCTGGCGGTCCTGCTGACCGATCCGTCGCTGGTCGCACCGATGTTCAGCGGCCTCTTCATGGACAAGATGGTCGGCTTCCTCAAGAACTATTTCCCGGTGTTCCTGCTCGGCGCGGTGTTCGGCAAGCTGATCGAGATCTCCGGCTTTTCGCGCGCGATCGTCAGCGCCACCATCCGCATAGTCGGGGCCAGCCGCGCCATGCTCGCCATCGTGCTGGTCTGCGCGCTGCTCACCTATGGCGGCGTCTCGCTGTTCGTCGTGGTTTTCGCGGTCTACCCGTTCGCCGCCGAGCTGTTCCGCCAGGGCGACATCCCCAAGCGACTGATCCCCGGCACGATCGCCTTGGGCGCCTTCACCTTCACCATGGATGCCCTGCCCGGCACGCCGCAGATCCAGAACATCATCCCCACCACCTTCTTCAAGACCGATACCTGGGCCGCGCCGTGGCTGGGCTTGGCCGGATCGATCTGCATCTTCGCGGTCGGCATGACGTACCTGGAATGGCGCCGTCGCACCGCATTGCGCGCAGGCGAAGGCTATGGCGATCCCGCCCAGCTGCGCAACGAACCGGCGGCGTTCACCGGCGAGAAACTCGCGCATCCGCTGATCGCAATCCTGCCGCTGCTGCTGGTCGGTGTCGCCAACAAATGGCTGAGCTCGGCGATCCCGGCCTGGTACGGCGCATCCACCAGCTTCGCGCCTGCGGTGATCGGCAAGCAGGCGCCGGTGGTGCAGGAAGTCTCCAAGATCGCGGCGATCTGGGCCGTCGAGGGCGCCTTGCTGCTCGGCATCCTCTGCGTGCTGGCGTTCGCCTGGCGCGATGTCATGAAGCAATTGGCCGAAGGCAGCAAGGCCGCGGTCGGTGGCGCAATGCTGTCGGCAATGAATACCGCCAGCGAATACGGCTTCGGCGCGGTGATCGCAGCCCTACCCGGTTTCCTCGTCGTCGCCAACGCGTTGAAGGCGATCCCGCACCCACTGGTGAACGAAGCGGTCACGGTGACCGCGCTCGCCGGCATCACCGGCTCGGCTTCCGGCGGCATGAGCATCGCGCTGGCGGCGATGGCGGACACCTTCATCACCAATGCGCAAGCCGCCGGCATCCCGATGGAAGTCCTGCACCGTGTCGCGGCAATGGCATCGGGCGGCATGGACACGCTGCCGCACAACGGCGCGGTGATCACGCTGCTGGCGGTGACCGGGCTCAGCCACCGCCAGTCCTACAAGGACATTTTTGCGATCACCCTGGTGAAGACATTCGCGGTCTTCGTGGTGATCGTGCTGTATGCGCTGACCGGGCTGGTTTGAGGCCTAAAATACCGGGGTGAGCACCCCGCGCAAGATCATCCACGTCGACATGGACGCGTTCTACGCGTCGGTGGAACAGCGCGACGATCCCGCCCTGCGCGGACGCCCGGTCGTGGTGGCCTGGCGCGGCAGCCGCTCGGTGGTGTGCGCCGCCAGCTATGAAGCGCGCAAGTTCGGCGTGCGTTCGGCGATGCCTGCGGTGCGCGCGGAACGCCTGTGCCCCGATGCGGTGTTCGTGCCTCCCGACTTCACCCGCTACAAGGCGGTGTCGCACCATGTCCGGACGATCTTCGCGCGTCACACCGACCTGATCGAACCCTTGTCGCTGGATGAAGCCTATCTCGACGTCACTGTGCCCAAGCGCGACCTCGGCAGCGCCACCGCGATCGCCGAATCGATCCGCGCCGACATTCGCGAGGAACTGTCGCTGACGGCATCGGCGGGCGTCGCGCCCAACAAATTCCTCGCCAAGATCGCCAGCGACTGGAACAAGCCCGATGGAATCTTCGTGCTCAAGCCCTCGATGGTCGATGCCTTCGTCGCCGCGCTGCCGCTGGGACGACTCCCCGGCGTCGGCAAGGTGACAGAAGGGCGGCTCGGCGAACTGGGGCTGCATACCTGCGCCGACGTGCGCGCGGTCGATGTCGAAACGATGGAAGCGCATTTCGGTCGCTGGGGACGTCGCCTGCACGAGCTCGCCCACGGCATCGACGAACGCAGCGTCAGTCCTGAACGACCCACCTTGCAGATTTCCGCGGAGGACACCTTCCCGCAAGACCTGCCGCTGCACGCGCTGGAGGAACACATCCATCGCCTCGCCGAGAAAACCTGGGCGGCGTACCAGCGCGAACGCCGCCGGCATCCGGATCGCCACGCCCGCACCGTGGTGCTCAAGCTCAAGACCGGAGATTTCCGCACCCTCACCCGCTCGCTGACCGAATTGCCGTTCCCGAGCGATGCCCATGCGCTGGCCATCGTCGCAGTGCGTTTGCGCGAGCGCGTCGCGCTGCCCGCGGATACCCTTTACCGGCTGGTTGGCGTCGGCGTTTCCGGGTTCATCGACCAGGGCGACGTTCCACAGGACGAATTGTTCGAGATGGATTGAACGGGCAACCGTCCTTCATCAGGCGCGTCTCCCAAAAGAAAACCCCGTCGCGCGAGCGACGGGGTTTCCGGTTGCAGCGTGGTGCGAGGTCAGAACTTGTAGCTGGCGCCCAACAGGATCGTGCGACCCCACTTGATGTATTCCAGCGGACGATCCTTGGTCTGCGCATAAGTGCGATAGGCGGAGTTGGTCAGGTTGGTCGCCTGCAGCAGCAGGCTCAGCCCCTTGAACGTCGACCCCTCGCTGAAGTTGTAGCTGACCTGGGCATCGGTGATGTTTTCGCCCACCACGTAACGCAGCGTCCGGTTGCCGTCGAAATTGCCGATTTCACCGATGAAGTCGGAACGGCGGCGCTGGCTGACTCGAGCCTCGAATCCGTTGCGTTCGTAGTACAGCGTCGCGTTGTACACACGCTTGGACAGGCCCGGCAATGCGATCGGGTTGTTGCCCACGCTGGACGTGGTGCCAGCCGGCGGCGGGATCCTGATGCTGCTGTCGTTGAAGCTGGCGCTGGCGGTCACGCCAAAGCCCTTCAGTACCGGCGTGAACATCTCGAACGGCAGCGACGCGGTCAACTCGAGGCCCTGCATCTTGCCGCCCTTGCCGTTCATGGGCGCGGTGTAGTTGCCAATCGGCTGCACAGGCGCGGTCATTCCGACCGGAGGAACATATCCGACCAAATATGCGGACCAGTCATAACCATCCTGCGTCTGGTTGAAAATGTAGCTGGTCAGCTGCTTGTAGTAGTACGCAGCGGAGACATAAGCCTTGGTCCCGAAATACTTCTCGTAGGAAATATCGAGGGCATTGGCGCGCCAGGGCTTCAGTTCGGGATTGCCGCCACCACCATTCGTCTTTCCCGTAGTGGTGTCGACGCCGGCGCTGGCGCTGGCGTTCATGTCGTCCATGCGCGGGCGCGCGGACTGCTTGGCAAGTGCGAATCGCAATGCCTGATCATGCGGGAACATGAAAGCCAGGTTCATGCTCGGCAGTACTTCGTTGTATTTCGCACCCCGCGTGATTGGCAGGACACCATTGATCAGGGTCACCGAATTGGCTTTCGACGACTGGTCGACGTGCTGGACCTGCAAGCCGATGTTGCCGCGAAGCGAAACGTCGCTCCCAAGCTGGGCATCGATATTGGCCTTGAAGTATGCCGTCGTGATCTTTTCGGACAGTGACCAGGTCTTCGCGTAGAGATAGGTCTGATTGATGGCCGGAGCAAACACCATGTAGCGCGCGACCGCGCCCGGCACGTTCCACGACGGGATATAACCAAGGCCGGCAAAGCCCAGGTTGACCTGGCCGTATTGCAGATCGGGAGCGATCGCGGTCGGACCTTGTGCGCCAAGATTGATGTTGCCTTCCGGCTGGCTCTTGTTCTTTTCGCGATCGGCATAGTTCAGGCCGACTTCGAAATCGGAGAACCACTTGTCCAGCGATGCCGGCACGCCGAAAGAAGCACCGATCTTGGCGCTCTTCAGGGTGTCATGCACCTGCGGCACCTTGCCATATCCCGAACCATAGATGGTGTTGTTCAGATAGAGCTTCGACGGATCGATGTAGCTCAGGCTCGGGTTGATCTGCGAGAAACCGTTGCTGCTGTAGGCAAGCTTCACCGTGTCAAGCTGAGGCACCGGATACAGCTGCGTGTTGTTTTCGAGTTCGAGTTCCTGGCGATCGGCGCGTGAATAACTCAGGTCGGTGAACAGCTTGGTCTTGCCGAGGTTGAAATCGTTGTGCCAGCCGAATGCCTTGATGGTGTCTTCGCGCTTGTCGTACATGCCGCGCACCAGTGGATACAGATTGGCGACTGTGCCACCTTCGAAGGTGTGGTTGCCGTTGATCACCGGATTGGTGATGTTGATGGTGCCGTAACCGCCGTTGTAGTCACCGAGATTGACCTCCCACTGGTTCGCGGTGTCCTCGTGCTTGGCCTTGGTGTAGAACATGTCGAGCGTGCTGGTCCATGTCGACGAAGGACGGAATTCCAGCGTCGCCATCACGGCATTGCGCTTGTCGTAGCCGGTGCGGCGCAGTGCCTTGATGCCTTCTGAATAGTAGGTGCAATTGCTCCCACTGGCTGGGCATCCGGCACCGGACGGGACGCCGGGGCGCCAAGTCGGGCCGATCGGCTCCCACGGCTCGTACAAACCGACCTGTTCTTCCTGGACCGGATTCTGCGAGTGCGTGAAGCCGATCGCCAGGCCGAACTTGCGATCGAAGAACTGGCCGATGTAGCTGGCGTTGAAGCGGTTGCCATTGGCGCTGCGGCCACCGGCGTATCCCAGCGAATTGTGCTGGCCACGCACGCCGATCGCCGTCACCGGCTTGGAGAAATCGAGCGGGCGCACGGTGCGCATGTCGATGGTGCCCGACAGACCCTGGCCGACGAGACCGGCATCCGGCGTCTTGTAGACAGTGACGCCCGCCATCAGTTCAGACGGATACTGGTCGAACTCGACGCTGCGATTGTCGCCGGTGCTGACCATTTCGCGGCCATTGAGCAGCGTGGTCGAGAAGTCCGGCGACAGGCCGCGCACGCTGACCACCTGGGCACGACCGGCAACGCGCTGGGCCGACAGGCCCGGCAGGCGCGCGATCGATTCGGCGATCGAGACGTCGGGCAACTTGCCGATGTCTTCCGCGGAGACGGCTTCGACGATCGACGTCGCGTTCTTCTTGGTCGTGATGGCGCCTTCGATGCCGCGGCGGATGCCGGTCACCACAACCGAATCGAGGACGTTCTTCTCGTCGGTCTTCTTCTTCGCATCCTGCGTCGCCGTCGTGTCGTTGGCAGTGGACTGGGCTTGCGCCGCGGTCGCCACCATTCCGATCGCCGTCACCAGCGCCACGCTCAGCATGTTCCGCTTCAACTGCATCATTGCATTCTCCGGTTTTGCGCCTCGGTGCATCCGCACCATTGGCGGTGGATCGTAGTCAAACCTTTACGAATGGATAACGGCCTGCATACGTATTCATCACAAATCGTCATTACAACGACCCATTCAGCGCGTTGCGCCCCCTGTTTCCCGCGTGTTTTTGCGGTCGGCCCCCGCCATCGACGACGCCGAATCACTGACTTGCTGCACGGCAACATCGGCATGCGCGCCCTCCATCCACTGCAGGAACGCGGGCAACATCCGCGCCCAACTCTTCTGGTTGTGTTCGCCCCCGGGCAGGCGGTAGAACACTGCGGCGGAGGCATCGGGCTTCGCCGCGTAATCGATGTCGATCGAATACCCGAGCTGCTTCAGGCCCTTGTGCATGCGACCGTCGCCATCGGTCCAGCCCTGCATCAGGTCGAGCACGTCGTCGATCACGTCGATGACGCCATCGCCATCGCGATCATTCTTTTCCTCGGCGTCGCCGGCGGCGAAAAAGAATCTTGATTTCACCGGTGGCGATGACGTTTCCACCAGGGAATGCGCGATGCGCGTCGCCTGCACGGCGCGCGCATCAGCGCTGTCGGTGGACAGCCAGAAGGAAGGTGAAAACGCCCCGACCCCGCCGAATGTCTGCGGATATTGCCACCCCACAGAGAACGCATTGATCGCGCCCAATGACCAACCCAGCAACCAGCGCTGGCCGGCATCGCGGCGCGTCTTCCAATGGTCATCGACGTACGGCACCAGCGTGCCGGCCAGCCATTGCGAATACGCCTGGGCGTTGGCGCCGACCGCTCCGTATTTGGTTGGCGCAACGACGGAAACGCCTTTCGCGCGATTCGAGACGCCGTAGCCCGCCATGCGATCCTGCGGCATGTCGACGGCGACGACGATCATCGGCTTGATCAGGCGATGTCGATAAAGGTCATCGAGCGTCGATTGCAAGCCGACGGCTTCCATGTCCTGCCCATCGTTGATGTACAGCGTCGGGTAGCGCATCGCCGAGTGCGGGCGATAACCGGGCGGCAACCACAGTCGCACGCGCATCGGTTTGGGCGATACCGAAGGCGCGTCGATCCTCACCTCGACAGGTCCATGCGGTGCCGCCAATGCCCGGAATGGCAGCAGTGCGAGCAACAGCGCCAACGACAACGACCGCGGCGCAATTCCCGCCATCACTTCAACGCGACGAAGCGAATCGCGGCGCCGCCGCCGCCCGCCAGCCACAGATCGAGCGTGTCCCTGGCAGTGACGGTGCGGCTTTCCTTCATGAACCTGAAACGCGCGGCGCCATGCCAGTCGGCGCCTTCGCCATCACGATAGATCTCGGCGCGATATTTCCTGCCCGGGTCGAGGAAGGACAGCGGCACCTTGAGCGTGCGTGCATTGCGATCGCTCATGCTGCCGAGATACCAGTTGTCGCCGCCGCGCTCCTTGCGCGCGATGGTCACGTACTCGCCGATCTCGCCATTGACCACGCGGGTGTCCTGCCAGTCGGTCGGCACGTCGCGGATGAACTGGAACGCATCCATGTGCTGCGCATAGTGTTCCGGCAGATCCGCCGCCATCTGGATCGGGCTGTAGATCGCCACGTACAGCGCGAGCTGGCGCGCCAGCGTGCTCTGTATCTCCTGCCCGCCCTTGCCGGTCAGGCTCAGCACGCCAGGCGTGTAATCCATCGGACCGGCGAGCATGCGGGTGAACACCAGGTTGATTTCGTGTTCCGGCGGATTCGGCGGATCACCCCATGCGTTGTATTCCATGCCGCGCGCGCCTTCGCGACTCACCCAGTTCGGATAGGTGCGGCGCAGGCCGGTGTCCTTGATCGGTTCGTGCGGATTGATGGCGATGTGGCGTTTGGCCGCTTCCTTCACCACCCGCAGATGGACATTGCTCATCCACTGGCCATCGTGCCATTCGCGCGTGATCGGATCGCTTGGCGTGTCCTGGCGTTCGATCTGGCCGGCATCGCAGACGTGGCCGGTCTTGACCACATCGATTCCCAATCGCTGGTCGAGGTCGAGCGCGGCATCAAGCTGGCCCAGGTAATGGCTGACCGCGCAGGCGTTCTCGTGATGGCCGATCAGGTGCACGCCCTTGGCTGCGGCATACCGCGACAGGCCTTCGATGTCGAAATCGGGCGTGGCCCTGGTGAAATCGAAATTCCAGCCATGTGCGAACCAGTCGCCGTCCCAACCGGGGTTCCAGCCTTCCACCAGCACGCCGCGGAAACCGTTGGCGGCGGCGAAGTCGATGTAGCGCTTGGTGTTCCCGGTGGTCGCGCCGTGCTTCGGTCCGCTGCCCCAGGTCTGCTGGTCCAGATGCATCGACCACCACACCCCGACATATTTCGCCGGCTTGAACCAGCTGACGTCACCCAGCACGTTGGGATCGTTGAGATTGAGGATCAGGCTCGACTCGACCAGTCCTCCCGGACGGTCGGAAATCTGGATGGTGCGCCAAGGCGTGACGAACGGTGTTTCGCGCACCACGCTCGCCGGTTGCGTACCGCCGGGCGCCAGGCGCGCCTTCAGGCGCTGACCGTCGACCCGACGCAGCCACATCGAGGCGTAATCGACCAATGCAGCTTCATGGATCGACAAATAGAGGCCGTCGTCGGTCTTCATCGTCACCGGCGTGTGCGCCTGCGACAGCTGGTTCAGCGGCGTCTTGTTGTAGAGATATTCGTAGCGGTTCCACTCTCCCCCGACTTCCCACCACGCGGTCGCCGGACGCGTGATGTCGAATTCCGTCACCTCATCGACGATCTCGACGCGACCCAGGTTGGGCTGCTTGGGGAAGCGGTAGCGGAAGCCTATGCCGTCATCGAAGACGCGGAACACCACCTCGAGATGGCGCTTGTCGTTCACGCCTTCGACGAAGGCGGTGGTGAGTTCGTTGTAGTGGTTGCGAGTGTGCAGGCGCTCGCCCCAGGGCTGGTCCCAGGTCTCGTCGACGCTGCGGCTCGACTGCGACTCCAGCTTGAAATTGCGCAACAGTTCGGCGCCGTTGCGCAACACGAACCCCAGCCGGGAATCGCCGATCACCGGCTTGCCGTCGCGCGACACCCGATAGCCGATCCGTCCCTCGCCATTGATGTCGAGCACGGTGACGACGATGTGGCCATCCGGCGAGCTGACATGCGCGACTTCGTTGTTGCCGGCATGCGCGAGCAACGGGCTGACCAGCAACAGCAACGCGAGCAATTTCGATTTCATGCGGATTCCAGAGTCTTGAGCACGACCAGGGCGTGCGCCGGCAATGCCACGCCCCCCTCGGCGAACGTTCCCGCCATGACGCCCGGCGCTGCAACCTGCGTTGCCATCAGCCACTCCGCCGGCACGCTCCATTCAACCGGAATTGCGGAGAGATTGAAGACCAACAGCATGCGCTCGCCGTCCTGTGCGCGCTCGAAGGCAAGGACCGGTTCCGGTGCGTCGAGAAACCGGATCGTGCCCTCGACCAGGGCTCGCTGATCCTTGCGCCAGCCAAGGAAGGCGCGCGCGGCACGCAAGGTCGACTCGGCGTTTGCTTCCTGGGCCGCCACCGACAACGCGCGATGTGCGTCCGGCACCGGCAACCACGGACGCGGTGCACCGAATCCGGCGTCGGCATCCGACGTCCACGGCAGCGGCGTGCGGCAGCCATCGCGGCCCTTGAAGTTCGGCCAGAAGGTCTTGCCGTAGGGATCCTGCAGCGCTTCGAACGGCACGTCGGCTTCGGGGAGACCGAGTTCCTCGCCCTGGTACAGGCAGACCGAGCCGCGCAGGGAACACACCAGCGCGACCAGTTGGCGCGCCAGCTGCGGATGTGGCTCGGCACCGCCCCAGCGGCTGGCAACGCGCTGGACATCGTGATTGGAGAGCGCCCAGCATGGCCAGCCGCCCTGCAGCTTCGCTTCCAGGGTTTCGACCGTACCGCGGATGTGCGCGGCGCTGAAGTCGTCGGTCAGCAGCTCGAAGCTGTAGCCCATGTGCAGGCGCTTGGGCGTGACGTATTCCGCCATCGTCGCCAGCGAGTCCTCGGAGGAAATCTCGCCCAGCGTGGCGATCTCGCCGTGCGAATCCATCAACCGCCGCAATTCCTCGAGAAAGACCGGCGTTTCCGGCTGCGTGTTGTTGTACCAGTGGTACTGGAACGCATAAGGGTTGTCGGGCGAGAAACCGCGACCGCTGCGCGCTTCGATCGGCTTGGCCGGGTTGTCGCGCAACTGCGCGTCATGGAAGCAGAAGTTGATCGAATCGAGGCGGAAGCCGTCGACGCCGCGATCCATCCAGAAACGCAGGTTGTCGAGCTGCGCCTGCCGCACCGCCGGCTGGTGGAAATTGAGCTGCGGCTGGTCGGACAGGAAATTGTGCAGGTAGTACTGGCCGCGTCGCGGCTCCCAGCGCCAGGCCACGCCGCCAAAGATCGACAGCCAATTGTTGGGCGGCGAACCATCGGACTTGGCATCAGCCCAGACGAACCAGTCCGACTTGGGATTGTCCCGGCTCATCCGGCTTTCGTGGAACCACGGGTGCTCGATCGAGCAATGGCTCAGCACCTGGTCGATCATCACCCGCAGGCCACGCGCATGCGCGCGCGCCACCAGCGCATCGAAATCGGACAGCGTGCCGAAAATCGGATCGACGCCGCGGAAATCGGCAATGTCGTAGCCGAAATCGGCCATCGGCGAGGTGAAGAATGGCGAAATCCAGATCGCATCGACGCCAAGGGCGGCAACGTGATCCAGATGCGCGGTGATGCCCGGCAGATCGCCGATGCCATCGCCGTTGCTGTCGCGGAAGCTGCGCGGATAGATCTGGTAGATCACCGCGCCGCGCCACCACGGATGCGCCATTGCCTGCTCCACAGCCTGTGCCAGCGCGCACTATTCCATGCCGCGCGAGGTTTCCCGGATGAATACGTATGCATGCGCGCGCACGCTTGTATAGCTGCATGCGCCTGCCGGAATACGCCTGCTTTTGCCGTTGAAACCGGCCGTTTTGTTTGCACTGCAACATGCCAGTGCCGCTGGCAAGCGGCACGATGCCTGCATCTTCAACACGGATACCGGCATGGCCGCCAAACCCCGCCTCGGCTTCTGGCAGATCTGGAACATGTGTTTCGGATTCCTCGGCATCCAGTTCGGATTCGCGCTGCAGAACGCCAACGTCAGCCGCATCTTCCAGACCCTTGGCGCCAATGTCGACGACATCCCGCTGCTGTGGATCGCCGCGCCGATGACGGGCCTGCTGGTGCAACCGGTGATCGGCTACCTCTCCGACCGCACCTGGAGCAGACTCGGTCGCCGCCGCCCCTATTTCCTCGGCGGCGCCATCCTCGCCTCGCTGGCGCTGTTCGCCTTTCCCAATGTCGGCGCGCTGTGGGTCGCGGCCGGCATGCTGTGGATCCTCGATGCGTCGATCAATGTGTCGATGGAACCGTTCCGCGCCTTCGTTGGCGACCAGCTGCCGCAGGACCAGCGCGCCGCCGGCTATTCGATGCAGAGCTTCTTCATCGGCGTGGGCTCAGTCGTCGCCAGTTTGCTGCCCTGGCTGCTGGAACATTCGGGCGTGGCCAATACCGCGCCCGGCGGCCACATCCCCGATACGGTGCGGTATTCCTTCTATATCGGCGGCGTGGTCTTGCTTGGCGCCATCGCATGGACGGTATTCCGCAGCCGCGAATACAGCCCGGCGGAACTCGCGTCCTTCGACGATCACGCGCCCGAAACAGGCAGCGCCCACGACGGCGGCACCAGTCCGCGCAAATGGTCGCATCTCGCGATCGCCGCGCTCGTCGCGGGCCTGGTCGGGTTCTGGGCCGTCGGCCACTTCGCGCTCGACAAGCAGTTGTACGTGCTGGCCGGAGGCGTGGCCGCTTACGGCGCCTTGTTGCTGCTTAGTGGCCATACGGCGAATACCGGCATGCTCGCCAACATCATGCGCGACCTCCACCAGATGCCATCGGCGATGCGCCGGCTCGCGATCGTGCAGTTCTTCTCGTGGTTCGCGCTGTTCGCGATGTGGATCTACACGACGCCTGCGGTCACCTCCGTCCATTACGGCAGCACCGATCCGACCTCGGTCGCCTACAACGAAGGCGCCAACTGGGTCGGCGTGCTGTTCGCCGCCTACAACGGATTCTCCGCGCTGGCGGCGATCGTCATTCCGCGCATGGTGCGGGCGATCGGATTGCGCCGCAGCCATCTGCTGAACTCGTTGCTGGGCGGACTCGGCCTGTTGTCGGTGTTCCTGATCCGCGATCCAAAACTATTGCTGTTGTCGATGATCGGCATTGGCTTTGCCTGGGCATCGATCCTGTCCCTGCCCTACGCCCTGCTCTCCGACAGCGTTCCGGCGGAGAAGATGGGCATCTACATGGGCATCTTCAATTTCTTCATCGTGATCCCGCAGCTGGTCGCGGTCAGCCTGCTCGGCCTGCTGGTGAAGCATCTGTTCGGCAATCAGCCGATCTACGCATTGGTGATCGGCGCGGTCTGCATGGCGGTCGCCGGATTGCTGACCCTGCGCGTGCCCGAACCACGGAATGCATGAAGATGACGAAGCTGAAAAAGATCTCGACCCTGGCAGTCACGCTGCTCTCCGCGTCCATCGCCGGCAGCGTCCACGCCGGAACAGCCATCAAGCCCGCGTCTGGCGACTACTACGGCACCCTCCAGCCGATGGCCAGCGACGCGGTGTATTTCGTGATGACCGATCGCTTCGTCAACGGCGACCCGTCGAACGATCATCGCGACCAGGGCAAGACCAAGGGCGCGGCGTTCTACACCTTCGATCGCCCGGTGCCCGGCGCGCCACCCGGCAAGAGCGACAACGTCGGCTACATGGGCGGCGACTTCAAGG
>JASLDW010000074.1 GCA_030151365.1 Lysobacter sp. | reverse complement strand
TTCCTTCACCATCTGCGCGCCCATGTTCTCGAACGCGTCGGCCAGTTCGATCTCTTTGGCGACGGACACGCCGTCCTTGGTGATCGTCGGCGCGCCGAAGCTCTTCTGCAGCACCACGTTGCGACCCTTCGGGCCGAGCGTTGCCTTCACGGCGTTGGCGAGCACGTTGACGCCGCGCACCATGCGCGAGCGGGCGTCCTCACCGAAACGAATGTCTTTTGCAGCCATGTGTGTAACTCCGAATTAATTTGATTTCGTGTTTGGAAAATCGAATCAGGCGAGGACGGCGAGGATGTCGTCTTCCTTCACGATCTTGTATTCGACGCCGTCGGCCTTGTAGGCGCTGCCGGAGTACTGGCCGTAGATGACCTTGTCGCCGACCTTGACGGTCATGGCGCGGGTCTGGCCGTTGTCGAACACCTTGCCGGTACCGACGGCGATCACTTCACCCTTGGTCGGCTTTTCCTTGGCGGCGTCCGGAATGATGATTCCGCCGACGGAGGTTTCTTCGGCGTCGATCGGCTTGACGACCACGCGGTCGTAGAGCGGCTTGATGTTCATGCGCAATCTCTTTAAGTAGTTGATTGGATGGAGAAAACTTGCCGATTTTAGCAGTCTGGAGATGCGACTGCCAGAATCTGGACCAAAGCTGCCCGCGAACGGGCATGGCTTGGAGATGGGGTGGCGACCGGAGGTTTCAAGGGGACGCCCCGACATGTCTCGCGGATCGACGATCACAGACGCCGACGAAGCCCAACCCGTACCCTATACATATGATCCCGCTTGTCTGTTTCAGCACCTGCCCCGACGCCGCCAGCGCCGACCGCATCGCTACCGCCCTGGTGGAGGAACGGCTGGCCGCGTGCATCAACGTGCTGGCCGGCGTGCATTCGACCTACCGCTGGCAAGGCCGGGTCCAGCGCGACGACGAGGTCCTGTTGGTCATCAAAACCACGGCCGACCGCCTCGACGCCCTGCGCGAGCGGCTGCCGGGCCTGCACCCTTACGAACTCCCGGAACTGGTCGCGGTCGAAGCTGCGGGGGGACTGCCCGCCTATCTCGACTGGATCGCCACGGAAACCCGCGTCCCATGAAGTCATTGCTCCGCCACCTCGCCGCGCTGGCCGTCAGCCTGTCGCTGCTCTTGCCCGCCGCGGCGCAATCGGTCGATCCCAGCCAGCTGCCGCCGGTCGACAGCGTCTTCATCCCCAAGGCGAGCGCCCCCAGCCGCGACCGCATCGAAGTGACGTGGACGATCGCCAAGGGCTATTACCTGTATCGCCACCGCATCGCCGTGCAGCCGCTGGGCGGATTCGAGGCCGGTCCGGTCCAGCTACCCGACGGCGCCAAGCACCACGACGAATTCTTCGGCGACGTCCAGACCTATCGCGACAGCGTGACCGCGGTGTTGCCGGGCAAGGCCAGCGGCGACGCGGTGAGCCTGCGCATCAAATACCAGGGCTGCGCCGATGCCGGCGTCTGCTATCCGCCGCAGACCCGCACGCTGTCGGTGGTGTTGCCGGCGGCAAATGACGGTGGGGGAGATGCCGGCTTCGCCGCCTTCGGCAAGAGTCTCGGCGGCGCCCGCAGTGACACCGGCAACAGCTTGATCGCGAACCAGGACGCCGCGCCGCTGCCGACGGAACAGGCCTTCAAGTTCGAGGCGATCGCCGATGGCGGTTCGAAACTGTTGCTGCGGATCACCCCGGCCAAGGGCTATTACCTCTATCGCGACAAGCTCAAGCTGAAACTGTCGGGCGACCCCGGCATCCACGCCGGCGCGCCGCAATTGCCGAAGGCGAAGGCCCATCACGACGAACACTTCGGTGATGTCGCGGTGTATTTCGGTGAAACGATGATCCCGCTGCCGCTGCAACGCGCGCACGATCGCGCCGCCAGCGTGACGCTCGATGCCGAATGGCAGGGCTGCCAGGACGGCGGCATCTGCTATCCGGTGATGCGCAACCGTTTCAATCTCGCGCTACCGGCCGCGGCTTCGACGCAGCAGACGAAAGCGATCGCAAGCGAACCTGCGCAGACCGCGATTTCCGCCGCGGCAGCAACGCCGACGGCTCCGGCCGCAGCCGCAGCCACGACGACGGCCGCGGCAACGACACAGACAACGGCGCCCACGAACACCGCCACCGCACCCGCGAATCGTGTCGGCCTGATCGGCGCACTGCTGTTCGCGCTGCTGGGCGGCGTCATCCTCAACCTGATGCCCTGCGTGCTGCCGGTGCTGTCGCTGAAGGCGCTGTCGCTGGTCCAGGGCGGGCACAGTCGCGAGCACGCCAGGCGCCACGCGACCTTCTACACGCTCGGCATCCTCGCCGCGATGGCCGTGCTGTGGCTGGCCGTGGTGGTGCTGCAACGCGCCGGCCACGCCGCCGGCTGGGGTTTCTGGCTGCAATCGCCGTGGATCGTCGCCGTGCTCGGCCTGCTGATGTTCGCGTTGGGACTGTCGCTGTCGGGCCTGTGGGCGCTGCCGGGATTTGCACCGCAACGCCTCGCCGCGGCATCGAACGCCGACAGCGCGCGCGGCGATTTCCTCACCGGCCTGCTCGCGGTGATGGTGGCGACGCCGTGCACCGGGCCGTTCATGGTGACCGCACTGGCGTATGCGCTCACTGCACCTGCCGCAGCGACGTTGCTGGTGTTCCTGATGCTCGGGCTTGGATTGGCATTGCCGGTCCTGCTGATCGCCTTCGTGCCGGCATTGGCGAAACGGATGCCCAAGCCCGGCGCATGGATGGACACCTTCAAGCAGGTGCTGGCCTTCCCGATGTATCTCGCGGCGATCTGGTTGCTGTGGACGCTGGCGCACCAGCGCGGCGCCGATGCGGTCGGTTGGTGGGGACTGGCGGCGATCGCGCTGGCGTTCGCGTTGTGGGCATGGGCGCGCGCGCGCTGGGGCAAGGTCGCCGCGATCATCGGCATCGCATTGTGCGGACTGGCGCTGGCGACGATCGTGCGGATGCCGCCGCCGGCCGCGACGCCTGCCCTCGCCGTGAATGCCGGCAGTCGCGTGCAGCCGTGGACCCCGCAACGCCTGGCCGAACTGCGCGCGCAGCACAAGGTCGTCTTCGTCAACATGACCGCAGATTGGTGTATCACCTGCAAGGTCAACGAGAAGGCGGTGTTCACCAACGACGCGTTCAAGCAGTCGCTGGAACAGCATGACGCCGTCTATCTGGTCGGCGACTTCACCAACGAGGATCCCGACATCGCCGCCTTCCTCAAGGCGCACAACGCGGTCGGCGTGCCGCTCTATGTGGTGTACCCGCGTTCCGGTGGCGACGGCGAATTGCTGCAAACGGTCCTGACCACCGGCATCGTCGACGGCGCCCTGGCGCGCGCTGCGGCGCGGTGAACGCATCCGCATGAAGCCGCGCTTCGGCACCATCGTTTCGGCCGCCGCGATCTTCGCCAGCCTGCTGCTGTTCGTCACCCTGGTGACCCAGGGCTTCGCGCCGCTGTGGCGGACCAGCGTCGGCCAGCACATGCTCAACCGCTGGCTGCAGTTCCGCGCCCATGTGCCCGAGGGCGCGGTGATGGCCCGCAACGGCGAACCGTTGCCGACGGTGGAACTGCCCGACCTGCAGGGCGCACGCATCCCGCTGCCGACGGCCTACCTCGGCAAGCCGCTGCTGATCAATGTCTGGGCGAGCTGGTGCGGACCCTGCCTGCGCGAGATGCCGC
>JASLDW010000109.1 GCA_030151365.1 Lysobacter sp. | reverse complement strand
TGTCCTCGAAAGTCACGACGGTGCGTGACGCGGCGTGCACAGCAACGCTGGCGAGCAGTAGCGCGCCGGCAACCCAGCAGGAACGGTAGACCATTGAAAACTCCTGTTGTGGACAACACTTCAGCACGCACACCGGCGGTTCGGTGCGCAGCTACCCCTTCGGGCAAAACCGCCTCGTCGATCAGGATGCGCGCCGCGACGGCCAGCAAGAACAGGCCGGCTCCTGGGCCCCCTGCTGCAGGACCCCGTGCCAGTGGAGGGTTCGGCCCGAGCGCCCGCTCAAGACGACATGCGCGGCCACCACATGCCCATCGTTGCAGCGACGGCGCCCACGCACAGGATCAGTGTCATGCCGCCAATCAGCGCGGCAGCACCGAACCGGATGCCGGGACTTCTCCGATCCTTGGCGTGAAAGTACAGCTGGAGCGAAGCCAGGGGCAGCAGGACGTAGGAGCCAAAGGCCAGCAGCGTGAGGAAGGGGCCTTGGAAGGTCGCGGCATCGAAGCCGACGGGCCGGCGATGCAGGGCCAGCCAGGCCATCAGCCCGACGCGGAAGAACCAGACGCCGCTTGCTGCCACGAACAGACGGAGCGCCCAGCGCCGGTGATCGGCAAACCGCTGGGATCGGGCAGCTTGCCAGGCCTTGGCGCCACAGCCGAGGATGAGGAGCGCGTTGATGCTGATGGCCAGGTGCTGCCCAACGTCGCCCACGACACCCCCTCGCACCCAGACCAGCCAAAGTCCGCCCAGGGCGAGCACCGCGGAACACCCGAGGTACTGGCGGCCGTTCCAGCGATGCAGTGCCGGAGCGTGACGACGAATCGCGGGCATGAGCTGGATGACACCGCTGAGCACCCACACGACGGCAAAGAACAGGTGCAAGGCAAGTATGGCGTTGCCGAAGGCGTCACCGGCGCCATAGCCTTTCGGCAGCACCTTGTTCCACCGCTCAACATCGCCTGCCAGGATGGCGCCGCCATAAAACACTGCGACATACATAGCAAAGACGACTTGACCGGCCAACATGACGATCAACCAGAAGGCCGCGCTCGCTGAGAGTGCGGAATGAGACCATCGCATCCAGCGCTCAGACGCCAGGCTCGCGGAAGAGGGCTGGCCTGCGGCATTGGCCGCACCTTGGTGGAGTGTCATGAACAGATCCTTGCGTGAGCCATGAGACCTACCGACCCAGCAAAGGATTGCGGGGTGCCTCACCTTCCTTTGAGCAGACAGCCTCCGAAACTGCACGTCCGAGCAGCCCGATCGAGCCGCTGACGAAGCAGTTGTAGTTCTGTCCGGTCTTCGCCCGCACCTGGTATCTCGTCGTGACGCCGTCGTCCACCCGGTTGTTGATGGTGAAGTCGTTCTTGCTCAGGCCCAGGGCAGAAGCAGTTCGATCGACGATTGCCTGATCCGTGACCGCAATCGAGGCGCAGCCCGTGATGAGGAAGGTGGTGACAGCTGCTGTGAAGGTTTTGGGTGCTTTCATGGGGGCTCGACAATCAGTGGAGAGAAAGGGCGACTCATGTCATAGGCGGTCTGCGGCACGCCACGCGCAACCGCAACGGTAGGACCCACCCCGCTGTGCTAGACCAAGGCACGGTGCTAGTCGGGGACCTTGGCTTGTTCTCCGGCAGAGACGGGATGACCTTGATGCAGGCAATGAGATGGCCTGCCCGGAACTGTGGCCGACCGATCCGTCTTGACCAATCAATTAAGGGACGAGGCACGCCAGCCGGTGTCCGAACGACGATAGGCGACGACAGGATGCGACCGTGCCGTTGCTGGAAGCGGTGGCAGCGGCACTTCCGTGCGTCGTCGGAAGTGAGCGTCGCTTGAGCTGTTGACCGCGTGCCTCGTCGGAAACCCGTTGTGCCGGGTGCACCGGGCTTGCACAGTTCGGGTTCAAATCCGGACACGTTGACGTACCGACGCCCACGCCGTGACACCCACTGACGCCGATCCCGTAGCGCCCCACCCCACCGCCAAGCATGAGCTGCTCATATGGCCACGGGTCAAGCTTTGGGTGGTGTTGACGGCACTCTGGGCCGTCGTGCGTGCGCTGTCCTCGGAGACCTCGCTGCCGACGTGGCTGGTGCGCTGCGGCTTTGCAGTCGGGATGGGTGTTCTGGCCTATGGCCTGGCTGACAAGTGGCCGCGCCGGCCGCCCGCTTGGCTAACGCGCTGGATCCTTCAGCTGCTGGCGGTTTTGCTGGTGATGCCGCTGGCCAGCTACCTCGCCTACGTCATAACGACGGGCGCCTTCGACGTTGGGTCACTCGGCCCTGGATACCGCAATGGCGTGTTCATCATGGCCTTCATGGGCATCTTCTTTGGCCCCTGGATCGCTCTGGGAGCGCTGCTACGGCGCAGTGAAGCCTTCGCGCGCGAGCAAGCATTGGGTTTTCGCTTGAAAAGCAGTGAACTGGAACGCCAGGCCTTGGACGCTCGGCTTCGACTGTTGCAGGCCCAGGTGGAGCCGCACTTCCTGTTCAACACGCTGGCCAACATCCGGTCCATGGTCCGACAGTCCGGTAGCGAGGACGCGACCCGCATGCTCGACCACCTGATTGCGTACCTGAGAGCAGCGCTACCGC